>NZ_DDPA01000004.1:168049-660506 GCF_002341965.1 Sphingobacterium sp. UBA2480 | reverse complement strand
TCAAGGGCTTCTTGCGTTTAGCTACCTGCCTGTACTTCCCTGTACAAGCTATTGCATATCTGCCGTACCCCCCGACCGGCGCTGTTCCGCAGCAGTGTGACGCATCTGTAAATCAAATATTCGGCGGTCACTACACAAGCTACTTGTAATCACTAGGAGCATGTCTTGTCTCAGTTATTACCCCAATGGTTTACGGAGGTGAGAAAGTCTCGGTTTTTGGATATATCATTCGTATTTCTATTAGATAGGATTGAAAACTTTTTAACACCATAATTTTCGCTGTTGCCGATTTTATGTTGTAAGATTGCTACACCTTTGCCTGTAAAGGATGAATATATCGGCAGGAGCTTTGAGTTTGGTGTTTGAAACTATTGTGGGATATTTTATATGTATGAAGATTGGGATTAAAGGAGCATGTAGAATCCGTTCTATTTGAGATATTGAAACGACTCACATGTTGTATAATAGTGAAATATCAATTATTATATATTGGAAAGTGGAAAGTCGGGCACAGTAAAGGAGGTATCTGTATTGCCAACGGTCTATATGGAATACAAATACCTGATGTTCTTGGCTATTACACTATACCCTGGAAGAATAGCTGCATTGCTTTAATCTTCTTCTGTATAAAAGTCGATCAACGAGGAGATATAAGGGTCTTCCCATCCATCCGAGATATTTTCAAAGTCTTCATCCGGTATATTTGTCTGCCTAATTTCCAAGGATGTCCCTTTTTTATGTTCATGCAGCTTTAATGTAACAATCGAAGGGTTGTCTGTTTCACCGAAGTACCATTCTTGCACAATTTTTGTCGAAGGTTCCAGTTCCAAGAATCGGCCAGTTATAGCACCATCCCATAAGGAGAATTCTCCATTGATAGTAGCGTCTATGGACACTAGGTCTCCTGTCCAAAGACGAGCGGTAATTTCGGTCGTTAATGCAAGATACAGCTCCTCTGGAGTTGCAGGAATAATAGCATATTTCTTGAATTCTTTCATGGTGCAAAGTTACTCTTTCTTGTAATTTACCACTTATTTTGACTTCATTTTTATTTATCTTAATTTTATCGCAAACTATTAGGACAACATGAGTAATTTTCTGCCAAATTCTTTAGTGAAAAAGTTAGGGGTGAATCCATTATTTGATACTGATGCATTTATTAAGATACATGAAGAAGGTATTCGGGCGACAGCAATACGCCTAAACCCTAATAAATTAGAAGATTGTCCGTTTCCTAATGCAAAACAAGTTCCTTGGTGTCATGTGGCTTATTATCTTCAGGATCGTCCAGTGTTTACGTTAGATCCTTTATTTCATGCTGGAACATACTATCCACAAGATGCTTCTTCCATGTTCATAGATCATATTATTCGAAGTTTGAAGTTAAATGAAAGGAGTGTTCGGGCGTTGGACTTATGCGCCGCTCCAGGAGGAAAGTCTACTTTATTAAACAGTAGTTTGCATCCGGAATCGCTCTTGGTTGCAAATGAAATTATTAAAACTAGGGTTACCGTCCTGCAAGATAACTTAATGAAATGGGGAAATGCTAACACAGTAACGACAAATAATGATCCTGCAGCGTTTAATCGCCTTCCAGGATACTTCGATTTGATGGTTGTTGATGCCCCATGTTCTGGATCTGGAATGTTTAGAAAAGATACCGATGCCATCGATGAATGGTCCGAAGCTAATGTTAAGCTTTGTAGCGAAAGACAACAGCGAATTTTGGCTGAAAGCTTGGCGACTTTAAATAAGGGCGGATATTTGTTCTATTCAACATGTTCTTATTCTCCGGAAGAAAATGAAGATATTGTCGATTGGTTACTGGATAGCGGTGATTTCGAATCTATTGAAATAGCTATTGAAGAGCATTGGGGAATTGATCATACAAGTTCTAATAAGCATCGTGCACACGGTTATCGATTTTACCCGCATAAATTAGGTGGAGAGGGCTTTTTTATTGCTGTCCTTAAGAAGATTGGCGAACAGGAAACGTTCAATAGAAAGCGAATTAAACCCGAAAAATCAGATGTACCTAGAGGAATTCTAGATAATTGGATTTCGGATAGTGCCAGTTTTCATACTTTTCTTCATCATGAGGATGTATATGTTTTTCCAAAAATGTATGAACATGATCTAAAGTATCTCCAAAATGTACTTTATCTTAAGAATGCGGGAACTAATGTTGGGAAACTTAACAGAAAGGAGCTAATACCAAGCCATGCGCTGGCTTTGAGCATTCATTTGACCAAAGACTTCCAATTGGTGGAATTGTCGCTTGAGGATGCCCGCAATTATCTTAGAAAGGAAAATATAGCTGTGGATACGATTGGCGAAAATATTCAAGGATGGGCCATAGCAAGTTTTCAAGGTAAACCTTTGGGCTGGATGAAGGTATTGACCAACCGAATAAACAACTATTATCCAAAGGAATTGAGGATTGCAAATTTATAAGAGCTGGAGACATTGTACTCCAAGGGGAGTATATATAAAATTTGCTTAGGATAGGCTCACGATAATTGAGCAGATATCTTTAGCAACTTCTTCTTTCGATTTTAGGCTAAACTCACGGGTATTTCCAGACCGATCGATTATAGTGACTTTATTGGTATCCGTGGCAAAGCCGGCACCTTTATCTTGCATGGAATTGAGCACAATAAAATCCAGGTTTTTTCGAACCAATTTGTCTTTTGCATTTTCGAGTTCATTATTGGTTTCCAATGCAAACCCAACGAGTAACTGGTTTTCTTTCTTTTTGGCACCTAAAGTAGCTAGAATATCGGCGGTTTTCGTCAGCTCGATAGCGAATTCGTTTTCTTTCTTTTTTATTTTTTGGGTAGCGACTTCAACTGGAGTGTAGTCTGCCACAGCAGCGCTCATCACAACAATATCTGCTGCTTCAAAATATTCTTCGCAGGCGCTCAGCATCTCAGCTGCCGAGGTAACTGAAATCGTATAGACGCGCTCGGGTAATTTCAGGGCAGTCGGTCCCGATACTAGCGTGACGTCTGCGCCAAGTTCTTCAAGTTCTTTGGCGATGGCATAGCCCATTTTTCCACTTGAATGATTGCCAATGAAGCGGACTGGGTCTATAGCTTCATAAGTAGGGCCAGCTGATACTAATGCTTTCTTTCCTGCTAAGGGCAGTCCTCGCTCCGAAAATTTAACTAAGAAATCCATTATTTCTTCCGGCTCCGCCAAACGCCCCTCACCCACTAGACCACTTGCCAGTTCCCCTTTTCCCGGAGGAATGAGGATATTGCCATAAGAACTAAGCTTATTAATATTGGACTGTGTTGAAGGGTGTTTCCACATATCTAAATCCATTGCTGGAGCGAATAGTACTGGACATTTTGCTGATAGATACACGGCTGTTAAGAGGTTATCGCAAAACCCATTGGCCATTTTGGCCAAGGTATTTGCCGTTGCTGGTGCGACTAAAATATAATCTGCATTTAAAGCAATTTCGACATGATTGTTCCATTCCCCGGTATTCGGCTGATAATAATCTATTAAAACGGGGGTTTTGGAGAGTGTGGAAAGCGTAAGCGGGGTAATAAAGGCTGTCGCTTCTTTTGACATGACTACGTTAACTTTGGCTTCCGCTTTTACCAAAAGGCGGATAAGGGATGCAATCTTGTATGCGGCAATACTGCCGCATACAGCAATTACAATATTTTTCCCAGCTAAAGCCATTGTTTAAGTATTAGTCCTGCTCTTTTGAAGGATTTCTGTAGTACACTTTATCGTGTAAAAATTCATCAATAGCAACCAAAGTAGGCTTTGGCATACGCTCGTAATGTTTTGAAATCTCTATTTGTTCGCGGTTTTCGAATACCTCTTCCAAGTTATCGTTGTTGCTTGCAAATTCAGCAAGTTTTCCATTCAATTCTTCTTTAATATCTACTGCAATTTGGTTCGCGCGTTTAGAAATAACTACAATAGATTCATAGAGATTGTCAGTGCCTTTGTCCAATTGTCTCAAGTCACGTGTGACTGTAGAGTTTGGAACTGAATTGTTATTTTTTTGACTCATCTTTTTGGGTATTTTCTTTTTCTTTTTTCGCCTTTTGTTCTTTGATATACACTTCCTGCTCCGCAACGGCCTTATTATAATCCTTTACTTGAGAGAGGGCGGTTTTAATCCCTTTTTCAGAATTTTCACGAAGAGATTCTGCCTCTTTCATATGTTTGCTATTCGGAAAATTACTTGCGAAGCTACGGTAATAATCCAAGGCATCATCAAATCTGCTTTCTTGTTTCAGGAAGAAACTTTTTGACGCATAGATGTATTGTGCTTTTAAGGTTAAAAACTCAATCTCTTCTGCGTATTTTGTATCAGGGTATTCTTTTAATACATTCTGTAATGCGATGACAGCTGCCCTATAATCATCCGTAAGACCCATATCATAATACAGTCTTGCATTAGCAAATGCTTTAAGCTCAAGTTTATCTCTTAATTTCTGAATAAGATCTGCGGCTTCTTTGGACCGTTCCGATTCGGGATAGAGATTGACGAAGAGCTGTAATGCATCAATTGCCTTTCTTGTATTTGCTTGATCTAACGTCGATCTCGGAGAATCCAAGTAATAACAATAGGCATGCATAAAGCGACATTCCTCTGCTCTTGCACTATTTGGATAAACATCCGCAAAATCTTTAAAGTGAAATGCTGCAGATGTATAATCTTTCAGACGGTAGTTGGCAAATGCCAAATAATAGTAAATATTTTCTGCTTCAGCTTGTCCACGGAATTTGGTCCGCAAGTCATCAAACAAAACTAACGCCTTTGTATATTTCTTTTTCTCATAAAGTTTTACGGCCTCTTCGTACTTTTGAGCGATGTTATTGCTTGCGCGCAATTTCTCAAATTTACTTTTACAGCCAGTAAATACCAATAGAAACATCATGCCGGCACAGATAGCCGCTATACGCCTATTTAAAAACATTTTACAAAGATAAGTGAATTTGTTATACTAATCAATTAAATTTTACTGCGCAATATAGTTTAATAATTATTTGATCGCAAAAACAACATTTCTTATTAACATTCTTTAACTCGATTGTAGCTCGGAAGAGGGTATATTGTCATATACTTGTTGTTTTTCCAATGGTAGCGAAGCCTAAAAATACACATTTTAAAATATTTGATTATCTTTACATATTACAATCATTGAATAGCATTAAGAGTATGACTTTAAAAGAAAAAGTTGAGCAAGCATTAGATACATTGAGACCATATTTGGAGACTGATGGCGGAAATGTGAGTGTTGAAGAGATTACAGCGGATAATGTCGTGCGTTTAAAATTATTGGGAGCATGTGCTTCATGTTCAATGAGCATTATGACCTTTAAAGCTGGTTTAGAGCAGGCAATTAAGAAAGCTGTTCCTGAAATTACAGCAGTAGAGGCTATTAATTTAACAGATCCAGATTCCCCAGAAGCAACTTTACCCTCTGTTAATTAGTTTTTCTATTAACACAATTTAACGGCTAGTTCGGCTACTTTTGTTTAAATTTGTTCTATGAAGTTGCTGGTTTCTATATTATTTGCTGTATTTATACTTTTTTGTTCCGCTGCATTACAAGCGCAGGAAAGGAAAATTATTCAATACTCCGGTATCGTAACAACAGTTGGGTCTGGGCTTCCTGTAGGTTATGCGACTGTCACTAATTTATCTTTCCGAAATGAAGCATTTGCTGCAAATAACGAGGGTTATTTCTCTTTTGTGGCACATGTAGGCGATACAATTCGTTTTACCTCTGTCGGTTTTGATCCTTTAGTTGTCACTATTCCTGAGGTTTCTGGAGATAAATATACCGCAAATATCATTATGCAAAATCTAGTGACGGAACTTCCGATGGTAACGCCCTATCCTTGGGCAAGTATAGAAGAGTTTAACATTGCATTTATGAATCTAGACGTTTCTGAAGATAACATCGTTAGAGTAAGAAGATCCTTGTCGTATGAGTCCTTGTCTGCAATGGCAGCTGTAATACCACGTGACGGAAATGAAATGCGTTCAATTAATAATGCGCAGAGCTTTAATACCATGAATAATAAAGTCATCAACCAACGTTATGCTAATCCATTGTTAAATCCTTTTGCATGGGGAAGTTTAATCCAACAGATTACAAAAGGAAGTCAGAGCCGAAAAAGTTCAAGTTATTAATCAGTCGATTTCAGTTTATTGAGTTCTCTCACACTTAATTTAGCGGAGAAATAGGAAACTAGACCAGAGATGCCAATGACTGTTATGAATACTAAAATGTAATCACTCCACTTACTTACCATAGGGTAGCTGTCAATAATGGTATTCGCTCCATCTTCTACACGAATGATTCCATAGACTGACTGAATATAGTTGAATATGCCGCCTATCAATAGACCTAATACACAACCAATAATAGCGATCATAAGACCTTCATAAAAGAAGATACGTTGAATTAGATTATCAGCCCCACCCAAACCTTTCAGGATCGTCATATCCTTTTGTTTGTCCAGTACAAGCATGGTTAAGGAACCTACAATATTAAAGATTGCAATCACACTGATTAAGGTCAGGATAAAGAAGACGACCCAGCGTTCAACACGTACATTTTTATATAAGGTGGGGTTTTGTTTTTCCCTATTCTTTACAATATAATCTGGTCCTATTTTCTTTTGTAATGTCTGCCCAAATAAGTTGACATCTATACCATCTTTTAGGTAAAATTCGATCGATGAAACGCGGTCATATTCCCCGAGAACCTCTTTAGCAAATGAAATCGGTGTAATTATCAAATTGTCAAAATCTTGTTGATAGCGCATTACCCCTACAGGAGCTATGGATCGGATGTTGAACTCTTCAGCAGGATTGGAGGAATTTTTTACCCCTTTTCTCGGTGAATACACTTGAATTTGTTCCGAAGAGTTCTGCATAGGAATCGCCAGATTTGCCTGTACGCTTGCCCCTAGAATTGCAAGGTTAGTCGAGTCATGAGTAAGTTTGTATTGACCATCTACGAGGATACTGTCTCCGGTCTTCTTACTTAGCGATTGAGGTTCGACACCTTTTATATTTGCAATAAATTGTCTATTTGAATATTGTAACAATACCTTCTCTTGTAGAACCTCCGTATAATGAACCACATTAGAATCTTTTCGTAATTCGCTGAAGATAGCCTGTTTGCTATCAAAAAGTTTGCCTTTCTTGGGTTCAATCTTCAGCTCAGGAGCAAACTTACTGTACATGGATAGTATCAGCTGTTCCATTCCATTGAATGATGATAACAAAATGATTAAAGCGGCACTACTTACCATTACGCCAATCACACTAATTGAAGAGATGATATTAATGGCATTAACTGATTTCTTAGAAAACAGATATCTTTTTGCAAATAGAAATGGCAGGTTCATGACTTTTATCCTCGGATAAATGGATTAGAATTTTTTTCGAAGCCAATCGTAGTCGATGGCCCATGCCCCGGGTAGACGATCGTGTCGTCGGGCAAGGTATAAAGTTTTGTTTTTATGCTATCCAAAAGCTGCTGGTGATTTCCCCCAGGAAGATCAGTACGGCCAATGCTATTGCGAAATAGAACATCTCCTCCGATCAAGAATTTTTGATCAGCTGAATAAAAGCAAATATGTGCAGGGGAATGTCCAGGCGCAAGAATGACCGTTAGCTCATCATCATCTAAATGAATGGTATCATCCTCATTTAGAAATGTTTCCCCAATTGGGGAAATGTCATATCGGATGCCCATTTGAGGAGCATAATTCTGAACCGTTACTAAAATTGGTACCTCACCTTCGTGAAACTGCGGAAGCAAGCCAAATTTTTCATGGACAAAACTATTCCCCAATACATGGTCAATATGACAGTGTGTATTTAATAGGAGTGCCGGCTTGAGTTTATTGTTTGCGATGAAAGCTAGTAGTTCTTGCTGATCTTGCTCGCCGTACATCCCAGGGTCAATGATAATGGCATTTCCTGACTCGTTATAAAGTAGATAAGTATTCTCCTGATAGGGATTGAAAGTGAATGTTTTGATCGTAAGCATAGTGGTAAAATTACAGTTTTTATTGATTTCTTACTATTGAAAGGTCAACTATTCCAGATTTCCCAGTTTTTTTCTGCTTGTAGAACCAACATTTCATATCCGTTTTTGATTCTGGCACCTTTTTCTTTGCTTTTTCGAAGAAACGTTGTTTCCTCTGGGTTGTATATGAGATCATAACAGAGGTGATTCTCAGTTAAGAATTCGTAAGGAATTTTCGGAGATTCTGCTGTATTGGGAAATGTACCAACCGGTGAACAGTTGATAATCAAAGTATGGTCAGCTAGGATAGCACGATCAAGTTCATCATAAGTGAGCTGGCCTGCCTGTTTGGTTCTGCTTACTAAAGTATGTGTTATTCCAAGTTGATTCAGGGCATAAATGACAGCTTTTGCAGCGCCCCCATTACCTAAAATCAAAGCCTTCTTATCCGCCTGGGGATTTAATAGCGGCTTTAGCGATGCCTCAAAACCATAGGCATCTGTATTGTAGCCTTTAAGATGTGTTATGCCACCTGATGTATGGCTGATTCGAATACAGTTTACAGCTTGTATTGCATGAGCTTCTTCCGACAGCTCATCCAAATAATCCATAACCTCTATCTTATAGGGAATGGTCACATTGACACCGTAAAAGTCTTTATTGGAAGCAATTGTTGTAAAATCGGCTATTTGAGCAAGTGGATATAAATCATAATCCACATCGGTAATACCCTCTTGATGAAATTTTTCTAGATAATATTTTTTTGAAAAAGAATGCCCTAACGGGTATCCTATTAAGCCTAATTTTTTCATTTGAATTGCGAAAAGTACGTTGTGGGAACAGGAATATATTTTCAATTTTAATATCCGGTCATTGCATAGCAATGACCGGATATGGGCCTCTTACATGTTAATCTTTCGGCTTTGTATATTTTTTTACAATTTCAGTAATAATCTGATTCCCTTGTAACTGTGGAAGGTAATCAAAAAGAATATGATGCTTATCGGGATCCGTCGCCAGACCAAGCTCTAAAAAGTTCAGCGCTTCATTGTATTGTCCATTGGCAAATAGATAAGCAACCACACGATAGTACAGCTCTGCGGCATTTGGATTTTGTGTGATGGCATCGGATATTACATCAATGGCTTCTTCAATTTTACTTTGTTCAAATAGAATGGAGGAATAATCGAGCCACGCATCTATATCTGTTGGGTTCAAAGCGACTACCTTTTTATAGGCTTCTTCTGCAAGATCTATTTGTTGTAGTTTGTATCGGGCATCGGCAATCGCAAACCAGTAATCGGGGTTTGTATCTTCCAGCTCCAATGCTTTTTTATAGAAATGAAGAGATTCAAAATAACGCTCTTCGAAATCTAAGGTGACCCCAATACCGAACCAGGCATCAGCAAGCTCCGCATCTAATTTGACTGCCTTTTTATAATAATTGCGGGCTTCCTCCATCTGCTCAAGTTTCTCATAACATTCGCCAATCGCACAATAGGTATCAGCACTTGGTTGCTCATATTCAAATGTTTGTTTGTATACGTCCAATGCTTCCTGATAGCGATCTAGATTAACAAGAGCGTTCCCCTTATTGAAATAAGCTGAAGAAAAGTCTTCTTTAATTAATATAGCATAGTCATAAGCATCCAGAGCTTCCTCAAACCGACTTATTTTATGGTAAGAATTTCCTAGATTATACCAAGCATAGTAGGAGTATGGGTCTGAATCAATGTACTTCTTATAAAAGGAGATACTTTCTTCCTGTCTATCCAATATATCATAACAATAGGCCAATTCATAGAGTGCTTCTTGGTAATCCATATTGAGCTCAAGTGCTTTCTTTAGATAAATTATTGCTTTGTCATAATTCATTTGCGCTTGAAAGATCATCGCAATATGGAAGTAGACTTCATCTTTATTATCTAATAGCGGAAGTGCTTTGAAGAGCTGTTCCAAAGCATTATCAAACTGGCCGATACTACCTAATATGCCACCACGGATTAAGAAGATGTCTCCTTCTGAAGCTTCCAATAATTCCGCTTTATCAAGTGCCGCAAGTGCATTCTGATATTGTTGAATCGTTGAAAACAGTTGTGCCTGTTTCAATAAAAAGGTAATATCAAAAGGGTGTTGGCTGATCGCAAATTCGGTAACCTGTAGGGCCTTAACAGGGTCATTTTTTTCAGCGTAGTAATCAATAATTCCTTCAAAAGCCTTGGAGTCAAAAAAATACTGATCCTCGTTTCGAAGCATTTCCTCATATCTGTCCACCGAGATTTTTCTTTCTTCGGGGTTTTCAAATTCAAAATCCTCTTCCATTCTCAAAAGTTTAAAACCAGTATTCTGTTCTTTAATTCAAAATACTAATTTCTTATCTAATTTGTTCGAACTAATTTTCCACAAATCGGATATCCTCCACAAAGTTAAGGATAAATACGGGTAAAATAAAAAAGCCGGCTTTAAAGCCGGCTTCTAATATAATGGTATAAGTTATATACGATTATTTTTTGATCTCAACACGACGGTTTTGAACACGACCTTCTTCAGTAGCATTAGATGCAACTGGGTTTTTCTCTCCGTAACCGTTAGCAGTGATGCTTGATGAAGAAACACCAGCGTTTACTAAATATTGTTTTACAGAGTTCGCACGGTCTTTAGATAAAGTCACGTTATAAGCTTCAGAACCTTCAGCAGATGCATAACCATCTAATTGTACAGATGAATTGTTATCACGTAACTCTTTAGCCAATTTGTCTAATGTAGAGTAAGATGAAGTTTTCAATACTGAGCTATCAAATTCGAATTGAATTGGAGCGTAGTAACCGTTAGAAGTAACGTTGTTAACAACTGGCTCTGGGAATTTGATTGGACATCCTGAACCATCTACTGGAGTACCAGCTGGAGTACCAGGACATTTGTCAAATTTATCAGATACACCGTCACCATCAGCGTCAGCGCTTAATGTGTTAACAGTACCTTCTAAAGTGCTTACACGTTGTTTCAACGCTTCAACTTCGTTTCTCAATGAAGGATCTTTCAACTCATCATACAATGTAGCAACTGGGTTAGCAAAAGTCAAGTTTTGTTTGTCTTTCGAACCTAAAGTGAATTCTAAACCAGCCATAACTGAAGAGAATTTACCTTTGTAAGAATTTTGACGAGCTGGACCGAAGATTTGATCATCAGTGAAGTTCATTGTATAACCCAAGTTCAAGGCAACAACTTCTGATAATTTGAATTTAGCACCAACACCTACAGGAACGAAAGCTGTTAATTTGTTATCGCGATCACCTTTGTTTTCACGGTCACCAACGATATCTTCACCCCAGTTACCTTTGTTATTGTAAACAACTGTTCCTGAGAAATCATTGTTTGCGTATTGAACAGGGTTGTAAGCCATAGCTCCCAAACCTACTTTAGCGTAGAAGTTAACCGCATTTTCTCTTCTCAAGAAATCGATTGTACCCAATTGGAATACACCGTTTAAGCTAGCTGCCCAGTTTACACTAGTTTCTACTGAACGAGCGCCTAATTTGTTTTCTACAGCAGGACCAGAAAGATCATGGTTGTACGTTTTGATCTTACCACGGTTAGCTTCAACTTCTAAACCAAATAAGTGAGAGAATTGTTTACGCACTGTCAAACCATAGTACTCACCTACTTTATTTTGGAAGTAACCTACTTTTTGACCAAAAGCGTTACCACCACCGATTACGTTGTTCGGTGTAGTGATACCACCTTGAACTCCGATAGACCAAGTTCTGTATTGTGATCTACCACCGAATACTTGTTGAGCTTGTGCTGTACCAGCGAAACCTAAAGCGGCAACTAATGTAGCAGCAACAGCTGTTTTTTTAATTGTAGAATAGTTCATACTCTTGTTTTTAAGGTTATTATTAATTTTAATTGTTTTCAAATTTAATTATTGTATTAACACAAGGAATAGTACAATTGCCGTGCCAAAGTCTTAAAGTTATGTTAAAATTTTGTTTTTGCTATATTTTGTACTAAATTAAGTATTTAATGTGAAACAACAAAACAAAAATCCGGTACGAAAGTACCAAATTTTTGTTTTGTTTCAATAGGTTTAAGAAAAAAATTAAGTATTTTTTTTCTAAAGCAAATAATGTACGACCAATAAAGACAACGCACCCAACAAAGCTGAAACTGGAATGGTTAATATCCAAGCCCATAACAAGCTGATTGTTACCCCCCAACGCACTGCGGAAACACGTTTGACAACACCGACACCGATGATTGCACCTGTAATGGTATGCGTTGTTGAGGCTGGTATCCCAAAATGTTCTGTGATACCCAAAGTGACAGCTCCTGCAGATTCAGCACAAACACCTTCCAAGGGTGTTACTTTTGTGATCTTGGTTCCCATCGTTTTAACAATTTTCCATCCACCGCTCATTGTTCCGGCAGCGATTGCTGCGTAACAAGTTAATGGAATCCACTCTGGCATGTGTTCAGTCGTTGGGACATAGCCACCAGCAACCATCGCTACAAGGATAATTCCCATGACTTTCTGTGCATCATTACCTCCATGTGCAAAGCTCAAAGCAGCAGAAGAAACAAGTTGCAATATCTTGAACCATTTTTCGGCAACGCTTGGACGGGAGTTTTTTGCCAGGTTGATTACAATCAATGTGATGATAACCGATATCGTCATACCTATAATAGGGGCCAGTACGATAAATGCAATAATCTTTAAGGTTGCATCAATATTGATGGCGTGGATAGGATCTGCGCCAAGAATAAAAGCGTATGCCATACCCGATCCTGCAAAACCTCCAATAAGTGTATGGGATGAACTGGATGGTACGCCATAGTACCAGGTAAATAAGTTCCAACCGATTGCTGCAAGTAACCCTGCGAAAATAACTTCTAATGTAATGTATTCTTCCAATACTGTTTTTGCAATGGTATTGGCTACTTTATGATCTGTAAAGTAGAAGTAAGCTGCAAAGTTGAATATCGCAGCCCATAAAACGGCCATTGCTGGCGTTAAAACTTTTGTTGATACAACTGTCGCAATAGAATTGGCTGCATCATGGAATCCATTGATGTAGTCAAAAGCAATCGCAAGGACAATTACAACAACGAGTAATGTTGACATCATAATCTCGTAGAATTTTTGTGCACTTAAATCGAATGATTATGCGTTTTTAACCAGAATGCTTTCTAATACGTTAGCAACATCCTCACATTTATCGGTTGCATCTTCCATTGCAGATAACACTTCCTTGTGTTTAATTAATGAAATTGCATCTTTTTCAAATTCAAAAAGGTCAGCTACAGCTTTATCGAAAATATAATCCGCTTTGTTTTCTACGCTATTGATGCGAACACATGAATCCGTAATATTGCGGATATTTTTCAAATCTCTAAGCTCATGAATAGCTTTTGATACATGTTCTGTAGCTTCGACTAGTAAGTCAGCAATTTCAATCATTGGCTCGGTGGCCTTTTCAACCTTGTAAAGGTCCATTCTATTGGCGGCACCATGGATAAAATCTGCGACATCGTCCAATGAGCTTGCCAAAGAGTGTATATCTTCGCGGTCAAAAGGAGTGATAAAGTTCTTTCCCAGCTCCAAATGAATTTGATGCGTGATGTTGTCGCCTCTATGTTCCAAATCTTCCACTTTGCGTGTTAATTCCTTTTTCTTTTCAGGGTTGCTTGAGTTAACAATATCTTTTAACAACTTTGACATCTCGATCAAGTTGTTGCCGGCTTGTTCAAACAAAGGGAAGAATTTTTTATCCTTTGGAACGAAGTATTGAAAAATGCTATTTAAAGACATATCTTAAATTTATTTTTGCAAAAATAATACCTTAATGTTAAGTTAATGTTAACATTGATTTTGTTTAAACACAAAAGTGTCATCAATTGTTTAATTACCGGACTGAACTTTTTGTAAAGTAAAGCCAAATGTTGTTCCAATCCCTTCTGTACTACGCACATTTACGTTTTGCTGATGTGCTTCGACAATGTGCTTTACGATAGCCAATCCTAATCCTGATCCTCCAATATCGCGTGATCGGCTCTTATCAGTTCGAAAAAAGCGCTCGAATACACGGCTTAGATTTTTTTCTTCGATGCCATAACCGTCGTCTGTAATTTCGATAAGAACCTGTTCAAACAGTGGGAAAATCTTAATTTTAGTTGTCCCGCCCTCTTTTCCATACTTTAGGGAATTGTCTATCAGGTTGTATAATACCTGATGAATTTTATTGCGGTCAGCTTTAACCCAATGGGGTGTACCCGCTTTGGGTTTGAATTCTATTTTGATATTGTGTTGTTTAGCTTTGTCTTCAAGAGAGTAGGTGGTGTCTTTAATGAGGTCGACGATATCGAATTTTTCTATATTCAGGACCATTTTTCCGGATTCCAGTTTGGATATTTCATCAAGATCCTGAATCAGGTAATTTAGCCGGTCTAGATTCCGGGCAGCCTTATCTAAGAAATTCTTGGCCATTTCCATGTCTTCTTCAATCAGGCCATCTTGCAGGGTCTCAATGTAACCTTGGGTGGCAAATAAAGGCGTTTTGAATTCATGAGAAATGTTTGATAAAAACTCTCTGCGGAATTTCTCTTGTGATTTTAACTGCTCTATCTCATTTTTTTTATCTTTTGCCCATGCTTTGACTTCGTTCTCAGCATCTGTGATAGGATCCTCACTGACATGTTCTCCGATAGCATCTTTAAGATCCTTGCCGAGTTTAAGGTTATGAATCAGTTTATACATCGTATTGAGTCTACGATATATATATTTTTCAAATAGATAGTTAAATAGGAGGAAACTCGTTACCACAGCAACAAAGAAAATGATCAGCGCTGTCTGTAGATCATGTTTATAATAAAAGCTGATCGTAGATATTGCAATGCCGACAGCTGCGGAGTTTGCCAGTAATAATTGTTTAAAGTTCATTTGCAGAATAAAAAAGGCCCCTGATTTGGAGCCTAAGTTACTTATAATGATATTAATAAATTGTTAAAATTTTCCGATAATCGTTTTTGCTCCAGTAACCTTGTCACCAATGTTAACATTGATTTCTGTGCCTAAAGGAAGAAATAGATCTACGCGGGAACCGAATTTGATAAAACCAAACTCATTGCCTTGCACGACTTCGTCTTTTTCTTTTACATACCATACAATGCGACGCGCTAAGGCTCCTGCAATCTGGCGGAAAAGAACCTCCCGACCAGCTTTATCTTTGACAACGACTGTTGTTCTTTCGTTATCTGTAGATGATTTGGGGTGCCAAGCCACCAGAAACTTGCCGGGATGGTATTTAAAGAACGTGACTAAACCACTGATTGGGTTTCTGTTGACATGGACATTGACAGGAGACATAAATATAGATACCTGTATCCGCTTATCGTGGAAATACTCATTTTCCTCAGTTTCTTCGATAACAACAACTTTTCCATCCGCTGGACAAAGAATCACGTCATCCTGCGGGTTGACCACTTTTCTGGGACTTCTGAAAAACTGGACAACTGTGATGAATAGGAATGCTGATAGCGCATAAATAAACCATTTGGCGTATTGCGGAGCGTCATAATAATCCGCAACGGCATTGATAATGAAGATAAAAAGTACAGCGATCGCTAATGTGGTATATCCTTCTTTATGAAATTTCATATCTATTTATTTCTGCAAAGATAATTATTTACTCGAATTGTCTATTTGTCTTTCGATTTTAATTGAATGGGTATAGATTTTTCCGTCGTTACCCTGTGTGATTCCGCCAGATACTCTGATGAGGTCGTCTTGAGGCTGATTGTCTTTATACGTAGGGAAATAGAAGTCAATACTTCTCGCAATACGACTCAAAATGCCATCGAAAGACTCGTTTCCGGAATCTGATATTAACTTGAGACTCTTTAGATTAGCCATTCCGGTTTTCTTTACTTCCACGAGGTAAGAAAAATTAACCTGTTTGGTGATATCTAGTCCGGTTTTATTGAGATTGTCATTAAAACGTTTAGTTAAGAAAGCATAAAAATTGGAATAATCATCAAAGCTGCAAGACTTACCGTTAAATAGTTCCGCTCGTATAAAATAGTCATAAGGGAGGATGCTTAGCGACATGAAATCCTCATTATTTAGGTCTCCATTGTCATCATAGGTCATTGTGAGCACACCATTTGCAAAGCGTTGTGTCATAGCGTAAACGGGTTGCTGACCTACATTGTAGAAATATGTATTCCAGTTTCCCTGTGGCCTGCCGCTTTTCACCTTTCCTTTGCGTAGGTAGAAATCAAAACCAAATTCAGTAAATCCTTCAAACGGAATAGAAAATTCATAGTTGCCTTCGCCATTTATTACTTCCTGTTTGCCCCTGTTGTCCCAGTAATCTTTTATAAAGTAGCCTTGTTCACTATAGGTTATGGTCAATAGCGGTTTTCCATCCGGGTAGTAATATTTCCAATCACCGGTCGGGTGGTTGTTTTGGAAATTTACTTCCCATTTCAGCACTCCATTTGGATGGAAGGCTTGAAATACGCCTTCTTTTTTACCATCTTTATAGGAACCAATGAGTATTCTCGCTCCATTTGGCGCAAAATCGCGAAACTCTCCGTCAAAGACTTGCTTTGCAAAATCAAATTTGCTCACACGTTCAATCGTTTTAAACTCGCACTCTTTTGAAACCAAATAATAATATTTGTCAAAATAAAAACGAATCAATCCCTGGTCTAATTTTTCATAGAATACAGGTTTTTCATCCTGTGCATACAGGTTTGTAAAGCTGCACACAGACAATAATAATAAGATATGGATGAATTTTCTAATCATAACTTTAGTGTGCTTCTAGCCAATTTTTGCCTTCTCCAATTTCTACGATCAAAGGAACACTTGTTTTTATAGCATTGGACATTTTGTCCAAAATAATTTTTTTGAATACCTCGATCTCGTCTTTAGGTACGTCAAAAACCAATTCATCATGCACCTGCATGATCATTTTACCTGTTAAACCTCGCTGTTCAATTTCCTTCTGAATCGCGATCATGGCAAGTTTGATCAAATCTGCTGCCGATCCTTGGATCGGAGCATTAATTGCGTTTCTTTCAGCGAATCCGCGAACGGTCATGTTTGCAGAATTGATATCTCTCAAATAACGTCTTCGTTTTAAAATTGTTTCAACGTAACCCTTCTCTTTTGCAGACTCGACGGCATCACTCATGTATTTTTTTATTCCTGTATATTGGTTAAAATATTCATTGATGATATCGGATGCTTCTTTACGAGATATGCCAAGGTTTTGGGAAAGGCCGAAGGCCGACTGGCCATAGATAATGCCAAAGTTAACTGCTTTCGCGTTGCGACGTTGTTCAGAAGTAACGGCATCAAAATCCACATTATAGACTTTCGCGGCTGTTGCCCGGTGGATATCGTGACCTTGACTAAATGCTTCCATCATATTCTGATCTTTACTGAGTTCGGCAATCAGGCGGAGTTCAATCTGTGAATAATCGGCTGAGAGGATCACGTTGTTTTCAGATCTTGGGATAAAGGCTTTTCTGACTTCTCTTCCCCGTTCGGTACGGATCGGGATATTTTGCAAGTTCGGATTAGTTGAGCTCAGACGGCCTGTTGCGGCAACCGCTTGATTATATGACGTATGAATGAGCCCTGTTTCGGGGTTTATCAATTCAGGTAGCGCATCAACATAGGTAGATTTGAGTTTTTGCATCTGCCTAAAGTTCAAGATATCTTGGACGATATCTGATTTATGGGCCAATGCCAATAATACATCTTCACCTGTTTTATATTGTCCTGTTTTTGTTTTTTTAGCTTTAGGATCCAGTTGCAGTTTATCGAATAAGACTTCTCCCAATTGCTTAGGGGAGGCGATATTGAAATTTACGCCCGCTTTCTCAAAGATGGATTCCTCGAGATTTTTAATGTCCTGATCCAGTGTTTTTGAAAACTCTTCAAGTGCCGGAACATCTATTTTTACACCGTTTCGTTCAATTTCAGCGAGTATATAGACTAATGGGAATTCGACATCCTGAGCGAGCTGCATGGTGTTGGTCTCGACAAGAAGGGGTTGAAACACATTTTTTAGCTGTAGGGTAATGTCTGCATCTTCAGCAGCATATTCTTTTACTTTTTCGACTTCAACGTCGCGCATATTCCCTTGCTTCTTTCCCTTTTCACCGATAAGTTCGGTGATTGATACCGGGCTGTAATTCAGGTAATTTTCTGCAAGTACATCCATCCCGTGGCGGGTATCTGGATCAATTAGATAATGTGCAAGCATGGTGTCAAAAAGGGAACCTTGTACCTTTACACCATAGCGTGCTAATAACAAAATATCGTATTTGATGTTTTGTCCTATTTTCTCGATGTTTGGGTTTTCTAGAACTGGCTTGAAAATATCGACTATAGCTTGAGCACCCTCACGATCGGCAGGTGTTGGGACATAATACGCTTTAGCGTTTTCAAAAGAAAATGATAAGCCCACAATATCGGCAAGGTTTGCATCCAATCCTGTTGTTTCTGTGTCGAAACAAAAACTATCTAAAGACGCAAGCTGTTCGGCTAGCGCTACTTGTTTTTCCGCTGTGTCGGCCAAAACATACTCATGTGTTGTATTATGTATATTATTTATTGCGACATTTTCGACACTGATTTCAGTGACAATTTCGGTCGTGGTAATTGTCGTCGTTGTTGTCGAAAATAAATCCATTTGCCCATTTGTAGGAATGCTCTTGTCAAGTACGGAGAATTCATCGCCGAAAACTCGTTTTCCAAGTGTTCGGAATTCCAATTCTGCAAATAGTGGTTCAAGGATTTCTTTGTTTGGATCTTCCAGTTCTAGCGATTTTTCATCAAGTTCAATGGGTACATCCAATAAAATAGTGGCTAATTTTTTGGAGATAAGCCCTTGTTCTGCAAAATTCTCCACGTTCTCGCGCATTTTTCCTTTAAGCTGATCCGCGTTAGCGATAATGCCTTCGACAGATCCGTATTCCTGAACAAGTTTTTTCGCTGTTTTTTCTCCAATTCCAGGTATACCAGGGATATTGTCCACGGCATCGCCCCAAAGACCAAGGATATCGATGACCTGGCAAACGTCAGAAATTTCCCATTTTTCAAGAATCTCTTTGACACCTTGTACTTCTGCTCCATTACCCATGCGTGCAGGTTTATAGATAAAGATATTTTCAGACACAAGTTGCCCGAAATCTTTATCCGGTGTCATGCAATAGACCTGAAAATTTTGCTTTTCAGCCTTTTTTGCCAGCGTACCGATAATATCGTCGGCCTCGTAACCATCCATGGTGATGATCGGAATATTGAAGCCCTCAATTAAGCGATTGATATAGGGGATAGAGGCAGCAAGGTCTTCTGGCATAGATTCGCGATGTGCTTTATAAGCTTCAAATTCAATATGTCGTGCGGTAGGTGCCGCCGTGTCGAACACTACTGCTATGTGGGAAGGTTGCTGATTTTTCAATACATCCAATAGGGTATTGGTAAATCCCATGATTGCTCCTGTATTTAACCCTGTTGAGGTAATTCGGGGAGTTTTGCTCAATGCAAAATAAGCTCTATATATAAGAGCCATTCCATCTAGAAGAAATAGTTTTTTCACAAAATTGAATTTTAGTCTCCTTACAAAGGTAAGAAATTCATCAAAGGGTAAGTTTAATAAATTTTTCCGATTTTTGTACTATGACACATTTAATGCAACAGGATTTATGAGAGGACTGGTAACTAAATCGACAGGTAGTTGGTATCAAGTTTTGGGCGAAGATGATAAAAGATACGATTGTCGTATTAAAGGAAAGTTTCGTACTAAAGGAATAAAAACGACTAATCCTGTTGCTGTGGGGGATTGGGTACATTTTAATGTGGAACCTGATCAGGATAGTGCGGTCATTCACGAACTGGAACCTCGTCGAAATTATATCATTCGAAAATCCGTCAATCTGTCTAAGCAAACTCAAATTATCGGAGCAAATCTGGATCAAGCTTTTTTAGTGGTGACACTTGCCTCGCCGCCAACATCTTTAGGTTTTATCGATCGCTTTCTAGTAACAACGGAGGCCTACGGAATTCCTGCCGTAATTATTTTCAATAAATTGGATCTTTTTAGTGATGAAGGGTTGGAGATATTGGCAGACTATAAAGCTATTTATGAACATATTGGCTATCCCTGTTTCGAGGTTTCTGCGTTAACCGGTACCAATATCGACGTTGTCAAGCAACTGCTTAAAGATAAAATAACCTTGGTATCAGGTCATTCTGGGGTTGGCAAATCAACGTTGATCAATGCAATCGTTCCTGAATACGGGTTGAAAACTGGTGAAATCTCCGATTGGTCTGACAAAGGAAAGCATACAACTACTTTTGCTGAAATGTTTGATCTTCCTTTTGGAGGGAAGTTAATTGATACGCCTGGTATTCGTGAGTTGGGAATTGTCGATATAGAAAAACAGGAGCTATCCCATTTTTTTCCAGAGATGCGCGCGTTGATGAATCAATGTCGATTTCATAATTGCAGGCATATCAATGAACCCGGTTGTGTCATTATGGAGGCTGTGGAAGAAGGCTATATTGAGAGTTCCCGCTATGATAGCTACCTCAGTATATATCATAATGAAGATAGTAGATCTTAATCTTTATAAAAATATAGCGCCTNNAGGCGCTATATTTTTATAAAGCAAGGTAGGCGGCAGCCCTTATTGTATCGCTTGTGTCAAGTTTAAAAAGTCGCGAAGATAGGTACACTCTTTTGACGCGATGGTAAAGAATGGGGTATCTTTATATTGTGTGCTCAATTCTTTGAAGTACCTATTTTGCATTGAAAAGCGGTAAAAAGGATTTTTCAAAGGTGAATCATAATACTGCCAACGCGATTCATTGGTATAAACAAAATCCTTTTGTTCGCATTTGGCCAGCATAAAAGTGCATTTAGCCTTGAATTCTTTATTGGAACTGAGCGCGCGCGCCTTGCTATACCATTCCTTTGCCGATTTAGTCTGTAGGTAGTTTCGTTGCCAATGGAGTGTTGAGGGAGCATGGTTATCTGTCGATGACCAATCGTAGGATACGATGGACCATGCATTGCCGTAGGTACTTGTCTGATAGATACCTGTAGCCATTTGAAAGTAATATTCCGCTTTTTTCTGATTATCTTTTTCCGTTTTTATCGCATTTTCCAACCGCGCCATCCGTTCAGCATATTTTAGTTTGGTTGTATTTTCCTTTCCGTATTTTTTTGGATAGTCATTTATCGTCACAATAAAGGGGTTGGGTTTGATGTCATCTTCATCCGTGCTATACCAGTTTTTAATTTCCTTTATTTTATGGTCTTTAGGAAGTGCTGCTAAAGTTTTTGCTGCTTTTTGGAAATCCAGTTCGCGCAAATAAGTTGTACCCAATAATTCGGTGAGATAATCCCTATTAAAATGTTTGATATCTTTCAATAAGAATTTAGACAGGGTGTTCTGTTGGGAATTGTCCGACAATAAATTCCTTATTTTTAACAGCGTTTTAGGTGTAAGGCTATTTTCCCAAAAGTGCATTGTTGTCCACTGCATATTATCTTCCAATGAGTCTTTCACAAAGCCATAGTTGTAAAAAGCATCTGCCTTTACAGCAGCTAAACTAGCCATAGCGGTGTCTTGTGTGTTCAAATAGTGTTTTACAACAAGATTTTGTAAAATGTTCCGGCAGATTAAACTATAGTTGCTGTATTCAAAAGCACTATAACCCCAGTTTTGTTTGCGGATATCTTCTTTACCATCTAGTTTTGCTTTTTCTTCTAACCACGATAAGGTTTTGGTCAATTGAACTTCATCCAGTTGCTTACTGCTTTGCCAGTCCGTCAATTGTGTGAGCAATCGGGTAATTTGAAGCTGATCAATCAATTTTGGACTGAGGTCAGTCTCTTTTATTCCAGCAAGGTATTCTTTTGCTAAAGCATTTTCCTTATTCATCCAACTTAGGTAGGCAGCAGTAATAAGGCCCAATTGGGGTTGAACATATTTTTTGTCGCGATAAAGTTTTAGCGCAAAATTGCGGAGCGAATCCAGATGTAGTTTAACCTTTCCTTTATCGTCATTTTTACTGTAGTAATTATAATTATCGCTACTGAGGTAAAAAGACTCGTTCATTTCTGTTTCTATCTTATTGACTTCGCGTCCTAATAGTACCGCATTGACGGTGTTAGCAGGATCGAGCTGATAGCAGTCGCTCAGATATTTCAGGGCATAGTCACTTGTTCCAAAGCCAATGATCGCATTGATGTTGAATTTATCGGCATCATTTTTTGCATATTGAAATATCTCGGCATCGCTGGCTGTAATATAATGGAAATTAGCATATGCGAGGATACGCCTTTCCGGACTGGCGGTGAATAATTTGGAAAAGAGATAAGCTGCCCTTGCAGGATCACCATTTTTGCGGACAGCCCCCGCATAGTTGGACAGTGCCCAATTGAGGATAGCTTCGTCTCCCTTAGCAGATTGCAGGTACTTTTCATAAATCGTCATGCTCTTGGCGTATTCCTGCCCAAATAGATATAAACGGGCAGCTTGATAAGCATAGCGGATATAGAGAAAGCTATTTTTGGGGTACTTGGGGATCTGCTGTTCGGCGAGTTCAGCTAATTGTGTGATTTCTTTGAAATTTCGGGTATCCGGATCCCAATAGTTATGTTGAATATTCGTGATGGGTTCCTGCTTTTTGGTGAACATAAAATAAGCGCGTTCAGCTTCATGTTTTCCGTCAATCAATGTGCTTAAGAACGTATTTCCTTTAATGGAATCTGGCAGGTTGATCCAAGTCGACTTTTGTTGATTGCTCGCTAAATTAGCGGTTGCAGCGTTGCTGTTGTACATCAATTGCTCGACATCCTTAACCTTGACCTGGGAACCGAGGTGCTTCACCCAAGTTTCGGAATTGATTAAACTTTCTTTGACTGGTGCTTCCTCCGTATAAAGAAATTGGTAGGGGATGAATTGAAAGGCAGAAAATCCATTGTCCTCCAGATTGGGGAGATAATATGTCGTTTGATTGTCGTAAGGATCCACTTCAGGACCACAGGCGATATTGGTTGCAATCTCTCCAAAGAAGAAAGCTAATGTAGTGCTAGAAAGCAGCAATAATTTTTTGTAATTCGGCATTGCCATGGTTTGCTAGTGTAGCTTGATCTAAATGATAAAAAATAATCCGGTGTTCTTTTCCTTTCAGCTCTCCCTTCAAAAATTTTGCCGTTTGTAGGAGTTCATCCTGATTGATGGATTCAAAACGTATAACATCTCCCTTTTTAAGGTTTGCTTTTGGGAGATCCTTTGTTAAAATATAGAGGTTCGTATTGGGGTTATGGGTAAATAACGCCGAGTCTTTAATATCCTCTTCGTTGATATGTTTTGAAATACCGATGTAATTATTATTTCTGAAAACGACAAACCACTGAAATAGCGGTAATGCAATATCCATTTCCATGGGATAGTTGCGTAATGTTCCGCTTAGATAGGTCTTGAGGTCCTGTTGATTTAAAATGGAGTTCTGATTGCCAAATTGTCTGAGATTTCCCATGTTGTAACACATCAACATCGCTTTTTTCACAGGCGGAATTCCGCTGGTGACCGTATTTTTGACTTGGTGGAGCCGCAGCGTAGAGCTCACGATAACATCTTTTAATGCCGGTAATTGCTGCAAATAGCTGAGCAGATAGAAAAATTTATCACGGGATGTCTTTGTCCAATCGCAGTCCAGTTGGAGTTCGGTAAATTTTTCTTTCCCGGCTTGTTGTATTTTAGCCGTCACAAACGGAACAATCTTATTTGCCACTCCCCTGATCTGCAGGCTATCCATCTCTGCAAAAACACGTTGGTTGACGAATACTACAGGAATCAATTGCTGTTCTTTGGGGACAGGTTGCGTAAACGTAATGGGGCTAATAGGGACGGCTTGTACACCGGATGGATCGAGATCAATATCCATGATGCGGACATAGATAGATTTCGCGTCAATTTCTTTTAAGGAGCGGCTTTCTGCGGTATCTAACTGAAATACGGTCTTCCAAAAATAGAAGCCCGTTTCATGCTTTGTTTTGGTGCAGGAACCTAAAAAAAGTAGAGATAGTGGTACAAGAAATAAAAATAGTTGTGTTTTACGCAGCATATTCACTTTATTTAGTCGTAATTCAAACAAAATGGGCTTAATTTTGTTTGTTATTCAATAAAATAAAGACGAAATTACAAAGAGATTGTGACTTTATGAAGCCTATTTTCAAATGGATTCTTGGTATTGTAGCGTTTATCCTACTGGCGTTGGCTGGTGGTATTTGGTATTTTAGCAGTAAGTGGAAGCCCCTTTTAGATACTAAAATCAAGCAGCTGGTGTCTCAAGCAACGGACAATTTGTATACTATTACATACGACGATATCCACGTCAACCTATTATTAGGCAATATAACAATAGACAATCTGCAGCTCGTCTCAGACAGTTCCGTATATAAAAAGTTGGAGTTGGTCAAAAAAGCGCCAGATAACCGCTTTGAAATTTCCATCAATAGGCTGAAAATAAAAAGCTTTGGTATCCGAAGGGTATTAATGGATAAGGAACTTTTTTTGAATGATATCACCGTCGAAACACCAACGATTCATGTCATCA
Organism: Sphingobacterium sp. UBA2480; assembly: GCF_002341965.1. NCBI lineage: Bacteria > Pseudomonadati > Bacteroidota > Sphingobacteriia > Sphingobacteriales > Sphingobacteriaceae > Sphingobacterium > Sphingobacterium sp. UBA2480. The sequence goes on along the minus strand of NZ_DDPA01000004.1, from coordinate 635,831 downwards.
ATGAGGTACACCGTTATAACGATACGGTGAGTAGGGGGCCTAAAAAACCATTGTATGAGAAGATAAAGGATAATCTGAAAAAAATTCAGGTTCGGGCTGTCAATTTGAATGATATCGATTTTAAATATACGCAGGTCCAAAAAGGGGTGTATCAAGATTTCGAAGTCAAGAAGGTCAAGGTTCGTATAGATGACGTTTTAATCGATTCGACTTCTGAGCGAGACAAGCAGCGCTTTTATCATACGAAAATGATTGATATTGAGGTTCCTGGTTTTACCTATAAAACTCCGGACGGGTTTTATAAAGTAAACTTTGATCAGTTGAAAATCAATAGTAAAAATCGCAATGTCCTCTTGACTAAAGTTGCTTATCAGCCGACGCTGAATAAGGCTGCTTATTACCGGAAGAAAGGTGAAGGTGGAAGCTATATGGTGCTGAAAATGGATACCCTGCTTTTGACGGGATTCAATTTTGCCGAGCTTTCTCGTGATAAGAAAATATATGCACAAAATGCACGCTTAAAAAATGGTTCTCTTTCGATTTATAGTGATAAACATTATAAAAGCCCACCAACCAGTCAGATTGGAAATGCTCCGCACATGAAATTAATGCAGATGTCGACACGCTTGGGAATTGATTCATTAATTTTAGATAATATAGGAATTACGTATGCTGAAATGAGTGATGAGTATAGTCAAATCGGTACCATTACTTTTGATCACACGTATGGTACGATATTGAATGTGACAAATGATTCGACAAAATTGCTTAAGCAGAAGCTCATGCGTGCAAATTTGAGCAGCAATTTTATGAATGCGGGCAAGCTTTCTACCAATTTTGTTTTTGATATGACCTCTAAAGTTGGGGCCTATACCTACAAGGGCACACTTGGGAAAATGGATCTAACGGTCGTTAATAAGATGATCCGGCCATTGTTAAATGTTGAGGTTAAATCGGGCAATCTCAGTCAGATTACATTTGACATATGGGCTAACGATTACCGTAGTAAAGGAACCTTTAAAATGGATTATGATGACCTCAAAGTTAATATCCTGTCGGAGCCAGGTGATGATGGTCGTCGAGAAAAAAAGGGGCTGCTGTCTTTTATGATTAATCAGGTGTTGTTTAATCCGGGCAATCCGGATTTATACGGTAAATATACGGTAGGGCATATCAATAAGCGCAGGGACCCCAATCATCCATTTTTTAAAGCGATGTGGCAGACTTTGTTGGTTGGAATTAAGCAATGTGTCGGTCTTGGTCCAGAACGGGAAGCTAAACTGATGAACACAGCTGGAAAAGTTGAAAAAGTCGTTGGGGGAATCAGCAAGGCCAAGAAAATGATTTCAAGTATATTTAAGAAGCACAAAACGCCTGAGGAGTTGCTGAAGGAAGAAAAAGAAGATGAGGCCAAAGAGGCGGCAAAGATTGAAGAGAAACGGAAGCGTGACCGTGAAAAAGCTGAAAAGGAACTCGAGAAAGAAGGGGCAGGAAATTAAAGATCCGTTTCACGTGGAAAGGTTGCCTTGGTTTAGTCAGCGCGCCAAAAAATACAACGGAGATAGATTTGCATTTATTGACAGATTTATCTTAGTTTGAGACATTATGATAGATTCGATTTTAAGTTTTATCCGATTTGTTTTCAAATATAAAAATGGGCTTGTAGACAAAATCATGTTCTATGTGAGCATGATTTGCGCTGCAATCGTTTTATTTAATGTAGGCTATGTTACTGATCCTGCATTAGGGAAATTGCTGGGTAAAACAATTCATTATCTTTTCTTTGTGCTCTTTTTCATGATTGCTCTCCGCGAGTCGTCATCCATTTACGCACTCAAAAAAATTGCTGTGGAGCATTACTCGGGCCTGGTGATTCTCATTTACTTTGTATTTATTCTTATTGCCCGTTTTGCGGGATTTGGAGCACTCGCTGTTTTTTCAAGAGAACAGTGGGTTTATCTCGGAATCTATTTAATTTTTATCGCGGAGCTATCGAAGAGCACACTTTTCTTTGATAATTTTTATTTTAATCCGACCATATTATTTGTCATCAGTTTCCTGGTTCTGATCTTGCTCGGCACCGTACTCTTGATGCTGCCGCGAACTACGGTAGAAGCTCCATTAAGTTTTGTGGACGCCTTATTTATGGCAACAAGCGCTGTTTGTATCACTGGCTTGTCGGTTGCCGATATTTCAACCAATTTTAGCATGTTTGGACAAACTGTGGTCATCGTCTTGATACAGGTTGGAGGATTAGGTATTATGACATTTACAGGTTTTTTTGGTTATTTTTTTTCGGGCGGATTTTCATTTAAGAATCAATTGATGTTTGGTGAAATTTTAGGTGAAAATAAAGTAGCCTCCGTCATTAAAACCCTATTGACCATGATCTTTATTACGCTGCTGTTTGAATTTCTTGGAGCGATACTGATCTTTAGTACCTTGGAAAGTGCTAATTTCCCAAATTTGGGGAGCATGGTTTTCTTTTCGATCTTTCATTCCATTTCGTCATTCTGTAATGCTGGATTTTCGATCTTATCTGGAGGAATTACCCATGAAGCCTATAAATTCAATTATCCGTTCCAATTGGCATTGTCCTCGCTTTTCATTCTGGGCGGTCTGGGGTTTGGAATAGTATTGAATTTCTACACCTATATGAAAGAATCCATATTGCTTTATTATCACCGATGGATCACAAAGAAAAACTATAAGCATAAAGCATGGAGCTTTAGCTTTAATTCTAAATTGGTGCTGGTCTGTAATGCGATTATTATTGTAGGTGCCACTTTGTTTTTCTATTTCTTGGAGCGAGGGAATACACTTTCTCTTGAAAAGGGAATCGATGGGGAATGGGCGACTTCCTTCTTTATGGCCAATGCCGCACGTTCGGCAGGTTACAATAGTGTTGATTTGAGTTTTGTTGGGCCACCAACTGTTTTTTTGATTATGCTGCTGATGTGGGTCGGGGCCTCTCCCGGATCTACTGGTGGGGGAGTAAAGGTAACTACCGTTGCTGTTTCACTGTTGAATATTGTTTCGCTGGCTAAAGGAAAAGAATATATAGAGATTTTTAAAAGGCGAATAGCCGGCGAATCTGTTAACAAGGCTTTTGCGATTATTTTATTGTCGTTTTTTGTGGTTGGATTCAGTTTTTTTGTTCTCATTTTTACTGATCCAGATAAGAGTATGAAAGCACTCCTCTTTGAAGCACTATCAGCCTATACAACATGTGGATTAAGTTTGGGGATTACACCCTCGCTCAGTATGGGGGGGAAATTAATTATTGCGTTGACAATGCTTGTTGGACGTGTTGGGATGTTGACGCTATTGGTGGCTTTTATTAAAAATACAACCCGGAGAAATATTGTATTTCCGGAAGAAAAGATCTTGTTTTAAGCAGACAAGTGACCGTTTTGGCTAAATTTGATGGCTTTATCAGCGGAATATGAGCATATAAATTGAAAGATAGCTTGGAAATAAAGGTAAATTTATTTTAGTTTGAGATATGAAGTATATTGTTTTAGGATTGGGGCATTTTGGACGTTCTTTAGGGGTACATCTTACTGAACTCGGGCATGAGGTGATTGGTGCCGACCGAAATCTCAGTATCGTTGAACAATTAAAGGACAAGATAACGCACACGGTATGCCTAGATACCACCGACCGAGAAGCGGTATCGTCATTACCGCTTAAAGATGCTCATGCTGTCATTGTTGCAATTGGAGAGGATGAGGGAGCTTCGCTCATGACCGTAGCGCTCTTAAAACAGTTGAAAGTTAAACGCATCATTGGTCGTATTGTTTCAGATTTACAAAAAACTGTGTTGGAGGCCATGGAAATCAATGAATATATCATGCCGGAAGAAGAGGCTGCTGAGCGTTTGGCAATGCGTTTAGACAATATTGATATCGTCGATTCGTTTAAAGTCTCGGATAAATACTCTATTGTGGAGACTAAAGTTCCGGCGCGTTACGTGGGGATGACCTTGCGTGAAGCGAACCTGACGAATTTATACAAGGTGATCGTCTTAACCACCGTGAAAATTACAGAAATGAAAAAGGATGGTGTGACTAAAGAACAAAAAGAAGCTTCAGGAATTGCCGCATCGGAAACGATCATGGAAGAGGGTGATATTTTGGTTGTTTTTGGTGAGCTATCCAATATTAATAAGTTAATTCAAAAAGGAGAATAAAATATGTTATTGACAACAACAGGTACTATTGAGGGGCACCAAATTGAACGCTATTTGGGAATAGTCTCTTCCGAAGTGGTTCTGGGGGCAAATGCAATCAAGGATATGATGGCGGGCTTTCGCGATTTTTTTGGCGGAAGATCCAACTCTTATGAACGCGCATTCCAGGAAACCCGTGAAGCAGCGCTGCGTGAACTTGAAGACCGTGCACGCGCCTTGGGCGCTGATGCGGTCGTTGGGGTTCGACTGGACTTCCAGACGGTAGGAACAGGAGGAATGATGATGGTGGGCGCAACGGGAACGGCGGTAAAAATGAGATCTTAATTACAAGGGGGCAAAAAATTTTGCTCCCTTTTTTATGTGTCCCTCGCTAAGGCAACATTTCAGCTATTGAGTGCCCAAAGGCTTGCCCCGATTTTTCTAGACACCTTCTATTTATGTATTTAAAAGGAAGAGCGATCGATTGCCGAGTCAATACAGTTAATACCCTGCTGTTAACAGGACACTGAGCGATAATTATAATTGTATATAAAAACAAATTTATCTAAGTTTGGCTTTTAAGACTTTTAAACAACCTAAGAAGGTAAATGAAATCATCGAGATTTATCAAACCGCGAATAATGTGTTCATAGATACAACGAAAAGCAAGTTATGAATGAACGATTATTTGGTAAGTTGAATAAATTAGATATATTCATCACCTTAAAATGACAAATTTATACGGATGAAAAATTGGTTTAAGGCGAATTCAGCACATTTGATCGTTATTGCGATATTTATTGCGCTCGTATTTTTTTATTTTACCCCTGTTTGGCAAGGAAAAACACTGGCGCAGTCGGATGTGGTACAGGCGCAGGCGGCGCAGAAGGAATTATTTGATTTTAAGGCAAAGGATGGTAAAGCGCCCTTATGGACTAACTCGATGTTTGGCGGAATGCCGACTTATCAAATTTGGCAAGAAAATGAGAATAACATTGGTACCTATTTCTTAAAAGCGGTTAAGATCGCCTTTCCGAGCCCAATGGATACGGTGCTATTTTATTTGTTGGGGGCTTATTTCCTTTTTAGTGTCTTACGGATCAAACCCTGGCTTGCCGCAGTCGGCGCAATAGCCATTGCATTTACATCCTATAATTTTATTTATATTGAAGCTGGGCATATAACAAGGGCCAATGCAATCGCATTTATTCCGCCTGTTATTGCTGCGGTTATTATGTGTTACCGGGGAAGTAAATTGTGGGGGCCTGTATTATTGGCGTTGTTTCTTTCGCTGGAAATTCGCGTCAACCACTTACAGACAACCTATTATCTGTTGATTGTCCTCATGGTATACGTGATTTTCACGTTCATCGATGCACTTAAACAAAAGCAATTAAAAGGTTTTTTTATAGCTTCAGGAAGGCAGATTATTGCAGTGGTCATCGCTTTGATGGTAAATGCATCTATTTTATTGCCGACTTGGGAATATAGTAAATTAAGTACGCGTGGGCATGCAAATATCACGAAGGTTGATAACAACAATGCTAAAGAGAAAGGGCTTGATAAAGAATATGCCTATGAGTGGAGCCAAGGGATTGGTGAAACCATTACCTTTTTAATTCCGAATGCCTATGGTGGTTCAACTGGAGGACAATTGGACGAGAAATCACATGTCGCTAAGTTCCTAATGGAACGAGGAGGGGCGTCGGAGATTCAAGCTGGCCAGATGGCGCAAGGCATGCCAACCTATTGGGGCGACAAACGTTTTACTTCGGGACCATGGTATTTTGGGGCAGGAGTTTTCTTCCTATTTGTGTTGGGCCTTGTTGTTGTCAAGGATCGCTTCAAGTGGTGGATTTTGGCAACAACCATTTTAGCGTTGCTTTTGTCATTTGGAAAAAACTTTACCCTTGTATCGGATCTGTTCTTTGACTATTTCCCCATGTACAATAAGTTTAGGGCTGTTGAATCTATTCTTGTTGTGGTTTCCATTACCGTGCCAATGATGGCGATTATGGCAGTAAATGAACTGTTAACACGAGCTAAGGAGATACCAAACTTAGATAAAAAAATCTTGTATACCTTTATTGGTGTCGGTGGGGTCTGTCTGTTGATTGCCGTAATGCCGGATCTCTTTTTGAATTTTGGAAATGGGGGGCATAGCAATTTGGTAGAAATGTTAGAGCATCAGATCGGAGATAAGGCCTTTGCGACAGAGTTGGCAAACCAGTTGGTTCTGGATCGCAAAGATATCGCGAGTAAAGATGCCTACCGTTCCTTTTTCATTGTTCTGCTGACCTTTGGATTCGTTTGGGTCTTTTTAAAGAAAAAACTGAGCGAGGGTGTATTATTAGGGGCTTTGCTCGTCTTATTCTTGTTTGATTTATGGAGTGTAGATAAGCGCTTCTTGAATGACAAATCTTTTATGGAGAAGGGTGCTACAGCACAGCAAGTATTCCAACAACGTGAAGTGGACCAATTGATCTTAATGGATAAAGATCCAAGCTACCGCGTACTTGACTTGACTTCAGATCCGTTTTCGGATGCCCGTCCGTCCTACTTCCATAAATCCTTAGGCGGATACCATGCAGCAAAATTAATGCGTTTCCAGGAAATTTTGGAAAATCAATTTAATGGCGCCCTGAACGAAGATGTATTGGATATGTTCAACGTACGTTATTTGATTACGACAGATCCTCAGAATCAGTCACAACGTATTGTAAGAAGAAGTACAGCTGCAGGAAATGCTTGGTTTGTAGATCGGGTAAGTTTTGTGAAAGGAAATGCCGAAGAAATGCAGGCAATCAGTTCGTTTGACCCACATAAGGAGGCCTTTGTGAATCAACAATATCAAAATGAGATTAAGGCTAAAACTTCGAATGCTTCAACGACAGGAGAGATTAAGTTGACCTCCTACCATCCCGATAAAATGCAATATGAATATACATCTGCCAATGATGCCTTTGCGGTATTTTCTGAAGTATTTTACGATAAAGGGTGGAAAGCTTATGTGGATGGAAAGGAAACGCCTATTATTCGTGCGGATTATATCTTAAGAGCACTGCAGTTACCTGCGGGAACGCATAAGGTAGAATTTGTTTTTGATCCAGAGTCGCACAAATTGGGTAATGTATTGACTTTAATCTCGTCTATTGTTCTTGTATTGGGAATAGGCGCGGCGATATATTTCTCCTTTAAAGGGAATAAAAAAGAAACAGCGGCTTAGCTGCTGTTTCTTTTTATTGTGTGAGCTTTAGAATAATTTGAGTTGTGGATCAGTTATTCTAAAGCTTTTTCTATGATGTGGCGTAGACCCATGCGCCAATACAGCTGTTCTGTGTTTAACTGTTGGGTACCCTTTGTTGTTGAGCCAGTCGTAGTGGGGATAATCCACAGCAATGTTGTCCATATATTCATCCCGATAAGTTTTGGCCAGAATTGAAGCAGCTGCGATCGACAGATACTTGCCATCCCCCTTGACGATACATGTATGCGGAATTTGTTGATAGGGAATAAACTTATTTCCGTCAACGATGATATACTCCGCTTTGGTTTTTAAGAGATCAAGCGCCTTGTGCATGGCTAAGTAGCTTGCATTATGGATGTTTATGCGATCTATTTCTTCGGCTGAAACACTGGCAACTGCAAATGCGAGAGCTTCGCGTTCGATAATTGGCCGCAACATCATCCTTTTTTTCTCACTAAGTTGTTTGGAGTCGTTAAGGAGATCGTGGTAATAGTCTGTTGGGAAAATCACTGCTGCAGCGAAAACGGGCCCTGCCAGACAGCCCCTTCCAGCTTCGTCACAACCGGCTTCAATCCACTGCTCCTGATAATATGATAATAGCATATGCGATTCTTAAAATAGCCGAAATTACAAATAAATTTGGAGTTATTTATTGTAACTTCTGTGTGAATATTGGCCATTTACATTAATTAACACTAATAATGTCTTCTTTTGTAAAGATTTAGAGCACTAGACTATTAATATGATGGAATAATTTTCATTAGCAAAATAAGAAGTTGTTCCGGTCTGGGCCATATTGTTTCAATATTAAACTTGGGCAATAGTTTTGGTGTCAAAGATTTAACAATTATAGAAATATAAAAATACATATTATGAGAGGCTTTATGCTTTTGTTGTTTAGTATGCTGATGGGATGGACTGTTTATGGCCAGACGAATAGCGTACAGGGAATCTTGAAAGATGACAAGAATCGAATTGTTGCCGGGGCGACGGTTAAGCTGACGTCAAAGTTGGATTCTATGACTACAGGATCCAATATGGCGGGGATTTTTATCTTTGATAAGATCAAATCCGATACCTTTAAAATTACCGTTTCAAACTTAGGCTTCGAGCGCTTTGAAAAGGAATTTAGTATTCCTAAAGGCGAGTCAAAATATATAATTCCAAGTTTAACTTTACAACAGAATTCACAGATGCTGCAGGAAGTTGTGGTTGATGGAGTACCTACTGTCGTTGTTAAAAGTGATACCCTGGAATATACCATGAAAGATCTAAAGCTCCGCGATGGCGCCGTTGCGGAAGACGCGTTGAAAAAGTTACAGGGAGTCGAAGTGGATAAAGATGGTAACGTTACAGCACAAGGTGAATCCGTAAAGCGGGTTCGTATTAATGGTAAGGACTTTTTTGGTGGAGATGTAAAGACAGCTACCCAAAATTTACCTGCAAATATTATCCAAAAGATGCAGGTCATCGATGATTATGGTGATATGGCCAATGTCACTGGCAATAAAAACGGTGATTCGGAAAAGGTGTTGAATATTCAGATAGATCCCAAATACAATACTGGGCATATGACTACCCTACGGGCTGGCGTGGGAACAGAAGATCGCTATCAGGCTACCGGTATGTGGATGGGGATGCGTGAAGGTGAACAAATTTCGGTGCTGGGGAATTTGAACAATACCAATGCCCCCTTATTCGATTTTAGTACTGTAGGTGGTGGCGCCCGCCGTGGCCAGGGTGGTGGCGGCCGCCGAGGTGGTGGTATGTTTGGTGGCTCGGACGGTTTGACAAAAATTGGTTCCATAGGACTGAATTACCGCAAAGACTTTAATGATAAACTGACTGTTTACGGTAGCTATAGTTTTAGCCATAGCAACAATACAACACTATCCCAACGTTTTCAGGAAAATACACTGCCTAATATAATGCAGACGGACAGTGTGACATCCAATTCGAACACGGTTGGTGATAGCCATCGTTTCGAAGCAAATGTCGAATGGAAGCCTACAACGAAAGATTATATCAAAATATCGCCTCAGTTTGGCTACGACAAGAGCGATGCAACGACAGGTACGAATTCGCTCACGTATCGTAGTAGTGTATTTAATAATTCTCAGGCGCAAGATATTGTTGCCAATTCCACTGCACCGAGATTTGGGATTAGCGGTTTATACAATCATAAATTTAATGATAAAGGAAGGAATGTTTTTGTAAACATGAACTTCAATAATGCAAAAACAACGAAAGATCAGAATGCCATTCTGGATAGGTTGTTGGCCGATCCCAACAATGCAAATGCTCCCTTAGATTCGATCTATGAGAAGACGATTCTGGAAGCTAATAATAAAAGTTGGAATGGAGGAGCCTCGGTGAATTATACTGAACCTGTTTCCGAGAAAGGAAAAGTAGAGTTTACCTATGATTTCAACAAAAATAAGTATGATAATTCGAACAAACAGCAAGGATTTGACCGCGATGGAAACCTTATAGCAGAAGACCCGAAGTTGAATTTTGATTATAATTACGATTATTCCTTCACAACACATAAAATAGGGGCAAACTATTTGTATAGTGGCGATAAAATAACCTATTCCATTGGAGCAGCAGCTCAACCTTCCCAATTAAGAGGAGATGCGATCAGTTCAGGCTTAGTCGTTCCAATTCATCGCAACAATATGAACTGGATGCCTATTGCACGTTTTGAGTATAAATTTTCGAGACAGTCCAATATCTCTGTCAATTATTCGGGAACACCGAATGAGCCTTCAGTAACGCAGATCTTGCCCTTTGATATGAGTACAAATCGGACCAGTATCGTAATCGGTAACGCCAATCTGAATCCGGAATTTAGCCATCAATTGAATGTACGGTTCCGTAAAAATGATTTTCAAAAAGGAAATAACTTCTTTGCGTTCGTTAATGCCGGTTTGACTAACAACAAGATTGTGAGCTTGAGCAAAAGCTATTTTGATGATTTAATGGACTATCAAACTGGACAAACAAATTCTACGTTAGTATCCGAAACTCGCTACTTGAATGAAACAAGCGATAAACCATTTAATGTGAGTTCTTTTTATCATTACGGAAAGTCATTGAAAGAAAAAACATATAATATTATGTTAATGGGCGGGGTGTCCTACAACAAAAATATTGGATATGTTTCTACGGAGAAAGATGATAACATCGGTCAAAAGAACGTTGCCCGGAATATTGTATTAAATCAAGGTTTGATGTTTAGATACAACCCTTCGGAGAATTTGGAAATCAATCCGGGAGTACGCTACCAATTTAATCATACGGAGAATTCATTGACAAATCGTACGACGAATGTTTCTTCTTGGACACCCACATTGATTGGCTCTGTTAACATCACAAAAACTACAATTTTCGGAGCGGATCTATCGAAGCAATTCAATAGTGGTTATGGAGCCGGTATCAATGCAAACCCGTTTGTCATCAATACGTACCTTGAGCAGAAGTTCTTGAGTCAACAACGTGGTACAGTACGTTTACAAGCATTTGACTTATTGAATCAGCAAACGAATGTTTCCCGGACAGTGAGCGAATCTATGATTACAGATAGCCGTACCAACCGTTTGGGACGATATTTTATGATTTTGTTTACCTACAAGTTCCAAAAATTCGCTATGGGGAACCCTGAAGGCGAGAACAGATTCCCAGGCGGAATGAGACCACCGCGTATGTAATTTGAATAATCTTATTGCTATAGGATATAAAAACGGTCATAGTGATTTCGCTATGACCGTTTTGCGTTTAAAAATGCCTAGTTTTGTGATCACTTCATGTGCCCTATGATTTGAAGATTGAGCAAAGTGGCGAAAGAATGTACGATTGTATATTTTTTTGGAGGAGATAGTCAAGGCTAACGGGCACACAAAATAGATAGACTAAAGAAGTTACAGCAAGTTTATACTGCATGGAATACGAAATTATTAGACTTTCAAACGGAATACGCGTAGTATTTCAATATCAGAATTTACCGGTTACACATGTCTGCATGGTCATCAATGCGGGGTCTCGGGATGAGTCTGCTGGAAAATATGGTGTAGCCCATTTTATTGAGCATCTTTTATTCAAACGAACAGAAAGACGCTCTACACAACAGATTATAAATCATTTGGAATCCGTTGGCGGAGATTTGAATGCTTATACAACGAAGGAATATACCTGTGTACATGCCTCTATTCTTCAGCCTTATTTAAGTCGTGCCTTAGATCTTTTTGAAGATATCTTTTTTCATTCCACTTTTCCCGATATAGAATTGGATAAAGAAAAATCTGTCATTGTAGATGAAATGGCGTCTTACCTGGATAGCCCAGAAGAGTCTATTGTAGACGATTTTGAGGATCTGGTTTTTCAGGGGTCGGGTTTAGGACACAATATTTTGGGACTGGAAGATCAGCTTCTCGCACTACAAAAGGGCGATATCGTAGACTTTATGCAGGCAAACTATGATACAAATGAAATGGTTATTGGTATCACAGGTAATTATACGCTAAAAGAAGTTGAGCGATTGTTGCACAAGATCTTTGGTGGTGTTCCAGCAAATACAATTATGCGGATGAGAAACGATGTCAATCCAATTATTGAACAGCATCTTGCAGTTGCAAAACCAATTAATCAGGTTCATTACATGCTTGGATCTTTGGCTTACGGTTATCGTGATGAGCGTAAGACAGGGCTGTTGCTTTTGAACAATATGCTTGGCGGCATGGGAATGGGTTCTATTCTGAATCTTTCTATTCGGGAGAAATATGGAATAGCCTATACCATTGAATCTAATTATACTATTTTTTCGGATACAGGGTTATTTAGTATTTACCTCGGTACCGATGAAGAAAAAGTTGAAAAAGCTAAAAAACTCGTCTTTAAAGAACTAGCGAAGCTAACCGAGCAACCGCTATCCGAAACTGCAGTAAAAAAGGCGAAGCAGAAATTTATTGGTCAGATTGCTTTGACCGAAGAGAACCGTATGAGTATGATTATCTCTGCCGCGAAAAACGTGATGGACTATGATCGTGTCATCTTATTGGACGAAGTAATTGAAAAAATTCAGGACTTGACTAATATAGGGCTGCTGGAAATAGCGCAAGATGTATTTGACCCGAAGAAGATGTTGTCGCTAAGTTTTGTTCCCGAAGACTGAATTTAAGGATCGATAGATCCTTCTGAGGAAATGAACAATATGAGATCGAACGGCCGAAGATGGGAATATAGCTGGCTGAAATGAATTTATATTGCATATAAAAAGCAATTTATCTAAGTTTGCGCTTACGGGAATTCGTTCTCATCAACCATTGACTGCAGAAAGCAGATTCAATACCTATTGTAGCAGACAAATAAACGAATAAAAAATATAAGGGATGAAAACAGCATATGTATTTCCTGGTCAAGGGGCCCAATTTGTTGGAATGGGGCAAGACCTGTATAATTTAAATGATGAAACGAAAGCTTTGTTCGAACAGGCTAACGATATTTTAGGATTTCGCATCACGGATGTCATGTTTTCCGGTACAGACGAGGAGTTGAAACAAACCAACGTAACCCAACCGGCTATTTTCTTGCATTCGGTCATTTTGGCAAAAGCATTGGGAGAGTCTTTTCAACCGGACATGGTTGCAGGTCACTCATTGGGTGAGTTTTCGGCTTTGGTAGCAGCGGGCGCACTGAGCTTTGAAGATGGCTTGAAATTGGTTGCACAACGCGCCAACGCGATGCAAAAAGCATGTGAGCTTCAGCCTTCAACGATGGCTGCGATATTAGGTCTGGAAGATGCTATAGTGGAAGAGATCTGTGCTAAAGTTGATGACGTTGTGGTGGCAGCGAATTATAACTGTCCCGGACAATTGGTGATTTCGGGATCTATTGAAGGTGTGGATAAAGCTTGTGCTTTATTGACCGAGGCCGGTGCTAAGCGCGCATTAAAGCTAAATGTTGGTGGAGCATTTCACTCACCATTGATGGAATCTGCCAAAGTCGAATTGCAGGCGGCTATCGAAGCTGTAGACATTTTGTCGCCTAGCTGTCCGATTTATCAAAATATAGATGCCAAACCACAGACAGATCCAGCGGTTATCAAGGAAAATCTTATTGCGCAATTAACTGGCGCTGTACGGTGGACGCAGACAGTACAAAATATGTTGGCCGATGGTGCAACAGCTTTTGTAGAAGTCGGTCCAGGAAATGTATTGCAGGGATTGGTTAAGAAGGTTGACCGTCAGGTGCAGACTTCTGCGGCTTCAGTGACCGCGTAACAAAATATTCAGTATAAAAAAAGGAATTATTTTGCTGTGCCCTCAAAAAGTGTCCAACTTTTTGAGGGCATTTTTTATGAACGAAAAATCGGAATCACATCAAGAATTACCTGTCCATCCCTGAAAAATGTTTACAAAAGGTCTAATACGGTTCTTACTTTACCTCAAGAATTAACCTGTAAAAATGGATAAGACATAGCGATCAGTTTCGGAGATTACTCGGTGCTTATTCGGTACTTGTTCGGAGCTCGTTCGGTACTTCTTCGGTTGCAAGCGAAGAAACACCGAACGAGCTCCGATCGATATCCGTTTTTTAACCGAGAGAATGCAGAATCAACTATGAGCGTAAAAACTATTTATCCTTAAACATGCTGTAATGATCTTTCATGACCTGCAGCACGAAGTCGTTGGGAGTCATTTTTTCAGGATGTTTGACTTCCATAACCGCCTCAAGACGCTGGACCAAAGCTGTTAAAATGCCCACATCTCTTCTATCAAAAGCTGTTTGGTAGATCTCTTTGACCGAATTAGCATCCTTGTCGCTCAATTTGATAACCTGTGGAAATAGAATTGGATGATTGTCGAAAGTCTCTTCGTAAATTGTGTCGCTCAATTTTAATGTAGGTTTGAGGCTGATAACGGAAGTTTCTGCGGCAATATCTCCAATGCGTTGCCCATTTTTGGATAAAACGATCGAGGTAATGGCGACACCACCCATCGTCATCCAAATATCTACAATAGATAGACTCCATCTGGACAAGTATTGATAAAAGTTGGCTCGCGAACCGTCAAGTTTAACGACCTTTATTTTCATGATTTTCTTACCTACTGTCTGACCACCAAAGGCGGTTTCGGTAATCAATGTGTAAAAAAACGCAGGTAGGGTCAATGCCATCATAACGCCATAAAAAAGATAGGGATCTCCTGCGTTCATGTTTATGCTGTCCAAGAGAAAGAAGCAAAAGAAATAATAACAGACTATAATAAAATAATCTATTGCAAAAGCGATCATTCTTGAACCAAGACTGGCAAGATTATATTCGATTTTTACATTTTGTGCTGTATTTATCTCAAGCTTATTCATGTGTAAATTATTTGAGTTTAATAGCAATATAGAATTTCTAGGTCATTTTAGCTCCAATTTGTGCTTTTCAATCATGGATATTTCCTATATTTGGTTCAGCCAGTTAAAAAAATTAATGAGAGAAGCATCCTTTGTAGAACGAAATAAAGAAAAATGGACGTTAATTGAAAATAATTTATCAATTAATATGCAGGTTGATCCAGATGAACTGGCCTCAAATTACATTGAGCTCACTAATGATCTGGCTTATGCACAAACTTTTTATCCTGAAAGTAAGGTAAAGGCTTACCTGAATGAACTGGCAGTGACCGTGCATCAGAAAATCTATAAAGATCAGAAAGCTTCCAATAATAAGTTTAAATCTTTTATCAATGAAGAGATACCGCAGGCGATCTGGTCAATCCGTAGACCTTTGTTGTACTCCTTCTTAATTTTTGTTTTGGCTTCAGTCATTGGTTTTGTATCGTCTGTATACGATATGGATTTTATTCGGCTTATTTTAGGTGACTACTATGTCGATTCGACGATAGAAAGTATAAAAGCAGGAGATCCTGCTGCAGTATATGGGAAGGGGAGCAACTTTGGATCAGCGATTTGGATTACGATTAATAATGTGCGGGTTGCTTTTATGGCCTTTGCTGCCGGACTATTTTTCAGTGTAGGGACAGGTTATGTGCTGTTTAGCAATGGTATTATGCTTGGTGCATTTCACCATATGTTTTTCCAGTATGGCGTTATGGGGAAAGCCATGTCGGCGATTTGGATTCATGGCACTATTGAGATTTCGGTAATTATTGTGGCAGGAGGATGCGGATTGGCCATCGGTAATAGCATTCTATTTCCCAAATCGTTTACACGTTTGACATCGTTTGTCCGTACAGCAAAGATTGCAATGAAAGTTCTCGTCAGCACGATTCCTTTTTTTATTATAGCCGGAACATTGGAAGGTTTTGTAACACGGTATTATAATATGTCAATTTGGTTATGTTTAATAATTATCGTTTTATCCGTACTGGCTATCCTTTATTTTTATGTTATTAATCCTTATCGACTAGCAAAACGATTTCAATGGAAATAGATTTTGAGTTTCAAAAAGAACGGAAGGTGGGGGACTTTATCCAAAGTTTCATAGATCTTTTTAAATTGATCTATAAGCACTTTGTTTCTACTATTTTTGGTTTATCTGCGGTTCCCCTAGCAGCGATTGCTTTAGTTTACTATTTTCTTTCTACAAAAATCACTTTTTCGGCCAACAGCGATTCTTTTGAGGATATCGATGCTTTTACTTGGGCTGGATTACTCATTTTGGCATTGATCGCTTTGGGATTGTACGTTTATGGTATTTCCATTGAATATTTTATGCTACTCAAAGAACGTAAAAGCACAGCATTTTCAGGATCGGAAGTATTCAGAAATTTCAGATCTAACCTCGGTAAATACTTTATGTTTTTGATTGCCATGATATTGGCTTTAATCGTTGTCTTTATCCCACTGGCAATCGTAGCTGTGATTTGTGCATTTATCCCTTTTATTGGAAGTTTTGCCATTGGTATATTGGGCTCGATGGTTGGGATATGGTTGTTTTGCTCTTTTCTATTTTATCGGGAAGGTTATTCGGATCTGGGAAGCTGTTTTACAGATGCCTATGTCATGCTGAGCAAAAAATTGATCCAATACGGTATCGCAACCTACATTGTGAACTTTATTTTTCAAATGGCTGTCATGATGATTTCCATTGTACCATTGATTATCATGGGGCTTTTGTCATTTAACTTCCTTGGAATAGATGCCGCTTTCTTTGACTCATCCTGGGGAAAACTCCTGATGACATTTGGGGGCTTATTTATCACACTATTTACGCTCTTTCTTTATATGTCCGGCGTTTTGGCCAATGGTATTATTTATGAAACAGCCAAGGATCTCAAATTTGGAGAACGTATTTATGGCATGATCGAAAAGATAGGAGGAAAAGATGAATAAACTCTTGTCTTTTTTCTGCATTGCCTGTTTATCGATTATGTACGCCTGTGATCCCAAGCCAAGGGACACGGACTCCAACAGCGATAGGATTGATTCACTTAATGTGCAAATAGATTCAACCTTGGTGGGAGCAGATTCTGTCCGCATTGATTCTGCAGTAAAGGCTCCTAATGGCCAACAGGGAAAAGACGAAATTGACCTGTGGGATCCAACATTATTTGATTCGATTCCAAAATATACCGAAGAACGTTCGTTTAAAATGGATCCTTATCAGGATATCATCAAACGTTACGAGACAGACGATTTTGTTTATTCTGAAAATATTAAAGATCGGGTGGGCGTATTGCAACGCATCCTTGCCCGGCTCGCCGATTGGATCGGGAGTATCATGCCGGATAATCCTTATAAATTTCGGGAAGAGTTTGGCTATGTATTTGCCTTCTTAGCTGTCATCGCATTAGCGTTTATTCTTTATAAAGTGCTCTACAACAGAAAACAATATTTTATTAAGCATAGTGAAGAGGAGAGTGAACTGGACGTTTTAGCGTATGTGGAGCGAAACCTGATGAATAGCAACCTGGAGCCTTATATTCAGGAGGCTATCGCTCAAAGGAATTATGCATTGGGTATCCGGTACTTACAGCTATTGAATATTCAGAAACTAGCGCAATCCGATCATATCAAATGGAAGCTGAGCAAAACGAACGCTGAATTTACACAAGAGATTCAAAACGAGGAGCTCCGTCGTGGATTTGCGGAATGTACAAGAATATTTGATTATGTCTGGTTTGGTCAATTTGAATTAACAGAGGACAATTTTAATCAATATCAGCAATTGTTTCACCAGTATCAAAAACAAATTAAATGAAGGGATCGGTAAAATTTGGATTGATATTATTGACTGTTGTGTTAGTGTTAATAGCCCTTATCGATGCAACAAGTAAGAAACCTATTATCTGGGATCGGACTTTTGATGCAAAAGATAAAAATCCTTTTGGCGCTTATGTGCTACGTCAAGAACTAAAGCATATCATTGATCAAAAGAACACAACGATTGAGCGACCATTGTATGAATATTTGGACAGTACAAAGAAAACCGACGCTAACTTATTTTTTTACACCTCCTATTTTTCAATGGGTGAAGCAGCGGAAGATAAATTACTGGATTATGTAAACCGGGGTGGGAAAGCAATGATTGTAGCCGAGGATATTGATCCTTATCTGTTGGATTCCCTCGGTTTGAAAACAGATAACTTCTATGGTTTTAAAAAAGGTGTGAATATAAAAAGCAAACTGCGTGTGCGGTTGATGAACGATAACAATAAAATTCATTATAGTAAATCAGATCTTGGCGAAGTATTCAAAAAACTTCCTAAACATGCGACCATTTTGGGCGCGATTACCTATAAGGAATTTATGTTACCGAACTTCATAGCCGTTCAATTTGGTAAAGGGACATTCTATCTGCACCTGACCCCTGACTTATTTGGAAACTATTACTTGCTGAATTCCGCTTCGCAATATGCCTATGTTGCTAAGTCGTTATCTTATCTAAATGATAAGCCGATCGCTTGGTATGATTTTAAAGCGAATTTGGAGCAATATCGGACACCTTTGCGTGTATTGCTTATGAATGATGGTCTTAGGCAAGCTTGGTATGTTTTGTTGGCGGGGCTAGTTCTTTTGCTTGTATTTCGAAGTAGACGAGAGCAGCGAGCCGTGGCGGTCGTGAGCCCAGAACCGAATCTCTCGAAGGACTTTTGTGGAACCATTGCTACTTTATATTATGAAAATGGCGCACCAGGTAATATGGTCGCAAAAAAAATAGATTACTTCCTGCACGATCTTCGGATGCGGTTTCATTTGGACACGCTGATGTTGCGGGAAGAGGAGTTCAGTGAGGAGCTGGCTGAGCGGACTGGAGTTCCGCTCCTAGAGACGCAGTCTTTAATCAGGCTGATTGTTCATATGCAAGATGCTAAACAACATGATGTGGCTGATCTTAAGATGATTAATGATACAATAGAAGAGTTTAAACATAAAGCAAAAATGATATGAGTGACTTCGATAAATATATATCTTTTGAAAACCGAATAGATGTCTCGGTTTTATTCGATAAAATGGCGCAGGTAAAGTCGGAGGTGAAAAAAGTCATCGTTGGGCAGGATCAATTGATTGACATGCTCTTAATCTCGATCTTGGCCTCAGGGCATTCTTTGATCGAGGGCTTACCCGGGGTGGCGAAAACATTATCCGCAAAATTGATTGCCAAAACGATTCACAGTGAATTTAAGCGGATTCAATTTACACCGGATTTAATGCCCTCGGATGTAACCGGTTCGTCGATACTCGATTTGAAAAGTAATGAGTTTGAATTTCGTAGGGGCCCCATTTTTGCAAATATTGTTTTAATCGATGAAATCAATCGTGCTCCCGCAAAGACCCAGGCAGCACTTTTTGAAAGCATGGCGGAGCAACAGGTGTCGGTAGATGGAACAACCTATCAATTGCCAAGGCCGTTTGTTGTTTTTGCGACGCAAAATCCCATCGAACACGAAGGTACTTATCGATTGCCGGAAGCTCAGCTCGACCGTTTCTTGTTTAAGATCAATGTGAACTATCCTGAACTTGAACAGGAATTGGAAATATTGAAGGAGCATCATGCTCAAAAAGCACAGAATAAAGAGGATCAGGTTCAGGCTGTCGTTTCGGCCACAGAAATTTTAGAATTCCAGAAATTGATCAAGTCTATTTTTGTGCACGAGGAGTTGCTAACTTACATTGCTCAAGTTATTATAAAAACACGAACTAATCCAAGTTTGACACTAGGTGCATCACCACGGGCTTCTATTGCTTTGTTGGAATCAGCAAAGGCTTCAGCTGCGTTGACAGGCCGCGACTTTGTTACTCCTGAGGATATTCGGAGGGTAGCATCTGCCGTACTGGGTCACCGTGTCATGTTGACTCCAGAAAGAGAAATGGAAGGATTTACCACCACTTATGTCATCGACCAAATCATAAATTCTGTAGAAATTCCAAGATAATGAAGAAACTAAAACAGCTTTTTCTAACAAATCAGTTCTTCTACTCCCTGTTGGGGGTAGCGACACTCTTCACATTTTCTTTTTTCGTTAAAGGATTGTTGATTATGGCTTGGATTGTCTTTTGGATCTGGTTGGCTGTTTTGGCTTTTGATTTTATTGTCTTATTTTCAGGAAAGGGTAGAATTGAGATCACAAGGATATATCCTGAAAAATTATCCAACGGAGATGAAAACCCGATGAAGCTAATGGTGAGCTCTTTTTATCCGTTTGCAACAAAAGTGGATGTTTTAGAGGAGTTCCCGGTACAGCTCCAAATTCGGGATAAGGATTTTGCAGCCAATTTATCCGCCTTTCAGCGCTCTGAAATATCATTTTCCCTGCGGCCCACACAAAGGGGAATTTATCAGTTTGGTCGTTGTATGGCTTTGGTTAAACGTTTTGGATTTTTCAAAAGAAGGTTTGTTACCAATCAAGAACAGGAAATCCCCTGTTATCCATCCTATATTCAACTACGAAAATATCAGCTTTTGGCAACAAGTAACCGGTTGAATGAACTGGGGATAAAGCGTATTCGACGTATTGGTTCAGCCATGGAATTTGACCATGTCAGAGAGTATGTGCAGGGGGACGATTATAGGCACATGAACTGGAAGGCATCTGCAAAAGTAAAGAAGCTGATGGTCAATCAGTACGAAGAGGAGAAGTCTCAGCCGATCTATTCATTTATTGATTTAGGTCGGGCAATGCGTATGCCATTCAACGGTCTTACCTTATTGGACTACTCGATTAATGCTGCACTTGTTCTTTCCAATGCGACCATCTTAAAGCAGGACCGAGCTGGATTATTAACCTTTTCAAAAGATATCAATGCATTTATAGCTGCAGAGAAGAGGAATAATCAAATGCATAAGATTTCAGAAGCACTATACCAGGTGTCGACCAAATTTGAGGAGTCTGAATTTGGAAGATTATATAGTTATGCCAATGCGCATATTAACAAGAGGTCGCTTATTTTTGTATATACCAATTTTGAGACCTTAGATTCCTTAAGACGTCAGATAAATTATCTGTCTATGTTAAACAGGAGCCACATTATCGTTGTTGTCGTCTTTAAAAACGTAGAAATAGAGGATTTAGCGAAAAGTACGCCTAAAAAGACAATCGAAATTTACAATCAGGTCATTGCTGAAAAGTTTATCTATGAAAAACAGCTTATCGTACAAGAACTGATTCGCAACGGCTTTCAGACAATCTATACAGCGCCCGAAAACCTGACCATCAACTCCATCAATAAATATTTGGAAATTAAGGCCCGGGGCCTTATTTAATGATGGAGGTATCTTTGACCATTACTTTTGTCCAAAGATGCTGATATTTTTCGATCGCTTTTAAATGGATTGGATGTGTCTCGTAGCTGGTAATATCTTTAAGGTTTTTGAAAGTGACGATCAAGGTATAGTCGAAGCTGTTGTCTACGACAGGCCGCGGGTTTGTTTGAGCCGGGACGCCGTAATTAAGTGTTTTGATGACGTCGATCTTGCGCAATTCCTCAAAAAATCCAACAAAATTCTTTTTTTCTTTTTCACTGAGCTCTTTTTTTAGCCAAAAATTCACAACGTGGACAATAGTGGTAGGTTGGATGTCTTCATCCGATTGAACGTTATTTGCCCATGTTGGGGCAGTTACGAGCACCATTGGTGCCAGAAGAAAATTGCGTCTTTTCATGATTGAAACGGTTTAGAACGCTTAAGATACAAAACCTGCGCGATTTCACCAATAGCCTGGGTATAAAAGTCGGTTCAAACTGTTTAAGAATAGGATGCTGAGAAGGCGCTGTGAAGGGATGGGGTATAAAGTTGAATAAAAAAGGGCAGTCCAACTTTGTACTGCCCCATTCTATTTTGATGGACATCTGGCTCTTATAAACCAAACGCTTCTTTTACTTTGTCGATATAATCTAGTTTTTCCCAAGTGAACAGTTCAACTTCGACTTGCTTTTTCTCGCCTGTTGAGCTTTCGAACTCCTTGGTTACTTTTCTTGGTGTTCTTCCCATGTGTCCATAGGCTGCAGTTTCTGAATAAATGGGATTTCTCAGCCCCAAACGGGTTTCAATTCCGTATGGCGTCATATCAAATAAATGTGCGATTTTTTCCGCAATCTGGCCATCTGTCAAATTTACCTTGCTCGTTCCATAGGTATTTACATAGATTCCCATCGGATCTTTTACACCTATTGCATAAGAAATCTGTACGAGGATTTCATCTGCAACACCTGCTGCTACCAAGTTTTTAGCAATATGGCGCGTTGCATATGCAGCGGAACGGTCTACCTTAGATGGATCTTTTCCTGAGAAAGCCCCACCACCATGTGCACCGCGGCCACCGTAGGTATCGACAATGATCTTGCGACCGGTAAGTCCTGTATCTCCGTGTGGTCCACCGATAACAAATTTTCCAGTTGGATTGATATGAAACTTAATTTCATCGTTAAATAACAACTGAAGTTCTGGTTTCAATTGCGCTTTAACACGTGGAATTAAGATCTTTTTAATATCGTGTGTAATTTTATCCAACATGACTTGTTCAGTAGCGAAGTCGTCATGTTGTGTAGAGATTACGATTGCTTCAATTCTTTTCGGCTTGTGATCATCACTATACTCAAGTGTCACCTGAGATTTTGCGTCCGGGCGCAAATACTTGATTTCGTTATTTTCGCGACGCAGCTCGGCCAATTCATAAAGCAGGCGATGCGATAAGTCCAATGCCAAAGGCATAAAATTTTCGGTTTCATTGTTGGCATAACCGAACATGATACCTTGGTCGCCCGCACCCTGTTCTTGTCTTGTCTTGCGGTCTACCCCCTGGTTAATATCAGCAGATTGCTCGTGAATAGCCGAAAGGACGCCACAAGAGTTTGCCTCGAACATATATTCCGATTTGGTATAGCCAATCTTTTGGATCACCGAACGGGCTATTTTTTGGACATCAAGGTATATGTTTGATTTAACCTCGCCGGCAAGAACTACTTGCCCAGTCGTTACTAGCGTTTCAATAGCGACGCGAGAATCCTCGTCCCATGCTAAAAAATTGTCTATTAATGCATCTGAAATTTGATCCGCAATTTTGTCTGGATGCCCTTCAGAAACAGATTCTGACGTAAATAAATAAGCCATGCTTTACGTAATTTTTAATATTGGATTTGCGCTAGAATGAAATAACAGCAAAGTGATAAGAGCCGTGATAGCGAGGGGTTTTTAGCACTTTTTTACTGTGGTTGCAATCTCCTTGTCGTTGCTTGTAACGCAACAGCACGCAAATCAGTCCACATTCTATTTTTTGTGCGACAAAGCTACGATACTTTGTGGATTATTTAAAATCAAATTTATATTTTAACTTTTAAAAGTATGGGGAAGTGCGGTAATTCGTATAAAGATTACATTATTTTAAGAAATTGGTAATTTCCGCTATCTTTGGATATGTCAGAACGTAAACAAATATTGTTTGTTATTAATCCTATTTCGGGAGGGAAAAATAAAACTTCCTTTAAAAAGCAGGTGCTGGATGTGCTTGATCTACAGAAGTTTGATCCTACTTTCCAACAAACGGCGAGACCGAACCATGCTTATGAAATTGGGCTGAAAGCGATCAAAGAAGGCTATGATGCAGTCATCGCTGTCGGTGGTGATGGGACGATCAATGAATTGGGATCCGCTTTGGTCGGATCTGGAATTCCATTGGGGATTATTCCTGAAGGCTCTGGCAACGGCCTGGCGCTCTACTTGGGAGTTCCAATGAATGAGGCTGCAGCTATCCGTCGGATTAATCGTTTTGAATCAATAGAAGTGGATTGTGGAGTAATTAATGATAGACGCTTTTTTAATATTGCTGGCTTGGGTTTTGATGCATCCGTAAGTGAAAATTTTGCTAATGAAAATATTCGTGGACCTTTGGGGTATATGAAGTCCGTTTTTAATGTGCTCAGTAAATACCAACCGGCACATTATAAATTGACAATTGATGGAAAGGTGTACGAAAGGCAGGCCTTTATGATCAGTGTGGCGAACTCTCCCCAATATGGTAATAATGCTTATATAGCACCGCAGGCTTCGGTTAACGATGGCATTTTAGATGTCTGTATCGTGCACAAGTTTCCACTTTATATTTTGCCAAAGATGATTTTCCATCTTTTTAATAAATCGGCGGATCAATCCAGTTATGTCGAGATTATTCCGGGGAAGAATATACAGATTGAGATTGATAAGGTGTCCCCGGTTCATGTGGATGGGGAGCCGATTGAACTTGGCGATAAATTGGATATTTCCATTATGCCAAAAGCGTTAAAGATAATTTGTTAATATCATGAGTAAAAATAAGAAACAGTCCTATGAGGGCGTTGTATATTCGACAGATGACAGCTTCAGCTATCAGCTGGCCGATTTTTTTCAGGAAGCAGATACGTTACCTGTAAATCAGCAAAACTTAAAGGTGCAGCTTGATCGGAAAATGCGGAAGGGGAAAGTTGTTACGTTGGTCACGGGCTTTGTTGGAAAAGTGGACGACTTGGAGAACTTAGGTAAATTGTTGAAAACGAAGTGCGGAGTTGGTGGAACAGTGAAGGATGGGGAGATCATCATTCAGGGCGAGTTTAAACAAAAGATCTATGATTTGTTACTTAAAGAGGGGTATCGCGTAAAATTAGTTGGTGGTTAAACAAGTATATCCAGCAGAATAGTGGTAAATCTAATGAATTGTCTATTAGGCAAGTATGCTTTAAGTGTAGGATGTCTGATTGTTCAAAAACATGAGTAATCACTTACTTTTTGTCGTTTAAAATCCTTGATTTTCTTGCATATCAAAAAAAAAATGGCTTTCATTGTAAAATAATTATTGCGAATAAGCGATTTAGCATAGAGTAGCAATGATTATATAACGGGAACTGCTGAGAAAAATAACACGGATTAATGGTGTATTCAGTTTTAAAAACAAATTTGATTTTTTTTATATATTTAAGAGGAATATTTTAAATTTGACATTAAATATTAAATTTGCTTTGCAAAATTGGTTTCAAAAGCGAATAAAAGTGCATATAATTTAAACAACATTATATATTTAAACAACAGTAAAAAACTAAAAATTAGAAAAATGGCAAACGCACCTAAAACTGCTGCAAAACAAGAGAGCAACAACGGAGGATCTTTCTTTGCTCAAGCTGCAATCATCATCTGTTTCATCGTGGGTTTCTGTGTATGGAAATTTGTGATGGGTAATCCAACTAACTTCGTTGACAACAATCCTGAAAATGCTCCAAATCCAGGTAACTACTTAGGAATGGTTTACCATGCTGGGGCTATCGTACCTGTTTTGCTTGGTTTATTCTTGATGGTATGGGTTTTCTCAGTAGAACGTTTAATCGTTATTAACAAAGCATCTGGTACAGGAAACGTTGGAAACTTTGTGAGAAAAATCCAAACGTTGATTAATGGTGGAAACATCGACACAGCAATCGCTGAGTGTGACAAACAAAAAGGTTCAGTAGCAAACGTAGTTAAAGCTGGTTTATTGAAATACAAAGCAGTATCAGTAGATCCTAACGTTGACACTGAAAAAGCTACTATCGCAATTCAAAAAGAAATCGAAGAAACTACAGCATTAGAAATGCCAATGTTAGAGAAAAACTTAAACGTTATCGCTACATTAGTTTCTATCGGTACATTATGTGGTCTATTGGGTACGGTAACAGGTATGATCAAAGCCTTCTCGGCATTGGCAACAGGTGGTGCTCCAGATTCAGCTAAATTGGCAAACGGTATCTCTGAGGCCTTGATCAATACAGCAACTGGTATCGCGACTTCAACATTCGCTATCGTATTGTATAACATCTTTACTGCAAAAATCGATAAATTAACTTACTCTATCGACGAAGCTGGTTTCTCAATCGTACAAACGTACGCTGCAAACCACAAATAAGAACTATGATGAAAATTTTTGATTTTATTTTATGGAAATCAAAAATCAAAAGCATCATAGGATAGAAGATTGAGTTTTTAATTTAAAAAGAAGAATTTAAAATGGGTAAAGCAAAAGTAAAAAGAGCCAGTACGTCGATCGACATGACAGCGATGTGTGACGTATCGTTCTTACTGCTTACGTTCTTCGTCTTAACGGCGACTGCGCGCCAACCGGAAGCATTGACGGTGGATACCCCAGCATCGACTACAAAAGATAAGTTACCTGATTCAAATGTGGGTATGATCACAATAGGCGATAAAGGTAAAGTTTTCTTCGGTACGACTGATCAACAAGTTCGCGTAAAAGCACTAGAAAGAATGTCAGCAAAATATGGCGTTGGCTTTTCACAAGAAGATTATGATCGTTTCAAATTGATGGAAAACTTTGGTGTACCAATGTCTAAATTGAAAGGATTATTGGCCCTGGATGGAAGTAAGCGTACAGAAAAAGGTTTGCAAACTGGTATCCCGGTTGATAGTACAGAGAATACTTCAAATGAGTTGTATTACTGGGTTCAAAATGCCCGTCTTGCAGCTGAGGAAGTAAATAAGGAAAAAGAGGCATCAGATAAAAACTTCGTGCATCCAGGACCTTTAAAGATGGCTATCAAAGCAGATGCGAATGAAAAATATCCTTCGGTTAATTTAGTTATTGAAACGTTGCGGAATCAAAAGCAAAACAAATTTAGTTTCATAACAGGCATGCGTGCTGAGGAGAAATAATTGACGATTTAATAAGAACAAACAATGGCAGAATTAAATCAGGATAGTGGTAAAAAAGGCAAAGGCGGGAAAGTAAGATCCAAGAAGAATGGCGGTAAGGTCGACCTTACGGCGATGGTGGATTTGGCATTCTTGTTGATTACCTTCTTCATGTTGACCACGTCCTTAAATAAACCGCAAGCGATGGATGTGGCTATGCCAGACAAAAATAAAATTAAGGAACAACAAAGCGATGAATTGCTTACAGCAGATAATCGTTCCCTGACAATTTTATTGGGTTCTGACAATAAAGTCTCTTGGGTATATGGTCAAGTTGCTCGTCCGATCGAAGGTCCTACTGTTGCTGGTTACGGTGCAGATGGGATTCGTAAGGTACTGATGGAGAAAAAGGCATATGTACCTCGCGTTTCAGGCGGTAAAGACATGATCGTAATCATAAGACCTAGTGATAAATGTACACAACGTAATCTGGTTGACATTCTTGACGAGATGAAAATTGTAGACGTAAAACGCTATATGATCGGTAAGATTACTCCAGAGGAAGTGGAAGTGTTAAAACGTGACAATATCTATAATGATTAGTTATTAGATTGACACAAAAAACTAAAATAAGATGATAGGGTCAAAATTAGATATTTTTAAGAAAGAATGGCTTGACGTCGTTTTTCAGGGCCGAAACAAGGAATATGGAGCTTACGAGCTTCGTAAGCTGGCGCCTAAAGCGACTAATAGAGGTCTACTCGTCGTAATCGGCTTCGTAGTGCTAGCAAGTCTTCTTCGTCTTTTCGGAGATAAAATTTTTCCGAAAAAGGCAGTTGAAGCACCTCCAGCAGTAACCGAGGTTACTTTGGAAGACCTTGAAGAAATCAAACCACCAGAGCCACCAGAAGAGGAGCCGCTTCCGCAAGAGCCGGAAGAAAAACCTCAACAAGTGGCTATGGATGTGCCAAAAGAGGATTTGGTTCGTTTCCCTGAGCCTAAAGTAGCTCCTGCAAACAAAGTTGTGGAAGAAGTTGCTTCTCAGGAAGAGTTGAAGGATCCAAATAAAACGCCAGCACGTATTACCTTGAAAGGTAGTCCGACTGGTACTTCCGTTGCACGTGGTGAATTTGGTTCGAAGAAACAAGACGGTGCAATCACTGGTGCTGCAAAAGGGGATCCTAATGGTAATGGAGACGAAATTCTTCCATTTAATGCCATTGAGGTTCAACCAATGCCTGTAGGCGGTATGCAAGCATTTATGTCTTGGGTTGGTTCAAACTACGAGTACCCAGCTGCTGCGACTGAAAATGGTGTGAATGGTGTCGTTGAAGTGTCCTTCGTTGTAGAAAAGGATGGTAGCTTGACAGACATCAATATCAAACGTGATTTGAAATATGGTACTGGTGATGCAGCTGTAAGGTTGCTTAAAAAAGCGAAGAAATGGAAACCTGGTATTCAAAATGGTCGTCCAGTTCGTGTAGCGTACACTTTACCAATTCGATTGAACCTTCAAAATTAGAATGACAAATTTTAATTCGAATAATAGTTCAAATTTTAGACAGAAATCGCCTCTGAAGCGGTTTCTGTCTATTTTAGGACTATTTATGTTTGGCTTTTATTTTGTTTTGGGCCTTTTGATTATATTCTGGGACAGTTTTCCCATTCCGATTAATCCAACTTACAAAACAATCTTTGGCGTCGTATTGATCCTGTATTCTTTTATGCGGTTTGTACGGCTATGGCAAAATAATTTTTAATTAACTGCCCTCTTCTTTTTGGCTACAACCAATTCTCTCTTCAAAAATTAAACTATTTTTTAATTAAACTGTCTTATTTTATGATGTATCATATGAGAAAATATAAAATGGTTCTTGTGATGCTAGGCATCTGTATGGGCATTTTTGTTTCCTGTAAAAATAAAACAAAGCAAGCGAAAGAGGGCGATGATATTTTAACAGGTAAGCTGCCCGTTATTGTGGATCAAACGTTGTTGCCTATTATCAAAGAATCTGCCGATGTGTTTGAGAGCTCTTATCCAAATTCAAGTTTGGAGCTTATGGCCCGGCCGGAGATTAAAGCGGTGAATGCATTGCTTGCTGATTCGGCCTATGTGGTTGTATTGACGCGAAAGTTGACAAATGAAGAAGATAGCTATTTCAGAAAACGCGGTATTCAGCCAAAGATATTTCAAATTGCTTCGGATGCTGTTGTATTGATCAATAATCGTAACAGTGCTGATACTATAATGCCTCAAAAAGACGTTAAGTCTTTGTTGGAAGGTAACTTAGCCGGACAACGTTTGATCTTTGACAATGCCAATTCAAGTACACTGCGGTATTTGAAGGACTATTTCAAATTGAACAAAATCGATCCGAAAGCTGTTTCTGCTTTAAAGGATAGTGAAGATGTTATGAAATATGTGAGCGAGAATACGAATACAGTGGGCGTTATTGGTTATAATTGGTATTTAAAAGCTGTGGAAAAAAATTCGAATTTATTGGATAAAATTCGTACATTGAGCATCGAAAGCGTTGGTAAGGAGGGCGAAAAGCTTAGTTTTTATAGACCGTCCCAATCAACTATCGCCGACGGCTTATATCCTTTTGTAAGACCTGTCTACATTATGAACTATCAGCCGAATATGGGCTTAGGTTTGGGCTTCAGCGCCTTTTTGACAGGAGATCGTGGACAACGTATTGTATTGAAAGCTGGATTGGTTCCCGCTACAATGCCTGGTCGGGAGATCATTATTAGAGATGAAAGTTATATTAAATAGATAATAAATAGTACAAAAATAGATTATGACAAACAGTAAATTATTATTTAGTCTTTTATTGGCGGGATCTGTGGGCACAGTAAGTGCACAAAGTTTGAAAGATGCTAGAGCAGCCATCGAGGCTGAGAATTATGGTAAAGCGAAAACTATCCTTCAACAGTTAGTGACTAAGCAACCTAAGAATGGAGATAATTATTTCTATTTGGGTCAAATTTATTTGGTAAACGACAGAGCGGATTCTGCCGCTGCGATTTTCAACCAAGGTTTGGCTGCTGATCCAAAGGCTACAATCAACAATGTAGGTTTGGGCTATGTTGACTTAATGAAAAAGGATAAAGCGAGCGCTGAATCTAAATTCGCTTTGGCAACCGCAAAATTAGGTAAGAAAGATTATGAACCATTATTGGAAATCGGTCGTGCATATATAAAAACGCCTGAGCCCGATTATGCGAAAGCTTTGGAATATCTAACGCAAGCGAAAGAAAAAAACAAAAAAGATGTTGCAATTCCTATCGCATTAGGTGATGCATACCGTGGTTTAAAAGAAGGTTCATTGGCCTATACAAGCTATGGTGAAGCGACTGATATCGATCCAAATTCAGTACAAGCGAAAGTTGGACAGGCTGTGATCGTACGTGGTGCACAAGCTTTTGATGAAGCTATCACACAATTGGAAGCTATTGCAGCAGAAACTCCGGCTTACGCACCTACTTATCGTGAGTTGGCTGAAACATACAATCAATGGTCAAGATTACCGGGTACTTCTGATGAGAAATATGTTGAGTTAAATAAAAAAGGTGTTGAGCAATACAAAAAATATCTAGAAGTTGCGGGTGATAATTCATTGGAAGCTAAAATCCGCTACGCCGATTTCTTGGTTTATGCACGTCAATATGACGATTTGAAAGTGGTTTCTGAGGAATTAGCGAAAAATCCTTCTGTAGATCCAAAAATCTATCGTTATTTGGGTTATATCGCTTTCCAAAAAGCGAAAGATTATCCAAAAGCTTTAGAATACTTAAACCAGATGTTTAGCAAAATGGAGAAGGATCGTGTAATTCCATTGGATTATATGTATCTAGGTATGTCAGAGATTGCGGCAAATAGTCCAAAACCAGCTGCTGGGGGTGCAGATAGCACGGCTACTGCTGCTCCGGTATTAACAGCAGAGAATACTGCGAATATTCAAAAAGGTATTGCTGATATTAAAAAAGCGATTGATTTGGACAAAGAATTGTTGGGAGAAACAGCTGAGTTGGCATTTGCGAAGTACCAAGAGCAAGAATTGCAGACAGCAGCCTCTTTATTTGAATTAGTGGCTTCTTACAAAGACAACAAGACGTATTTGTTTGATGCAAATTATTATGCAGGTGAAGCTTACTACCAAATCGGTGCTAAAGAAGATGCGGCTAGTAAAAATGAAGAGCAAGTTGTTGTAAACCAGGAATTAAGAGATAAAGCGCTTGCTAATCTTCAAAAATCTCAAACTTTCTTGTCAGTAATTGAAACTACAGATAATAAGGAAGCGCAAGATAAATATTTGATTAACGCACTTTATTACAAAGCTTTTGCAGCGTTAACTGCAGACAACTTGGAGCAGCCTAAAGGTGATTTCGTGGCACCATTCCAAAAATTGATCGATACCATCAATCAACGTGGCGCGCAAGAGAAAAATAAGAACTATTTAGTCGATGCGAATACCTATATCGGTCTTTACTATTATGTGAAGCAAGATCTTCCTAAAGCGAAAGAAAGCTTCCAAAAAGTATTGGCAATAGATCCAACGAATGAAGCTGTTCAAGGATACTTAGGTGCATTGAAATAGGCTTAAGTAAAATCATTCTAAATTAGGCGCAGATAGTAATATCTGCGCCTTTTTTGTTTTGTTTTTTACCTTGGAATCTCTATATTTAGAGACAGTTACCAATATAAATTGAATTGAGATGGAGCAAGCCAATAGTATGCCGATAGACTACTTGCCTATATTTATACAGCTTCTAGTTGCTGTAGGATTTGGAGTAAGTACCATAATTATTACACATCTTATCGGGCCAAAGGTCCGTACTGAAAACAAGCTTGGGGCTTTTGAGTCGGGGATTGAAGTTGTCGGAAATGCCAGGCAGCCTTTCTCTATCAAGTATTTCTTGGTGGCTATCCTGTTTGTGATTTTTGATGTTGAAGTCATTTTCATGTACCCGTGGGCTGTAAACTTCCGGGAGATGGGATTACAAGGCTTGATTGAGATGTTTATTTTCATGGGACTGCTCTTGTTGGGCTTTATCTATGTGATCAAGAAGAAAGCATTGAATTGGGACTAAACGTCCCGTTGGTCGTTGGCTCTTTGAGTCAATGATACTTAAACCTATAAATCGACTTTTCATGAGTGATATAAAATTGGCAGAAGCTCCTCCGGGAGTAGAAGGCGCAGGTTTTTTTGCGACAAGTTTGGATAAAGCCATTGGCTTGGCCCGAGCCAACTCTTTATGGCCTTTGCCGTTCGCCACATCCTGCTGTGGTATCGAATTTATGGCAACGATGGGCTCTACTTACGATTTGGCCAGATTTGGCGCTGAACGTCCTAGTTTCTCGCCCCGTCAGGCAGATATGCTTTTGGTAATGGGGACAATCGCTAAAAAAATGGCGCCTGTATTAAGACAAGTATATATACAGATGGCCGAGCCGCGCTGGGTAATCGCTGTAGGAGCTTGCGCATCGAGTGGTGGTATTTTCGATACGTATTCTGTTCTACAAGGAATAGACGAAATCATACCGGTTGATGTGTACGTGCCTGGTTGCCCTCCCCGCCCGGAAGCAATTTTGGATGGCGTATTGCGTCTGCAGGATATTGTAAAGAATGAATCATTGAACCGGAGAAATACGCCCGAATACAAAGCGCTGCTTGAGAAGTACGGAATACATACAAATAAATAGATGATGGAAAACAGTTTTTTATTGGATAAGCTCCAAGGAAATTTTCCGGGAAAGATTAACGAAATTCAAGATGCACACAGTCTATTGACCATTGTTGTTGATATGGAAGATGTGATTGATGTACTTCGTTTCTTAAAATCGAATAACGAATTGCAGTTTATTCATCTCACGGATATTACGGCGGTACATTATCCACATTTAGAAAAGGAGTTTGCTGTAGTTTACCATATTCAAAGTCTCGTTCATAATATCCGAATCCGCGTGAAGGTCTTTTTGCATGGACCAAATCCTGAGATTCCAACGGCAACAGTCGTTTGGAGAGGTGCAAATTGGATGGAGCGTGAAACCTTCGATTTTTTTGGTGTCAATTTTATTGGACATCCCGATTTGAGAAGAATTTTGAATGTAGATGATATGGAGGTGTTTCCAATGCGTAAGGAATATCCTTTAGAGGATCCAAATCGCGTAGATAAGAAAGATTTGTATTTCGGCCGTTAATTTATACGATATGAGCGAATTTATAAGCAAGATAACAGCTAATCAGCCTGTCTTTGATGATAATGATCCACAAGATGAGTTGATTACCCTAAATATTGGTCCCACACATCCGGCTACGCACGGTGTATTTCAGAATGTCGTGCAAATCGATGGTGAACGGATTGTTAGCGGAGTTTCCACGATTGGCTATATTCACCGTGCATTTGAGAAAATTGCTGAACATCGGCCTTTTTATCAAATTACGCCTTTGACCGATCGTCTAAATTATTGCTCGTCTCCAATCAATAATATGGGCTGGCATATGACCGTTGAAAAACTACTCAAGATCGAGATTCCTAAGCGGGTGCAGTATATGCGTGTTATCGTCATGGAGCTTGCCCGTATTGCAGATCATATTATCTGTAATGGTATTTTGGGGGTAGATACGGGGGCTTTTTCGGGCTTTTTGTATGTGATGCAGGAGCGTGAATTTATCTACGAAATCTTTGAAGAAATCTGTGGCGCTCGCCTGACAACGAACATTGGTCGTATTGGAGGCTTCGAACGTGATTTCAATGCTATAGCCTTTGAGAAAATACGTGAATTTCTAAAACGCTATCCGCCGGTATTGCAAGAGTTTGAAGAGTTGTTTGTTCGTAACCGTATTTTTATTGAGCGGACTTCAGGCGTTGCTGCTGTAACAGCAGAAGATGCACTGGATTATAGCTGGTCTGGCCCTATTTTACGGGCGACAGGTGTAGATTACGATGTGCGTGTACAGAATCCTTATTGCTCATATGAAGAATTTGATTTCGACGTACCTGTTGGTACAACAGGTGATGTATACGATCGTTTCATGGTTCGGAATGCAGAAATGTGGCAATCACTTCGGATTATAGAGCAGGCATTAGCGAAAATTGAGAAAGAACCTAAAGGTGTCTTTCATGCAGATGTGCCTGATTTCTATTTACCACCGAAAGAGCAGGTGTATACCAATATGGAAGCTTTAATCTACCATTTTAAAATCGTCATGGGTGAGGTGGACACACCGAAAGCCGAAGTCTATCATGCAGTCGAAGGGGCAAATGGTGAACTTGGTTTTTATCTGATTCATGACGGTGGACGGTCACCTTATCGTCTTCACTTTAGAAGACCTTCTTTTGTCAATTATCAAATGTTCGCGCCAATGAGTGCAGGAATGCTGATTTCAGATGCCATTATAAATATGAGTAGTCTTAACGTTATAGCCGGAGAATTAGATGCTTAGTGTAAAACAACATAATGAAAACGTAAACTTTTCTCCAGAATTGTTAGCCAAGTTTGGAGAAGTGGTAAGCCGTTACCCCGAAGGAAAGCAAAAATCAGGCTTATTGCCCATTTTACATCTGGTTCAGGCGGAATATGGCTGGGTAAGCGCAGATGCGATGGATAAGGTTGCTGTTTACCTGAATATATTGCCTATTGAGGTGTATGAGGTGGCAACCTTCTATACCATGTTCCTGTTGCAACCTAAAGGAAAATATGTACTGGAGATTTGTCGTACCGGACCTTGTTGTTTGGTCGGTGCAGAGCGTATCATGGGGCATTTAGAGCAAAAGCTCGGCGTAAAGGAAGGTCAGGTCACCGCTGACGGGCTTTTCTCTTGGCGGGGTGTAGAATGTTTGGCCGCCTGTGGTTTTGGACCAGTCTTACAGATCGGCCCTGAATATACATTCTATGAGAATCTGACAGAAGATAAAGTCGACGAATTGATTGATAATTTAAAAGCTAAAACAGAATAATATGGCACGTAAACTTTTGTTGACTCATATCGATGTTCCTGGCATCAATACCTTTGAGGTCTATCGACAAAAAGGTGGTTATGTTGCTGTTGAAAAAGTAGTAAAGACAATGTCTCCTGAGGATGTTGTTGAAGAGGTTAAGAAGTCTGGATTACGTGGACGTGGGGGAGCTGGTTTTCCTACGGGCATGAAATGGTCCTTTTTGGCTAAACCTGAAGGGGTGCCACGCTATTTGGTCTGTAATGCCGACGAGTCTGAACCAGGAACATTCAAAGACCGTTATTTGATGACGCACATCCCACATGCGCTCATTGAGGGAATGATTGTGTCCAGCTTCGCCTTAGGAGCTCATACATCGTATATCTATGTGCGTGGAGAGATGATGCCGCAAATCAGAATTCTGGAGCGTGCCATTGCTGAAGCCAAGGAAAAAGGTTTTTTGGGTAAAAATATTTTAGGCTCGGGCTATGATCTGGAGATTTATGTTCAACCGGGAGGTGGAGCGTATATCTGTGGTGAGGAAACAGCTTTATTAGAATCTTTAGAAGGTAAACGGGGTAATCCGCGTATTAAACCGCCTTTTCCAGCGATAGCAGGTTTATATAACTGCCCGACAGTGGTGAATAATGTGGAGTCTATTGCGACCACAGTGCCCATTATCAATTTGGGCGGTGAAGAATATGCTAAAATCGGCGTGGAGCGTAGTACCGGGACAAAATTAATTTCCGCTAGCGGAAATATTGTAAAACCAGGTGTCTATGAGATCGAACTCGGTCTGCCTGTGGAAGAGTTTATTTACTCGGATGAATATTGTGGTGGTATTGCCAATGGGAAACGAATGAAAGCTGTCGTAGCTGGAGGCTCTTCGGTTCCAATCCTACCCGCTAACTTGATCTTGAAAACTGCTGCTGGAAATAGCCGATTGATGACTTATGAGTCATTGGCGGATGGTGGCTTCCAAACAGGGACAATGCTCGGGTCGGGTGGTTTCATCGTATTTGATGAGGATCAGTGCGTTGTGCGTAATACGTGGAACTTTGCGCGATTCTATCATCATGAAAGCTGTGGGCAGTGCTCGCCTTGTCGTGAAGGAACGGGTTGGATGGAGAAGGTGCTGCATAAGATCGAGAGTGGTCACGGCTCGATGTCAGACATTGATTTGCTGTGGGATGTGCAGCGAAAAATTGAAGGGAATACAATTTGTCCATTAGGGGATGCGGCAGCATGGCCTGTGGCAGCAGCAATAAGACATTTTAGGGATGAATTTGAATGGCATATCCTTCATCCGGAAGAGTCACAAACACGGAATTATGGACTGGCACATTATGCTGATCCTTTACAACCAATAGTATCATAATAGAAGCTGTAACGATAAATTAATTATATCATGGCAGAAGCGGAAGATGTAAAGTTTAAGGTCACCATCGATGGTATACCGGTAGAGGTTGCTCCTGGGACAAGCATATTAAATGCAGCGAGACAGATCGGTGGAGATATAGTCCCTCCGGCAATGTGTTACTACTCCAAACTGGAGGGAAGTGGCGGTAAATGCCGTACCTGTTTGGTCAAAGTCTCCAAGGGATCTGAAAAAGATCCGAGGCCGATGCCCAAACTGGTGGCTTCTTGTCGTACGACGGTGATGGACGGTATGGAAGTACAAAATATTACTTCGCCAGAGGTGGTGGAAGCAAGAAAAGGTGTTGTTGAAATCTTATTGATCAATCATCCCTTGGATTGTCCAATCTGCGATCAGGCTGGCGAATGTAAATTGCAGGATCTTGGGTATGAACACGGCAGCGCTAATACACGCTACGAATTCGATCGTCGTACCTTCGAACGTATTGATCTGGGCGATAAGATCCAATTGCATATGAACCGTTGTATCTTATGTTACCGTTGTGTTTATGTCGCCAATCAGTTGACCGACCAACGTGTACATGGTATCCTAGGAAGAGGAGATCACGCCGAAATATCGACTTATATTGAAAATGTCATCGACAATGATTTCTCCGGAAATGTTATTGATGTTTGTCCTGTGGGAGCTTTGACGGATAAAACCTTCCGTTTCAAGAACAGGGTATGGTTTACAAAGCCTGTCGATGCACATCGCGATTGTCCGACATGTTCAGGTAAAGTAACCTTATGGTATAAGGGAGAAGAAGTCATTCGGGTAACTGCTCGAAAGGATGAGTTTGGTGAAGTGGAAGAATTTATCTGTAATACCTGCCGCTTTGATCAGAAAAAAACAAGCGATTGGATTTTGGAGGAACCAACAGAAATAGATCCACATTCTGTTATTTCTGCCAATCACTATGAGTTATTTAATCCGCCAAAAGTCATTAAAGAAAATCCAATATTGCAGGAACAAAATCGGGAACAGTTAGCTAGAACGGAAAAATTGAAATAATCACAAACATGGAGTGGTCTTTTGTCATAGAAAAATTAATACTGGTGTCTGTTATTTTTGTTGTCACCCTGGTGATTGCGATGTATTCGACACTTGCTGAGCGTAAAATTGCAGGTTTTATGCAGGATCGATATGGTCCTGACCGGGCTGGTCTCTTTGGTATCTTGCAACCGCTTTGTGACGGTGGTAAATTCTTCTTTAAGGAGGAAATTATCCCTGCAGGGGCACACAAGGTACTTTTTATCTTAGGGCCTACTATTGCCATTATTACGGCCTGTATTAGCTCGGCGGTTATCCCTTGGGGACAGGAATTGCAAATTGGGGGACGGGTCGTTTCCTTGCAGGTGGCCGATGTTAATGTTGGGATATTGTATATGTTTGGTGTGATCGCATTAGGTGTATATGGTATTATGTTGGGCGGCTGGGCTTCCAATAATAAATTCTCACTTATGGGTGCTATTCGCGCTGCGTCGCAGAGCATCAGTTATGAGATCGCCATGGGACTTTCAATTATCGCTTTATTGATGGTGACACAAAGTCTCTCCTTAAAGGAAATCGTTGCGCAGCAGTCGGGTTTTGTCAATTGGAATATCTGGGCGCAGCCGCTAGGGTTTATCATTTTTATGGTCTGTGCTTTTGCCGAATGTAATCGGGTTCCTTTCGATTTACCGGAATGTGAGACAGAGCTTGTCGGTGGTTACCATACGGAGTACTCCTCCATGAAATTGGGACTCTATATGTTTTCCGAATATATTAACATGTTCGTTTCCTCTGCATTGATGGCATCACTTTATTTTGGCGGTTATAATTTCCCCTTTATGAATGATCTGGGATTGTCGGCCAATATGATCACGATCATCGGGGTAGTGGTATTCTTCATTAAAATATTGCTGTTTATCTTTTTCTTTATGTGGGTGCGTTGGACTTTACCACGTTTCCGCTACGATCAATTGATGAATCTGGGCTGGAAGATGCTGATTCCATTGGCAATTGCCAATATTGTACTCACAGGTGTATTTACATTGATTAAAGATACTTATTTCTCATAAGAAAGGACTTTTTATGCAACTAACCAATCGTAAAAAAGTAATTGAACAAAAACCGATGACATTTTCGGAAAGAATATACTTTCCGGCTATTATCAAAGGTTTGCGCATTACATTAAGGCATTTTTTTAAGAAAATTCCAACCATTAAATATCCGGAGGAAATAAGACCTTATTCGAAAAACTTCAGGGGGCAGCACTCGCTCAAACGTGATGAGGAAGGGCGTGAGCGCTGTACAGCCTGTGGATTATGTGCTTTGTCCTGCCCGGCAGAGGCGATTACAATGACTGCCGCCGAGCGGAAAAAAGGTGAAGAGAATCTTTATCGCGAGGAAAAGTATGCGTCGGTATATGAAATCAATATGTTGCGCTGTATTTTCTGTGGTCTATGTGAAGAGGCCTGTCCTAAAGAAGCGATTTATCTGGATGGACCGCATGTGACAGCAGATTACCTACGTAAGGATTTTATCTATGGAAAAGATAAATTGGTAGAACCAACTTTTGATATTACCAAATTAAAGAGCTAAACCAGGAAATTATGACAGTATTTTATTTTGTAGCCTTCTTGTCTATTTTCTTTGCGCTGCTGACCATTTTTACAAAAAATCCTGTACACAGTGTACTGTATCTGGTCATTACGTTTTTTACGTTTACAATACATTATATTCTTTTGAATGCACAGTTTTTGGCTGTGGTGAATTTCATCGTATATATGGGAGCCATCATGGTGTTGTTTTTATTTGTACTGATGCTGCTCAACCTGAACAAGGATACCGAACCCATGAAATCCAATCTGGTTAAGTTTATGGGTGCTATCGCCGGTTGTTGCCTATTGGTGACTTTCTTCGGTGTATACCGCGTATTTGACATTTCTAATCCCTTAACTGTTGTTAATCCGGAAATAGGGTTAGTTAAGAATCTGGGTAAGGTGTTGTTTAACGAATTTTTGCTTCCTTTTGAGTTATCATCATTATTGTTATTGACAGCAATGATTGGAGCAATATTATTAGCTAAGAAAGAACCTAAACAAATCTAATGGAAACAGTTGTTCAACAGTTGCAGGGGGTGCCAATAAATCATTATCTGATTTTTTGTGCGATTATTTTCGTTATTGGTGTTATCGGTGTTCTTATTCGCCGTAACGTCATTATTATTATGATGTCTATTGAATTGATGCTGAATGCGGTGAATCTTCTTTTAGCTGCTTTTTCAGTGCAGCATGGCGATTCGTCAGGACAGGTCTTCGTCTTCTTTATCATGGCATTGGCAGCGGCAGAAGTTGCCGTAGGCCTAGCGATTATTATTATGGTATATCGGAATACGAAGTCTGTAGATATCGATTCCTTAAATAAACTTCGTTGGTAGAACTTAGAAATAAATACGATGAGTGAATTAGTTTGGTTGATTCCCCTTTTGCCCTTAATCGGGTTTATTGTGAACGGATTGGGTAGGAATGCCTTCTCCAAAGGTATGATAGGTGCTGTTGGCAGCGCTGTAGTGCTTATTTCTTTTGTATGCAGCTGTATTCTTTTCTCCGAAGTCTACCAAGCGAGGCAAGCTGGACAAGCAGGTATTATAGAACAACATGTATTTGACTGGATTGCGGTGGGCAATCTCAAGATCGGTCTGTCCTTTTTGGTAGACCCACTAAGTGCCATCATGCTCCTGATCGTTACAGGGATTGGTTTCCTTATCCATGTCTATTCGATTGGTTATATGCATCATGATCATGGATTTGGTAAGTTCTTCGCCTATTTGAATCTCTTTATCTTTTTTATGTTGCTATTGGTATTGGGATCCAATTACCTGGTCATGTTCATCGGCTGGGAAGGTGTAGGGCTATGTTCTTATTTATTGATCGGCTTTTGGTATAAGAATAGTTCGTATGCAAATGCGGCAAAAAAAGCATTTGTGATGAATAGAATAGGTGATTTAGGTTTTCTACTTGCGGTATTTTTAATCCTTGGAACTTTTGGATCCTTAGAATTTTCAACTGTATTTCCTGCGGCCAAGAATTTTGCTGTTGGTGATATCACAGTCGTTAGCATTACCATTTTGTTGTTTATTGCTGCAACAGGTAAATCGGCGCAGATACCTTTGTTTACTTGGTTGCCAGATGCCATGGCTGGCCCAACCCCCGTGTCGGCCCTAATTCATGCGGCAACGATGGTTACGGCCGGTATTTATATGATTGCACGTTCCAATGTACTGTTTATCCTTTCACCGTTTACCTTGCAGCTCATTTCTGTGATCGCTATTTGTACAGCCCTATTGGCTGCTGCAATAGCATTGACACAAAATGATATTAAGAAAGTATTGGCTTATTCCACCGTTTCACAATTGGGCTATATGTTTCTTGGCCTTGGTGTCGGAGCATTTACGGGAGCGTTTTTCCATGTATTGACGCATGCCTTTTTCAAAGCCTTACTATTCCTGGGGGCGGGATCTGTTATACACGGTATGAGTGAAGAACAGGATATGCGAAAAATGGGAGGCTTGAAGAAAGCAATGCCTATTACTTATCTGACGATGTTGATGGGGACAATCGCGATTGCAGGAATTCCACCCTTCTCCGGCTTCTTTTCCAAAGACGAAATATTGGCGGGGGCATTTGCTGCGAGTCCAGTTTTATGGGGTTTAGGTTTTATTGGTGCATTAATGACGGCTTTCTATATGTTCAGGATGTTGTTTATGACCTTTTCTGGAACATTCCGTGGTACGGAAGAGCAAAAACATCATTTGCATGAATCTCCAAAAAGTATGACAGTGCCACTCATCGTATTGGCTATACTTTCTGTGATCGGAGGAGTGATCAATTTACCAGCTGTTTTAGGTGGTAACCATTGGCTTGAGGATTTCCTGACGCCAGTGTTTTCAGAGGGAAAAGCGATAATGCCTGCAACTCATCATTTGGAACATAGTACGGAATATTTACTCATGGGCATTTCTGTTGTTGGAGTATTGATTATGGTTGCTTTGGCTTTTCATAAATACGTTAAACGACAACAGCTACAGGAAGAGGGCGAAGGTACGCGTGGTTTCTTGGGCAATCTTTCTTACCATAAGTTTTACGTGGATGAGCTCTATGATAGCATCATTGTACGTCCCATCAATTGGCTCTCGGCTTTCTTCGGAAATGTCGTGGATCAACGTGGTATTGACGGTGTTGTTAATGGGGCCGGTAAGGCAACATTTGATACGGGAAAGGTATTGCGTTTGCTCCAGAATGGTAATGTTGGTTTTTATTTATTGATGATGGTAATTGGGGTGATTGCCATTTTCATCTATGGATTGTTGAGTCTTTAATTTTGGTGTAATCGATGGATAACTTGTTTTTACTTATTTTATTGCCGTTAATAAGCGCATTGATTCTAACGTTCTTAAAGACCAATGCTGCAAAGTCTATTGCCTTGATTTTATCATTACTATCTTTGGCTTTGACTATTCCGTTCGTCTGTACTTTTGACACAAATGGCGGAATGCAATTTGAACAAAATTGGCTATGGATTTCTTCCTTGCATATTCATTTTCATATCGGCGCTGATGGAATTAGCTTGCCGTTGATCTTATTGACGAATGGATTGATGCCTCTAATTATTGCTACAACCTTTAAAAAGGATTATAAAGGAAACTTTTACGCATTAATGGCTTTTATGCAAGCGGGCTTATTGCTCGTATTTATGGCCCTGGATGCTTTTACTTTTTATGTGGGTTGGGAGATTGCCTTGATACCGATTTATTTTATTTGCGCGCTTTGGGGTGAAGGAGATCGTATTCGCGTAAATTTGAAATTTTTTATTTATACTTTTTTGGGTAGCCTTTTGATGTTGATCGGTATTCTTTATCTCTATCAACAAGTGCCCAACCGTGATTTTGAATGGACCTCATTTATTGCCTTAGATTTGGAAGAAAATACGCAGCGGTGGTTATTTTGGGCATTTTTTGTCGCTTTCGCCATCAAAATACCAATTTTTCCTTTTCATACTTGGCAACCCAATACGTATACAAATGCGCCAGCGGCAGGCACGATGTTGTTGGCAGGTATCATGCTCAAAATGGGGGTTTACGGTTTAATGCGTTGGCTATTGCCTATCGCACCAACTGGTGTTGCGCTGTATGGGCATTTTGCAATGATCTTATGCGTTATTGGGATCGTTTATGCTTCCATTATCGCAATTAAACAGGACGATGTGAAGCGATTGATCGCGTATTCGTCAATAGCCCACGTTGGCTTAATTAGTGCCGGTGTCTTCACATGGAATACGAATGGCCTGAGTGGAGCAACTATTCAAATGTTAAATCACGGTATTTCTGTGATCGGGCTTTTTTATGTGTTGGATATTATACAGCAGCGCACACAGACACGTAGTCTCACAGCGCTTGGCGGAATAGCAAGCAAGGCGCCTCGTTTGGCCATCTTCTTTATGATTATTTGTATGGGGGCAGTGGGTTTACCATTAACGAATGGATTCATTGGTGAGTTTTTATTATTGAAAGGCGTTTTTCAGTATGGATTTTGGTTTGCTGTTTTCGCGGGTTTAACCTTAATTCTGGGCGCAGTTTATATCCTTAGGCTTTACCAAGGAACGATGTTGGGGGAAACGACCGAAAAAACTGTACAATTTGAAGATGTAAAAGGAACGGAACTTATTGTATTGACAGTCGTCTCCGTCTTGATCCTTTATATTGGTATATTTCCTAATTTCCTATTGAACCTTTCTGCAGGTTCCGTGGAAGTTTTAAGTACATTTTTAGGCAGATAATAGATATATTTAATTGTATGGGTGCAATAATTACACTTTCGATATTAGCATTAGTCGTCCTTTATCTTGGTTTATTCAAGATGAAATCTATGCTACTGCCTGTTTCTATTCTTGGCTTCTTGGTCGCTATTGGTTTTTTATGGAATGATTGGACTTCGACCAGTGGACCGCTCTATAGTGGGATGGTTCATTTTGATCATTTTGCTATTGCTTTCTCAATCTTATGTATCGCAGTTACCTTGTGCATCTTTGTCATCTCAAAGGGCTATTTTGATGAGGAGGGACAAATTGCGGAATACTATTCCTTATTAATTTTCTCCCTTACAGGTGCTGTTCTTGTGAATAGTTATCATAATTTTTCAATGCTTTTTTTAGGTATTGAAATTATGTCTGTAGCGCTTTACATTTTGGTCGGTATACGTAAAAGAGACAAAGCATCAAATGAAGCTGCATTGAAGTACTTTTTGATGGGGGCTTTCTCTACGGGCTTTCTATTGTTTGGTATTGCCCTTTTGTACGGTGCCACAGGATCATTTGATTTAAGTGAAATCAAAGACTATGTTGTCAATAACCCGCAGGCAATTTCACCGTTGTTTTATGGGGGTATATTGCTTCTCATTGTAGGACTGACGTTCAAAGTGGGCGCTGTTCCCTTTCATTTTTGGACACCAGATGTTTATGATGGGGCTCCGATATTGATTACGAGTTATATGAGCACCGTGGTTAAAGTTGCTTCTTTTGCTGGATTGTTACGTTTATTCAGTTATAGTCTATTGCCTTTACAAGATTTTTGGACGCCGGTTTTCTTAGTGATCGCCATTCTCACCTTATTTGTTGGAAATATTTCTGCATTAATGCAGTCTTCCTTCAAACGTATGCTTGCTTATTCGAGCGTTTCGCATGCCGGGTATATGTTATTTGCGATTGTAGCAGTTGGGGCTACCTCGGCTAATAGTATCTTTGCTTATGGCCTTGCCTACTCTCTAGCCACCATTGTTGCTTTTACAGGATTGATCCTAGTCAAGAAAACGACCGGCTCTGAACATTTTGAAGCTTTCAATGGCCTGGGCAAACGAAATCCTTTGCTCGCATTTGCCATCACGATAGCAATGCTTTCTCTTGCGGGTATACCACTGACAGCTGGATTTATCGGTAAGTTTATGATGTTTTCTTCTGTTATGGAAAATTATCATATTGTTTTGCTTGTATTGGCTGTAATCAATGCAGGAA
Source organism: Sphingobacterium sp. UBA2480 (assembly GCF_002341965.1). NCBI lineage: Bacteria > Pseudomonadati > Bacteroidota > Sphingobacteriia > Sphingobacteriales > Sphingobacteriaceae > Sphingobacterium > Sphingobacterium sp. UBA2480. The sequence goes on along the minus strand of NZ_DDPA01000004.1, from coordinate 591,904 downwards.
TTGCAGTGTATTACTACTTGAAGGTTGTTGTTGCGATGTACTTTAGAGACAGTGACGAATCCTGTGTCAATGTACAGTGGAATTATTCATTTGTGTTATTCCTTGCCGTAGCGCTTACAATCTTAATTGGGGTATATCCAGACTGCCTTTTAAAATTAATATAAAGTTTCTGTTAAAATACTTGTTGTTTATTAGAGCATGGCGATTTCGCTGTGCTTTTTTTATTTTTATTGGTATAACTCTTGCATACAAATTGTATATTGTAAAAAAGAAATCCTATCAAATTGCAGATGGCGTTTAAAGTGTGTGTTAAATCTTTTTCGATTCGTGTTTTAAGTGTGTTACTATTCTTCTGTATGGGTGGAAAAGTAATTGCACAGGACTTTATTCGTGGAAAGGTCATTGATGCACAAACAGGCAAGGGTATTTCAAGGGTTTCAATTAACTGGCTTGATGGAGATAGCGGTGGTAGCAGCGATACCCTTGGGTTTTTTAAGATTCTGGATATCAAGAAATACAGACAGCTTGTCTTTGGAGCTGTGGGGTATGAGCGGCGTACGGTGGATGTTCGTCGTTTACAGGATTCAATGCTGACCGTGCACTTAATTGCCTCAAATAACACATTAGAGGAGGTCGTGGTCAATCGAAAAAACAAAAAAACCAAAGATCCTGCTATAGCACTGATTGAACAGGTTATTGCACATCGACCACAAAATCATTACACCCGCATACCTGAAATTCGTTTTGATGAGTATGAAAAGACGCAGTTTGGTTTTGTCAATCCTGAAGATAAAGCGAAGAAATTTCCGAAACCATTCCGATTCCTCTTTGAAAATATAGATTCTACCGCTTTTCGGGGGCAAACCATTGCACCCTTTTATTTGGAAGAAAACTATGCAAATGTCTATTCATCCCATAATCCAGATCGTAGTAAGAAGATTGTCATCAGCCACAACCAGACCGAATTAAATCCACGCTTTTTTAACAATGACAATTGGCAGACGCGGTTTCAAACGATACTCCGTGATGTTGATCTCTATGATAATACAATTCAGATCACAAACAAAGGAGTCTTGAGCCCAATTGCTGCAGGTGCTACAGCGTTTTATAGGTACAAAATTCAAGATACGGTCAAGATCGAAGGCAAGGATTATATTGAGCTCCATTTTGAAGGTAAATCGGCTATTGATCTGCTCTTCTACGGTGATCTTCTGATCTCTGATGATACAAGGTATGCTGTTCATCGCGCAACTTTGAATATCGGACGTTCTGCAAATATCAATTGGATCAATGACGTGCAAATAGATCTCAGCTATAGTGAATTTAAAAATGGTAGCATGCTCCCTGTTCGTGCAGATCTAAAAATGTTATTTGGTGGGAGCAAGTCAGATGTATTGTATGGACGCAGGGAAACCCAATACCTGGGATATCGCACAGATTCTATTTCGAATGAGAATTTTGCTGGTGTACCAGTTGAAAAGAGGTATCTCCTCCAGTCCGCACCGAAGGTACCCATTGTAGGGGTTAGACCAACTCCGTTAAGCCATGCTGAATTAGGAGCCTATCAAAAGGTTGATTCGGTACAGAATATGCGTTCTTTTAATCAGTTGGTCGCATTGGGTTATTTGTTAGCAAAGGGATATTATAATGCCGGGAAAGTTGAATTTGGTCCACTGGAATATCTTTATAGCCGCAATAATTACGAGGGGAATCGTGTGCGCCTGAGTGGTCGGACGACGCGTTTATTTTCGGAAAAAGCCTACATTGAAGGATACACAGCCTATGGCGATAAGGACAAAGAGCTAAAGTACTACCTGAGTACGGCATTTACTTTAAATGGAGAACGTATTGTTCAGTTTCCGGCAAATTATTTACGCTTTACAGTACAGCATGACGTCATGGAACCGGGGCGAGGTTTGGGTTTTTTAAAAGGGGATGGTTTCTTCCGTTCTTTTGGGAAAAACAGGCCTAATAAATGGCAATTTAATGATATCTATCGTATCGATCATCTGATCGAATTTGGGAACCATGTTAGCGTAGGAACGGCGTTTACGCATACCCGCAGACAACCGCGCGCTGACTTGTTTTATATTAATAGCCTACCTTTACCTGATACTGTCCGACAAGTCAATACAAATGACCTACAGCTGATTTTACGTTGGGCTCCGAATGAAGAATTTACTTATCATAATCTCGACAGAGGAACCGTAGAAAACAAATATCCCATTTTTACCCTGCAATATAATAAAGGACTGAAAGGATTTTGGGGCGCAGACTATAGTTATGATGCATTACGCTTTAGCATTTTCAAACGACTATTTTTATCCCCAGCGGGGCAGGCGGATTTTGAGTTTTCAGGAGGAAGAATTTGGGGGAAACATCTGCCTTATACCTTACTGGAACTCCCTGATGTCAATAGAGATAAGCAGGGACCGTTGGTGAATTTTGACTTGATGGCTACCTCGGAATTTGTTTCAGACCAGTTTTTGAAACTGACCTATTACCACAACTGGAATGGTTTCTTTTTCAATAGAATTCCGTTGTTCAGGCGGTTAAAATGGCGTGAAGTGACGGGATTTAAGGCTTTTTATGGAAAGTTAAGCGATGTCAACAACCCCTTTGTAACGCCCGAAAATATTCAGTTTGAAGCGGACAAAAATGGTATTATCCAAACAAAAGCAGTGCGTAACAAACCGTATGTAGAAGGGCTAGTGGGGGTGGATAATATCTTTAAATTGATTAGATTAGAGTATAAAAAGAGATTAAGCTATAGTGGTGGTGAAGGCATACCTTCTGATACCTTTACAGCATCCTTACATTTTAATTTTTAGCAATTATGGTCCAATATTCAAATTTAAATTATGTGATTAAAGATAGCATCGGCTATGTTATCATTAATCGCGAACCCCAGCTGAATGCGTTGAATCAGGAAACCCTTGACGAATTGCAAGATATCTTCATGCATTTCAATGCCGATGACCACGTAAGAGGTATTATCCTGACAGGCGCTGGGCTTAAAGCATTCGCTGCAGGGGCAGACATTAAGGAATTTATGGATTTATCTGTAATTCAAGCACGGTGGCTCAGTGAACGAGGACATATTATTTTTTCGGACCTTATTGAAGGTTCTCCGAAGCCAGTTATTGCTGCAATAAATGGGTATGCTTTAGGCGGAGGGCTGGAGATGGCTTTAGCCTGCCATATTCGTATAGCGTCTGACAATGCAAAAATGGGACTGCCGGAGGTTTCTTTGGGACTGATTCCGGGTTATGGTGGTACGCAGCGTTTACCCAAGTTGATCGGAAAAGGACAGGCTATGCAAATGATTTTAACGGGTGATATGATTGACGCGCAGCGAGCCTATGAACTAGGATTGGTCAATGAGGTGATCGCACAGGATAAACTAATTGCCCGTGCGGAGGAAATACTCCATAAGATATTTACGCGCTCTCGCGTTGCAGTGGCAAATGCTATTACTGCTATTAACGCTGCTGAAGATAAACAACAAAACGGGAGTAAGGTGGAAATGGATGCTTTCGGACATCTGTTCGGAACAGAAGATTTCAAAGAAGGTGTTTCCGCATTTTTAGCGAAAAGGACACCCAATTTTGAATAATACCGCAGCACTTCGCTAAATGCTATATTGCCGTGTATTGTCAGGTTTGAGTATCGATGAAGAGGTAAAATAAGACCAAGAAAGGAGGTTCGGATTGAGCGCCAATCGTTTTGCGGCATTGGTTAAGATGGCTCATGAATCTGAATCAGAAAGCTTTAACCGACATTATTTTTGATATTTTTTGCGATATTCCTGTGGCGACATTTTCATTTCCCGTGTAAACGCTTTTGAAAAATGAAAGGGGTCATAAAAATGGAGTTTGAATGCGATTTCTTTAATCTTAAGTAGGGTAAATTGCAGATAGGAGCAAGCCCTTTGCATACGGAGTTGATTGTAATACACCATGGGTGGGTAAGATGTTTTCTGCTTGAACAAGTTAATAAGATGTGACTTGGAATAGTTGAAATGTGCTGAAATATCATCCAAGTTGATATTGTTTTCCAGATTGTCTTTCATAAATATAATGATGTCCTGTATGATATTATCTACTTGAATTCGGTTACCTTCTCTAAACTGAGCCTGATATTGAATGGACGCTAAAAAATATTGAAAGCAAAAACTCGTATACTCCAAATTTTCTGGACTATACCCCATTTCCAGGTTTTTGTAGATGCTCTCGAAGAGCTGGATGCGGTTGGCATGTTTGTTTGAATCCGCGTCATCTATATGAATCACTTCGCCCATGATATGTTGAAAAAGAACTGCATCTGTGCCGTCGAAATGAATCCAATAGATGCTCCAGGGATCATTTGATTTTGCGCCATAGCAATGAGCGCTATCTCTCGGGATAATGTATATATCGTTTCTTTTAAGGTTGTGCGTTGTTTCATCCTGTTTTATCCAACCGCTTCCATCTTCGCAATAAATCAGAATATATTCCTTACATCCTTCTTGACGATCACGGTAGTGTTTTTTAGCATTGGGATAATAGCCGATATGTGTGATGTGTAATTTTGATGTGATGTTGTTGCCTGTCAGGTAATTGCATACGGCATAGGGAAGGACAATCGCCTTTTCTCCTTTGAATCCTTCAGCGATGACATCTTGGTTTTGTTTCATAGATCGAGCTTATTTTTGGTTATTCGTATAAAAATAGTAATATTTTACATGTTTATCGTGTTCACTTACATGATTCTCCCCAAGTATTCCATTAATTTTACCTAAGTAAATCTAAATATGTAAACTCTTATGCAAAAGACTGCGACGACCTATCTGCTATTGATCACTTTTGTGGCCGCTATTGGTGGATTTCTATTTGGGTATGATTGGGTAGTTATTGGTGGTGCAAAGCCATTTTATGAGGCTTATTTTCATTTGGAGTCCGATCCTGCATTGCAGGGCTGGGCCATGTCTTCGGCGATTGTGGGAAGCTTCGTTGGTGTACTACTCTCGGGGGGATTGGCCGATCGCTATGGCAGAAAACCGCTGATTTATACTGCTGCAATTTTATTTATAATGTCTGCAGTGGGAACCGGTATGGCGTCCGAACTGGACACTTTTATTATCTATCGGATTTTGGGCGGGATAGGTATTGGTGTAGCCTCTAATTTGGCACCGATGTATATTGCTGAGATCGCCCCCGCAGAAAGTCGAGGGAAATTTGTATCGATCAATCAGTTGACCATTGTACTGGGCATCCTTGCAGCACAAGTGGTCAATTGGCTCATTGCAAAGCCGGTTTTAGCCGGAGAATCTATGCTAGAAACCTGGAATGCGCAAGAGGGGTGGAGATGGATGTTTTGGGCAGGAGCGATCCCGGCGGTTATTTTTTTATTGCTACTTTTCCTGATTCCTGAAAGTCCGCGCTGGTTATATACAAAAGGGAAGCACGAACAGGCAAAACGTGTGTTTTTACGCATGGGTGGAGAGGAGTATGCAGCAGAAAATATACGTTCTATTGCCGAGGCGGCTGAACTAAGTCAGGCTAAATCCCGAAAGAGAAATTTATTTCAGGGGAAGCTGCTACGGTTGTTGTTGCTAGGAAGCTTTATTGCGGTTTTTCAGCAATGGTGTGGGATTAATGTTATTTTTAATTATGCCCAGGAAATCTTTACAGCTGCTGGATATACGGTTTCGGGGATGCTTTTCAATATTATTATCACTGGCGTGATCAATGTCATTTTTACATTCATTGGCATGTATCTGGTTGATCGAATTGGTCGTCGCGCATTGATGCTTTTCGGATCAGCAGGCCTTTTTGTGATTTATATTGCCTTAGGAGCATGTTATTATTTCAATTGCAGCGGCATTTTTGTGCTTCTCCTTGTACTGGCCGGAATTGCGGTATATGCGATGACCTTGGCTCCTGTAACTTGGGTAATTATCGCCGAAATATTCCCTACCGCTGTAAGGGCGCAGGCCATGGCGATTGCAACATCGTTATTATGGATTGCATGTTTTGTGCTCACCTATACTTTTCCTTTACTGAATCAAAACCTGGGAGCAGCTGGTACATTCTGGCTGTATGGTGGAGTCTGTTTTATCGGTTGTCTGTTTCTATGGAGCCGATTGAAAGAGACCAAAGGAAAAAGCTTAGAAGAAATTGAACAGGAACTGGAAGGATAATTGGCACCCGGATAATCAACTGAATCAACTCGACCTATATAAACCTATTAGCGTATTAAGAAAATGACAGAATTGACTCGTTACCTCATAAAATCAACAGTGGATCAAAAAGGGATCGTAAAAGCATGGGAAGAGCAAGTTGCTATTCCAACATACGAGATTGGAACGATGGAGAAGAATCCCATATTTGCAGAAAAACGCGTATATCAAGGTAGCTCAGGGGTAGTATATCCCTATCCAATCATAGAGAAAATTAGCGATCAGAAGCGAAACAAGATCTATCAGGCGCTATTTCTTGAAAATGAATATATCAAGGTGATGATTCTTCCAGCCTTAGGTGGGCGGGTTCATATGGCTTATGATAAAGTCAGAGAGCGACATTTCGTTTATTATAACGAAGTTATCAAGCCCGCTTTGGTTGGACTCACTGGTCCATGGATTTCAGGGGGAATTGAATTCAATTGGCCCCAGCATCATCGACCTACTACTTTTATGCCAACAGAGCATTTAATCGAACACAACAGCGATGGAAGCATTACGGTTTGGTGCAACGAAATTGAACGCATGTTTCGCATGAAGGCCATGCAGGGATTTACTTTGCATCCCGATAAAGCATATCTAGAAATTAAGGTTCAGGTATATAATCGGACAGCATTGCCACAAACCTTTCTGTGGTGGGCCAATCCGGCTGTTGTTGTGAATGATGACTATTTTTCCGTCTTCCCTCCCGACGTCAATGCCGTTTTTGATCATGGAAAGCGAGAGGTTTCCTCTTTCCCAATTGCTCGGGGGACTTACTACAAGTACGATTACTCAGCTGGTGTTGATATAGCACAATACAAGAATATTCCTGTTCCGACCTCCTATATGGCCATTCAATCGAAATACAATTTTGTGGGCGGCTATGAGGCCGGTGCTATCAATGCGGGGATGTTACATGTGGCCGATCATCACATTTCACCGGGGAAAAAACAGTGGACTTGGGGAAATGGTGATTTTGGTGTCGCTTGGGATAGAAACTTGACAGATGAAAATGGACCCTACATTGAATTGATGGCTGGTGTATATACAGATAATCAGCCTGATTTTGCTTGGTTACAACCCTATGAAGTGAAATCCTGGTCTCAGTATTTTATGCCTTACGCAGAAGTCGGACAGGTGAAAAATGCAACAAAAGATGTGGTGCTCAATATGGAGGTTAGGGAGCAGACCGCTCACATTGTCTTATATACAACGGGGACGTATGAAGGTATACGCGTTTTGTTACGTAATACGGCAGGTAAAATCTATTTGGACGAACAAGTGGACTGTTCTCCTCGGAATATTTATACCCAAAGTGTTGCTGGATTGGATAGTATACCAACCGAACTCATCTTGACTGTGTATGATAAAAATAACCATGAAATATTGGTCTACCAGCAAGAGCAGGCAAAGGATGCTAAAGACATACCCAAGCCAGCGCAGGCAGCATTGCTGCCCGAAGATATTCGTTCTATCGAAGAGTTGTTTTTGACGGGACAGCATTTGGAGCAATACCGACATGCAACTTATAATCCATTGGATTATTATAAGGAAGCGCTGCGACGTGAACCGAACGATATCCGATGTAATAATGCAATGGGTGTTTTCTTGTTGCGAAGCGGTAAGATAGAGGAGTCTATTCCTTATTTTGAGACCGCTATCGCGCGCGCTACTGAGCGTAATCCCAATCCTTATGATGGAGAACCTTATTACAATCTAGGTGTAGCTCTGCAACTATCTGGAGATTTGAATGGAGCTTATGCAGCTTTCTACAAAGCGACATGGAATGCCGCCTGGAAGGATTCTGGCTATTTTGGTTTGGCACAAATTGATGCGAAGAGAGGCGACTGGAAAGCTGCTTTGGAAAAAATAGATCAATCATTGAGCCGAAACTGGTATCACCACAAAGGAAGACAGCTGAAGGCCTCTATTTTAAGAAAACTTGGGGCAAAAGATGCCCCTTTGGCATTTATTCAAGAATCAATGGAATTGGATCCGTTTAATATGGGATGTCGATTTGAATGGTACCTGTTACATAAAGAAGAATCCATTTTTTCTCCTATTCTCGATTTAGCGCGTGTAAATATTCATAGTGCGATAGAGTACGCATTGGATTTTGCGCATGCCGGTCTATATGAAGAAGCGTCTTTACTGCTAGAAAAAACCATTGAAGACCCAACCTTAGTTTACCCTATGGTATATTATACACTAGGTTATTTTGCGACTCATTTGGGTTTGCATGACAAGGCAAAAACTTATTGTGATCAAGCCGTCGTTATGGATCCTACCTACTGTTTTCCAAATCGTTTGGAAGAGATTGCAATTCTCCGACATGCCATCGCTTTAAATAGTGCTGATGCAAAGGCTTCTTATTATCTGGGCAATCTTTGGTATGGAAAAAGACAGCATCAGGATGCGGTAGACTGTTGGGAGCATGCGATCCAGTTGGATGGACAGTTTCCTACCGTTTTTCGCAATTTGGCCTTAGCTTATTATAATCGGATAGGCAAGAAGAAAGAAGCCGTGACCTTATTGGAGCAGGCATTTTCATTGGATGAAACTGATGCACGTTTACTCATGGAGCTTCATCAGCTTTACAAAAAGGAGGGCCGTCCTTACAAAGAGAGGTTGGCGTTACTCGATCGATATCCGGATTTGGTGACGCTTAGAGATGATCTATTCTTGGAGCGGATCACCCTGTTTAATCTGTTGGGCGAATACGAGCGCGCGAAAACGTTGCTTGCTTCCCGGCAGTTTAAGCCCTGGGAAGGAGGAGAAGGTAAGGTCTCTCGTCAATACACAATATGTCAGCTCGAATTGGCTAAAAAATCGCTATTGCAAAATGAACTGCAGCAGGCGCTTTCCTTGCTAGCGGCAATTGATTATTATCCACATAACCTTGGTGAAGGTAAGCTGATTACAATGGAAGAAAACGACATTCATTATTATAAGGGGCTTGTTTATCGTTTATTGGGTCGGGAAGAAGAAGCTAAGGTTTATTTCTATAAAGCAACAGAAGGTGCTGATGAACCCCAGCAAGCCCTTTTCTATAATGATCCACAACCAGATAAGATCTTTTATCAAGGTTTAGCCTGGCATGAGCTTGGCAATCCTGGGCGAGCTGAGCAACGTTTTCAATGTTTAATAGATCATGGAAAGTTATTTATTGACAAGCCCTTTAAAATAGATTATTTTGCAGTTTCCTTACCTGATATGGATATTTGGGAGGAAAACCTGGATGATAAGAATAAAATACATTGTCTGTATGTCATGGGATTGGGGTATTTGGGGAATGGGGATCGTGCTTTGGCAATGGATTATTTCGCACAAGTCCAGCAGTTGGATCCTAATCACCAAGGGAGCCAAGCTATTATGCATTCTTTTTTAGGTGAAACTTCTTTAAAGAATTAATTTCAGTATGTATCGCTATATCATTTTATTCGTCATTCTATTTCAAAGTTACACGGTCTGGGCAGATGGACTAAATCGGCTTGACCTTACAGGTGAGTGGAAAGTTCGGCTTGATCCCGAAGATGTCGGTATCGATCAGGGCTGGGCTGGTAAATCGTTCGAAACATCGATCAAATTACCAGGAACAACAGATGATGCGGGTTTAGGAACCTTAAATACGTTGACACCTGCTCTTGCCAAACCTCAGCTTTCGCATTTAACGCGAGAACATCGTTATGTGGGGGCAGCATGGTATACACGGGAACTTTCAATTCCAGTAGGTTGGGCTGGTAAGGAGATGATCTTAACCCTCGAGCGTGTTCTTTGGGAGTCCATGGTTTGGGTCGACGGGGTAGCAGTGGTCCAAAAGCAACGGAGCCTTGTCAGTCCGCATGAGTTTGACTTAAGCTCACTTCTGAAAGCTGGGAAGAAACATCGGTTGACAATCCGCGTAGATAACAGAAAGAAGCTCCCAATCAGCGTTGATGATATGGCGCATGCTTATACCGATCACACCCAAATTATTTGGAATGGTATTCTTGGAAAGATTGCTATTCAGGCCTATGATGCGGTGCGTCTGAAGTCGGTGTATGCTAGTCCTAATCTAGCGAAAAAGGAAATCAACCTGCAGATCAATCTCCGTAATAAACTGGCAAAGAGCGTTATCGGTAAACTGAAAATAGCGGTAAAAGACAATAGGGGTTCCCTGCCTCCAGTTGAAAAAACCTTTCAGCTCTCGCAAGGGGATTCAACGATAAACCTAAACTACCTTCTTGGCGACAAACTGAAACTTTGGAGCGAATTTTCACCGCATTTGTACGACATCGGTCTGGAATTGAAAGCCGCAGATGCCGTATCAACGTTGCATACCTCAATAGGTATGCGTGAGCTTTCTACTGATGGGACTATCCTAAAAGTCAATGGCGAGCCTTTGTTTTTGAGAGGAACATTGGAATGCAGTATTTTCCCGTTAACGGGACATCCGCCAATGGATAAGGCCGGTTGGCGGAAAGTCTTTCTGACAGCGCGCGAATGGGGGCTAAATCATCTCCGGTTTCATTCATGGTGTCCTCCGGAGGCGGCCTTTGCTGTTGCCGACGAATTGGGATTCTATCTTCAAATTGAGTTGCCAATCTGGGAGAATAATATTGGTAAAGATGAAGGAGTGATGAGTTTTCTCTATGAAGAGGCCGATCGAATAATGCAGACTTACGGAAATCATCCGTCCTTTTGTTTTTGGAGTATGGGTAATGAGTTGAGTGGTGATTTCAATGCGCTGAATACTTTGGTAAAACACCTAAAGCAGAAAGACAGACGGCATCTTTATACGGCAACTTCTTTTACATTCCAGCAAGGGCATGGTGTGAAGGAAGAACCTTATGATGATTATCTGATTACCCAGTGGACAGCTAAGGGCTGGGTACGGGGACAAGGTGTATTTAATAGCGAAGTACCCACATTCAATAAAAATTACAGCAATTCTTTGGAAGGAATTTCGATTCCGGTCGTGACGCATGAAATTGGACAATATGCTGTCTATCCCAATCTCGCCGAAATCAAAAAATATAAAGGTGTTTTAAAACCGCTAAACTTCATTTCTGTAGCAGAAGATCTGAAACAAAAGGGATTATTACATAAGGCCAAAGCATATACGATGTCTTCAGGAAAATTGGCTGCTATGCTATATAAGGAGGAGATGGAAAGAGCGTTGAAGACACCTGGTATCAGCGGGTATCAGCTCCTTGATCTTCACGATTTCCCTGGTCAGGGAACGGCGCTGGTAGGCTTATTAGATGCTTTTTGGGACAGTAAAGATATACTTCCTGCGGCAGAATTTCGACAATTTAGCGCTCCAGTAGTGCCTTTGCTCCAGTTTGCGAAAGCTGTATATACCAACAATGAAACGTTCGAAGCTTCTATCGATGTGAGTAATTATGGTCAGGAGGTTTTGAAGAATCAGGGGATTAGCTGGTTCCTGAAGGATGGGGGGAAAATAATCGAACAAGGACATTTCCAGTCGACCATTGGAAAGGGACATCAAGGCCATGTGGGGCATTTAGAAGTGCCATTACAAGCAATTGGACAGGCGAAGAAATTGACGATTCAACTTAAACTGGAAGGTACATCCTATGAAAATCATTGGAATATTTGGGTATACCCTCAACAGCTCGCTGTTGATTTTGGGGACGTGAGTTATACGCGCGATCTGGCGGAAGCGATGCGCTTGCTGAAAGATGGGAAAAAGGTGCTTTTAAATCCCGATTGGAAGAAAATAAACGGTATTGAAGGGAAGTTCGTTCCTGTTTTTTGGAGCCCAGTACATTTTCCAAAACAGGCCGGTACCATGGGATTGCTTTGTGACCCTAAACACCCTGTATTTGCCGATTTCCCAACAGATAATCACACTGACTGGCAATGGTGGGATCTCCAAATTAAATCGACTACGCTAATTACGGATGAGATCAAAGGCGGAAATGCAATTGTAGAGCTCATTGACAACTTTACCAATAATAGGAGATTAGCATCTCTTTTTGAAGGGACAGTCGGGGCGGGCAAACTGATGATTGCTTCGTTTGATCTGGAGACAGATCTAGCCAACAGACCCGTGGCAAGACAGCTGTTGGGCTCTATCTTAACGTATATGAACAGTACAAAGTTTAGGCCTAAAGTGATCGAAAATCCAGCTATGCTATCGCAGGTATTGCGTTACAAAGAAGCGCAAGAAAAAGCCGAACCCAAAGCGATCTATTAGTTATAAGATCGCTTTGGGAAAATTGAATATGCTTGAATTTTTTAAAGTAAATATGTAGAAATAATTGTTAACTTGGCCTTGTAATCTAATTGTTAACTGAAAAGCACAATGACCAATAAACTGAAGATTGGGAGCTTTAGTTATGAGAAAAGAAAATGATGAAGCCAATTTGATCCAGGCGCTCTCTATAGGGAAGCAGGCTGTTTTACCAAAACTTTACGAACGATATGCAGACCGCATTTTCGATGTATCTTTTCACTTGCTTAAAGATACAGGTTGGAGCGAGGATGTTGTGCAGGAAGTTTTCGTGAAACTGTGGACCAATAGAGAAAGTATAAAACAGGATGTGGATCTCTGGCCGTTTCTCTATGTATTGACTAAAAGAGAGTGTTTCAATAAACTAAGAAGTATTAAACGTTCTCATTCGGCCTTTGAGCTTCTCTATTACCATATTGAACATCATTCGGATAGGGCCGATGGTTTAATAGAACGAAAGGAACTTGCCGATGAAATAGAAAATTACCTTGCTCAACTTCCTGAACAACAAAAACTTGTTTTTACATTAAGCCGAATTGAAGGAATACCCCACAATCAAATCGCAGCGGAACTCAATCTTTCTAAGAACACAGTAAAAAACCATCTTGCGAGAGCATCGAAACATTTAAAACAAGTCCGTTCTGGACGAAATCGGCTATTATCCTTATTTTTCTATTTTTTTTGAAAAGGATTTCATGGATTGATGGAATCCTCCTAACTGCTTATCGATATGCTAAACAGTTGGACTGAAGTTCCATTGGAAATTTTATACCTATAACAATTTCATAAGGATCTAAAAAAAAATAAAAAAAATATCTCTTCCTGTAGTCCTTTTCTGTTTTTGCGGTGTACTGAAATAAATACTTAGAAAGTACGAACCAATTTGACCATGCAAGAAGAAAGACTACGCTATTTGCTAACCCATTATTTTAGGAATACAATCTCTCGTTCGGAATTGAAAGAGATGCTCGATCAATTAGATCAGCTGGAAGAAGCTGAGTTCTCCGATCTTTTTGAACGTATGGGCGAAAGAGTTCCTGAACGCTCGGAGCTATTTAACAGGGATCAGGTTTTAAATCAGATCTCAAGTCGAATAGGCGGACATCATAAAGAGATAGGAGATGAAAGAAAATCAAAGCTGCGCTACATCAAATGGGGGGGGATTGCTGCCGCAATTGTTGTCTTTTGTTTTTCAATTCTGTTTCTGGTCCAACAAAGCGCGAAGGAAGGAACTTCTCAACAAGCCGTCTCACCAAGGGAAATCGCCTTGCCAGAAAACGGTGCGCCTATACTTAAACTTTCCAATGGTGACCAATATTCAATTTCAGAAGATCATCCTGAAACCTTGGATAAAAACGGTCTGAGCATCATTAAAGCAACAGATGGTACAGTAGTATATCAAGTTAAAAATAATGTCGAGGGCAAATCTGAGATGAGAACTTTCCTGAGTCCAAAAGGTAGCGCATTGACCGTGAAGTTGGTTGATGGCACACAGGTTCAACTAAACTCGGGCGCGAGCTTGACCTATCCAACACATTTTGATGAACATAACCGAACGGTATCCTTGGATGGTGAAGCTTATTTTGATGTCACTCATGACAGTAGAAAACCATTTATTGTTCAGACGAAACAAACCCAGGTCAAAGTGTTGGGAACACAATTCAATATTGCCTCTGATCTCAGCAAAACTAAAATCCTGACCACTTTAATCAAAGGTAAGGTTGCTGTAAGTGCGGGGCATAATCAGCAGATTTTAAGCCCTGGAATGCAAGCACAAACCAATCTGCATACGAAACAAATTTCCGTACAGGAAGCCGACCTAAAAGAGGTTCTCGCTTGGCGGGATGGCTTCTTCCGCTTTACAGAAGATAATATTGAGACTGTCTTGCAAAAAGTGGGCGAATGGTATGATATCAAAGAAGTGAAGGTGAATTCATCGTCCACCGATAAATTTACGGGGATGATAAAGCGGACCAAAAAGCTCTCGGATTTACTCCGGCAGCTGGAAAAAATATCCAATTATAAATTTAAAATTCAGGATGGGAGGGTCCTTGTTATGTAACAATGAGACTTTGAGCTAAAAGTAATCGGAAGTGCTCGCAACACTCCCGATCGTAGTTTAGCAATTAAATAAACCTAATTGAGTTATAAACCATTTAACACCAAACCTATACAAATGTATAAAAGGAATAGCAAAAGTTGCTTTTTTACACAAAAATTCTTTGTAAAAGCATTTATCAGGATGAAAGTATGCATACTAATCCTCATCATCTCCATGGTGCATGTTCATGCATCTAGCTTTGGTCAACAAGTGACATTGGATATAAAAAATGGACGTTTGGTGGACGTCCTGGATGAGATTCAAAAACAAACGGGGTACGAGTTTTTGTACAATAACAGTTTGATTAATAAACAGAAAAGAGTGACCATTAAAGCAAATCACAAAAACTTTAAAGAGGTCCTGCAAGAGTTTCTGTCGGAAAGAAACCTGACTTACGAATTGAATCTGAACACGGTATTGATTATGGCCAAAGTGGGTTCTCCGCAAGTTGCTTCCAGCACCGCGGTGTTCTTGCAGCGGCGTAGAATAACAGGGGTTGTGTCTGATACGAAGGGAGCGCCATTGGAAAGTGTCACGGTTTCGGTTAAGGGGACAACTATTGGAACGAAGACCGATGCGCAGGGGCAATTTGCCTTGGAAATTGAAGATCAGCATAAGGTGCTGCAGTTTTCGCTCGTAGGATTTCAGTCGTTTGAGCGGAATATTAGTGCGTCAAATCAGCTGAAGATCACTTTGGAGCCTGCGGTAAGCGATCTGGAGGAAGCTGTAGTTGTTGCTTATGGAAAGCAACGTAAAATTAGCGTAGTGGGTGCAATTAGTAGCGTTTCCCCGCAACAATTAAAAACTCCCGTTGCTAAGATCAGCAGCGCATTGGCGGGACAGATGGCGGGCGTTGTTACGGTTCAAGGTTCGGGAGAGCCCGGCTCTGCAACGTCATTTTGGATACGTGGGGTGAGCAGTTTTGCGGGGGGGACCGGTCCTCTGGTATTGGTGGACGGGATCGAACGTCCCATGGACCTCGTAGACCCCGAGGATGTCGAGTCATTCTCTGTCTTGAAAGATGCAACTGCCACAGCCGTGTATGGCGTAAGGGGAGCAAATGGTATTGTGATCATTACAACAAAAAGGGGAAAGAAAAGTGTTAAACCGAGTATCAATGCACGTGTTGAGCGCGGTATGTTGGAACCTGTTGTCCTACCGAAATTGGCAAATGCTGCTCAATGGTTAGATTATTATAACGATATCAATTTTGAAGCTTCTGGAAAAGCCCCATTGACACAAGAAGAGATAAATAAATATGTGAATAAAGTAGATCCAGATGTCTATCCAAATGTGGATTGGATGCAAGAGATCTTTAAAAAGAGAACATCAAATGAACGTTTGAATGTAAATGTGACTGGAGGAGGAGATTTTATTAAATATTACGTTTCGGGTTCTTATATGAAAGAGAATGGGATCTTTCAGCCTCGAAAAACATCGAATTATGATCCATCTGTGAATTTCGACCGGATTAATTTTAGATCGAATGTTGATATTAGACTGTCTCGATCGACTGAAGTAAACCTAAACCTCTCCAATCAATACGAAACAAAAAACCGATTAGGTGTAAATTTGGGTGATATGTATGATATTGTGCTCCACACCACACCAGTGGCAACACCTACCCAGTTTTCAAATGGCGCCTATGCACAGCCACAAGGAGGACAAAATCCCTATTATTCGCTCAATACTACTGGATTCTCGAAGGATTTCTGGAATAATGCGCAGTCGTTGATTGGTATCACTCAAGATTTTTCGGAGTTGATAACTCCCGGTTTAAAAGCGAATGTTAAATTTTCCTGGGATGCAAAGAACTCTTCGACATTAGACAAAAGAAAGGCACCAACCACCTATTATGTTGACAAAACAAAACCGCGGGACAGCGAAGGGAATCTTATTTTAAAAGATAACGGTAATGGCAGCGATTATCTTGCTTTAGCCGACTATCATTCGGGAGAGCGTGCGACTAATTTTGAAAGTTCCCTGATGTATGACCAGTTGTTTGGAAACAAGCATCGCGTCGGAGGACTATTTTTATTCTCCATGCGCGAGCGGACAAATAACTTTCCAGAACGGGATTATATCGCAGCATTCCCCTATCGTAATACGGGGATTGCTTCACGTTTGACCTATTCCTACCAGGACCGCTATTTTATCGAAGGTAACTTTGGCTACAATGGATCTGAGAACTTTGCGCCAAAGAAACGTTTTGGTTTCTTTCCTTCCCTGGCTATGGGCTATGTTATTAGTAATGAAGCGTTCTTTAAGTCGCTATTGCCTGTCGTTAACTTTCTGAAAATTCGGGGATCAATTGGTCGGATTGGTAGCGATAAAATCGGTGGTTCACGTCGATTTGCTTACAATTCAGAAATGAAGCTCGATGGTGGCTATTCTTTCGGCATTGGTGGCAAAAATTATCTTCAGGGTATAGCAACCGGTTATCCAGGGAATCCACTGGTTGCCTGGGAAAGTGCATTAAAGCGTAATATCGGGCTTGAGTTAAGCCTTTTCAACAAATTGACCATACAGGCCGATTATTTTGCGGAGAAACGTGATGGAATTTACATTCTTCAGGAAAGTGTGCCTTCCATCGTGGGAATTAATGTAAAACCCTATGTTAATATTGGACAGATGCAAAATAAAGGGGCCGAAGGATCCTTGGAATTTAATCATCGCCAGGGGGAAGTCGGCATACAGGTCCGGGGTAATCTAACTTACAATCGAAATAAAAAATTATTTGATGACAAGCCAATTCCAAGATGGGCATATCAGTCTGAAATAGGACAACGTTGGGGACAGCAGCGCGGATTAATTGCTTTGGGGCTGTTTGAGTCAGAAGAGGAAATCGCGCATAGCCCGATTCAACGCTATGGCGATGTGATACGTCCCGGTGATGTAAAATATCGGGACATCAATGGAGACGGCGAAATTACAGAAGAAGATAAAGTAGCGATCGGTGATACAGATATGCCGCAATGGAATTATGGATTTGGCGCCAGTGTATCTTGGAAAGGATTTGATCTATCGGCTTTTTTCCATGGCGTTGGACAAATATCCCGGATTATAGCGGGAGGACCTCTATATGGTCAAACTGGCAACATCTGGGGCTATGGACAGATCTATTCGGATGTCGCTGATCACCGCTGGAGTGCAGACAACCCTAATCCAAATGCAACTTATCCACGGCTCTCATTTAATATTGCCAATAACTCTCAGGCTTCCACTTTATGGCAACGCGATATGAGCTTTATCCGTTTGAAGAATCTAGAATTGGGCTATACGTTGCCAAAGCAGCTCACGGAAAAATGGAAAATGTCAATCGTGCGTATTTATGCACAAGGCGTAAATGTGTTCACATTCAGTAAGTTCAAGTTGTGGGATCCTGAACTGGAAACAGTGTCAGGAAGCAGCTATCCTCAAATGCGTGTTTTTAATGTTGGTTTAAGTGTAACACTTTAATCTGAAAGATAATAATGAAAAAGTATATATACTCGATTTCCTGCCTATTACTGGTATTTTCCCTCGGGGCATGTAGCAAATATCTCGACGTGGATCTAGAAAATCAAATGACTTTAGAAGAGGTTTTTAATAAACGGAAAACCACGGAAGAATATCTGGCTCAGGTGTATGGCTATTTGCCTATAGAACATGATATGTTCAATGGTGAAGGCGGAAATGTTCCGCTGAGTGATGAAGCCTTATTTTCATGGGTAGCCTGGGTTCCATGGCTTAACTTTGCGAATGGGGCATGGGGCGTGACAACCCAGGATTATACAACTTGGGAACAGAATTATAAAGGGATTAATCAGGCAACCATTTTCATTGAAAATATTGATAGAAATGTGGAATTGAGTGCTGCTACTAAAGATATTATGAAAGCCGAAGCCCGTTTTTTAAGAGCCTATTTTTATTATCTGCTTTTAAAAAGATATGGACCTGTATTTGTATGGGGCGATCGTGCTCCCGATAGTAAAATTGATCCAACAACAGTAGATCGTATGTCTTTGCAGACAAATGTGGATTTCATAGTTTCTGAATTTGATAAAGCAAGTGCCGTATTGCCACAGGAAATAACTGATCAAGCCTGGTATGGTCGATTGACAAAAGGGGCTGTGATGGCCGCAAAATCTGAATTACTGCTGTATATGGCTAGGCCGCTATTTAACGGAGCGAAACTTTATATAGGAATAAGGAATAAAAGCGGTGAATTCTTATTTCCACAAACCGCAGATCCCAATAAATGGGAGCTTGCGGCCAAATCTGCCAAAGCGTTGATTGACCTGAATGTGTATGCACTTTACCAAGATAACAAAGAGACGAACTCTTTTCGACGTGCAATTAAATCCTACATGGGTATTTATTTTGATAAGTGGAATTCGGAAATTATTTGGGGAAGATGGTCTGATGACGGCTTCAATTATAACGTCCGTACGGCTCCACCGCGAGTTGTGACGATGGGCTGGGGCGGTTATGCACCTTCGCTAAAACTGGTCGACAGCTATCCGATGGCAAGTTCAGGACGCTACCCGATTACAGGTTACAGTAGCAATGGACAGCCTATAATTGATGAAAAATCAGGATACCAAGAAACGGGATTTACAGATAACTATGTACATCCGTTAGACAATTTTGCCTCCTTTAAGGCGCACAACAGTTGTGTCGGAAGGGATGCACGTTTCTACGCATCCATTTTGGCAAATGGAATGTATTGGACCAATCCAAAACCTCAACCCAGACAGGTGACATTCTTTGACGGCGGAACATCTTCGTATACGAAAACAGGGGACTGCGTAAAGTCAGGTTACTTGTGGCGGAGAATGAGTGATCCAACAAATGATATCGAAGCAGGTAACTGGGGGCAGTTTGCATGGCCATATTATCGTTTGGCTGAGATCTATCTAAACTACGCGGAGGCTTGCAATGAAAAACCTGCTCGTGATGAAGTGGAGGCGTTAAAATATATCAACCTGGTACGTAAACGGAGCGGCTTGAACGACTTGGAAGTTGCTTATCCAGAGGTTCGGGGAAATAAAGAACTCCTGCGGGTATTGCTGCGAAAAGAAAGAATGGTCGAATTGGCATTTGAAGGCCATCGTTACCCCGATCTGAGAACCTGGATGATTGCAGAGGAAGAAATGAATGAGCCCTATTATACCCGTAATGTTGCCGCAACTTCTTATGAATCCTCTTGGGAACGGACCAAAGATGTTTTTCCTGGAAAGCGAAGTTTTCAGGCCAAACATTATTTCTTCCCGATACAGCAAAAGCAACTGAGCGAGATGATCAACATTACACAGAACTATGGATGGTAGTACTTATTAAATAATACTGAAAACGATGAGAAATTATATATCCTATTGTGTTCTCCTGTTGACACTTTTCCTGATGAATGGATGTCAAAAGGATGATCGAATGAACAACATGGTCGACGACACCATTTATTTCAGAGATTTCAAAGAGAATAAAATAACGGTATTTGACTGGGGAAAATTTGATTATAATGTAACTGTTGTTAAGGCTGGAATTGGACAACAGGGAGCAAAGATAAACTTCAAGATTGACGAAGCGTACCTAGCAGCCTATAACGCGCAGCAAGGGACAAATTATAAGCTGCTTCCTGCTGACTGCTATAAAATTGCAAATACAACACTAGCCTTTGAAAAAAAGGATTATCTGCAGGATATTGCAGTTGCTTTTGATACTGAGCGCATAAAAGTGCTGCAAGGAAAATATAAGGAATTATATGTGCTTCCGTGCCGCATTGAAGCAGAGGGAGGGGGGTTACATGCGCTGAAACCTGAAATGGCAACGACATTGTTGATTCCTAACGTTAAAGACCCATTTTTGGAATTCACTTCACCGGGTCTGCAGCTTGATCAGATCAAACTGAGCCCCACAGGAGCTGAACAGGTCGTAGGAAAAGCGACATTGGTCACCAATTATCCCAATCAATGGAATCTTGACTATGAAATTGAAGTGGATCCCGTGATTTTGGATAATTACAACGGAACGGTATCAGACGATAAGAAGTTGAAATTACTACCAAAAGCGGCCTATCAGCTTTTACCCGCAACTTATAAAATTGCTGAAAAGGAGAATAAAACGAGTTTTTCATACACTATTCTGAAAAAAGGACTTATTGATGGAACAACCAATTTATTTGGGGAGTATGCGTTGCCTTTACGGATTAAGTCTGTTTCAAAAAATGGTATTAACCCCGATGCTTCGACAATATTGGTTCCAGTGTCCTTTCAACCGCCAGATATCCCCCGTAGTGGCTGGAAAGTAATTGCGGCTTCTTCCGAATGGATTGGCGGTGGTGAAAAGGAAAATATATTGGACGGGAATCCCGATACCTACTGGCATAATGTCTGGATGGGAGGAGAACCCCCATTACCGCATTATGTCATAATAGATTTTGGAAAGGAATATAATGTGATGATGATTGAATTAACAAGAAGGTTATGGAATAATGACTTAAAAGTCGTTGAGTTCTCGACTAGTAATGACAATAAAACATATGTTCCAATAGGGAAGATTGATTTCGGAACAAACAGTCCCAAATCGACTTTGGCCGTGAATGTTCCGACGACAAAGGCCCGTTATTTAAAATGTACGGTAACAGCAAGTAATCGTCCGCCTTCATCTGCTATAGCAGAAGTATATGTCAAAGGATTATAAAATACATCCGAAATTAGCTATAATACAACATCAAGTATAGTCTAATATACAATTTGGTAGATCTGAAAGTCACTCCATTTTCCGGAGTGACTTTTTTGCTTTTTTAATATTTGTTCCTAAAATAAAAAAAGCGACTCTTTTGAAGTCGCTTTTTGTAGCCCGTAGGGGAATCGAACCCCTGTTTCAAGAATGAAAATCTTGCGTCCTAACCCCTAGACGAACGGGCCATATCGTTTTCGATGATGCAAATATAGAAGCTTTTTCAAAAAGCACAAAAAAAAAGTGCTGTCTGTGTGCTAATTCATTGAAATTGAGAAAAATTATTTTTTTAAAGGACCTATTCTACAGCGTAGGCGAGCATATATTCATTGAACTTCTCGTAATGTACGTCATATAGATGTGTATGTTGATCGCTGTGGAGTTCGAGTTTTAATATACCCTGCACCTGATAGTCGAATGGTTGTATGGTCATGTTATTCAAGAAGGAGACCCCTGCATTTCCCTGAAGTTTATAAATCGCTTCTTTAGCGCACCAGCAAGCATAAAGCTGCTCATATCGGTTCTCATCCTGTGCGATGAATGCAAGCTCCGCAGGTTTTAGAAACTTATGTTGGATACGCTCTACTTTTGTTTTGATGATTTCCATGTCGATACCCACCTCTCCTTTTGTACTGATCATAGCTGCGGCATAATCAAATGAGTGTGAAAGTGATATTTTTTGGGGGAAATTGGCGAGATAAGGCTTGCCATTTGCATCAGATGGACATTCTATATAACGGGATGTGTTTAATAAGGTGCGCAACAGCACACGGGTGGCAAGCCAATGTAACCGTCTTTTCCCTTTGTTGAAAGACCCTAATTTCGCTTTTTCACGTTCATCCAATTGAAGTTTCGACAGTAAATCGTCGTCCGATTCCTCAATTCGCCAAATTGCAAATTTGGTTTGGCT
The DNA here is from genome assembly GCF_002341965.1 of Sphingobacterium sp. UBA2480. Lineage (NCBI taxonomy): Bacteria > Pseudomonadati > Bacteroidota > Sphingobacteriia > Sphingobacteriales > Sphingobacteriaceae > Sphingobacterium > Sphingobacterium sp. UBA2480. The sequence continues at coordinate 569,733 of NZ_DDPA01000004.1, read as the reverse complement.
ATCAATTTCACGTAGATACACTAGACTCATACCCAAATTTAAAAAACAAATCGCAGATTTTTGTTTTGAAAAATGAAGTAAAATTAGTGGGAGAACTGTATTTTTGAATTTGTATAGCATTGCCTGATGCTTTTGCTATTTTGATACACATGATTTTATCTGATAAAAGAATTCTCGAAGAGATTGAAAATGGCAGCATTGTCATTCAACCATTTGATCGTAAATGTTTAGGAACAAATTCCTACGATGTGCATTTGGGGAAATATTTGGCAACGTATGCAGACCGTGTACTTGATGCCAAGAAGCACAATGAAATTCAGCATTTTGAAATCCCGGAAGAAGGTTTCGTCTTGGAACCCAACACCCTTTATTTAGGTGTTACGCAAGAGTATACCGAAACGCATAAACATGTTCCTTTTTTAGAGGGCAAATCGAGTACTGGTCGCTTAGGGATAGATATTCATGCAACTGCAGGAAAGGGCGATGTCGGTTTCTGTAATACCTGGACCTTGGAAATTTCGGTTGCTCAGCCTGTTCGGGTTTACGCGGGAATGCCAATTGGACAATTGATCTATTTTGCTGTAGAAGGCGATATCGAGACATTTTATAACACCAAAGGTAACGCAAAATACAATGGCAAGACCATCCGTCCGGTGGAGTCGATGATGTGGAAGAATAACTTCTAATGAAAACGATTGGATGGATTGTATTAGCGACGCTATTGATTGCGCTCATCAGTAGCGTGCTTTATTATTTTGTTCATCCAATGTTTGGTGGAAGTTTCAAGGGAGCTCGGCTTGAACGTATGAAACAGTCCCCCAATTTTAAAAATGGTATTTTTCATAACCTCGAAGTAACGCCATCGTTGAAAGGCGATGTGAATATGGTCTCTTTGTTGTGGGATTTCCTTTTCAACAAGAATCCCCACTTAAAACCTATCAGTGTATTGCCAGCTATGGAATGCGATTTAGCACATCTTCCCGCAGATGACGTACTGATTTGGTTTGGTCACTCCTCCTATCTATTGAAGTTAGATGGAAAATTAATAGTGGTAGATCCAGTATTCAGCTCAAATGCTTCTCCCATACCAGGTAGCAATAAAGCATTTAAGATGTCGGTCGACTACGCGGCGATGGTTTTTCCGAAAATTGACTATTTGTTTATCTCGCATGATCATTACGATCATCTGGACTATGAGACTGTTGTGAAATTGCGGGATAAAGTCGGTCAGGTGATCTGTGGTCTCGGAGTAGGGGCGCATTTTGAATCTTGGGGATACAAGGCCGATCAGATCATCGAGGGTGATTGGTATGACCAGATAAAACTGGCGCCCGATTTTCAGGTAACCTTCACACCCGCAAGGCACTTTTCGGGACGTAGATTTACACGGAATAATACCTTGTGGACATCTTTTGTGTTAAAAACTTCTAAGTACAGCATTTTCTTGGGGGGAGATAGTGGGTATGGTAAGCACTTCAAAAAAATAGGTGACCAATTTGGTCCATTTGATTTAGCGATCTTGGAAAATGGCCAGTATAACGATGCCTGGCATTATATCCATTCTTTACCTGATGAATGGGCTGCTGAAACGAAGGATCTGAAGGCCCAAGCTATTTTACCCGTTCACTCTTCTAAATTCGCGTTGGCGATGCACGATTGGAAAGAACCCATGGAGAAATTTTACGAGACGGCGAACAAAGAACAGATCACACTGCTTACGCCAAAAATAGGGGAAATGATCCATTTGAATAAATTAGATACCGTATACGCCCCTTGGTGGCGGGAAGTTAACTAAGGATCTATTTATTTTTTTCCTCGATCCATAAAGACATATATTTTGTGCTCTGCATCGTGTGGTGCAATAATATCTGACTAATAAAGTTTTGTTGACGATGCCTGTCAATCTGTACTTTTAATAAAGATAGATTAGTCATAAAATCGGACTGATACTTTCGTTTTTCATAACGTTCGTTGATAATACGGATACCATGTTCTTGGGCCGTTTTCCAAAGATCTTCATTTTCGTAGAGCTCAACAGTCTTTCGGCAGAACGTTTCGGGATCGTCTTCGATAAAGCCATTCCAGTCCAAATTGCCCTTCATGGCTTCTGCACCAACTTTCGTGGTGACAGATGGTGTACCTGTCTGCATGGCGTCGATAAACTTCCCTTTCACACCGGCACCAAATTGAATTGGAGCCACCAGTAGACGGTAACTTTCCATGGTCAGACGAGCAGATTCCGCTCGGCCCTTGATCAGGAAATTCTCTTTTGGATTGTTTAATTGTAGTACTTTTTGGGTTGCATAGGCACCATAAATGTGTAATTCTACTTTTGGGAGCATCTTCCGTAATTGCGGCCAGATTTGTGTTTTTAGGTATTGTACCGTATGCCAGTTCGGCTCATGGATAAAATTTCCGATAAATAATAAGTTCTTGCGCTCTTCGAAGGTGTTCCATTGCTCCACATCTGCAGCAGTGATCTCATCTTCGAGAAAAGGGAGATAATAAAGGATATCGGGTGAAATGCGAAATTCTTCGATCAGAATCTTCATTTCGGATTCGGAAATGATCAACGAGAGGTCACTGCGCAATATCGCGGCAATTTCCCGTTTGGCCGTATCGGTAAATAACTCTTGAAAGGAAAAATCACCGTTATTTTTGACGGATGTCTGTCTCGCCTGACGCAAAAAATGCAAATCTTCCGTGTCAAGTACGCGGAGTGCATTTGGACAATGCTGTGCAACACGCCAACCATATTGCTCTTCTACCATAAAGCGGTCAAATACAACAATGTCGGGCTTAAGTTGCGCAATAAATTCATCAAAGCTGTTACTATTCAGTACGATGGCCTGTTCCTGGATCCCGAGAGACTGTAAAGGTGCACTATACGGCGATTTGGCAGCAGCAGAAGCAAATGTAATCTGATAAGAGCGATTAATAAACGTCTCAATTAATTGCATCATACGGAAGCCCGCTGCTGAAGATGTTGGCTCTGGCCACACCAGTCCGATGAACAAAACCTTTTTCTCTTTCATGCCGGAAAATTACTGATTAATGTGAAAAGAATTGACGAAAAATTAACAATTAGTCATTTTCAAACGATTAGCTTTATTTCGTGTTTATACTATATCTCAAGGTTATTCATCATTAAACGATTATATGGCCAAAACTATTGCGCAACGAATTCGACATTTTTCACCAAAGACCTATTGGAAGGAACTAATAGCTGTTTTGGTTATTTTGTTGGCCTTTGTATTTTTTAGAAATGAACGAAAAGAGCTTGCTGCCATCATTCCACATTTGCGTGCGGCCAATCTAACCTGGGTTTTGGTCGGCGTTGGAATTACTCTCGTCTATATTGTACTTCAGGGATTGATGTATGTGCAGAGTTTTAAAGCGATAGGCCTTTCTATTAATCTGAGAATCGCTATTGATCTTTTCCTCAAGCGAAATTTACTCAGTGTGTTTCTGCCTGCGGGTGGGATTAGTTCTTTGGCCTATACCACAACGCAGTTGCGAAAAAGAAATTTGAATACGACGCAAATTCATCAAGCAGGGGCGCTGTATGGCTATGTCGGACTACTGACGGTCTTTCTGATCGGTGTACCTGTTATATTGTATACGATTTGGCACAATAAAAATTTTGGTGATGCCTGGATCTCATTGGTGGTTTTGGGGCTGCTTCTGGGCGTCGTATTTTGGCTCGTTTGGTCTTTTAGAACACACAAAGGCGTCTATCGCTGGGTTGAACTAAAATTTCCTGCTGTAGCCTCTAATATCGATGAAATATTCTCAGGAGAGGTCAAGCTAAAATATTTGTTGGGTACCATGCTGGCATCGATGGTCGTTGAATGCTGCGGTATTGCCCATGCTTTTGTAAGTATGTATGCCCTTGGTTTGGACCACTCTTTCGAGGCTGCGGCTATTGCCTATACTGTTTCGGTGGTATTGATGATTGTTTCTCCTTTTCTACGGGGGCTTGGGGCTGTGGAGTTGACTATGCTGTATATTTTTAAAGCGTACGGCTACTCGCAGGCAGAAGGATTGGGCATTACAATTCTCTACCGGGCATTCGAATTTTGGTTACCTTTAGTCCTGGGGCTTCTGGCTTTTGCATGGCGTGGGAAACAATTGCTGGCACGTATTGGCCCAGCGCTGCTTATCTTCTTCTTGGGCATGGTAAATCTCGTATCTGTATTGACGCCTCCTTTGGCCGACCGGATGAAACTTGATCGTTTCTATTTGCCTTTAGAAGCAATTCACGCGTCCAAATTTATGGTGTTAGTGTTAGGCTTAGGGCTGTTGGTGACCTCTGCGTACTTGATCAAAGGTTTCCGAATTGCATTTTGGATCGCCGTGGCGTTTAGCGCCTTGTCGCTTTTTGGGCACGTGTTTAAGGCATTGGACTATGAAGAAGCTTCGGTTGCTTTATTGACCTTGATTTTACTGGCCATGAGCTATAAGCAATATCGGATCAAGAGTAATATTCGCTGGGTGCGAATCGGGTTTATCACATTTTTTGTTGCTCTCCTAGCCATATGCCTGTTTGACGTATTGAGCTTCTACTTCATTGATAAACAGCATTTCGGTGTCGACTTCACCTGGCGACAATCTATCTATCATACAGCACGAAGCTTCCTCTTGTTTGCTGATGATGAATTGATGCCCCAAACGGCATTTGGACAAGAATTCCTGCGGATTACGCAAGTACTTGGACTTTTTTGTTGGCTCCTACTAATCTACGCGTTAGCTCGTCCCCGTCTCCTCGCAGATGAAGACTCCAGCCAATCTGAATTGGAACGTGCAGAACAATTATTGATTGAGTTTGGTCAGTCTCCCATGGATTTCTTTAAATTGGGAAAAGATAAGAGTTTGTTTTTCTCAGAAGTCTCGGAGGGATTTACCGCTTATCGCTTGGCGAATGAATTTGCTATTGTATTGGATGAGCCTGTCTGTGAACAGGGGGATAAGGAAGAGTTGGTCCAGGAATTCGATCAATACTGTTATGCGAATGGTTTAAAGGCCATTTATTACCGTGTTGATGAAAATAGTTTGGTTCATTTTTCATCCCTACGTAAACAGAAGATCACCATTGGACAAGAGGCTGTATTAGAATTGGAAACATTCAAGCTCGAAGGAAAAGAACGTAAGTCATTACGCAATGGACTTAATGCAATTCAAAAAAAGGGTTTTACAACAGAAGTGTTGAAAGCGCCGCAGGAAAAGGCAATTATAGATCAGTTAAGGATAATTTCCAACGAATGGTTAAAAGAATTTGATAAAAAGGAAATGGTTTTTTCGCAAGGGATGTTTGATGAAAATGAGCTTATTTTGCAAGATATCATTGTACTGAAAAATGAGCAGAATACTATCGTAGCCTTTCTGAATATCATCCCCGACTATGCGAAAGATGAGTGCACCTACGATATGATTCGGAAGTCTCTTGATGCACCGGGTGGTAGCATGGATGCATTGATTGTTGAACTTATTGCGTATGCTAAGGCCAAAAAGTACGTCTATCTAAATTTGGGCATGGTACCGATGACGGGGTTGGGGGCGACAGATAGTCCCGCAGAAAAGATTATGAAATTTGCCTCAACACGATTGGGTAACTTTAAACATTACCATAGCCTGCGCGACTTTAAAGAGAAGTATGCGACATTTTGGGAAAATAAATACCTTATATTTGATAATGATTTTGATCTCATACAACTTCCTGTAGCACTGGTCAAAGTAATGAAACCGAACGAATAGATTCATGTAGATGCTGTACAGATGAAAAAAATAGCTACCTTATTAATAATTGCTGGCATGGCGTTTCATGCGTTTGCACAACAGCGTTTGATTGACATGAAATATTGGAACAATAAAGCTGCATTACCTTTGGTTCTCTATCTGAGTGGCGATGGTGGATTTAATTCATTCTCTAACAAGCTTTGTGAGCTGATTGCTGGAGTAGGATATACTGTGGCAGCGATCGATTCGAAAACCTATTTCTGGAAGAAGAAAAGCCCGAGTGAGATTGCTGCCGATGTTTCGAATACACTGAAAAACGTACTCTTAGCACGGCAAAATATGCATCTTTTTGTAGTGGGGTATTCATTTGGCGCAGACGCGGTTCCTTTTATTATTAATCGCCTGGATCCCGTCATTAAGAAGAACCTAAAGAGTGTTGTCCTGCTGGAACCATCTGTGTCAACAGATTTGGAGATTCATATAGCGGATATTTTGGGTCGGAGTAATACAAAGCGAAGTCTTGACGTGATTGCGGAAATCAATCGAATGGGTGCAGTCAAAACGGGCGTTATTCTTGGCGATGATGAAGCTGATTTCCCGATACAAAAGATAACACTTAAGAATTTCACAAAGAAATACCTGTCCGGCGGGCATCATTTTAGTGGCAATGCAGACCAGGTCGCGAAGAATACTGTTGCACTCTTTTAGCCGAGGAGCCTAGTATAACTTTGTTGATGGTCAGATCAAGTAGGCGACCAAATAGACAGCTCTTTATTTTTTTGTGATCCAGGGTATGGTGCGGTATCATTTTCTTATCCTAGATCAAATAATTCAGGGAAAGAAGGTGTTACTTTTGAATGACTTATAAAATAGATAAAAATGGAATTAGGAATAGGAATGTTTGGCGACTCGAGGATAGATCCTGTTACAGGTCAAATCCAGGCAGCACAAGATAGAATGAAAGAAATTATTGAAGAGATCAAGCTTATGGATCAAGTAGGATTGGATTTCTTTGGAATAGGGGAGCATCACCGTGCAGATTATGCGGTTGCAGCACCCGAAATTATCTTGGCTGCGGCTTCTACCGTTACCAAAAATATTAAATTGGGCAGTGCAGTTTCGGTATTAAGTTCTGCCGATCCGGTTAAATTATTTCAGGATTTCGCAGCCGTCGATCTTTTATCCGATGGACGTGCTGAGCTCATGGCAGGAAGAGGATCCTTCATTGAATCCTTCCCTTTATTTGGTTATGATCTAAAAGATTATTCCGAGTTGTTTGAGGAAAAACTAGAGCTTTTGCTTCGCCTGAATAAGCAAAATCCAATTACTTGGCGCGGTAATTTTAGAGCACCATTAATCAATCAGGAAGTTTTCCCAAGACCTAAAAATGGATCACTACCGATTTGGGTTGCAGTAGGTGGCACAACATCTTCTGTGATCCGTGCCGGAAAGTTGGGCTTACCGGTTATGTTTGCCATCATCGGCGGGATGTATGAAAGCTTCGATCATTTATTTGACATGTATCGTCAGGCTTATGAGGATAATGGACACGATATGGCTAACTTTCAGGTTGGGGTACATATGCATGCGTTCTTTGGCGACAACAGCGCTCAGGTAGCAGATTATTACTATCCGATTTATTCTGCACAGATGGATCGTATAGGAGCAAGTCGTGGTTGGCCTCCATACCAACGCACACAATATGACTTCGGAAGGTCTTCCAGAGGACACCTTATTGTTGGGGATGCTGCTTATGCCGTAGATAAAATATTGCAAATACAGGAGAAATTTGGATTGACACGCTTCTCTGCACATATGGATGTGGGCGCCCCTGGGCATAAAGAAATGCTGCGTTCTATAGAGATTTTTGGTGAGAAAATAGCACCTGAAATTCGAAAGGCTCTTCATAAAGATGCCTAAAGAGCGATTATCATTTTTTTAACGCTGAGATATTCGCTACCTTTGTGTCGTAAATCATTTTAGAGAGTAAGATGCTTGGATTAAAGTTGTTGACAGATCCGCGATGGGCAAACATTGCAGAAGGAAATTTAGAAGAGATTTTGACAGATCATGCCTGGTGTGAACAAAAGGCTGCTTCAAATGCCATATCCTTAATTACCAACAACTCAGAACACGAAGATTTGGTGCATGAGCTGACAGCAATCGCAATCGAAGAAATGGAACATTTTAAGATGGTTATTGATATCATCAAAGAACGTGGCTATACCTTGGGTCGTGAACGGAAAGATGATTATGTCGGTCAATTGATGAAATTCTCTAAAAAAGATGGCAGTAGAAATATGGCTTTTATTGACCGTTTATTATTCGCGGCGATGATTGAAGCCCGTAGCTGCGAACGTTTTAGAGTGCTTTCACAAAATATTCAAGATAAAGATCTTGCGAAGTTTTACTATGATTTAATGGTGTCTGAGGCAAATCATTACACCACATTTCTAAATTTTGCACGCAAATATTCCGTAGACGTCGACGTAGAAAAGCGTTGGAAGGAGTGGTTGGAATTTGAAGGGAAGCTAATTCAGTCGTACGGAAGTAAAGAAGCCATTCATGGCTAATTGAACCTCGCTCCTACCTATTTTAAAACACATACATAACAGTTGTCCCGTTCTATTTCTTAGAACGGGATTTTTTGTCACTTATTTATTCTTATCTTTGTACCGTGATTGAAAAAAGTAAAATAATAGATATCAGGAGTTTGTCTTTGGATCAGATCAAAGATCAACTTACCGCGTTGGGGGAGCAGGGCTTTCGTGCGAAGCAGATTTATGAATGGATTTGGGTGAAATCTTGCGTAGATTTTGATCAGATGAGTAATTTGAGTAAGCCCCTTCGTGAGAAGCTGAAAGCGAATTTTACGATCAATGCAGTTACAGTCAAAGAATCTCAGATCAGCTCAGATAAAACAATTAAAAGTAGTTTTTGGCTCTATGACAACAACATCATTGAAGGGGTGTTAATACCTGCTCCGGAACGAATGACCGCTTGTGTCAGCTCACAGGTGGGCTGTAGCTTAACCTGTAAGTTCTGTGCAACTGGTTATATGGACCGTAAACGGAACCTTAATGCCGATGAGATCTATGATCAAGTCGTTCTTATCAGCAAGCAAGCCGAAGAGTACTATGGGCAGCCACTGACAAATATCGTTTATATGGGGATGGGCGAGCCCTTGTTGAATTATGCCAATATGATGAAGTCTGTTGAGCGCATTACAGCGCCAGATGGATTGAATATGGCCGCCAAGCGGATCACGGTGTCCACAGCGGGTATCGCAAAAATGATTAAGAAATTGGGTGATGATCAGGTACGTTTTAACCTAGCACTTTCTTTGCACGCGGCAAATGATAAAAAGCGGAATGAAATTATGCCTATCAATGAGCAGAACTCACTGAAAGCATTGGCAGAAGCACTCAAATATTTTTATGCGAAAACAAAGAGCCCAATTACATTTGAATATATTGTCTTTAACAATTTCAATGATGAGTTGGAGGATGCAAAAGAACTGGCCAAGTTCTGTAAACATGTTCCTTGTAAGGTCAACCTGATTGAATACAACCCTATCGCACTGGCCGATTTCCTGAATGCTGAAGCAGATAAAATCGAGGTATTTGCAAATTATTTAAAAAGCCAAGGTATCATCACGAATGTGAGACGTAGCCGTGGTAAAGATATCGATGCAGCCTGCGGACAATTAGCAATTAAAGATAAGGAAAAAGAGGAATCCGAAGCATAATCTGAAGGATAGTTCCTATCTTTAATAGGGAATTAACCAGATGAAATCCGAATTAAATAAGGTTTTTAGCGATTTTATAGCCATATTTTTTCCAAGGGAATGTGGCTGTTGCGGCTGTGTGCTAAAATATCAGGAAAAGTTTGTCTGTACAGCATGCGATTTCCATTTGCCTTATACTAACTTTCACGAATATTCGGATAATGATACCGCAAGACAGCTCTGGGGGAAAGCTCCTGTGGAAGAGGCCTGTTCATTCTTATTATTGCAAAAGGATAGTCGCGTAGAGCGCCTCATTTATCAGATTAAATACAATAACCAACCTTTTCTTGCAGAATATTTTGGTTATCTATACGGCTTAAAATTAATCAAAATAAAGGCCTATCAGGATATCAATTGTATTGTTCCTGTGCCATTGCACCGTAGCAAATTCCGAAAAAGAGGCTACAACCAATCCACTTACTTCGGAAGAGGGTTGTCCAGAGCAATGGGAATCCCCTTGCGGGAAGATATTTTAGTCAGGAAGAAAGCGACAATGAGCCAAACGGGTAAGGGGCGGATCGACCGGTACGACAATGTAAGTGATATTTTCGATTACAAAGGCACTATGTTGCCGGCTAACGTACATATCCTTGTGGTTGACGATGTATTGACCACGGGAGCAACGGTTGTTTCAGCAGCATTGACACTCTTAGATGCAGTTGATTGCAGAGTATCTGTTGCTACGCTGGCAAGAGCCTAGTTCGAAAGGCTATCCCATAACTTATACCCTTCTCCGTCCGGATAAAGCGAATTTCAATAATTACGGTAACCACTATTACGAGCAGGCCATGCCTTCAATAGTAATGACCAGGTCAAAACGAATTCAACACGTTATTTGCGACGTCGGTTGACATAGTTTAGGAGATAGGCAAATCCTGCCATGCCGATTCCGATGCTGTCTGCAAATAAATCCCACCAGTCACCGCTGCGATACGTAAAAATATAAAGCTGAAGTAACTCTGTCAGTCCTGCAAATAAAAAACCAAGGATGGAAACGACAAAGATTGGAAGCCAACGGGTCGGTTTCCCATGGAATTGCTGGATTACACCGTTGTATAGCAATGTACAGAAAACAAAGAACATCCCACAATGGACTAATTTATCCATACCTGGATAGGCGGGAACTGCATCAAAATTATTGCCCGGGAGGGTGCATAAAACAATAACTATTATGGCCCAAATAAAACACCACTTATAGTCTAATAAGATTTTAATCATGGCGATAAATATCCAAAAATTTCCTGATAGAAATAAAAATATTATTTATTTAAAAATTATTTCACTGTAAATCAGTTGTTTAGTTATATTGTTTTGTTTTATATGGTACTATGTATTGCATGGTACCATAAAATACATATATCTTTGTATTGTTATGATAGCTGAAAATACACAAATCCAAATGAGGAAGGGGATACTTGAATATTGTATCCTATCCATAATTTCTCGAGGAGAAATTTATGCCTCCGATATTATCAGCGAACTGAAGAAAGCTCAATTATTGGTTGTGGAAGGAACCTTATATCCGCTTCTAACACGTCTAAAAAACAATGGACTGTTAAGCTATATATGGAAGGAGTCAACTTCAGGTCCGCCTAGAAAATATTATGAAATTACCCAAGAAGGGTTAGAAGTCCTTTCGCGACTAGATGTTACCTGGAATGAGCTCGTGTTTGCTGTAAACACCTCATTGGTGGGTAGAAACAATGATTCAACTAAACCAGTTAAAGATAATAACGATGAATAAGACAATAATTATCAACATAAATAGTATCGTCTTCCATATTGAAGAGGATGCTTATGAGGTGCTTCGCTCCTACATGATTGATATAAAGAAGCACTTTGGACAATCGGAAGATAGTAAGGAGATTTTGGAGGACATCGAAAATCGTATTTCTGAAATGTTTACCGAGAAGATTCAGGCTGGCAGCAAAGAAGTTCTGAATATGGACGATGTTAATGCCGTTATCGAGCAAATGGGGAGCGTCAGCGATTTCGAGTCTGAGGATCAGGATGGTTATGCGTCTTTTCAGCGCCAGCCAAATGCAGATGGTTTTAAAGTAGGGAAGAAGCTGATGCGCGATCCCGATGACAAAGTTTTCAGTGGAGTATGTAGTGGATTGGGGCACTTTTTTGGTATTGAGGCGAAATGGGTACGCTTACTCTTTGCTTTATTTGTTGTGATCGGTGGATCGGGCGTATTGGTCTATGTTATCCTATGGATCGTAATGCCGCTCGCTGTAACCCGTGCAGATAAGATGGAAATGCGTGGTGAAGCACCGAATATTCAGAACTTCAAACGTTCTTTTGATGAAGAAATGAGCGGGGTAAGGGACTCGTTCTCGAGGGGAATGGACCGCACCGGAGATGGTGTTGCTAAATTATTGCAGGTTTTTGTGAAAGTTATCGGCGTATTCTTTGTTATTATCGTCGGGTTAACGCTCATCGGATTGATCATTGGACTTATCTTCTTTGCACTGGCTATTGTGAACGTAATTCCTGACGTCATGGACGATTCTGGTCCTTTCTACCTCATGAATCCGAGCGATGTACCTTTCGCTTTGATCGCGGGTTTCTTGGCCATTTTTATCCCTTTTGCCGGGTTGTTCTATTTGCTTCTCCGTGTTCTCTTCGAGAAAAAACCAATGAACAACTATTTGACAACCACCTTGTTTTTAGTCTGGTTGGCATCGATAGGCGGTATCATCTACTACGCTACATCGGTAGCAAAGGAATTCAAAGAGTCTAGTACGATTGTTGAAGAGAAGCCACTGCAAAAACAAGCTGTTTATTACTTAAATGAAAATGATATTCGGGTAATCCGCTTAAAAAATGGCGTAAAAAGCGGTTTGGGGATCAGGAATGAAAACCTTTCGACCTATCTGCGACGTAATATTCGTATCCGTGTCGAACGTATCGACTCCCTACAGGAACCTTATGTACGGTATGAGTATTCGGCTAAAGGAAATTCTTATAAAGTCGCAACGGATAGAGCTGGTAAAATTAACTATGCATTGAGACAAGATAGTACATCATTAACATTTGACAATGCGTTCCAATTGAATGAAGGTGAGCTCTATCGGGATCAAGAAGTCAATATTACGTTGTTTCTCCCAGTAGGTACCAAGTTGATCATTAATGATAATTTGGAAGATAAATTAAGGGATATTTCATTTTACGAATGTCGTGACCGTTATAGTGAAGATCTAAGGGATATAAAAGAAGTCGAATTTGTAGTTACATCACTTGGGTTGAAATGTGCCTTGCCGCCCAAAAAGTCAGATGACAGTGACGAAACAGCCACTGAGGGGAATGAGGTAGTTGCACATGATACGTCTGTTGTCATCCGTCGGGATACCATTATTAATCTCAAAAAAGATGGTGTTACCATAGAGACAAAAAAGAAATAACATAAACCAAGTCTTCCGCCTTCAGGCGGAAGACAAATTATTACCGCTATAACCAATCGAAAATCAGTACTGACCTTCGTGTTATAAGCCTATTTAATACCATTAAAAGTAAATGCTATTACACCTATTTATAAACGAATGAAAAGATATTTTTACCTCTTACTCTTAAATTTTTTAATTACTTCATTTGCCTATGCGCAAGTGAAAGTTACAGGCAAAGTACATGTGGAAAATAATGTGCCTTTGGCCTCGGCAACTGCTTATCTGATGAAGGCAAAGACGACTGTCATTCTGAAAGCCGTTGTTACTGATGAAAATGGAGAATACCAATTTTCGGATATACAAGCTGGAAGTTATTATGTCGAGGCGAAAATGGTCGGGTATACCACCAATAAGAGCAATGTTTTTGATATCAGCAAATCAGACCACAAGGTCCCGGCGATCCTGCTGAACACGGATACACGAAAATTGCAGGAGGTCGCCGTAGAGGGTAAGCGGCCGATGGTTGAAAGCAAGCCCGGTAAACTGGTTTTAAATGTGGAAAATTCGCCTTTAGCCGCAGGGAATAATGCCTTAGATATTGTACAGCGGGCTCCTGGAGTGAGTTTAGATAACAATAATAACCTACAGTTGATGGGGCAATCTGGTGTATCCGTGACCATCGATGGTCGGCAGACCTATATGTCCGGTGAACAGTTGGTGAATTTTTTGAAGAGTACGGATGGCAATCAGATTAAGTCCGTCGAAGTGATTACTACGCGTGCAGCAAAAGATGACGCTGAGGGAGCAGTGGGTACAATTAATATTGTCCTCAAAAAAAATCGGATGGAAGGTTTTAACGGAACCTTTAACATGACGGCAGGGAGGGGAGAAAAATTCAGAGGGAATAGCTCCTTATCCTTAAACTATAAGAAGAACAATACGACAGTATTTGGATCGTATGCGTATTCGGATGAAAAAAGCCACCGGAAGCTTCTGCTTGATCGTGTTATTCAGAATAAAGGTGAAAAGACCTATTTTAAACAAAGGTCGATATTGGACGAAAAGGAACAGAACCATTCCTATCGCTTCGGTGTTGAGCAAAGGACATCGGCCAGAAACACCTTAACCGTGCAGTTTAATGGATCGAATAATATCGAATACAACGATAACGATAGTAAAACCAATGTAGGAAAGTCTTTTACAACATTGGATTCGCTTTTGATTTCAACATCGCAGTTCAAAGAATTATTTGATCGTTACTCCGCTAATTTAAACAATGAGTTTAGAATTGATTCGAATGGCAGAAAACTTACCCTTGACCTGGATTGGAGTAAATTCAAAAGCAGCAAACGCGTAGGTTATAATAACCAATATTTTGATGGTCAGATGAATGCGATTACGCCCGAAGAGATCCAACGCAGTAGAATGCCTATCGGAATCGATATCTATGTCGCCAAACTGGATTATGAACAACCGCTATCTAAGGTCTCCAAGCTTGAGATGGGGGCTAAATATTCTAACGTTACGTCGGATAACGATTTAACCTTTGAAGACTTTTTGAACAATTCCTGGATTAATAATGAAAAGCGTACGAATCATTTTGTGTATAAGGAGCAGATCGCCGCTGGATATATAGACTATAATAATACCATAGGGAAATGGGGCCTGAAGGTCGGCGCGAGGGGAGAATATACATTTTCTGACGGGAACTCGTTGACCTTAAATAAGCAAGTGAAACGGAATTACTTTAAACTTTTTCCGAATGCAAATCTGACGTATACACTCCATGAGAATCATATCCTTTCCTTAGGTTACGCAAGGAAGATCACGCGTCCTAATTACCGACAGTTGAATCCTTTTGATTATTTTATTGATAAACTAACCTTTGAACGTGGTAATCCTTACCTGAATCCGCAATTTTCCAATGAATTCACCCTAAACTATACCTTGATGCAACGTTATAATGTGACATTGGGTATTAACGATGTGCGGGATGCGATTGTAGAGAGCATGGGGCAAGATTCGGTGCTAAAACAAACGTGGGTTATACGTGAAAATTTAGGTAAAAATTTGACGGCTTATCTGAATCTGAACATCCCGGTTACGGTATCCAAGATTTGGAGCATGAATAACAATATTACAGGCATCCACTTTAACTTTGATGGCATGGTGAGTGGTTATCCGCTGAAAAGGACCTCCTTTCTTTTGCAGGCTACATCGATGCACAATTTAAAACTGGCGAAAAGTCTGTCCGCTAATGTCAATTTGAGGTATTTCTCGCCGTTCAACTATAATGTATACGATATGAAGGCCCGTTGGGATATGGAGGTAGGAGCGACCAAGACATTTAAAGATCAACGTAGTTCGTTGAAGCTGGCGGTGAGCGACTTGTTTAATACAGGGAATCAGAATCTGAAAACCAATTTCGGCGATTTTGACTCCAGTATCAGGCAATACCAAGATCGTCGCGTGGTTCGATTGACCTATTCGTATAAATTCGGAAATTTAAAAAACAACTATCGTAAGAAAGATACAAGTAATGAGGAGAAAGAAAGAGCGCAATAGGCCCTTGAATTTTCTAAAAAAAGCGACACCGCGAGATGATCTAAATCATCCTGCGGTGTCGCTTTTTTTTATAGACAATGCTATTAGAAAATGTATTTGGTACTTAAAAAGTTCGATTCATTTTCACTAACAATGTCATTCAACAATTTCTTGTTTTCTTCGGTGAACTTTGCCGCGACCAGGGAGCGTATCGAGAATGAACGCAAAGCATCCACAACGGATAATGTTCCCTCAGCGCTATCTTTTCTTCCGGTGAAAGGGAAGGTATCTGGACCACGTTGACATTGGCAGTTGATATTGACACGACTTACCTGATTGACCAATGGATCGATTAAAGACGACACAACAGCCGCATTGTTACTAAAGATACTGACCTGCTGTCCATGCGAAGAGCCGATCAGGTACTCGATAGGTTCCTCAAGGTCATCAAATGGCACAACAGGGATAACTGGACCAAATTGTTCCTCTCTGTAAAGTTTCATTTGAGAATTGACCGGATAAACGATCGCTGGGTAGAAGAAAGATTCTGCTACTTGTCCACCATTTTCGTTAATCACCTTTGCACCATACGCTTTTGCATCTTCGATACATTCCGTCAGATAAGCTGGTTTGTTAACCTCTGGAAGAGGTGTCAAAGACACGCCTTTTTCCCAAGGCATACCATACTTTAATTTAGCAACTTCCGCAGAAAGACGTTTTAGGAACTCTTGTGCCAAGCTGCGGTGTACATAGATAATTTTAAGTGCGGTACAGCGTTGGCCATTGAATGAAAGAGAACCCAGTACGGTTTCAGAAACAGCAAGATTTAAATCGGCATCCTTCGTGATGATTGCCGCATTTTTTGCGTCAAGACCAAGAATTGCGCGTAGACGGTTAACTTTAGGATGTAATTTCTTAAGTTCGTCAGCAACACGGCTTGAACCGATCAACGTCAACACATTGATCTTTCCAGACTGCATAAGACTTGGAACGATCTTGTTTCCACGACCATAAATTGTATTGACAACGCCTTTCGGGAAGCTTGTTTTGAAAGCCTCTAATAAAGGGTAATGTAATAATGTACCATGTTTAGGTGGTTTGAACAACATCGTGTTCCCCATGATCAAAGCAGGGATCAACGTTGTGAAGGTTTCATTCAATGGATAGTTGAATGGTCCCATACATAAAACAACTCCTAGTGGAGATCTTCTAATTTGGGCTATAATACCTTGTTCGATCTGAAAACGGGAAGAATCGCGGTCAATATCTTTCAATGCGTCGATCGTTGCGTAGATATACTCTACCGTACGGTCAAACTCCTTAACAGAGTCAGCATAGGATTTGCCAATTTCCCACATAATAAGCTTGACAACAATGTCCTTCTTGGCAATCATCTTTTGTGTGAAATTTTCAACACAAGTAATACGATCGGCAACGCTCATTGTCGGCCATTCTCCACGGCCATTGTCGTATGCTTTTACAGCAGCTTCCAAGGCTTCCATGGACTCTTTTTCAGTACAAACAGGGAAACTACCGATGCGCTTACGTTTCAAGCCGCCCTTAGTCTTTACACAGATAGGTGAAAATACTTCGTTTACTTGACCCGTCCAAGAAATCATTTCTCCATTGGAAAGGAACTCTCTTTGATCGACCTGTTCGTCTAGCGTAAATTCTGCGGGAATGTCTTTCTCCTCGTAGAAGATACCTTCTAAGTTTAAGCTCATTGTTTTTAAAAGTGGTTTAGATTGATATTTATAAAGATATTGCTAATATACTGTAAATATTACAATATTTGTTAATTTTTTATTAAAATAAGTTTAGGTACTAGTGTTTTCATTACAATCCATGCAATTAAATATGCGATTGAACAGAACGAAAAAATAATAAAATATCCCGCTTCTTCTCCCTTGAAACCCATAAAGACAAGTTGAGTCTCTTTGGCATAGTCGAATAGCCAGCCCGAAGTTTTATTGATAATAAAGGCTCCTACACCGCCCGCAAGCCCGCCGATTCCTGTAACAGTGGCAATGGCGCGTTTTGGAAAAGAATCGCCAATAGTGGAAAAAATATTGGCCGACCACGATTGATGTGCCGCACCTGCAAAACCAATTAAAATAACGGGTATCCAATAGGAAATATGCCCCAAGGGTTGTGCAAAGAGTACGACTAATGGGACGAAAGCAAACAGCAACATAGCTTTCATTCGACCTTCATAGGCATTCATTCCCTTTTTCTCCACAAAATACGTCGGCAACCAGCCGCCATAAATTGACAGCATGGTGATCGCATATAAAACAAATATGGCCAATTGCCCTTCTGTATCAGAAGACTTTATGTCGTAAACGGCTGATAGATAGGCTGGCATCCAGAATAAGAAGAACCACCAGACGCCGTCGGTCATGAATTTTCCGAAGACAAAGGCCCAGGTTTGCTTGTACTTGAGGCATTCTGCTATGGTGGTTTTGGGCTGTTTTGTTAAGGCAGAATGCTCCGTTTGGTGTTCATGGTCATCGTGGTGAATGTAAGCCAATTCAGCCGCATTTACTTTTGGATTCTCGTGCGGTTTTTTATAAAGAAAGATCCAGAAACCCATCCAGACAAACCCAAGGGCTCCTATTATGATGAAAGACATCTCCCAGCCCCAGTGTGCTGCGATGACCGGAATGGTCAATGGAGCAGCCAATGCTCCTATGGTTGCCCCTGAATTGAAAATACTGGTGGACAATGCACGATCTTTCTTTGGAAAATACTCTGCGGTAGCTTTAATGGCCGCTGGGAAATTTCCAGCTTCCCCGACCGCCAATACAAACCGGGCGAAAATAAATAAGTTTACACTAACGCTGATGATTAAACCGGCATTGTTCACATGAGAAATAGCTTCTTTTGCACCCTCAAATCCAACAAACCACTCGCCAGCGACAATTCCTGAGGTTGCAATACCACAAAAAGCATGTAATATGGCGCCAATGGACCAAACAGCAATCGCCCATAGAAAACCTTTTTTTGTATCCATCCAATCGACAAAACGTCCCGCGAAAAGCATGCTGATGGCATAAAAAATAGAAAACAAAGCGGTAATATTTCCATAGTCCGTATTTGTCCAGTGGAATTCAGGGCTGATAAAATCTTTCCAGGTTAAGGATAATACCTGGCGATCCAAGTAATTGATTGTGGTAGCAAAAAATAGGAGGGCACAGATTACCCAACGGTAATTACCCTTTTTCTCTGTATTAATCATAATGGGTTTAATTGTTTATTTTTCTTGAACCTATCGCTTCAAATGACGAATAATGAACGCTGTATGCCTTCCTTTTACGATGCTCGTGGAAGGCATACAAGCAATCTTATTGTTTTTAACGTGCTTTTGAGACAAGATCAAGTGCTTTTTGTGTATTTTCGAATAAATTGCTGGTGTCCTTTGGATCAATCAGTTTACTGCCCATACCTACCGCACATACACCTGACCTGAACCATGCTTTTAGATTTTCTATTTCGATGTCTACACCCCCCGTTGGTATAAAGTTCTGACCTTTAAAAAGATCCCGAATAGAGGACATAAATGCTGGTCCTAAAATATTTGCAGGGAATAATTTTATCAATGCGGCCTGTTGCTGCTGAGCCGTGTAGATTTCGGTCGGTGTCATGCAGCCCGGAATCCACAACTTATGGTGCTCATGTACAAGCGAGCCAACCAAAGGATTCACTAAGGGTGCCACAATAAAATCAGCACCGGCCTGGAGAAACTGTTGTGCATCGTCCACCGATTTGATGGTGCCAATACCCAAGTAGAGGTCTGGCATCTCAAGGTCCCTCGTTGCAACAAGGCGCTCAAAAACAGCCAACGCCTCGGGGCCACGATTTGTAAATTCAAAAACGCGTACACCCGCTCGGTATAATGTTCGTAGAATATCGATACTTTCTTCCTGATCATGATGGAAGAATAAAGGAAGTGTTCCTTGTTCGATAATTTTATTTAATACAATCTCTTTTAAATTCATGTTGTTAATCTCTTTTTAATATCGTCCACTGTACTTGTTGTTGCATCGCTGGCGATAAATAGTTTATCGAATGCCGCGCTTGTTGCAAATTCTAGCGTCTCCTGCGGCGAAAGGTTGGAATACAATCCATAAATCAGACCCGCCATAAAGCAGTCGCCACTTCCTACTTTATCCAAAATCTCTTCCGCTATATAGGTTGTGGATTTGATCAAACGGTCTTTATCAAATAATGTGCTGTAGTATTCTATCCCTTTGGTATGGTGGTCAAAACGGAAGGTATTGGCGACATACTGGCACATGGGGTTGGAAGCAATGATTTCTCGGCTTGTCCGATCTGCTTGCGCGAGTAACTCTTCTTCGGTGTATCCTGACGTGTGTGTTAAGAACTGTTCGTCAAGCGGTGTACCCAGCATCTGATGCGCGGCCCATATATTGCCCATAATTAAATTGCAGTACTTGGCAATCCGAGGCATAACCTCTTTCGGTGTTTTACCATATTTCCAAAGCTTCGATCGGTAGTTAAGGTCTAAGGACACAAAAATTCCTTTTTCCTGTGCTTTTTGCACAGCTTCAAGACAGAGGTCTGCAATATCCTGGCTAATTGCTGGGCAAATTGCCGAAAAGTGAAACCATTTCACGTCCTTCAAGGCTTTGTCCCAATCAATACTGCCGACTTTGAGGCTTGCAAAAGATGAATTCTCGCGATCGTAGATAACCCCCGCATTTTTAAGATCTTTACCTTTGGGGAGATAGTAAATGCCCAAGCGCTCTCCGCCCCATTGCATCGCCGATGTGTCTATGTTTCTACGTTTCAAATAGACATCTATACCTTCACAAATGGCATTTTGTGGTATCGCAGATAAGTAGGATGATGGCACGTTCCATAGGGCCAAAGCTGTAGCGACATTTAATTCTGCTCCTCCAACGTAGAAAGGCAATTGGTGCTGTTCAATCCAATTGTCTTCAATATCCGGACAGATCCGTAACAGCAATTCCCCAAAGCTTAAAACTTTACCCTGCATGTTCATTTATTAAAATTCAAAATATTCTTTTGCGTTATTGTAGCTGATATCCTGTATGATTTTCCCGACCCATTCGATATCATTTGGTATTTCTCCTTTTTCGATGTCCTGTCCAAAGATGTCACAGACCAATCTTCTGAAGTATTCATGTCTTGGAAAAGAAAGAAAACTTCTGGAATCGGTCAACATGCCTACAAGACGACTTAACAAGCCCATATTCGACAAGGTATTAATCTGTTTTGTCATGCCGTCTTTTTGGTCCAAAAACCACCAAGCTGAACCAAACTGAATTTTTCCTTTGATAGAACCATCATTGAAATTCCCAATCATTGTCGCAATAAGTTCATTGTCTGCTGGATTGAGATTATAGATAATTGTCTTGGTTAGCTTATCTTGGTTATCTAATTTATTCAAAAACTTTGATAATGCACGTCCCTGACTAAAATCCCCAATGGAGTCCCAGCCTGTATCAGGACCGATCAAGCGATGCATGCGGGAGTTATTGTTACGTAAAGCGCCCAAATGGTATTGTTGCACCCAGCCTTTTTCATGATCCCATTCTGCAAAATAGACTAACATGGCCGATTTAAACTTCAGGCTCTCATCAAAAGTTATTTCTTTGCCTGCACGAATTTTATCAAAGATGAATGCGATTTCAGTTTCGGTGTAATCTTCAGCATAGATCTGTTCCAGACCATGATCTGAGACTTTACAGCCGTTGGTCGCAAAGAAGTCGTGCCTTGCTTTCAAGGCCTTGAGGTAGTCGCTTAAACTGCTTATCTGCATATTGCTGACTTCTTCAAGCTTATTGATGTATTGGTTCAATGCAGGCAGGTCATCGCAATTCATTGCTTTATCCGGACGAAATGCCGGAAGCATTTTAAATGATTCACGCTCTTTCGCAAACTGCTGATGAAATTCCAGACTATCAATTGGGTCGTCTGTTGTGCAAACGACTTCAACATGCATCATCTTGAGTAGTCCGCGGACAGAATGACTATCTTGTTGCAGTAAAGCACTGGTATCTGCATATATCTTGGCCGCGGTTTTTGGAGACAATACATCTGTTATGCCAAAATAGCGTTGTAATTCAAGGTGTGTCCAATGGTGTAGTGGATTACGCAAGGTATAAGGGACAGTTTCTGCCCATTTGATGAATTTTTCTTCATCTGAAGCGTCTCCGGTCACATAATGTTCGTTGACACCGTTGGCACGCATGGCCCTCCATTTGTAATGATCACCATGTAACCAAACCTGACTAATATTATCAAACTTGACATTATTTGCAATCTGTTCCGGGATTAGGTGATTATGGTAATCAATAATCGGCAGATGTTTTGAATAATTATGGTACAGCTCTTCAGCCGTTTTTGTGTTCAATAAAAAGTTGTCGTCTAAAAAAGTTTTCATACAATGTATTGATTTGTAGGTTCATCTGTTTTCTATCCTCTTTTGCTTGTCAAACTTTTTATTGCTGAAGTAATCGGACATAAAAAATGCAAAAAGGGGTGAAAGTACGGTCGCCTGAATTTCCCAAACTGTTTAAATGGTCAATGAAATTACCAATATTCAGGTCATACTTAAAGGAAATTCAATAAAATAAATGCGCAAACGTTATCGGTAGCGTTTAAGGCAATCGGGTTATACCGCATTTTCTACGTTTTCTAAGCACGTTTTCGCTATCGCAGATTGCTTGAAATTTTGAATAAGTCCCGAATAATATGATCTGCTAAAGCGTAATTGTATTGCATATAAAAAGCAATTTCTCTAAGTTTGTTCAACAAATTGCTCAACATGGATATCCAATCACTTTATCAGATTTATAAACAGTATCCGAATATTACAACAGATACACGTAAAATTGAAAAAGATAGTCTATTTTTCGCCTTAAAAGGGGCCAATTTCAATGGGAATACTTTCGCCGAGAAAGCGCTTGAAATGGGTGCTAAATATGTTGTTATTGATGACGAGACCTACCGAAAAGGAGAAGCGTATATTCTTGTTGATGATGTTTTAAAAACATTACAGCAACTAGCGAATTACCACAGACAGCAATTGGATATTCCAGTTATTGGAGTGACGGGAACCAATGGAAAAACCACGACAAAGGAATTGTTGTACGCTGTTGTTTCGCAGAAATACAAGGCCTATGCAACAAAAGGAAATTTGAATAATCATATTGGTGTTCCATTGACATTATTGGCGATAGATAATTCTGTTGAGCTAGCAATCATCGAAATGGGGGCAAATCATTTGGAAGAAATTGCTTTTTTGTGTGGGATTGCCGAACCGACACATGGTTTGATTTCTAACGTTGGCAAAGCACATCTAGAAGGTTTTGGATCTTTTGAAGGAGTAAAGAAAACCAAGGGAGAACTGTACGATTGGCTGCAGGACCATCAAGGGGTATTATTTTTGCAGGCAGATAACCCACATCTTAAAGAGATGGCTTCCGCCCGCAAGATAGCCAACATTGTCACCTATGGTTTTTCTGAAGGTAATGATGTGATTGGAAAGCTTCTTAGGGCAAATCCCCTCTTGCAAATTGAATGGCACAAGAAAGGCACGGCCGAATCTCATGTTGTCGATACCCACTTAACAGGATCTTATAATACCGAAAACTTTCTTGCAGCTATTGCAGTAGGTTTGCATTTTGGCGTTTCTTCTGCGTCGATCAATCGGGGTATTGAAGGATATACCCCTACGAACAATCGTTCGCAGGTTATGAAAACTGCCCACAATACCCTAATCTGCGATTATTATAATGCAAATGCAACAAGCATGGCTGCTGCATTGGATAATATTCGGATTATTGAAGCAGATAAGAAGGCTATTGTATTGGGTGATATGTTTGAATTGGGGACAGAATCATTTGAAGAACATAAAAAAATTGTCGAGAACGTAAGAGCTATTCCTGCAGATCGCAAAATTTTTGTAGGAAAAGAATTTTTCGCACATCGTTATGAAGGTGGAGCATTTTATGAAACTACTGCCGAAGCAAAACAGGCAATCAGCGGAAATCCTATTGTGGACAGCACGGTCTTATTGAAAGCGTCAAGGGGTATGGCCTTTGAAAATCTGGTCGAACTACTGTAGCCTTTTTAGCTTTATGCTATGCACAACGAGGGGATAAGTTCGGGGTGCGAACATATGGCGACCATGGTGCTCCCGCATTGAATGTACTTAAAAAGGTGGACTCAACGTGGACTCACTGTGGACTTACCGTGGTTGCGGGACGAAGTTGATAGGATGTTGCGGAAACCTTCGTTCCACTGAATCCCGAATGACTCGCCCAGTAGCATCGAGCGAAAGGAAGTGCAAAACAAACAGTTTTGTCATGTAAGGATTAAATAATAAGGAAAATGAGCAAATTCGTTCTACGGAGAAATGATGCTCATTTGGAAAAACGTACCTTTGTTGCATATAATGGATAAAAGACGTTTTTTTTTAGAAATAGCCTATTTTGGACAGGCTTATCATGGTTGGCAAATTCAGAATAATGCAATTTCCGTGCAGGAAGTGCTGAATAAGGCGCTTGAAACCCTGTTGCGGGAACCCATTGAAACAACTGGAGCTGGCCGTACAGATACAGGTGTTCATGCCAAGCAATTGTATGCACATTTCGATGCAGCCCCTGTGGGTATTCTACAAAAAGCTGATCGTTTTATTCATTCGCTCAATGCACTATTGCCCTTTGATGTGGCCGTGAAGCGCCTGATCGAAGTGGAACCCGAAGCACATGCTCGCTTCGATGCGACACAAAGATCCTATGAATACCATCTTCATTTTCATAAAGATCCTTTTATCTATCCCTATTCATGTTTTATGCGCGATCGTCCGGATGTTGAAAAGATGAATGAAGCTGCACAATTTTTATTGGGTAAACAAGATTTCGAATGCTTTAGTAAGTCTCATACGCAGGTGTTTACAAATATTTGCGATATTCGTAGAGCCGAGTGGGTATGGCATACCGAACAACATTTGGTCTTTCATATTACCGCTGATCGCTTTTTGCGCAATATGGTGCGTGCTATTGTGGGTACATCGTTGGAAATAGGCATAAAAGGCAAACCTGTTTCATTTATGCAAGAGGTTATCCAAAGCAAAAACCGGGGGAAGGCAGGTGTTTCCGTGCCGGCACATGGGTTGTATTTAACAGAAGTAGCATATCCTTATATATAGAATTTAACGTGAGTCAAGATAAAATAACTGGTAAAACCTACGATATCAATTTGGTGAAACGCATGAGTCGCTATATGCGTCCATATCATATGGCATTTTGGATATCGGTCGTCCTAACGATATTGCTGGCTGCAGTAGCCCCCGCTTTGCCTATGCTGATCCAGCATACGCTGGATAACTATATCCTAAACTTCGATACCAATGGATTGTCCCTCATGCTGATTGCAATGTTGGCATTGGTCATCCTGCAGACTTTGATCCGTTATTACCATACCTTAATGACAAATACTCTGGGGCAGTCGGTTATCCGTGATATTCGGATTCAGGTATTTAACCACATTGTTCAACTCAGGCTGAAGTATTTTGATCGCACAGCACTGGGAAAATTAATTACCCGTACCATCTCTGATTTGGAGACTCTTTCCAATATTTTTTCTGAAGGTTTGATTCAGATTATCGGCGATTTATTACAGTTGGTCGTTATTCTGGTTGTGATGTTTTACTCCGATTGGAAGCTGACATTGATTGTTTTAATTCCGATGCCTTTGATGGTGGCAGCGACTTACGTATTTAAAGAGGCGATGAAGTCTGCCTTTATCGATGTGCGGAAATGGGTTTCTAACTTAAATACCTTTTTGCAGGAACACATTACGGGCGTCGGTATTATCCAATATTTTGCACGTGAAAAGCAGGAAATGGATAAGTTTAAGGAGATTAATGCACAACATCGTAATGCCCATATTCGGACCAATTGGTATTTCTCCATCTTTTTCCCTGTTTTGGAAATTATCATGGCCATTGCTTTGGGATTATTGGTCTGGTTCGGTTCCAAACAAATTATGGGTGATGTGATCTCTCCGGGTGTAGTGGTGGCCTTTATCATGTATATCAATATGATCTTTAGGCCCATTCGGGAGCTTATTGACAAATTCAATACGCTTCAAATGGGCATGGTTAGCGCTGAACGGATTTTTGAAGTGTTGGATACCGATGAAAAGACTCCAAATTTGGGTACATTGAAACCTGCACACATCAAAGGTGAAATTGCGTTTCGCGATGTTTGGTTCGCCTATAATGAGGAAAACTGGGTCCTAAAGGATGTTAACTTTAACGTTAATCCGGGTGAGACGCTGGCTTTAGTTGGGGCTACTGGTGCTGGAAAATCTTCTACCATCAATATTCTAAGCCGTTTTTATGAAATCAATAAAGGTGAAATTCTGTTGGACGGCCGTAATATCCGCGATTATGATCTCGATTATCTGAGAAATACCATTGCGACGGTATTGCAGGATGTATTCCTCTTCTCGGATAGCGTCATCAATAACATCACATTAGGTGATCCTGCGATATCTAGAGAGCAGGTCATTGAAGCCGCAAAAGAAGTGGGGGCGCATGATTTTATTATGCGACTACCTGGGGGCTATGATTATGATGTGAAAGAGCGGGGTGCAACCTTATCCGCGGGGCAGGCCCAATTGATTTCTTTTATACGGGCCTTGGTACACGATCCCCGGATTCTAATTTTAGACGAGGCGACATCTTCAGTAGATACCGAAACGGAAGAAATGATCCAGCATGCAATCGATAACCTCATGAAAGGAAGAACATCGATTGTTATTGCCCACCGCTTGTCCACCATTCAGAAGGCGGACAAGATTATTGTGTTGGATAAAGGCGAAATCAAGGAAATTGGAACGCATCAGGAATTGCTATCTTTTGATGGGTATTATAAAAAACTATACGACTTGCAATTTCATTCCGCGGGGATTTAATTAAGCGATTATACTCTCTTTGGGGATCGTTTCTTCATCTTCGATCCGTGTATTTGCTTTAATCTCTGAACCTCGCCCTACGAGCACGTTTGCTCCGATTGAGACATTTGGTCCGATGTTGACAAAATCTTCAATAATGGTATTGCTTTCGATAACAGCAGAACCGGCGATAACGCAATGGTTGCCTATCTGTACATCAGGGGCGATGGAAGCGCCGGGGAGGATAATGGTGCCTTCACCAATCTCCGCTCGTTTTGATACGTAGGCTTTGGGATGGATGAGGGTCTGGTAATTCCAGTCTGCATTTTCCGATACAATCCGTTGGCGAAGGCCTGGGTTCTTGACTGCAATAAAGAAATCTTCCTCCGTGCCTTTTACTTGATGGTGAAGTTGAACCTCATAATCGAATACATCTTCAATGAGCAATGATTTGTCAATAAGACCACCAATTTCAATCGCTAAATCTTCTGCTACATCTACCGCAGTTTTAGCGTGAGCAGTTGCACCGTATATATATAACATGGTATTTTTTTTCGCAAAGATAAAACTTTCTAAAATGAAGCCCTTTGGTATCGTGTAAAAAAATGCAACAAAATATAGGGTTTGATTGTTTTGCTGTTTAATGAGCTGTAAGGTTGATTGTTTTTTCGATCGCAATTATATTGCATATAAAAATCAATTTATCTAAGTTTGTTGGTATACAAAAATTAAACTATGATTCAACGTATCCAAACTGTTTATTTGCTGATAGCAGGATTAGTCATATTCGGCTTGTTTCTATTTCCCTATGTTAATTATAGCGATTTAGTTGGTTTAGGAAAGAATGTGAAGGTGACCGGTGTGTATAGTGTCGCTGCGGGTCAGCCGGTACACGAGGGGGGATTTGGTTATATTCTTCAGACTGTGGCCACCGTATTATTAGGCGGACTTCCCCTATTCACGATATTTAAATTTAAAAAACGTAAAGTTCAGCTTTTGCTTATTTGGGTAGAGGTTGTTGCAATTATCTTATTTGCAATATGGCTATACTCTTCTGCAAGTACGCATCTCGCTACGGTGAACCAATTTTTGGGTGCTGGGAATATCGGCGTAGGATTCTTTTTGTTGCCTATCTCGATTATTTTCTGTGCGTTAGCCATGGGAGGTGTACGTAAAGATGAAAAGTTGATCCGGTCTGCCGATCGATTGAGGGCATAATTTTGAAAGAATAATCCAATAATAGTTAAAGCCACGAAGACCGTGGCTTTTTTAAATATAATATGATATGAACGTTTTTTTTAGATATGTTGTTGTCTTAATGCTCTTCCTTGTCGGTGGGTTTGTAAAGGCGCAGTCGGCAGATTCATTGTTGGTTGTTGATGATATTCAATTCGATGTAAAGGAATTTCACGTAGATGAGCCTAAGCATGAATTGGTGATCAATTTGTTTGCTATATCGTATAGTAAGAATCCTCGGGAATATAAAATGAACACCTTTTCCACGCAAGTGTTGGATCAGAAGAAACAGCCCCATTTCTTTTCCACGATTCGGATGGGAAATGTATTGGTTAAATTTGAAGATAAGCAGAATTATCTGCACTATTTGCTAGAAGAAGATAAGCCTGTGGATATACAGGTCGTTGTAAAGGATTGGAAGAAAACGGATAAACCGGTTATGGTTAAACTGGTCTTTGAGAGCAGTACAGAAGAGGGGGAGTTTTTGGAGGTTCCTATTTCATTAAAGAAATAATTGATTTTGTCTCTTGACAAAAAAAGCTTCGAAGTTATAACTTCGAAGCTTTTTTTGATTATTCAATATTATCGATTGTATCTGATCTGCTGTTTGTCCATCATGCCCATCTGGTCTTTCATCATTTTGATCTGATCAGCTAATAACTTATTTTTATCTGCTTTTTTAGCTTCTTGAAGAAGTTTTTCGGCTTCACGTTTATTGCGCTTCGCCATGGCTACACCGGCTAGGCTCAATTTTGCTAAGGCGATGTTATGGTCCATATGTAGACCCAATGCCAATGCTTTCTTAAAATATTTTTCAGATTGCATAGGTGCACGTTGTGATTCGATCAGTCCGATCAGCATGTTGTAGTAACCATGCTGTTGTGGGATCAATTGCTTTTCGTAGTTGGTGATTTTACCTAGCCATTTTTCAGCTGCGGCCATATTTTGTTTACGCATATGCCATTGCGCAATCAGCATATATTCATGGAAAAATACAGTAACAAAACCCAAGATCGTGATCAAGATCCCTAAAATTCCCCATCCCCAATTTCCGGTCCAGAATAAGGCAACTGTTCCGATAAGCAATGCACTGCAAATAATGATTCTAACGAGATTTGACATAAATCTTTGTTTAAAATATTTGTATTCAATTTAATTCTGCAAATATCCGTTAATTTCACCGTTTAAGCAACTCGTTCAGGTTGTTATTTTGTAAAAATGTGTTTTTCTAGAAAATGGTAGCTTTTATGTTAATCGATGTGTTCTGATAATCTTGCTTTGGTACAACGCCGAATAGGTGGGCAGCCGGATAAATTTGCCTTTATATGCAACTTTGTCTATGTTTGAATTATGGAAAAGCAATACGATGATTCTTGGGCTCCTGTGTTAAGGCCTTTGTTCGCTCAGCCCTACATGAAACAGTTGTCTACTTTTGTGCAAGCAGAGCGTCAGAAAACGAAAGTGTTTCCACCGGCAGATCTGGTGATGAATGCTTTTAAGCTGACGCCATTGGATCAGGTGAAAGTGGTTATTTTAGGGCAGGATCCTTACCACAATGACGGGCAGGCACATGGGCTGTCTTTTTCAGTTCCGGCAGGGATTGCCTTGCCCCCATCTTTAAAAAATATTTTTAAGGAATTGCAAGATGATATCCCTGGTTTTGTTGAGCCGCATGCTGGCGATTTGACTTCTTGGGCCAAGCAGGGGGTATTATTGTTAAATGCGACCTTGACAGTTCAGGCGCATTTGGCTGGTTCTCATCAAAAGAAAGGCTGGGAGATTTTTACAGACAGTATTATTCATGCCATTTCGGAGCGTTGTGAACATGTGGTGTTTTTGTTGTGGGGAAGTTATGCCCAAAAGAAAAGTGTGCTCATTGATGCGAAGAAGCATCTTATTCTAACGGCGGTTCATCCCTCACCGTTGTCTGTCTATCGTGGTTTTTTTGGTAGTAAGCATTTTTCACGCGCAAACCAGTATTTGACGGCACATGGTAAAACCCCAATTGATTGGCGCCTGATTTAAGTTGTGGCTTGGGTTAAATTTTGCGAAGCGTTTGCTGTCCAATAGCTAAAGTAGATAAACATCATTGCCGGTGATTCGCGCATGGCGCAAATGCGTCCAAGAGCGAGATTCCGGTAATGATATTTTTGATTGGGCTTAATTCCCTCGCTTAATATTCTAAAGGAATAATGGGTTCTTTTTTGCTGGTCGACATAATCATCATGGTTTGGAATGTCTTTACAAAAGGTATTTTGGATATTTTTTCCATGATGACGCCTTCATAAGCTTTGATATCTTTTACGTAAACCTTGAGGATGAAATCACAATTGCCTGTAACGTGATGGCATTCGGTTACTTCAGGTATCATTTTGACTGCAGCTACAAATTCAGGAATAGCGTTGTGGGTATGGAAATCGAGTGAGATCTGTATGAACGACTTGATCCCAAGCCCCAGTTTCTCCTCGTCCACAAAGGCATGGTAACTTTTGATGAAGCCGGAGTTTTCCAGTTTTCGCACACGCTCTAAGGTTGGCGCGGGGGACAGTCCGATGCTAGATGCGAGTTGCAAATTAGTTATACGACCATTCTCTTGTAATAGTTTAAGAATTTTTAAATCTGTTTTATCCGGTGCAAAGGGCATATCTTAAGTCTTAATAATCAATAGTATTTGTAAATATACAAAATTATATTTGGAAATTTAAAAATATACAAAATTATTGGTGATAAATAGATTTTAGTTATATCGTGTTTTTATAATTATAATTTTAATCGATGCAAAATCATTTGACTGTCATAATCGATTGAAATGTGCTCATTTTAATGAAATGGAGTGATAAATGTCATTTTTTTATTAAAAATGCCTTCGTAAGGTGCTATTAAATGCTGTTTTATTGGCTTTGAAATTGTAACTTTGCAGTTCGATAGGTGCGGAGGTGAAGCCCTCCCAAATTAGTTAAACCGTGAGAGCGCAATATGAGTACTAAAGACGACGATTTGTTAAAAGAGCTAGAGCTCGAAGAATATAAATACGGGTTCACGACAGATATCGAAATGGAAATTGCAGCCAAAGGCCTTACTGAGGATACGGTTCGTTTTATTTCGGCAAAAAAGAATGAACCTGAATGGCTATTGGAATGGAGGTTAAAAGCTTTCCGTCATTTCTTGACGTTAAGAATGCCTACTTGGCAGAATTTCAAAGCTCCCGAGATTGATTTTCAAGAGATTTCCTACTATGCAGCCCCGAAAGCAAAACCGCAGCTTAATTCGATGGATGAGGTTGACCCTGAGTTGATTTCCACTTTCGAAAAGTTGGGAATTCCTTTGGATGAGCAAAAAATATTGGCGGGAGTTGTGGCTGTAGATGCTGTCTTCGATTCGGTATCTGTAAAAACAACGTTTCGTGAGAAATTAAAAGAGCAAGGAGTTATTTTCTGTTCATTTGGTGAGGCCGTGCAAGAGCATCCTGACCTGGTGAAAAAATATTTGGGTACAGTGGTTCCGCAGACAGATAACATTTATGCAGCATTAAATTCTGCAGTGTTTTCGGATGGATCCTTTGTTTACGTTCCAAAAGGCGTTAGATGTCCAATGGAATTGTCTACCTATTTCCGTATCAATGCACAGAATACTGGGCAATTCGAACGCACGTTGATCATTGCGGATGAGGGGGCTTATGTTTCTTATTTGGAGGGATGTACTGCACCTATGCGTGATGAAAACCAGCTGCATGCGGCAGTGGTTGAATTGATTGCCGAACGTGATGCTGATATTAAATATTCTACCGTTCAAAACTGGTACCCTGGTGATAAAGAAGGAAAAGGTGGTATTTATAACTTTGTAACCAAGCGTGGAATCTGTAAGGGCGATAATAGTAAGATCTCCTGGACACAGGTAGAAACTGGCTCTGCAATTACATGGAAATACCCGGGTGTGATCTTAAAGGGTGATAACTCTATTGGTGAGTTTTACTCTGTGGCCATGACGCGTAATCATCAGGTAGCTGATACAGGAACGAAGATGGTTCATTTGGGTAAAAACACAAAATCTAAAATTATTTCTAAAGGTATCTCTGCCGGTAAGAGCCACAACAGTTATAGAGGTTTAGTGAAAATCGGTCCAAATGCCGACAACTCACGTAACTTTACACAATGTGACTCCTTATTGATCGGTGATAAATGTGGGGCACATACATTCCCTTACATCGAAAATAGAAATAAGACGGCCAAATTAGAGCATGAGGCGACTACTTCCAAAATCGGTGAGGACCAGGTATTCTATTTGAATCAACGGGGTATAGATTCTGAGAAAGCTGTTGGTTTAATTGTCAACGGGTATGCAAAAGAAGTATTAAATCAATTGCCGATGGAGTTTGCTGTAGAGGCTCAAAAATTATTGGCAATTTCATTAGAAGGTTCAGTAGGATAGATAAAAAATCATTGGGAATGTAGTTTAAGTCGCTACATTATACCATACTCAATACGAATAAAATGTTAAGCATTAAAAATTTACATGCGTCTGTAGAAGACAAACAAATATTAAAAGGGTTAAACCTAGAAGTAAAAGCTGGCGAAGTTCATGCGATTATGGGACCAAATGGTGCTGGTAAAAGTACATTAGGGAATGTATTAGCAGGACGTGAATCCTATGAGGTAAGTGAAGGTTCCGCACTATTGGACGGTGTGGATTTATTGGATCTTTCCCCTGAAGACCGTGCGCGTGAAGGGCTGTTTTTGGCTTTTCAATATCCTGTTGAGATTCCGGGCGTATCGAATATCAATTTCTTGAAAACGGCTGTAAATGATATTCGTGAGTACAAAGGTCTTCCGCCAATGGAAGCGAAGGAATTTTTACAAATGGTAAAAGACAAGCAAAAATTGGTTGAGTTTTCAGCTAATTTGGCTAACCGCTCTTTAAATGAAGGATTCTCCGGTGGTGAGAAAAAGCGTAACGAAATTTTTCAATTGGCGATGTTGAACCCGAAATTATCTATTTTGGATGAGACAGATTCTGGTTTGGATATCGATGCACTTCGTATCGTTGCAAATGGTGTGAATCAATTGCGCTCTAAAGACAATGCTTTTATTGTTATTACACACTACCAACGTTTGTTGGATTATATCGTTCCAGATTTTGTTCACGTATTGTACAATGGCCGTATCGTGAAATCGGGACCTAAAGAATTAGCTTTGGAGCTCGAAGAAAAAGGATACGATTGGTTAAAAGAATATGATACACAAAACGCCTAATCTTTTACCTGAGTAAATAGGATTAGAGGAGAATTTTGGCGATTTGATTAAAAAATAACATGAGTACATTAGTTTCAGAATCATTACTTCAACAAGTGTTGGGAGCTTTCAAAGAGCAAGGCGTTTCAGACGAACCTTCGTTTTTCGTGGAAGCCCGCCAACTTGCATTCGAGCGTTTCGAAGCAGCAGGCTTTCCCACCGTTAAGAATGAAGAATGGAAATATACAAACATCCACAGTATTATCAATAAGCCTTATGCGCTTGATGTCGATGTGGATATCGAAGGCTTAGACTTTAGTGCAGGTGAGATTCCGCAGTTGGATGCCTACCGCATTATTTTGGTGAATGGTCAGTATGTATTAGCAGTAAGTGAATTAGAAAATGTAAAGGGACTGTCGGTTATTCCAATGGATGAAGCCACTTCAGAGCCTGCATTTGAGTCCCATTTTGCCAAATATGCGGATAAGTCAGACAATATTATGGTCGCTTTGAATACGGCTGCTTTTACCAATGGTGTTTTTATCCATTTGAAAAAGGGAGTTGTACTTGATAAACCAATACAGATTATTCACGTCGCTACAGGGAAAGAGGATTTCTTTGCACAAACACGTAATTTGATCGTTGTCGAGCCAAATGCAGAACTTGAATTGATCGAAAGCTTTATCACTGCAGAAGGTACCGCAAATAATGTGCACAATAAGGTCTCTGAGATTATCGTCAAAGAGAATGCTAAAGTACAACATTATTATTTGCAGCTCGCGGAATCTGTAAGCCGTTACTTTAATCATACAGAGGTATATCAAGAAAAATACAGTCTTTACAATAATTACAACTGTAATTTTCCAGGCGCTTCGTTTATCCGTAACAATATCAACGTCCGTTTGGATGCCGAGCATGTGGAGAGCCATTTATATGGAATCAACTTAACGGCTGCCGATCAATTGGTCGATAATCATACCATCGTAGACCACCTGAAACCACATTGTGAGTCCTATGAATGGTATAAAAATATTACACAGGACAAGTCCGTTGCGGTTTTCAATGGAAAAATCTTTGTGCGCGAGGATGCGCAGAAAACGAATGCTTTTCAACAGAATAATAATATGTTGATGTCAGACAATTCGGCGGTTTATACCAAACCACAGTTGGAAATCTTTGCCGATGACGTAAAATGTTCACACGGGTGTACCATCGGTCAGTTTGATAATGAAGCGTTGTTTTATCTGAGAGCAAGAGGAATTGGCGAAGAGTCTGCCCGTATCCTGTTGGTGCACGCATTTGCATTTGACGTAACGACACGTTTCTCAAATGAGGTTGTTCGCAAATATGTTGAAGAGCTTGTAGAAGAAAGCCTAAGAACAAATTAAATCCATTTAGGATCATATAGCTTTTAAATATGGCGTTTACTGAATAGGTAAACGCCATTTTTTTTCATAGACCAATACATCATAGCCTTCGTATCAAGCGCCAAGTTGCGTCTTGTTGCTCTTGCTTGGACGGAAGAGCGTTTAATCGTATTGGGAGAAGCGCTTAAAGTTATCATTGTTTGCTGTAGGGTAGACCCTAGTAATTTTGGATATCAACTTCGTCATTTTCACGGTATAACAACGGATCTTAATCGGAGCTACAACGCTATTTGTTCGCTCCCAACCGAAGAAGCACCGAACAAGTACCGAACAAGCTCCGAAGAAGCACCGAGGAAGCTTCGAATGGAACCAACGTTGAAACTAATCCGTTCTAGGTACTTGCTTTAAATTGTGCTAATAATTTTTTCGGCAATTTTAGTTAAAATCAAACAAAGATAAAGGTGATGAAGGGCTGAAATGTAGGGAATAACAGAGCACTATAAAACGAAAAAAGCTTCCAAATTTTGGAAGCTTTTTTGAGCGAAAGACGAGATTCGAACTCGCGACCCCAACCTTGGCAAGGTTGTGCTCTACCAACTGAGCTACTTTCGCGTTGATGTTACAAAAGTAAGGCATTTATTCGTATTCTGCAAGAGGAAAAGCAAAAAATATTAACTTAAATTGATCGCATCAACACAATTAATACCGTCTATAGCCGCTGAAATGATACCGCCGGCATAACCTGCCCCCTCACCACAAGGGTAAAGTCCTTTGACCTGAGGGTGTTGTAAATCTTCTTTATTTCTAGGAATCCGAATCGGTGAAGATGTACGTGACTCTACACCAACTAAAATGGCTTCATTGGTATAATACCCTTTCATCTTTTTGCCAAAGATGGGCAACGCACCGCGTAATGCTTCGTGAACAAAAACAGGTAGCACTTCGGTGAGATCTGCAGATGCTGTTCCAGGCTTGTACGAGTTTTCTGGCAGATCCATAGATACACGTCCTTCGACAAAGTCGACCATGCGTTGCGCCGGAGCAACGAGCTTACCGCCACCTACGGCAAAAGCCTTTCGTTCGATCTCTTTCTGAAAATTCAGTAATGCAAATGGATCCTTATGTGCATTGGCAACGTCCTCAAGGTTGATCTGAATAACGGTGCCTGAATTGGCGTGCGGATTATTTCGTTTGGATGGTGACCATCCGTTGACAACGATTTCATCTAAATCTGTTGCACAGGGAGCAATGACGCCGCCTGGGCACATGCAGAATGAAAATACACCACGGTCATTCACCTGTTCAACCAGGCTATAATAGGCTGGCGGCAAATGCTCGCTTCTTACCTGGCAGTGGTATTGCGCCTGATCAATGATTGCCTGCGGGTGCTCGATACGCACGCCCAAAGCAAATGCTTTGGCTTCGATCAGCCAATTGTTGCGATGAAAAAGCTCGAAAATATCCCGCGCAGAGTGCCCTGTTGCTACAATGACATGATCTGCCTTAATTTCTTCACCATTGGCTAATTTGACACCGCGTACTTGACCGAAGGATTCTAAAATGTCATCGACACGTTGGTCAAAATGAAATTCGCCCCCAAATTCAAGGACGCTCTCGCGCATGGCTTCAATAATATGCGGCAATTTATTTGTACCGATATGTGGGCGCGCATTGACCAGAATATCCGTCGTTGCCCCATGGGAAACGAAAAGTCTGAGTACTTTGTCTACGTCACCTCGCTTATTGGAACGTGTATATAATTTTCCGTCTGAGTACGTTCCAGCTCCACCTTCGCCAAAGCAGTAGTTTGACTCAGGGTTTACGATGCCTTCCCGGTTCAACTTAGCTAGATCGCGTCTACGGTCTTGGACCTTTTTACCGCGTTCGATTACAATTGGTTTGAGACCACGTTCAATACAGCGTATTGCTGCAAACAGGCCGGCAGGGCCCGCGCCAATAATAATAACGGGTTTTCCGTCTTTAACGGACTTAAAATTATTTTCGTAGATTTCTGGAACAGGAAGCTCGTCAATGTAGTAAATAACCCGAGCTCGATAAACAACCTGCTTGCTTCGGGCATCAATGGAACGTTTGCGGATTTTATAACCTTTGACTTGTTGAGGTTGGACTTTCAGGGCTTTGATCCCTTGCTGTAGAATATACTGATCGTCCTCGATTCTTTCTGGAAGTATCGCAATTTCAATTTCTTTTTGCATAGTATAAGGGCTGGGTTTTTATCCCAAAACCGGGACAAAGTTAATGAATATTGGCTATTTGGAGATTTGGAAATAAAAATATTCTTATCTTAGTAAGAGCTTGGTATATGCTTTGATAGTGTAACCGTATAATTTGAATAGTATTTAATTCTTTGAACAATGAAAATTAAAAGATTTTTGGTCGCCCTATGTGGTTTATTTGCATTAGTATCATTAAACTCCTGTGGCTACAATACGATGGTCTCACAAGATGAGAATGTTAAAGGAAAATGGGCACAAGTTGAAAATGCGTATCAACGTCGTGCGGATCTAGTTCCAAATTTGGTTAATACAGTAAAAGGAGCGGCAAAACACGAAGAAAGTACATTGACAGCTGTTGTAGAAGCAAGAGCTAAAGCTACTTCCGTGACGATTAATGCCGATGATTTGTCTGAGGAGAATATTGCCAAGTTTCAAAAAGTTCAAGATGAATTCAGCGGTTCGTTGAGTCGTCTTTTGGCGTCTGTTGAAGCTTATCCTGATTTGAAAGCCAATCAGAACTTTTTGGAATTACAAGCACAGCTGGAAGGTACTGAAAATCGTATTTCAACAGAACGTAGATCTTACAATGAAGCGGTACAGCAATATAATACCACCGTACGCAGCTTCCCGAATAATTTAATGGCGGGGATGTTCGGATTTAAGGCAAAAGGTACATTTACTGCTGCCCCAGGTTCGGATAAAGCGCCAACGGTATCATTCTAACAGCAAATTGTTAGGAATAAACAGGATGATGGATGATGCGGCTTTCGTAGAAGCACATCATCCATTTTTTTATCGTGTTTTAATTAGTTTAGACCCTTTGAATTTAGAATAACCGGTATGGTAATCTAGTTTTGGAGTGCAAACGTATACAAACTATGGCATTAAATTCTGAAGAACAAGAGAAGATCGTTCACGCTATTAATGTGGCTGAAAATGAGACTTCTGGTGAGATTCGTGTAGTGGTCGAAAATCATTGCCCCGACGAGGTACATGATCGTGCAACCTATTATTTTTCCAAATTGGGCATGCACAAGACTACATTGAAAAATGGTGTTCTTATCTATATCGCGCTGGAAGACCATAAATTTTCCATTATTGGCGATAAGGGAATTCACCAACGTGTAGAAAGTGATTTTTGGAACAGTACCAAAGATCTAATGGTGGCGGAGTTTCGGGTAGATCGCATTGTTGAGGGCTTGGTCAAAGGGATCGAACATGCGGGTAAACAATTGGCAAAATTCTTCCCGCGTGAACACGATGACATCAATGAGCTTCCAAATGATATTGTTTTTGGAGACCGTTAGTTGTTAAGTGATCAGAAACAGTCCCGAGAGGCTATTCCCTGTCTCACAAATAAACTGATAAAGATCGTGATAAACCCGATTTCGGGATTCACCGAACGCCATTTGCATGAAAACTGCTCAAGGCAAATAAAAATGAATAAAAGAGAATTATAGGATGAAATTTGTATCGAGATTATTTTCTCGGGTTCGGATCCCTGCTATGGCTATGTTGCTTTGTTTGCTGTCGGTAGCCACAGTATTGGGTCAAGATTTCCCAGAAACATCAAATAGGCTTGTCAATGATTATACAAACACATTGACCGCAAGTCAGAAGCAATTATTGGAGCAGAAGCTATTGGCATTTGAGGATTCTGCATCTACGCAGATTGCAGTGGTTATGATGAATTCTACCGGTGGCTATGATATTTCTGATTATGCGGTTCGTTTAGCGAAAAAATGGGGTATTGGGAATAAAAAGTATAATAACGGTATTCTGTTGTTGGTCGCTCTGGGAGATCGGGCGGTGACTATTCAAACAGGTTATGGCATAGAGGGCGCTGTCCCGGATGCCATTGCATATCGTATTATTGAAAATGATATCAAGCCGGCTTTTCGTCAGGGCGATTACTACAAAGGAGTGGACGATGCGACCAGTTCCTTAATTTCCTACACAAAAGGTGAGTACAAAGCTGATCCAAAACAACCGAAAGGAAAGGGATCAGGTTCGGTGATGTTTGTTGTTATTATTGTGATAGTCTTGGTTGTTCTTTTCTCCAATCGCGGTGGACGAGGTGGTGGCGGTGGTGGCCGTGTGATGAATGGACGCGGCGCTTCTGATATCTTTTGGTGGACATTGCTGAATGGTCTTGGCGGCGGTGGCGGCCGAGGTGGCGGCGGTGGCTTCGGCGGAGGCTCTGGTGGCGGATTTGGCGGTTTCGGTGGCGGTGATTTTGGTGGTGGCGGTGCTTCCGGGCGTTGGTAACATCTTTGCTAAATAATGTTAAATAGGACGACAGTGAAACGGAAATGTTTTACATTTATGGGAAGTATATAATTATGAAAAAGGGAATATTAATGGGTTTAAGCTTTTTACCAGCCTTGTTAATGGCACAAGAAAGCTTCACGGTTACAGGAAAAGTAAACACGACGTCAGACAAAGCGAAAGTGTTTATGCAGTATGCTGCGAATGGCACTCGTCAGACTGATTCAGCAACGGTCGTAAAAGGCGAATTTAAGTTCAACGGACAGGTAGCTACACCAACAAAAGGTATGATGATCTATTCGCCGGAGGGCTTAACTTTTGCAGAACTTAGAAATAGTCAAAAGCAACCTGAGACAGCACAGTTATATCTTTCTAAAGGCGTTATCAAAGTCGATGCAACCAAAGGGTTTAAAAATGCAACGGTCTCAGGTACGGCGCTTAATGACGATCTGACGCAGTACAAGGCTTTTGTGAAACCGCATACAGATGCGTTCGAGGCATTGAACCAACAATATTATGCGGCTTCGGAGACGCAAAAACAGGACCCTAAATTCATCGAAGGCTTACAAAAACAAGCTGGTGAGATTTCCGAAAAAATGGAAAAAGCAGATGCTGAATTTATTAACAAAAACCCAAAAAGCTGGTATACGTTGGATTTGTTGTCTGAGAATGTCAGCGGTGAAAACGTCAATGAATATGTAGCTTCTTTTGAGAAAATGTCTCCTGAACTGAAAAATTCTGAAAAAGGGAAGGAATTGGCTGAGCGTATCCAGAAATTGAAAGCAGTAGCTGTTGGTTCGGTAGCTCCTGACTTCACATTGCCAGACACAACAGGAAAGAATATTTCCTTATCTTCCTTAAGAGGAAAATATGTTTTGTTGGATTTTTGGGCAAGTTGGTGTGGTCCTTGTCGTCATGAGAACCCGAATGTCGTTGCGGCTTTCAATAAATTTAAAGATAAAGGATTTACCGTGTTTGGTGTTTCTTTAGACAATCCCGGTAAAAAAGATGCTTGGTTGAAAGCTATCCATGATGATAATTTACAACAATGGCCACACGTTTCAGACCTACAAGGCTGGAAATCAGCTCCGGTAAAATTGTACGAAGTACGTGGTATTCCGCAAAACTTCCTCATTGATCCTTCTGGTAAAATTGTCGCATCAAATTTAAGAGGTGAGGCTTTGGATGCGAAGTTAGCTGAATTGCTAAAGTAAACTGATATTTAGTTGCCATTGGGCATGAATAACCCCTAATTGTTATACTCATGTGAACTGAGTCTGCAATTAGGGGTTTCTTTTTATAGTCGTCCTCATCCAATCGCTTTTTTGGCGCCGCGACTAATTGACGACTCTAAAAGGCGAATAGCGTGACGACTGCAAAACATTGAATGAATTTGCTAACTTCGTCTGCTGCTATAGCGAATGATTGCGTGAAACCGCTATATCCTCGTAACAGCGGGATTAGGGGATGATGAATCCTAGGTATTTAAACATGGTGATCAATGGGATTTCTAGCGCTATTGTGGTTATAAAATTATAAAGATGAAGAAAACAGTAATTTTGGGTATATTCTTGGGGACGGTGATTGCTTCCTGCGGTGGCGATCAAGATAAGGGAATTCCTGTTGTCAACCTAGAGGCGTTGCATGCCATACCTTTGGATCACCCGATTGATCAATTGGCTAAAGACACGACATTTATCGATGTTACGTTGCCGCCTAATGCCCGGATCGATCAGTTGTCACAACAGGAGCTGGGTCAACTAAAGGCTGCGGCATATCGTTTTTATCAGCATGTTACACTGGAAAATAATCAATACCGTGTTGATCTTAAAGATCCAAAGGTCCTACACCTATCGGAACAGGTTATTAAGGCATATGAACAGGCGATCAGCAATACGAATCATTTTGCGGACTCGATGGCCAAAGCTGGTCAGGCCATTCAGTTGCCGCCGGTATCTGAAGAATACCGCAATAATTTGCTTAAATAACAACTGGGATTGATATGGAGCTCATGTACGCTTATGGAATATGACCGTTCGGGTATCAGGCCTTTACAAAGAATTTGAACAAATCAAGAAACACAAGGCATAAAAAAAGAGTATACATCACGATGTATACTCTTTTTTTATTGTTAATCAAGAATAAACTAGATCATTTACAACGAAAGGATTTCAATGATACGAAGCAGATCTTCATTCATTTTTACGTTATGCTTGATGGCGCTCTTAAAGGGTGTGAACCTTACTTCACTGCAGATCAGTCCGGCCATTTCACCTCTGCGGCCTTGTAGTAAAGCCTCTACCGCTGCAACTCCAAGCCTGCTGGCCAATACGCGGTCCATACAAGTAGGGCTTCCGCCACGCTGAATATGTCCTAAAATAGATAATCTAACGTCGTAATGCGGGAAATTTTCCTTGATTTTTTCCGATACCACCATACCGCCTTCTTTGTCGCCTTCAGCAACAATAATAATGC
This sequence comes from Sphingobacterium sp. UBA2480, assembly GCF_002341965.1. Lineage (NCBI taxonomy): Bacteria > Pseudomonadati > Bacteroidota > Sphingobacteriia > Sphingobacteriales > Sphingobacteriaceae > Sphingobacterium > Sphingobacterium sp. UBA2480. The sequence continues at coordinate 528,513 of NZ_DDPA01000004.1, read as the reverse complement.
GGGATGATTTATTTTTACGGCTTTTGTCAAGTCTTTTCATGATCGCATCATAGTCTACCTCGAACTCAGGAACCAGAACTGCCTCAGCACCGGTACTGATACCAGAACGGACGGCGATAAGACCAGAGTCGCGGCCCATCACTTCGATCACAAAAAGTCTATCGTGAGACTCGGCGGTGTCGCGAATTTTGTCTACGGCTTGGATAACTGTATTAATGGCTGTATCATAGCCAATAGTGAAGTCTGTGCCGGCCAAATCGTTATCGATTGTGCCCGGAAGACCGATGATAGGAAAATCGAATTCTTCGATAAATTTGGATGCGCCGGTAAATGTACCATCGCCACCGATAACAACCATGGCATCAATACCGTGGCTGCGTAAATTTTCATAAGCCTGCTTGCGTCCTTCAATTGTTTTGAAAGCCTCGCTGCGGGCTGTTTTTAGGATAGTACCACCACGTTGTATGATATTGGCTACAGATTTAGCATCCATAGGGATAATCTCACCATTAACTAGACCATCATAACCTCTGCGTACCCCAAATACTTCAAGATTATTGTAGATCCCCGCTCTAACAACAGCGCGGATACCAGCATTCATTCCTGGAGCATCTCCTCCAGATGTCAAAACAGCAATTTTTTTAATGTTACTCATACGTACTCAAACTTAGCTATTTTTAAGCGTATATACAATTATATTTCCGTTATTAGAAGTCGCCAATATCGCTATTAAGAACAAGCAATCGCTTTATTAACTGCAATTCATCTAAGTGTGAGCTAAAGATAATGCAAATTTAATAATTGCTTGTTCTCTGCTGTTAATCTCGACGGATACCTTCTGCTGTATACAGGCTATTTTTTTGCCTTAAAGGCATCAATTCCGCTCTGTAAAAACGCTTTATATTGTTCAATATTTCTATTTGCACCAGACTGAGGTACCAATACCTTTCCAGTGGCGTCTACAATAACATATAACGGTTGTGAATTGCTATTGAACGTCGATGCTTGGAAATCACTGTTTTTATTTCCTATCGTTTTAATCTTTTTGCCACTGTATTTTGATACGAATTGTTCGTTTGCAGGTAATTCTGTTTTATCATCGACAAACAATTCGGCCATAACAAATTCTTCCTTCAATAGTTTGGCAACCGCAGGATCAGTCCAGACATTTGCTTCCATCTCCCGACAGTTAACACAGTTCCAACCTGTAAAATCTATCAATACAGGTTTATTCAGTTCTTTTGCTGTTTCCAAGGCCTGATCATAATCATAATATGGATCAAATCCTTTTGGTGTACCGCGTTCGTGAAAAATCTCCGCGTATTTTTTGACTTTACCATCACTGTGTGCGGGAGCGGCTGCTATTCCTGCCGACAGGTCAAAGTCCTGTGTTGCCGAGGGTGGCAAGAAAGCTGAAATTGATTTTAGGGGAGCTCCCCATAGCCCCGGTACCATATAGATAACGAAGGAGAATACAATGATAGCGAGAATAGTTCTCGGTACGGAGAGGAATTTTAATTCACTGTCATGTGAAAATTTAATCTTTCCAATAAGATATAAGCCCATCATACTAAAGATGGCAATCCATAGCGATAAGAACACCTCCCGATCCAGCCAATTCCAATGGTAGGCCAAATCTACATTTGATAAGAATTTCAGTGCCAGTGCGAGCTCTAAGAAGCCGAGTACAACCTTCACCGAATTTAACCAGCCACCAGATTTTGGAAGGGATTTTAACATCGAAGGGAACATTGCAAATAAGCCAAAAGGAATTGCAAGTGCTATAGAAAAACCGAGCATACCGATTGCGGGACCTAGGCGTTCTCCTTTTGAGGCCGCTTCGACCAATAAGGTGCCAATAATGGGGCCAGTGCAGGAGAAGGAGACCAGTGAAAGGCTGAATGCCATAAAGAAAAGCCCTACGAGACCGCCTTTGTCGGATTTGGCATCCATTTTATTGACAAAAGAACTCGGTAACGTGATTTCAAAAGCACCAAAAAAGGATGCGGCGAAAACAACTAATAAGAGGAAGAATAGGAAGTTAAATACCCCATTTGTGGATAAAGCATTCAATGCATCCGAACCAAAGGAAATGGTGATTATCATTCCTAAAGCGACATAGATCACAATAATAAAGAGACCGTAGAGGAGTGCCTTGCTGATACCGCTTGCGCGGCTTCCAGCCTGTTTTGTAAAATAACTTACGGTAAGTGGGAGCATTGGAAATATACATGGCATGAGTAGCGCTGCGAAGCCGCCAACTAATCCTGCGATAAAGATACTCCAAAGTGATTTTTTACTTGATTCTTGCCCGGAGGGAGCGTTTGCCTTAACAGGAGCTATTTTGCTGCTGTCCTGACTAACCATTGTGTCAGGTGAAGCTGTAAAATTTAGATCCTCAGGTACCGCTTCAACAGCGGTAGCTGTATCCGGTGATGATTCAAATTGAAGTCCTTCTGTACTTGTTAAGCTATCTTGTGCGGAGGCAAAAGTTGCTGTCGTTAAAGAAAGACTGAAAAAAGCAATTAAAAGTAGAATGAATGTGTTTTTTAACATGCGTATGAATTTCTGATGTTATGGTCAAAAATAAAAAAAGGCGATGAGAATCGCCTTATTAATTTATCCGTGTAGAATCATTTTTACTATTTGATTGTCACAGCAAAAGCATATTCGTCTGGAGGAAGACATTGTGATGCATCACATGCTTGCCATTCAACAGTGCCTTTAACGGTGGCAGTTCCTTTGTTTAAAGTTACTTTTTGTTGGAAAATTACCTCGTTTGTAAAATAACCAACATCCATCTTAAATACATCCTCGTGTTTTACTTTTGGTTTCGGCTCTGCAGTTTTACCTACCAATGTATAATCTGCCGCTTTAGCAAAGTTGAAAGAAGTTGGAATTGGGCCGCCATCTTTCACATTTTGTGAATAAATGTGCCATCCATTTTGGATTGTAGCTTTCACATATACTACAGCTTCTTTGTTATTTAACTTTTTGCTCGCCACAGTCCATTTTACAGGTTTGTGAATCTGAGCGAATGCTCCCGTAACTGCAAAAATTACCACAGTCATTAACAGTATTAACTTTTTCATCAGAATTTAATTTGTTCTTTCCTTTTTCACTACAATGATTGCAGTGTGTTCTTGTTCTTTGATACTTCGGGTGAATAAAGGTTTAATCACGCTGTTGACAAATTTAGAACAAAGGTTTGACAATCCTAAAATGGGTTATCCTTTTTTTGTAAAGATTAAGTAATAAGATGTGTAATTTCTTTGATATCAAATTCGCGCAAGGTGTCTTCCAAAAGAACCAGTAGCTTCCCGTCATTAGACACCTGTTGAATAATTCCAGTTTTTTTGATGCCGTCGACTAGGAATGGTCTTTCTTCACCTCTCCAAAACAATAACGCGTTGTAGCGGTTTAACTGATATTGAGCGCCCTCCTTATACAGGTTCAGGTACTCCTGTTGGATCACTTGGAATAACTCCTGTGCCAGTTCCTTGATGTTGTAATCCTGTCGATCGGTCAGGCAGGCGAGCGAGGTTATTGTTGTTGCTGTGTCAAAATTAAGTTGATTAATATTTACACCAATGCCAATAATTGCGTGGTCTATTTTACTGCCTTTTAATTTATTTTCTATTAAAATGCCTGTTATTTTCTTTGAATTGACGTAAATATCATTGGGCCATTTCACGACTACAGGCTGCTCGGTTTTGCTTTTCAGCCAATTGACGGTTGCAATGGCGATTGTGGCGGAAAGTGCAAATTGTTCCGCTATTGGCAGGAAATGAGGCTTTAAGAGGATAGATGTCGTTAGGTTTTTCCCTGGTTCACTGACCCAGGAGCTTCCGCGCTGCCCCTTGCCCTGAAATTGTTCTTCTGCTAAAATGGCAGTCCCCTCAGCTAGTGGCTTGAAATTTGACAATAATTCCCTGAGATAATCGTTTGTAGAGGCGACTTTGTCAAGATATATTGCATTTTGACCGATGATAAGTCCCGAAATATTGTTATTTTGCAAACTGAAAGTATTAAATAAATATTAAGTCAAAACTATCACATTTTTTAATGAGTAAAAATAAAAGTTCAGAATTGTCCCAACGTCTATCAGAAATTATCGTTTATGGTATGCAAGAAAAGAAAGCAAACGAGATCGTTCGCTTGGATTTAAGAGATCTTCACAGTTCTGTTTCCGATTATTTTGTGATTTGTCATGCCGACTCTAACATTCAGGTGAATGCGATAGCAAAGAGTGTCGAAGAAGAAGTCTATAAGGCATTTGGTCAAGAACCCCAATATAAAGAAGGACAATCCAATGGTGAATGGTTGATTTTGGATTTTGTGGATGTGGTTGTACATATCTTTAAGACCGAAAAAAGAGCGCATTATGGTATCGAGGATTTATGGGGAGATGCAGAAGTACAGCATTTCCAAAGCGCTTAATTGTTCTCAACGAAAAAATTTATAAAGAAAATATAATTACGATATAATGAAAAAAATCCCGAGTAGTAAGGTAAGCCCGAAACCGCCAAAATTCAATTTTGTGTGGCTTATGATTGCCATGTTTTTAGGTTTTTTTGCCTTACAGTACGTTTTTGGAGAAAGCCCAGCTAAGGAAGTTAGCTATAGTGATTTTGAGACACGTATGTTGAATACAGGCGCTGTAGAGCGTCTCGTCGCCTATAAAAAGAATGATCTTGTCGAAGTGGAGGTCTATTTAAAAAAGGGCTGGAAAGATAACCCAAGTTTTAAAGACGCTACAAAAGCTGCTGATCCGCTTCCAAGTCTATCAGGACAGGAAGACAAGGGTCCACAATATATTTTTAAGGATGCCTCTCCCGATGTTTTAGAAAAGAAATTAGCTGCATCGCAAGCGGAATTAACGCCAGGTACACCAAAGGTCCAGTTGACTTATGATGATCGTTCCAACCCTTGGGCAAGCTGGTTTATCACGTTTATGTTGCCGTTGTTGGTATTGGCTGCCATCTGGATCTTCTTGATGCGTCGTATGGGCGGTGGTGCTGGCGGCGGTGGCGGTGCGATCTTTAACATAGGTAAATCTAAGGCGACGTTGTTTGATAAAGAATCGCAGATCAATATCACATTTAATGATGTTGCTGGTCTTGAAGAGGCGAAACAAGAAGTTATGGAGATTGTGGATTTCTTAAAAAATCCACGTAAATATACCAATTTAGGGGGTAAAATTCCGAAAGGCGCTTTGCTTGTAGGGCCTCCGGGAACGGGTAAGACTTTATTGGCTAAAGCTGTAGCCGGAGAGGCTCAAGTGCCATTTTTCTCATTATCCGGATCTGACTTTGTCGAAATGTTTGTGGGTGTAGGTGCATCGCGTGTTCGCGATTTGTTTAAGCAAGCGAAAGAGAAAGCGCCATGTATCATTTTTATCGATGAGATTGATGCTATAGGTCGTGCTCGTGGTAAAAACTCGATGATGGGCGGTAATGACGAGCGTGAAAATACATTGAACCAATTATTGGTGGAGATGGATGGTTTCGGTACGGATTCAGGCGTTATTATTTTAGCGGCTACTAACCGTATCGATGTACTGGATACAGCATTGTTGCGTCCAGGACGTTTTGACCGTCAAATTTCTATTGATAAACCGGATTTGATTGGCCGTGAGCAAATTTTCAAAGTGCATCTAAAGCCGTTGAAATTATCGGCTGAGGTCGATGCAAAAAAATTATCGGCGCAGACACCTGGTTTTGCGGGAGCTGAAATTGCCAACGTGTGTAACGAAGCAGCCCTTATTGCTGCCCGTAAAAATAAACCCGAGATTGATATGCAGGATTTTCAGGATGCCGTTGATCGTGTGATCGGTGGTCTTGAGAAGAAAAACAAAATCATCTCTCCGGAAGAGAAACGTATTGTTGCTTATCATGAGGCTGGACACGCTATTGCGGGCTGGTTTTTAGAGCACGCCGATCCTTTGGTGAAAGTGTCTATTGTGCCACGTGGTGTCGCTGCTTTGGGTTATGCACAGTACCTTCCCCGTGAGCAGTTCCTATATACGACAGAACAGCTTATAGACAGTTTATGTATGACTATGGGTGGTCGTGTCGCTGAAGATATTACTTTTGGAAGAATTTCAACAGGTGCTCAAAATGACTTAGAGCGTATCACGCAACTTTCGTATGCGATGATAGCAATCTACGGTATGAATGATAAAGTTGGCAATGTTTCCTTCCGAGATAGTTCTGAAGCATCTTTCCAAAAACCATATTCTGACAAAACGGCAGAGCTGATTGATGCAGAGGTACGTAACTTAATTAATGACGTCTATGCACGTACCAAACAGTTATTGCTGGATAAACGTGAGGGTTTGATTAAAATAGCAGAAAAGCTATTGGAAAAAGAGATTCTTTTTCAGTCGGACTTGGAAGAGATATTAGGTAAACGTCCATTTGAAACCAAGACTACTTACGAGGAGTTTGTGAATGGTGCTGATGGTGGTGGAGTTCCACAGACAGATTTACCGTTGGATGTTCATCCGGACGAAGCGCGATCTAACGAAGGGCAGAGTTCAGAAACACCCTCCAATAATTTGAATTAATTTGAATGCTGCAGCGCTAGATCACTCTAGCGCTGCATTTATATATATTTGCGCCATGAACGTGAAGAACGCAACAGCGAAAGAGATAATGTTAAAACGAGTACGTCAGGCATTACTACAGAAAAACGATAATCCACATCCCAATTTCAAAGAAACGCCGCTTTATAAAGAAGAGGATGAGTTGGTGGATATTGTTTTTGTTCGCGAATTGACTGCTGCGGGAGGCAAGTTTCTGTATTGTGATGGTGAGATCGGTCTGATTGAAAATCTGATTTTATTGACCGAGGAGAATAATATCAAAAATATATACGCTTGGGAACAAGGTGTTCAAAATTTACTCAGTCCATATGGTTTCCCTTTTTTAAAAACAGCGGAAGATTTTGAATCAGCAAATGCAAGTATTACATCATGTGAAGCATTGGTTGCACGTAATGGGAGTGTTATGGTGAGTAATGCAAATGCTTCAGGACGCAGGTTGAGTATATATCCTCCAATTCATATTGTTATTGCCAAAGCTTCGCAATTGGTTTGGGATCTAAAGGATGCTTTAGCTTATATGCAGAAGCGTTACGGTCAGGAAATCCCGACAATGATTTCGACAATTACCGGCCCCTCCAGGACGGCTGATATCGAGAAAAGATTGGTTTTGGGCGCACATGGACCAAAAGAACTTTACGTTTTACTTTTAGAGGATCGATTCTAGGAATTACTATGCTATTATATTATCTAACAGAAATGCCTGTTGCGAGTATTATTTTCTTTTTTACGCTCGCTACCAGTATCTATACGTTTTCACATGAACAACTTTACGGTAAACTGATGTTGCATCCGTATAGTATCGCACGTAATCGAAAATGGTATACCATCCTTACCAGTGGCTTTGTGCATAAAGATTGGGGGCATCTGCTGTTTAATATGCTTACCTTTTATTATTTTGCATTTGGTTTGGAGCGCATACTTGCAGAAGCAAGTCCATACGGTCATATTTTATTTGCCGTAATCTATATCGGTAGTTTAATCTTGAGCGATATTCCAACAATCATCCAGCAAAAAAATAACCCCGGTTACTATAGTTTAGGCGCCTCAGGTGCGATTTGTGCGGTTCTGTTTAGCTACATTCTTTTCGATCCGAAAATTACCATTGGTGTGATGATGATTATACCGATGCCGGCTTATCTGTTTGCATTTTTGTTTTTAGGTTACTGTGTGTGGGCGTCAAAAAAAGCGCAAGATGGTATAAATCACGATGCTCATTTCTTTGGCGCATTGTCGGGTCTGATCTTGACGATTATCTGTTTCCCTTGGGTTATTAAGCATTGTTTGGCTCAGTTTTAAAATTTTCCACCCCAGGTTTCCCGATCTAAATTTCTATACTGGATCGCTTCGGCGAGATGATGATTTTCGATCATTTTACTTTGCTCCATATCAGCGATTGTTCGAGCAACTTTGAGTATTCTATCGTATGCTCTTGCAGATAGGCTCAGATGTTCAATAGCCGTTTTGAGTAACTTTCTTCCGGGCTCATCAATCTGACATATTTCTCGGGTCAATTGTGTACTCATCTGGGCATTACAATGGATGTCTGGAAAAGAATCGAACCGTTCTTTCTGAATTTCTCGGGTTTGAATGACTCGAGTTCGCACAGTACGGCTGTCTTCGGCTATACGTGTCGTACTCAGTTGGTCAAATAGTACAGGCGTCACCTCAATATGCAGATCGATACGGTCTAAAAGAGGTCCCGATATTTTACTTAAATAACGTTGTACAGTATTGCTGCCGCATATGCATTCTTTTTCGGGGTGATTGAAATAGCCACAGGGACAGGGGTTCATGGCGGCAACGAGCATGAAACTCGCCGGATAATCCACCGTGAGTTTTGCCCTTGATATGGTAATCTGCCGTGATTCAAGAGGCTGCCGCATGACCTCGAGTACACTCCGTTTGAATTCTGGTAATTCATCAAGAAACAGCACGCCATGATGCGCTAGTGAAATCTCACCTGGGAGCGGATTAGAGCCTCCACCTACCATGGCTACATCGGATATGGTATGATGCGGAGAACGAAACGGCCGTGCCGTCAAGAGAGACTCTTTGGTTTTCAGGTTTCCAGATACAGAGTGTATTTTGGTGGTTTCTAAAGATTCAGTCATATTGAGGGGCGGGAGGATCGTCGGTAGCCTTTTTGCCAACATGGTCTTACCCGCGCCGGGAGGACCTATTAAAATGAGGTTGTGACCACCCGCAGCTGCAATTTCCAGGGCCCTTTTGATATTCTCCTGTCCTTGGACATCCGAGAAATCGACGTCGTAATTATTCGTGCCGGTATGAAAGCACGTTTGAATATCAACTTGCGTTGGTTCAATTTTTATCTTATGATTTAGGAAATCAACAACTTGGCGGAGGTTTTCTACTCCGATCACATCGACACCTCCGACAATAGCGGCCTCCTTTGCATTCTCTTGGGGTAGAATAAGTCCTTTAAAGCCATCTTTTAGGGCTTGTAAAGTGATGGGTAAAATGCCACGGATGGGCTTAATGCTTCCGTCTAAGGATAGTTCTCCTAGAATAAGATAATCTGCCAGAAGCTCATTTGTCATTTGTCCAGAGGATGCCAATATGCCGATCGCGATTGATAAGTCATAACTGGACCCTTCCTTACGCATGTCTGCGGGTGCCAAGTTGACAACAATCTTTTGGCGTGGCATGTGAAGTTGACAGGAAGTAATGGCACTTTCGACACGTCTTAAGCTCTCTTTAACGGCATTGTCAGGCAAGCCTACAATATAATAATGCAAGCCTGTAGATACGATTACCTCAACGGTAATTGTGCAGGCATTGATACCATAGACGGCACTGCAATAGGTTTTATTTAGCATAATTTTTATAATGGGTTGATTTAAAGATACTAAAAAACTGAACGGGTTAATAATTGTTTGGTGAATTATTGAAAGTCAATCGAATTTTATCAAAAAATGATTATATTGGAAAGTATAGTTTCTCGTAAATAATGGATTAAATGCCGCGTTTGGCAAACGATTTGCTTTGTGAATTGTATTATTAACGAGGACTAGTTTCATCGTAATAGAATTAGAAATTAAAACGAAAAAGAAATGAATGACACAAGTAAAGTAGCTTTGGCGTTGTTAGCGGGTCTTGCTGCAGGTGCAGCTTTGGGAGTTTTATTTGCTCCGGACAAGGGGTCGGATACGAGAGATAAAATTAATGATTCATTAAGCGATTTGAGTGATGCTATTCGTGAAAGAGCGGAAGAACAGTTCGATCAACTGAATGATTTTAAAGAGAAGATTGTTTCTACATTGAAAGGGAAATTAAATCAGAGCGAAGAAGTGCTAGATGATGATATCATCGAACATGCATAATCCGCAGATTATTCATTGGAATAATTGGTGTAGAATACATATTATCAGGCTATTTCTAGGGATAGCTGTCTGACGAACTATTTACTCCTTATGCGTAGAGAGTGGATTTGTGTTGGCATCATCGGATGCTGCGTTTTCGTTTTTTAAGCTAGAAGTTGAAATAGCCTGAATAAATTTTAGATGCATGGAAGAAGAAAAATTTTCACTTAGCGGTACGTTTCAAAAAACCAAAGAGTATGTTGACTCTCAGTTTAAGCTTGTCAAATTAAAGACAATCGAACGGTCGTCCAGATTGATCGCCAGCCTTGTTGTTGATGCGACAAAGTTAATTTTCACGTTGTTCGTTCTGTTTTTTTTGTGCTTGGCACTGGGTTTTTGGCTCGGGGAGCTATTGGGGAGCTATTCACTGGGCTTTTTGGCTACAGCAGGGATCTTTTTAGTGATTATCATCTTAATACGGGTTTTTGAGCCTATGCTGGAATCCAAATTTATGGATCTTTCAATCCGCCGTTTTTTAGCGAAGTGGAACGACGAGATTGAGGAAGAAGAGGAAGAACTGCACAAGGAAAAACTTGATAGAGAAAGGGCTACAAATGAACAATAAACAGACTAAAATACGTAATCTGCAGGAACTTAAAGCTGAGATTTCCCGTTTAAAGACACTAAAAAACGAACAAGAATCTTATCTTAAGGCTCAATTTACCATGCTCAACAATAAAATAGAGGCTCCGATTCGTTTTTTCAATACCTTAAAAGATAATATACCGGGGGTAAATATCGTTCAGCAGTTGTTTGCGAAAAGCAGCAATCCAGATTCCGATTGGTTAACAAAGACCTTACGTATCGGCGTGCCCTTTGTTATGAATAGGTTGTTCCTAAAAAATACGGGCGTTTTAAAGAAAGCGCTGATGTTGCTGTTATCAGAGCGTGCTGTCGGCCAGATCAATCAAGATAAAATCACCGGTCTCATCGGTAAATTAACGAGCTTTATTCGTCCCAAGAAAAAGAAGAAAAATAAAGCTGCGCAAGCTGAAAATGCGGTGATCAAGGATGAGGTTAACGAGTACGGAATTCCTTCCTATAGCGAGACTTACTAATGCAATCGTGTTGGATTTATTCGGAAGCGTTTGCTTCTTTCTTTAAAAAATCCGCATAAGCTAGTTGAATGCCTTCCCGGAGGTTAACTCGATGTTTCCAGCCCAGCGCATGTAGTTTTGAGACATCCATGAGTTTTCGCGGTGTTCCGTCAGGTTTGGAACTGTCGAAGGAAATAGTTCCCTGGTAACCAATGACGTCTTTAATCAATTCGGCAAGTTCCTTAATGCTTAAATCTTCGCCAATGCCAATGTTGACAAATTGTTTCTCGTCATAATTATTCATTAAGAAAACGCAGGCATCTGCCAGGTCATCGGAAAAAAGAAATTCCCGTAAGGGGGTGCCTGTTCCCCAGATCATAACTTCAGGGAGCTGATTGATTTTAGCTTCATGAAATCTTCTGATCAAGGCCGGTAAGACATGTGAATTTTGCGGATGGTAGTTGTCGTTAATTCCGTAAAGATTTGTTGGCATAACGGAGATATAATTGCATCCATACTGATCCCTGAAAGCTTCCGCCATTTTTATTCCCGCGATTTTAGCAATTGCGTAAGGCTCATTTGTAGGCTCCAGAGTACCCGTGAGTAGCATGTCTTCATTCAAAGGCTGCGGAGCCATTTTTGGATAGATACAGCTTGAGCCTAAGAACATTAATTTTTTAACCTTATTATCGTAGGAAGATTTGATGACGTTATTCTGTATAGCCATATTCTCGTAGATAAAATCAGCGCGATAGGTGTTGTTCGCCATGATCCCGCCAACTTTGGCTGCGGCTAAGAAAACATAGTCCGGTTTTTCCTGATCGAAAAAATCAGCCACTGCTTGCTGATTGCGCAGATCTAATTCGGAAGATGTGCGTGTGACAATGTTGTTGTACCCAAGCTCCGATAATTTGCGATGAATTGCCGATCCGACCATTCCACGATGGCCTGCTATATAAATTTTAGCGTCTTTCTCCACGATAAGTTATTGATTCCTGCAAACTTAGATAAATTGCTTTTTATATGCAATATAATTCGCCCGTGTGGATGCAATTTATGCATTCCTGTGTCTGCTACAGGACTTCAGATTGTTCTGTAATTACCGGTATTCGTGCTGTCTCTCAGATTTATTTTTTTTAGCGGGAATATAAGGTTATTTTTGCGGGATATTTATTAAAAAATGGGAAAGGACAAACTACGTAAATTTGCTGAAGTTGCTACTTTTGAAAATGTAATCCAACTCGACGCAGGCAAAGAATATAAAGGAAAATGGGCTGAGAAGCAATTTGGTAACAATAATCCAGTTGTTTTGGAGCTTGCTTGTGGTAAAGGTGAGTATACTGTTAATCTAGCGAGATTGTTTCCGGAGAAAAATTTCATCGGTATTGATTTTAAGGGTAATCGTATTTGGCGTGGAGCCAAGACAGCTTTGGAGGATGGAATTCGGAATGTTGCTTTTCTTCGGATACAAATTGAGACTATCCTTGAACATTTTGCTGAAAATGAAATTGATGAGATCTGGATTACCTTTCCGGATCCGCAACCGCAAGATAGCCGAGAAAAGAAACGATTGACCGGGCCAAAGTTTTTGGATCGTTATAAAATCATTATGAAGCCTGAAGGGTTGATGAATTTGAAAACAGACAATGACGGTTTTTATGCTTACACACTAGAGCAGATCGATTTACAGGGTTTGAAAAAATATAAGGAAACGACAGATCTTTACCATTCAGACTTGGTTGATAACGTTTTATCCATTAAAACATATTACGAACGGAAGTATTTGGCGCATGACAAGAACATTAACTATGTGAAGTGGAGTTTCGAGAAGGCTTAAGCCTTAACGCTTCTATTGTAAAAAAGAGCCCAAACGAAAGTTTGCGCTCTTTTTGTTTTCTTCAGTATTGCGGATACTGAAGCTTTGATCACCCACTTTTTACCCCAGTTGGCAGCTGTGTCTACGGTTATTTACTCTTGTCGTAGTTTTACATGAAAGTTACCGTATACTTCCAGTATAGTTACGGTATTGTTTTAGTATGGATATAGTAGTTATGTAAAATACTAAATAGCTACTTAAAGGGGGGAGTAAATTTACTTAAAACATCCTAGAATCCTCCTTTCGGGCCCTTTCCGACGGTCTTATAATTCCTAAAAGACTAAGTAATTCTTGTTTTTTTTATTTTAATATGGGCTTTTAAATAATTTCGATTTATTTCGTTTTTTAAATATTATTAATTATTTTCGATTTGTAAATATAAAATAACCAAATAAAGATCGCTTAAAAGCGTGCCTAATGCATGATAATCCCTTCAGGGTGAACTTCAAAGCATTTTATTAAAACGGTAATAGTATGATAAAAGGAAATGCTATTCGAAACAATTGTTAACAAAAAGAAAACATTAAGTTAAAACAAACTTTTTGTTAAGAATATATTTTTGTGCCAAATTGAAAATTAACAATTTACACCAATAACTATGTTTAGTATTAACCCTATCCAAATTAAACTAAGGCACTCCTCCTCGAAAGTGCTATTTGTGGCATTAGCAATTGCCTGTAATATGGATTTTACAGCAATGGCGGCTCCACTAGGATCTGATCAAGCTGTGCATGCAGTTAAGCAGACCAAGATTAGAGTAAAAGGGCAAGTTGTCGATAATCAGACGAAAGAACCTTTGGCATCCGTATCAATCCTTGCAGCGGGTGTAGTTAAAGGAGCGACGGACAGAAATGGTAATTTCGATATTGAAGTAGAATCAGGGACAGCAATCCGTTTTCAGCTAATCGGTTACGAAGCGGAAACGCAAACTTTTTCGTCAGCCCAATTGAATGCTAAAATTTTTTTAAGTGCGAGATCGGAGGCGCTCAATGAAGTCGTTGTGACAGCGCTAGGCATACAGCGAGAAGAGAAGGCATTAGGCTATTCCATAAGCACGGTCAAAGGCGAGGAATTGACGAATGCAATTTCAAACAATTGGACGGATGCTCTAACAGGAAAAGTCGCTGGTTTGAATTTGGTAAAGTCGGGTGCGGGGCCATTGGGATCCAATCAGATTATTTTAAGAGGGGAAACATCTTTTACGGGCGATAATTCCGCATTGATTGTTGTGGATGGTGTTGTCATGGGAGGAGGGACGCGGATGACCGGTAATGGTAGTTCCAATTATTTGGATAGTGATTCTCCTGTAGATTTTGGAACATCATTGGCGGATATTAATCCGGATGATATCGAGTCCGTTTCAGTATTGAAAGGACCAGGCGCTTCAGCGCTCTATGGTTCCCGTGGCGCACATGGCGCTGTGATTATTACCACAAAAAAGGGAAAAGGGGCTAAAAATAAAATTGGTGTATCCGTTAATTCGAATACGGCAATTGGGACAATTAACAGATGGCCCGATTATCAATACGAATATGGTCAGGGTGCGATTGATCAGGATCTTTATTATTCCTACGGACAGTCAGAGGATGGTGCAAGTACTTTAAGTACGTCTTCTGCTTGGGGACCCAAATTTGATGGACAGTATTATTACCAGTACGATCCTAATTTCTATCGTTTGACACCTCCAGAGCGGACTTTATGGAGACCCTATGAAAACAACCGAAAGGATCTTTTCCAAACGGAGCTCACGTCTACCAATTCGATCAGTATTTCTGGTGCCACAGAAAAGACCAGCTCAAGGTTTTCTTATACGAATGTGACGAATAAATGGATTATTCCCAACATGGGCTATAATAGGAATACCATCGCGATGCAGTTCAATAATAAGATTACGGATAAGTTGAGTCTTTCAACAAAAATTAATTTTAATAATAGAGGATCAGACAATTTACCAAATAGCGGTTATAACAATCAAAGTTACATGTACTTTGTACGGGGCATTGTGCCGAATGTGAATGCAGCTTGGCTAGAGCAGAATTGGATTCCAGGAAAGGAAGGAATTGAACAGATGACTCCGTTTTCAAACCTGTTGGATAATCCAAGAACCATATCTTATGATATGATCAATGCGCAGGATAAAAACAATATTATTGGAAATTTACAGGCCGATTATAAATTCAATAAGGAGTTGAATTTGATGGTGCGGACAGGAATCGATTGGAGCTATGATAAACGCAAACAATCGAGACCATTTGATACCTATAAATATGCTTATGGCTATTACCGGGAGCAGTCCATCAATAACCAGGAAATTACTTCCGACTTTTTATTGCAATATAACAATCAACGGAACAATCTTCACAAATTTGGCGCATCGGTTGGAGGTTCATTGATGCACAATAAGTATATTAAAGATGATGCTTACGCTAATAGTCTTATTTATCCAAACCAATATAATTTTGCCAATGCGAGGGAAAAAATCGTTTATTTACCTTACCGCGAGGAATATGCAGCCAATAGCTTATATGCCTTACTAAATTATAGTTATAAGGATATGATTTTTGTCGATGCAACGAATCGTATCGACTGGGCGAGTACATTAGCATCTCCGAAACGGAATGAAGTTAAACCATTTATATACCCTTCGCTTAATACAAGTTTTGTTATTTCCCAATTGCTAAACCTGCCAAAAGCGATAAATTTTTGGAAAGTCAGAGCATCGATTGCTCAAGTCGGAGGTGGAGGAAAACGGGCTTATCTAAACTCTTATGGTTACCGTAGTGTTGAGGGGACCACTGGAGGGCTTACAAATCCAACCACCGTTCCAGATGAAAATCTGACGTTCGAAAGTACGCGTTCTTATGAAGTAGGAACAGATTTTAGAATGTTCAGAGATCGACTTAGATTAGATCTTACTCTGTATTCAAACTCGACATTTGATCAGATTATTGAGTCTCCGCTGGATCCTTCAAGCGGTTTCAGAAATCAGATTACGAATGCTGGCGAGGTACGGAATAGGGGGATAGAGATTGCGCTTTCTGGCGATATTATCAAGAAGAAAGATGGCTTAAATTGGAATATGTATGGAAATTTTACGAGCTATGATTCGAAAGTTATTTCCATACCTGCAGATCTGCAAGGAGAATTAGTGCTATCCACGTTGTTTGGAAGTAGAGGAACAATTGTGGCCATACCTGGTAAACGATTTGGTGATATCTATGGACTCGGATATGAGCGAAATCAGGATGGTCAAATTATTTATGAAAATGGACTTCCTGTATTGTCCCAACAGAACATGTATATCGGTAATCCAAATGCAACGACCAAATTTGGTTGGGGGAATGAATTTAAATACAAAGGATTTAGATTTAATTTCTTATTTGATGGTCAATTCGGCGGAGTGGGATATTCGTTGACGCATGCCGTATTGATGGAAGAGGGAAAATTAAAAAAGACAATTCCGGGACGATATAATGGTATTATCGGCGATGGTGTTGTGAAGAATAGTGATGGAAGCTACAGCAAGAATACAGTTGTTGCGTCTGCTGGAGATTATTATGCTAAACATTTTAACCGGGATAATATAGAATCAAATACGTTTTCCACGGACTTTATAAAGCTTCGTGAGGTCAGATTTGACTATACATTACCTAAGTCTTTTGTTGAACGCTTGAAAATTGAGCGCGCATCAATTGGCGTGTACGGAAGAGATCTGTTTGTCATGACCAAATGGCCTTCATTTGACCCAGAGTTTGGATCGCTAAATTCAAGCGGTATTGAGAAGGGCGCAGAGATTGCCCAGTTCCCTTCAACCCGCACAATGGGTGTCAATTTATCATTCTCATTTTAAATCCAGCGTATTATGAAAAAGAATATAAGAAAAGCTTTTATTTTGTTGGCAGCCTGTGGGATACTACAGAGCTGTACAAAAGATTTTGTCGCAATAAATACAAATCCAAATGCAATTTCTGCGGCAGCGCCACAAAGTCTCATCGCGCCAGCTTTACTCAATGTGTTAAACACAAATTTATCACGGAATATGCGCATCAACAACGAGCTTATGCAAGTGACTGTAACGGTGAATGATGCATTGGAGATTCAACGGTATGAAATCAGACCGTCAGAAGCGGAATCTACCTGGTCCGGATGGTACGTACAGTTGACGAATATACGCGACATTTATCAGAAGGCAGGGGAAGGGCAGCAGAAGGGTTACCAGACATACCAGGGTATTTCGCTTATATTGGATGCTTGGGTGAGTTCGTTAATAACTGATATGTATGGTGATGTACCTTATACAGACAGCAATAAAGGGTATAGTGATAGTAATTTAACTCCTGTATTTGATAAACAGTCCGATATTTATGCGGATATCTTTAGAAAATTAGAAGAGGCCAATACGCTTTTGAAAGGTAAGGTTGCTGTCGAATCGACCAATTTAGCGATGGATCCTATATTTAATTCAGATCCTGGAAAATGGCAGAAATTTGGTAATTCTTTATATCTCCGATTATTGCTACGTATAGCACATAAGTCAGAAACCAATGCCGTTGCAAAGATCAAAGAAATATTAGAAACGAATGCCGCTGAATATCCGGTGATGCAAAGCAATGCCGAAACGGCTGCTTTATACTACACCAATGTACAGCCTTATATGAATCCTTATTTTAATAGCCGTGACATAGATTTTAATGGAAACAAAGGCTATTCAGAGTTTTTTATCAATAATCTGCTGGACCTTTCAGACCCACGATTAAAAATTTGGGCCACTGAAGCCACATTAGGAGTATATGGCGGTATGCAGTCCGGATACCAGAGAGGAAATGTCCCCGAGCAACAATCAACGCTTTTAACAAGTCTAAAAGCCGACTCGCATATGGGGAATATCATGAATTACGCCGAGTTGCAATTTATTATTGCTGAATGTGGTATGAGAGGGTATGCTCAGGTTGATGCGCCTGGAGCCTATTTAAAGGGGGTGAACGCGGCTATGGAATACTGGGGGCTAACAGCGCCAGCATCTTACCTAAGCAGTGCAAAGGTTCAGTTGCTGCCCACAGATAGTGATCATGCGAAATTGAAAAAGGTGCATTTGCAAAAATACTATGCGATGCTATTTACGGATTTCCAACAGTGGTACGAATATCGTAGAACCCAATTATTGGATTTATACAAAGGTCCGGGCTTGTTGAATCAAGGGAAAATGCCAGTACGTTTAAATTATCCAACAATTGTACAATCTTTAAACAAAGTAAATTATCAGGATGCTGTGAGTCGTATGGGGGGAGACGGGATAAATGAAAAAATGTGGTGGCAACCTTCAATCAACTAATCAATGAAAAAGTTAAAATCAATACTATGCAGTATGTTGGCGATGTCAGCATTGCTGTCCGGCTGTATCAAAGACAACGTCAATGAATCGATAGGGACGCTAAATCCTGAAATATCGTTGTATGCGCTACGCAGTCTATATAAAAATGCCGATTTACAGCTTAATGCGTCTTCGCTACAAGGGGCAGAACATATCAAAGTAGTGGTCGTTTCGCATGCGGAAAATAAGAATTTACCAGAAAATACACTTGCTGTACAGAATATTTGGCGAAATCAACGCCGTGGAATATTAGTTCAGGTACCCAATGCGTCTGAATTTAAATTTGGAGATTCGGTTCAGATCAATATTAGCGGTTCAAAACTGATTAAAAAAGATGGCTTATTAGTTCTTTCAGTCGATAATAATCAACAGCTTAAAGTCTACTCATCTGGTAATACTATTGCCCCATTACCTGTTGCTGTTTCCAGTCTAAAGTCGAAGTTTGATGAGTTTGAATCAACCTATATCGATATTACAGCCGATGTTGAACCTGAACCCGCAGCTGGGACAGCGTTGAAAGGAGATAAAATCTTAATGGATGGTGATAAAAATGAGATTATATTGCATACACAAGATAATGCGACATTTGCTGGGGAGTCCATCGCTCCAAGTGCATCATTCAGAGGAATTGCATTCAAGGAGGGCGAAAAGCTACAAGTTAGGATGCAGAGTTATGCTGATATGGCTTATGCCAGCGGTAAGTTATATGCAGGTTGGCCTGAAACTTTTGATGCTGTAGATGCGAGTGTGAAAGGTAGCTATGATATGAAGGATAAAAACGCGGTCTCCTTTCCAACGGGGCAATGGAACCTGTATCAGGCTATTCTAGGAACAACTGCTGGTCGTGATCGTATCGTTTCTGGAAAAAATGCCATCCGTATGCAGCAGAACTTAAGTGTTGATGGTTATGTGCAAATGAATTTTGATGTGCCGAATGGGGCCTCAAAAGTAACGCTTTGGTATGGTTCGTATTACACCGATCGTTCGTGTACGTTCAAGTTGGAATACTCGACCGACGGAGGAACGACATGGAAGCAAACAGGCGAGCCTATTTCGGACGCGCATACAACGACAGAGAGCATGAATTCAAAACAGGCTGTATTCTTAATGAATATTCAGGGGCCGGTTCGTTTTAGAGTTACCAAACTTGGATTAGGGACAAGTAACAATGTGATTAATAACGGAAGGTTGGGATTGGACGATATTGCTATTTATAAAAGTTATTAATTTGAAAAATTGATTTTCAAATGGCCCCATTGGATTGTGTAATCCAATGGGGCTTTTTTATCATCAGCTATTATCTCAACTCATCAAAAAAAATCGTTATCTTCATTATATAACTATAAACGAAGACTTATGAACTTAACAGATTTAGTTACAGGTGGAGTAGGCTCTAAAGCGATAGAGACTATTTCAAAAATTACTGGTATCAGCGAATCCAAGGCAAAATGGATTGTAGCAGCGGCAGTTCCTTTGATGATTGCAGCATTGAATTACAATGCGAAAAACAAGGGGCAGGCGGAGAACATTGATAAGGCTATTGACCAGCATAGCAGTAGCGGGATTCTCGATAAAATTGGAGATCTATTTGGACAGGGAGGAGCGGAGCAAAATGTTTCTGAAGACGGTAATAAAATTGTCAACCATATGTTCGGCCAAAATACCGAAGTCGTGACACAGCATATAGCGGATAAAGCAGGCTTGAGTTCTTCTCAAGTGACGGGTGTACTGGCCACACTTGCTCCTATCGTAATGGGATATTTAGGGCAACAAAAGCAGGCTTCAAGCGGCGGTGGGATTGGTGATCTGATCGGCTCTGTGCTTGGTGGTGGAACACAACAAAATGCAGGTGGCGGTATGTTGGGTGGTATATTAGGCTCTTTTTTAGGCGGTAGCCAAGAAGAACAGGCGCAAGCAACTGAGCAGCCGGCATCGGGAGGTAGTGTTACCGACATGTTGGGTGGATTGGCAGGTAGTTTTTTTGATAAAAATAACGATGGGCAGGCAAAGGGCAATATTCTTGATTCAATCGCCGGTATGTTTGGCAAGTAAGCTGTGTTCGGTTATTATTTTTCTTGATAAAAAACTAGTATGGGATGAAGCTAAGATGGTGCAGATCCTAAACAGGAAGCGGTCGGAAGTTCTACACTTCCGACCGCTTCCTGTTTGTTCAATTTGTATTAATCTTCGGCCGATACTTTCGGTGGAAAATTTTTATGTTTTCTTTTGCTGATTTTGTCAATATTGACGGGTTGAGGTACCTTGACATAATATCCTGTTCCGTCATATTCACGTTTATTGGGATTTTCCTTACATGCTGGCGAACAGCATCCATCCATCTCCCAGCCGCACTCATCACATTGTGTGAAATGTTCATTACAAGT
Source organism: Sphingobacterium sp. UBA2480 (assembly GCF_002341965.1). Lineage (NCBI taxonomy): Bacteria > Pseudomonadati > Bacteroidota > Sphingobacteriia > Sphingobacteriales > Sphingobacteriaceae > Sphingobacterium > Sphingobacterium sp. UBA2480. The sequence continues at coordinate 507,858 of NZ_DDPA01000004.1, read as the reverse complement.
TGGGTTGGCGCAGTTGATCATTTTGGTGGTTTGCTTGCCACAGTTAAAACAAGTTGATACCACGGATGGGTTGACAGAATTTACATCGACAGTAACACGATTGTCAAAGACGTAGCATTGACCTTCAAAATCTTCACCACCTGCTTCCTTTCCGTATTTGATAATGCCGCCATGTAATTGATAAACATCCTCGAAGCCTTCTTTTAACAAGAGAGCAGATGCCTTCTCACATTTGATACCCCCTGTGCAGTACGTTAATATTTTTTTTCCTTTATATTGTTCGAGCTCTTTGATTTTCTCGGGGAACTCGCGGAAATTGTCAATATCGAGGGTAACAGCATTTTTAAAATGACCAACATTGTGCTCGTAATTTGAGCGTACATCCAATACAACCACATCCTCTTGGTCTTTCATGGCTAAGAAATCCTTCGGTTCAAGGTGCACACCGGTTTGACGGTTGGGGTCAATTTCTTTTGGATCTCTCAAACCAGAGTGAACAATTTCGGCTTTGTAGCGGCAATGCATTTTAATGAATGATGGTTCATCTACATCGTCAATTTTGAACTCTGTTTTATTGAAACGACCATCGGCATAAATGGCATCCATATAGCTTTTACAGGATTCTACAGTACCCGAAACAGTTCCATTAAGACCTTCATCAGCGACAATGATACGGCCGACTAAGTCCAGTGATTTACAAAATTCTAAATGATCTGATGCGAATTTTTCGGCATCCTCGATAGGGCTGTAACAATAGTACAGCAAAGTTTGATATTGTGTCATGATATTCATTGATACCGCTGCAAACGGCGTTTAATGCTAAAAATAAATTTAGTGCAAAGCTACGAAAAATAATAAGTGGAATAAAATGACCCTCGTCACCTTTTCTTCAAAGGTTCGAGGAGGTATTCCAAGCCATTCAGCTTTATTTCATAGAGTGTTGCTAACTGCTGGCCTAGTTTTCCCTTTGGAAAGCCTTTTTGGTTATACCACACGAGATAGGGCTCAGGAAGATTACATAAGGTGTATCCCTGGTATTTGCCAAATGGCATCTTGACTGTAACAAGTTCGGTTAAAATTTCAGGATTCAACATTAGTCTTGAGGTTTTCCATAATTGAGACGGTACCAAACTGCTTTTAGCGCAATGACGCCATGATTGAATAAATTGGGAATGGCTCCATAGTAGCGTTTGAATATCGCAAAACGCTCTTTCAAGGATTCCTGATGTCTTTGTTTTGACATCCCGCCCACAAGATACCGGGCAACATATTGCTGTGCATTGACCGTTTTTTTTGCCTTTTTGGCACAACGGATAACCCAGTCAATATCAGCGCATAATTTATAATTGAGATCGTATGGCTCGACGATTTCCCGCTTGATGTAGATCGCCTGATGACAGATATTCATGCCGTAGCGAAAGCTTTTCCAGTCGAAATGAGCCGGAACCTTGTGCCGCCGTTCACCAATAATATTCCTGTTGTCGTCCACGAGGATTGTTTCGCCGTAAAGAATATCTGCGTTATCGCTCAGTTTGGCGAGGTTCTCAATGCTATTCAGATCATAGATCTCGTCTCCAGAATTTAAAAAGAGAACATAATCGCCTGTTGCTAAGGCTAAACCCTTATTCATGGCATCATAGATACCCTTATCCTTTTCGGAGAGGATGACGGCGATTTTATCCTTGTATTTTTGGATGATCTCTAACGTTCCGTCGGTTGATTGTCCATCAATGACAATATACTCTATATGACCATAGCTCTGATTGACAACAGATTTCAGGGTGTGTTCTATGTCACGCACATTGTTGTAAACGACAGTTATAATCGAAAATTTAGGATGAGCAGACATGTTTTTTATGTATTGAATTTATTTATTTTCTTCTTCAGGAATCGGATGCCACGGTTGAATAAAGATCCTTTCCGATGGGCGTAGAAATACTTGATGGCTTCATAAGCTTGCTTGTTTTCTGAAATTTCCGTCGGAAAATACCGTATAGGACTTTCCGCTAGTGTAACCTGATACGTAGCTTCTGCAGCTGTATGTGTACCCGAACCATCGTTACCAATATTTTGCGTCATTGAATTCCTTGGATACAAAACTAAACCATTTTTTTTGAATACAGAAGCGTACCAGCGTATGGCCCAAGAGTTGATCTTTCCGGCTTTAAATTCTTGCACTTGTTTCCAAAAGTTTTCTTTTCCCTCGATACTGAATTGGTGTATTTGGTCGGCGGTAAAATCCGATACAAGTTCATCAATATTGGGATTGAAATGTTGCCAGGCGCGGTCCCAGGTTGCCCAGCCCCAACTATTGGCGACCCGAAAAAAGAAAGTCTCCGGCAGTTTATCTAAATCTTTTAACGGATAACCATAACCGCTAATCTCCATGACCCGATCTTGATCTTTATAGCGTTCCAGTGCCTGATTGAAATAGTCTAGTGCAAATACCGCAGTTTCCAGATCGTCTTCCAAAACAATAATCTTTCCATGGGCATTGACCACTTTTGTAACACCATCGATCACATTGGCTGCCAAACCCCAATTTTCTGTCCTTTCTACAACAATAACCTCTTTAAAGTTCCATTGCTTATTGATAATCTTTCGTACTTCAGTAATTGCCTGAACAGATTTTTCGTTTTTTGCAGCATCCGAATAGATGTATAGCGTGGTCTGGTCTGCTAATATATTATTTTCTAAAGCTGAGAGTGTTCTTATTGTGTGATCAGGACGATTGTACACAAAAAGTATGACTGGAGCAGTATTGTTCATTTATCAATAGATTTTGTTGAAGGCTTTTTTGTTGGTCACACGGGTACGGTAAACTGCTCCTGTTTTGCCCAGCAATCTAAAAGCAATGTTTAAGTAGCTTTTTGCTTCAAAAGCATGACCTTTAAAAAATGAAGACGCCATTTTCTTTAGACTTGCCAATATTGCCATGGAAAAAGCTTTTACAAAAGTATAATTGATATTGCAATATTCTGTCAAATGATAGACAAATTCGCTTTTCAGAAAGGCCTTTCGGTCTATTTTACGTTGTTGCCTATCGTGGTAGGCTTTGGCTCCTTCAGCGAGAATAATGCTTAATCCGTAGTACTTGATGCGGTTGGCATAATCTTTATCTTCTCCATAATGGAAAAAGATCGGTGCGAAACCACCGACTTTTCGGATCACCAGATTTGGGATAAACCAAAATGCAGCATTGACGAACGTGCAAATTCGATTAGAATTTTCGATGATGGCGTTTTTTGTATAGACAGCAAAACCATAGTCCAGTGTTGTTTCGGTTCCATCGTAATGAATAGGTGAGATAATTCCGATATTGTCTGCGTTGACTTTCACTAAGTTGGCAATACAGTCCCGATCCAGCCAGGCGTCCTGATTGACCAAAAATGCATAATCATACTTTTCTTTCAAAACAATATCAAGTCCAAGGTTGTTGGCCTTTCCAAAACCTAAATTTTCGGAACTTTCTATCAGTCTTATTGTTGGATACTTTTCTTTTATGATCTGTGTTGTGTTGTCTGACGAATTGTTGTCTACAACTAAAATATCTGTTGGGTAGCTTGAATCCAATAAGCTGGGTAAGCACTTGTGAATCCAAGGCTCAAAATTATAAGAGACGATTATGGTGAGAATCCTGGCCATCTATTTTTTTCGGATAACTGTTAGGAAATAGTGGTATAATTCCAACAAAATACTGGGTTTAAAGATTCTATTTACGATGATATAACTGCATACTGCAATTCCAATTGTACTTGCAAACCGAAGATAGAGGTTGGCGATGGCTGCGGTGGCATAATGTGCTGCTAAGCAGCTTATCGCTGCCAATAGAGCATAAGCAAAAATATCTGTTAGCAGATAACGAAATGAATAGTTCATATAAGGTTTGGCTGATATGTACCAAACGAATATCCAGAGGGCATTTAATGCCGAGGTCAATCCAATGAGCAGTTCTAGGCCTAATGATTTGCCGAAAAATAGGATGGCAATTTGGAGTAGGCCAAAAACAATGATATTCCGCATATAAACTTCAGGTTTCCCCTTGCTAATGATTAAGTTAGAGAAAACATTGCTTACAGAATCAAATGCGGCACCAATACAAAATATTTGAAGAAATATGGCGCTTTGCGCCCATTTGTCGGTGATCGCAATAGTAATAAAATCTTGTGCTACCGTGGTTAAACCCAATAACATTGGAAAGGCTAAAAAGGCTGTAAAGGAAATCAGTTTGCGAAAAACCCGAACTTGTCTATCCTTATCATCTTCTATTTCTTTTAAAATAGGCTGTGTCACATTATTGACCATATTAGTCAATATATTCTGGGCCATGATGCTCCAACGATTTGGATTCACGGTATACCCCAGTTCTTCAGCGGTATAATGCCGGCCTAAGATCGCTGCATATATATTTTTGTTGATATTGATAAAAATATTGGTGACCAGTATTTTGCTGCTAAATCCTAAAATGTCACGAATAGGTTTAAGATCGAACTGGAAAGTAGGCCTGAATTTGGAAAAATACCAGAATCCGAGCATATTGAAACCACTATAGGAGACAATTTGGATCGCATATGCCCAATAGGCATAGTCCTTATAGGCTAAATAAACGCCAACTATATTTGATGCGATCAGAGCAAAGGTGCCTGTGATGACCCTTTCTTTGATTTTTAAATTCCGGAAGAGGTAAGCATTGTGCGCAATACCAAAGCTACCTAACCAAAAGGATAAAAAGGTAAATCTGCTTAGTTCTACAAGTACTGGCTGATTATAGTATAAGGCGATAAGAGGAGCTGCAAAAAATAGAACGATATAAATAAATGTTCCAATCCCTACACTTGTCCAGAATACCGCATTATAATCTTTATGTTCGACTTCTTTTTTATTGACAATCCCATACACAAATCCACTTTCTTGGAAAGCAGAAGCGAGAACAGAAAAGATGGTGATCATAGCGACTAAACCATAGTCTTCTGCTGTTAGCTTACGGTTTAGAAGGATGCCGAAGCCGAAGCCCAAAAACTGCTGGATGATACTGGCCATACCACCCCATAGCAGTCCTTTTGTTGTTTTTGATTTTAAAGAGTCATTTTTCGTTTGCGATGACATGCTAAATTAAATGAGCGGCAATATTAAAGTATTGCAATTGTATTCGCAAATTCTTTTAGGGAAACATCAGTTGGATTGACATCGGTAATCAAATAGGAAATATCACGTAACGGAACTACTTTCATTTTTTGAACTGAATTAAGTTTTTCCGCAATGCTCAGAATAGCTACTTTTTTTGAGCATTTAATCATCGCACGTTTGATTTGCACCACTTCCCAGTCTGAATCGGTCACCCCATCTTCTACGGAAAGAGAATTTGTTCCCAACAAACAAAGATCGACTTTAAGATCGGCCAGTTCATTAGCGACTTGGGCTCCCGAAACAATGTTTGTATTGCGTGAAAGTTTTCCGCCAACTAAAATGACTTCAAGATTTGGCTTTTCGGCCAATTCTAGTGCAACTAATGGACTTATAGTAAAAAACGTACACTGCAGGTGATCGGGTATTGTTCTCGCTAATTCAATTAAGGTTGTCCCGCCTCCGACTAAAACAGTCATTCCATTGGAGATTAAAGTGCTTGCTTTCTTGGCAATTTCTTTCTTTGCCTCCTTGGCATATACGTTTCCATCCTGAAAAGGGAACTGAAATGATTTTGATAATGCTCCACCATAGACTTTTAGAACTTTACCATTCTCAGCAAGTTCGTTCAAGTCGCGTCTGATTGTATCTTCAGACACATTCAGCTGAACACTGAGGTCTGAGGATAAAACTTTATTATGTAGGTTGATCTGATGTATGATGAATGCTTGTCTTTCTTCCTTTAACATTGGTCTTTTGGTTTTTAATCGGAATTTTAAAATTAATTGAGAAATCAGTCTAAATGTAGTGAAAATTATTCTTCCTTTTTATCAATTTTTGTTATGCCAGCTTTGAACCTCGGTTTGAAGCCTGTAGGCTTGCTGGCAGCAGGTTCCTGTGTTTCTATGCTGTCGTTTTCAGGTTCAGCCTTTACGCTCGTATCTAACTTAATTTCGTCTTTCGTATCGGGCAGCTGTGTTTGTTCAGCAGTTTCTATTTTGGTTACTCCGGCTTTAAACCTCGGTTTGAAGCCTGTAGGCTTGCTGGCAGCAGGTTCCTGTGTTTCTGTGCTGTTGTTTTCAGGTTCAGCCTTTACGCTCGGATCTAACTTAATTTCTTCTTTGGTATCGGGCAGCTGTGTTTGTTCAGCAGTTTCTGTTTTGGTTACTCCGGCTTTGAACCTCGGTTTGAAACCCGTAGGTTTACTGGCAGCAGGTTCCTGTGTTTCTGTGCTGTTGTTTTCAGGTTCAGCCTTTATGCTCGCATCTAACTTAAGTTCGTCTTTCGTATCGGACAGCGGTGTCTGGTCAGCAGTTTCTGCTTTGGTTATTCCAGCTTTAAACCTTGGTTTGAATCCTGTAGGTTTTGGAGCCGATGTCGATGCTTCGTCGGTCGTTTCTTCGGATGCTGGAGTGCTTGCCGCTGCGTCAGGAGCTTTGGTTACTCCAGCTTTGAACCTCGGTTTGAAACCCGTTGGTTTTGGAGCCGCCGTCGTCGCTTCGTCGGTCGTTTCTTCGGATGCAGGAGTGCTTGCCGCTGCGTCAGGAGCTTTGGTAACTCCGGCCTTGAACCTCGGTTTGAAGCCTGTCGGTATTGAATCTGGAGTGGATTCCGCTGAATCAGCTATTTCCTGTTTGGATGTTGCTTGAGCTTCATCTTTTACAGCGGCAGAAGGAGCCTTGAATCGCGGTTTAAAGCCTGCTGGTTTTGCCGTAGGAATACTGGAGGTCTCGGATGATGCATCTGGGGTAACCTGCTTTTCAACAGGTTTTGCAATAACAGTTTCCTCCTCTGCTAAATGGAAACTTTTTCGAAGCTTGTTGAACCAAAACTTTTTGCTGTGGTCAAAACTCTTTTCTCCCATAGCAGAATAATGTGCTTTGAACTCTTCAAATAAAGGTTCATCTGCAGCTTTTAAAGCTTTTAAATCAATTTTCTTTTTTATGAAAAATTCTTCAAAAGTCATTCTGGTACGAGTTTGATTTAGTCTATTACAAATGTAGTAATTTTTCTGACGGGGCTAGGCGGTGCTTTAAATAAAAAAGAGCGACAAGCGCTCTTTTTTATAGTTTTATAGGTTCAATAGCTTAAGCCATATTATGGTAAACTGCTTGAACATCGTCATCTTCTTCGATTTTATCGATCATCTTCAATACATCAGCAGCTTGTTCTTCCGTAATATCTGAATGCGATAATGCGATACGTTCCAATTTTGCAGATGTTACTTCAATTCCCTTTTCTTCCAGTAATTTTTGCATATTACCAAAGTCTTCAAAGGAAGTTTGAACGACAGCAATATCATTGCCTTCTTCATCAGATTCTACGTACAATTCTTCTAAGCCTCCATCGATCAACTCTAATTCAAGCTCTTCTAGGTCCAGTTCATCTGTTGCAGCAAAACGGAAAATGGATTTACGATTGAAAATAAAATCCAATGATCCTGTTTTCCCCAGTGAACCACCTGCTTTTGTGAAATAGCTACGGATGTTTCCTACGGTGCGGTTGGTGTTATCTGTTGCAGTTTCAATTAATACAGGTACGCCATGAGGGCCGTAGCCTTCGTATACATATTCTTCGTAACCTTTTGAATCTTTTTCCGAAGCACGTTTGATTGCGGCTTCGATACGATCCTTTGGCATATTTACTGCCTTGGCATTGTGTATTGCTGTACGAAGTCTCGAGTTAGTTTCAGGGTGAGGGCCGCTTTCTTTAACCGCCATAGCGATTTCTTTACCTAAACGTGTAAATTGAACGGCCATTTTGGCCCAGCGTTTGAATTTCCGCTCTTTTCTGAATTCGAAAGCTCTTCCCATTGTTATATTTTGTTTTTAAGATTTTCAATCATGTCGACTGTCATCTTCTGGATGTCAAATTCCGGCGTCCAGTTCCAGTCTTTTCTTGCATAAGAATCGTCTAGACTAGCAGGCCATGAATCGGCAATCTGTTGTCTTGGATCGTTCTCGATGTAAGAGATTGCAAAATTAGGAAGAATTTTTTTAATTTCTTGCGCAAGTTCTTTTGGAGTAAACGTAATTCCACCAAGGTTATAGCTGTGGCGAATGCTTAGGCTTTCTTTGGGTGCATCCATTAATTCGAGTGTACCACGGATGGCATCCTCCATATAGAGCATTGGTAAGGCCGTGTTTTCAGATAAGAAGCAGGCGTAAGTCCCGGTTTTCAATGCTTCATAAAAAATATCGACTGCATAATCCGTTGTACCACCCCCTGGTTCTGTTTTCCAAGAAATGATACCTGGATAACGGACACTGCGAATATCCAGACCACGGTGTTCTTGATACCATTCTATAAGGCGCTCACCTGCAAGCTTGCTGATGCCATAAATTGTGTTCGGATCCATTACGCAATATTGTTCGGTATTTGTTTTCGGAGAATGCGGTCCAAAAACAGCAATCGAGCTTGGCCAAAATATCTTTGAAACTTTATAGCTCACGGCTAGATCAAGCACATTCAACAGACCATTCATGTTCAATTCCCAAGCCTTCTCAGGGTATTTTTCACCTGTAGCTGAAAGCATGGCAGCTAATAGATATACTTGAGTAGGTTTATATTGTTGAAATAATGTCTCGAGTCCATTTTTGTCAAGGACATTAGCGATTTCGAAATTTTCGTCAGGGCTTTTAATCTGTGGTTCTCTAATGTCAGTGGTTACAACATTCTCTGCACCAAATTTTTTGCGCAAGGCGATAGCTAATTCTGTGCCGATCTGGCCATTTGCACCAATGATAATAATGCTTTCTTTCATTTGTAAGTTTTATTTTATGAAGCTCCTGCTTTCACTATAATGAGTGTTTATGCTCAAAAATATAAATGAATCGCTTCGCTCGTTTCTTCCTATCGATATGATAGGATCTAGCCTGACATAATTTACGTTTCATCATGTAATGAAAAATGAAATTTCAACCATGGCGGTTTATGATGCAAATATAAAGGCTTTTCAGTATCTATCAACTTTGTGGTCTTTTAGGAAGTCGGGAAAAAATGTTAATTTTTAGACTCTTGGGACTGTTTTTATGAGATTTTAAACTGTTTCAATCGTTTGTTCTTTTTTTTTGAATAAGCGGTGAAAATTTTTATTTTTTTTGAATTGCTTTAATTCTAATTTTATAGCATGAATCAAAGAACTTAACGATTCCATTTTAGCAATTTAGGCGGGAAAATGCTAAATGTTGTGACATTTTTAGCTAAGCGCTTAATATTTTGTTATTTTAATAGTGGAATTGGGGAATATTTTTTAAATTTGAAGAATTCATTCTTCGAGAATCAACTAAAAACAAAATCAAATAACAATTTTAATATACACAATTTAAACACAGACAAAAATGAAAGTGGCAGTAGTCGGCGCAACAGGCCTTGTAGGTACTGAGATGCTAACCGTGTTGGCGGCGCGAAATTTCCCAGTAACAGAATTAATTCCAGTAGCTTCAGAGCGTAGTAAGGGTAAGGAAATTGAATTCAAGGGAAAGAAGTATAAGGTGGTTACACCATCTGAGGCTATTGCTTTGAAACCTGATGTTGCGTTATTTTCTGCTGGCGGTGATACCTCGAAAGAATTTGCCCCTCAATTTGCAGAAGCTGGAATTACAGTGATCGACAATTCTTCAGCATGGCGTATGGATCCATCGAAAAAGTTGGTTGTTCCAGAAGTAAATGGTGATGTGTTAGCTGCTGAAGATAAAATTATTGCAAACCCGAATTGTTCAACTATACAAATGGTGGTGGCTTTAAAGCCATTACATGATAAATATAAAATCAAACGTGTTGTCGTTTCTACCTACCAATCTGTAACAGGTACAGGTGTTAAGGCCGTTAACCAATTGATGGATGAACGTGCCGGAAAAGATGGTGAAAAAGCTTATCCTTATCAGATTGATCTGAACGTGATTCCGCATATTGATGTTTTCCAAGAAAATGGATACACCAAAGAGGAGATGAAGATGATTTTGGAAACAAATAAAATCATGCGTGATGATTCTATTAAAGTAACTGCAACGACAGTGCGTATTCCTGTTATGGGAGGACACTCTGAATCATTGAATATCGAATTTGAAAATGACTTTGATTTGAATGATGTACGTGCAGCTTTAGCCGCGCAAAGTGGCTGTATTGTTGTTGACGATCCTGCGTCACTACAATATCCAATGCCAAAGGATGCACACGGTAGAGATGAGGTTTTTGTAGGACGCATCCGTCGTGATGAATCTCAGCCAAATACGCTGAACATGTGGGTAGTAGCGGATAACTTACGTAAGGGGGCTGCAACAAATGCAGTTCAGGTAGCGGAGTTATTGGCTGAAAAAGGATTGATCTAACTCAAGTAGATTCCATAATAAATATTGAGCCCCCATGAATTCGTTCATGGGGGCTCTTTTTGTTCCATCAGCAAATCACAATTTAGATACTTATGATTTGGTCCTTGATGTCGGGGCTATAAATTATGGTGTCAATGTTGTGGGGTGGATCGAAAATTCAATCTTGTCATTCAACGGAGCATAGCTTTCTTTGCTTTGCTCTTCCAGTCGATCTGGAAATAGAATGCCGAAAAGATGATCCGTTTCGTGCTGAAAAATAACAGCAGTAAAACCCTCGATATTTTCTTCGATAACTTTACCTTCTTTATTGATGTATTGCAGGCGGATCGCATAACTCCGTAATACATCTTCTTTACGGTTGGGGATAGAAAGACAGCCTTCTGCACCTTTGCGCTTCAGTTTGGAGCGCCATAGAATTTTAGGATTTACATAGAATTCAAATGGCTGATCCGGTTTGTCAAATCGCTGTACCCAGATTAAATTTTTATTGATGCCGATCTGTGGCGCTGCGATGCCTACACCGGGGTGATTGGGATCACGTACAGTCGCGAACATTCTTTTGGAAAGAGACTCAATCAATGGGTCGTTGTATTTGACATCACTGCTTGTCGCTTTTAAAACTCTCAGATCTTTATCGTCTGTTGTTTGCAATACGCGAAGAATTGCATTTTCATCTCCTGATAAAATGATTTTCTTGTCGGCAGCACTGAACTCCTGTCCTGCGTTAAGATTGACTGGTCTTTCATTCTTTGACTTATGAAATGCTTTTTCTCCGGCCATAATTTTTGTTTCTAAATTGTTCTCGACTGGGGGTACTGGGCAACGGTACCCGTTGCTATAGGCACAGTATGGGTTGTAGGCTTTGTTAAAGTCTATCTTAACATCGTTTCCTTTAATGTCGTCTGTGGATAAATCAATATACCGGCCCCCACTGTAGCTTTCCTGACCATTTGTTAAATCTAAAAATGGTAAAAATAAATGTTTTTTGTATGCAGGATTTTGAAATAATGCAACACTTTGGTAGACATTCAACGTATGTTCTTTTCCATGAAGCGTAAATGTTATGATAGCATAACGTTTGTATTCGTTGCTTGTGCCGTCGTAGGTCGGCATCCGGAATACCGGTTCATCAAACAGCACCTCAATTTTGGCGTTGACTTTATAGCTGGCGTCTACAGGAAAGTAATCCAAAAAAGCTACTTGATCTGGCTTTAAGGGGCCATATTGTTCTTTCGCCAATTCAGCGGCTTTTTCTTCACGAAGAGCGGTAATGTTTTGCTCGTATTTACTTTGAGCATGCGTATTCAAGCATAAGGCCAAAAGGAAACTGGCAATGAGTGTTTTTTTCATTTGTTTACATATTTATTTGCCCGATTTCACACAGTCAAATGCCCTGTTGCTTTTGCTGTTATTTTGATCCGTTTACTTATAGGGTAAGTCGGTAGACCCGCTATGATCGGATTGAATTCGGTGATCTATTGCCCCAAAAAGCAAGTTAGTTTGCTTTTGTTAAATAGTCTATCAAAGTTATAGTTTTTTTTGATTAAAAAGTCAGAATTAAAAGATCAAAAATGAAAAGGGCATGTATTGAAAAGAAGTGTCCAATTGAAATATTACATCTTCCTGTGTAATACTCAGGACTACTTTGTATTTTTGTGAAAAATATATATCCATGAGATTGATGGCCTTTGATTACGGTACAAAACGAATAGGGGTTGCGGTGACCGATCCAATGCAAATTATTGCTACAGCATTGACGACGGTACACCCGCAGGATATCTGGACATACTTAGCCGATTATTTACAGACAGAACAGGTGGAAACTTTTGTTGTAGGCAAGCCACGGCAACTGGATGGGACCGACTCTGAATCCGCACAGCATGTTGTCGGGTTTATTCGAAAACTGAAAAAGACTTATCCCACAATTGCTGTCGCTGAAATAGACGAGCGTTTTACTTCTAAAATGGCTTCTGCAGCGATCGCACAAAGTGGCAAAAAAAAGAAGGATCGTCAACAAAAAGGGCTGATTGACACGGTGTCTGCAACGATTATTTTGCAAAGCTACATGGATAGCCGTAATTTTTAGATACACAGCGACTAATACGTCAAAATAAGAATGAATAAAAAATAGAAGGATGAAGAGCATATTATTTTTTACCGAGGATACGGATTTCAAATTAAAAGAAAAGGGAAAGATTCGTCAATGGATTGCTGATGCCATCAAAGGCGAAGGATTTAAGCGTGTGGGCGAATTGAGCTTTATCCTTTGCTCGGATGCTTACTTGCTTGAAATCAATAAGCAATATTTAAATCACGACACCTATACTGATATCGTTACTTTTGATTCTTCCGAATATGAGGACACCATCGCCGGCGATATTTTTATCAGTGTGGAACGTATTCAGGAGAATGCCGAAAAATTTAAGGTTGATGTGCGAGACGAGCTTCATCGGGTGATCATTCATGGTGTAATGCATCTGTGCGGCTATCCGGATAAAAAGCCGGCAGATAAAGCCAAGATGACCGCCAAGGAGGATGAGTATCTCGGTAAAAGAAACTTTTAATATACTCCTTCGTGCATTCATTAGGACCCACAGTTCGGTGAACCGACTGAAGATTCTATTTTACTCGAGAGAAGGAAGCAATACATAAAAAAAGCGCTTTACAATTTGTAAAACGCTTTTTTTATGTTGTTTCTAACGACTAGAATCTTTCAAATTGAGAGAAGAAGAAGTTTCCTTCAATAGCAGCATTCTCATCTGAATCCGATCCATGTATAGCGTTTGCATCAATAGATTTAGCATATTTGTTACGGATTGTACCTTCAGCTGCATCAGCAGGATTAGTCGCGCCGATCAATGTGCGGAAATCCTCAACAGCATTATCTTTTTCCAGGATTGCAGCAACGATAGGACCTGAAGTCATAAAGTTTACCAACTCACCATAGAAAGGACGCTCTTTGTGTACTGCATAGAATGCACCTGCTGTCTCTTGAGAAAGTTGGATGTATTTCATTGCAATGATTTTAAAACCACCAGCAATGATATCGTTCAAGATTGCACCGATGTGACCGTTCGCTACTGCGTCAGGTTTGATCATCGTAAAAGTTCTGTTAGTTGCCATTATTTTAATTTTTTTGCAAAATTAGATAAATTGCTTTTCATATGCAATATCATTACGCCTCAATATAGACACAATTATTGATAAGCCGACTAGCTGATGTCACCCTTATCGCTAAATTATTGGTTTTTGTTCCCGGATTTGTGCCTCTACTGAAATAGATGTTTCCTTTTGTTCCCAGCCCAATGTTTTTCTCTGTATGTAACAAAACTTTGTATCTGGCCGTTTATAGAAAAGTAAAAAAACAATTGATCTAAGTTCAATACGAATATGTAACTTTGTGTTATTATGGCATTAAATCTAACAGTAGACATCGATAAAGATTCAGGCTTTTGCTTTGGAGTGGTATACGCTATTGATATGGCAGAGGAAATTTTGGAGGAAGAGGGTTATCTTTATTGTTTGGGAGATATCGTTCATAATGACGAAGAAGTTGCCCGATTGAAAGCAAAAGGCTTACGCATTATCGATCATGCCGCCCTGCCGACCTTGAGCAATGAAAAGGTATTGATCCGTGCTCATGGTGAAGCCCCCGAGACTTATCGTGTTGCTTTGGAAAATAACATTACCTTGATAGATGCCTCTTGTCCTGTAGTGCTCAAACTACAGAACCGTATAAAAACGTCGTTCGATCAAGAGGAGAAAATTTTAATCTTTGGGAAGCACGGGCATGCTGAAGTGATCGGCTTGCAGGGGCAGACAAATAATGAAGCCTTAGTTTTTCAGGATATTTCCGAATTGGATCAAGTCGAATTGCCCGCCTCATTTACCTTATACAGCCAGACAACAAAAAGCGTGGATAAATTTTATGCCATCAAAGACGAACTGATCAGGCGAGGGTATGAAGTGAAAGCTAATGATACCATTTGTCGACAAGTTTCCAATCGATACGAAGATCTTGGCGCTTTCGCCAGACAATATGATAAGATCGTTTTTGTCTCAGGTAAGAAATCCTCCAATGGAAAGGTGCTGTTTGAAGTTTGTCAGAATGCCAATCCCGCTAGTTATTTTATTTCTGATCCTGCTGAATTAGATGCATCAGTCTTTGCTGAAAATGACCGTATTGGTATCTGTGGTGCCACTTCAACGCCAATGTGGTTGATGAAAGATGTAAAAGCAAGTTTAGAAGCATTATAAGCACAATTACCCGTCACAGATATTTCATAATTCCGCGGTTTAGATCCGGAGTGCATTCTTTTTTGCGTAGCTTTGTAAGCTATGAGCAATAAAGGCAAAAAAGGTATTCTTTTAGTACAATTGGGTACACCTGATAGTCCCACTACTCCAGATGTAAAGAGATATTTAACGGAGTTCCTAATGGATCCGCGAGTTATTGATATTCCTTATTTTCAACGCACCTTATTGGTCAAGGGAATCATTGCACGTACACGTGCGCCCAAATCGGCAAAAGTATACGAAACGATTTGGGATAAAGAAACGGGATCACCTTTGATGCACTACAGTATTTTGCAACGCAATCTGCTTCAAGAAGCGTTGGGTGAAGAATACCATGTGGAATTAGCGATGCGTTACCAAAACCCATCGATTGAGGCTGCATTGAAAAATATGGAGGGTCTATTTTTGGAGTCCATTCGTGTCATTCCTTTATTTCCACAGTACGCTTCAGCAACATCGGGTTCGGTCATCGATCGTGTCATGGAGCTTATTCGCAAATGGAATTATCTGCCAGAAATCAGTTTCGTAAGCAATTTCTGTACGGACGACTTAATGGCAGAAACTTATGCGGATCATGCCCGTAGGCACGATTTGGAAAGTTTTGACCATTTTGTCTTTAGTTATCACGGCCTTCCTGTGCGGCAGCTTGGAAAAGTAGATCCGACAGGTCAGCTTAAATGCCCCGAATCAGGCTGTGATTCTTGTAAAATGACAGTCAATTCATATTGCTATCTTTCGCAATGTTATGCGACAACACGGACGATAGCTGCCAAGCTCGGGTTGAAAAAAGAACAATATTCGCTCTGCTTTCAATCCCGTTTGGGTAAAGAACCCTGGATACAGCCCTATACCTCCGATTTACTGCATGATCTTGCCGCTAAGGGTTATAAGAAGTTATTAATTTTTAGTCCTGCTTTTGTGGCGGATTGTATCGAGACCATTGATGAAATTGGCGTGGAATATGCTAATGAATTTAAACATTTAGGGGGGGAGGAAGTGTGTTTGGTAGAGAGTCTTAATGATGATCCCAAATGGATCGAATCTTTAAAACAATTGGCGCTTAATGCCAAAAACTAAAATCGATAAAAGATGTTGTTAGTAAACGCGTGTGTATTACTCATATTGGATTTTTATATTTTCTTTGCGCTCCGTGCAACGAAGATTAAATTTCCCAAAACAAAAGTATTTTCCATTCTCTGGTGGTCTTATTCTGTTTTACTGCTATTGGGCGTTTTTATCTCAGCACAATATAGTATTCCTTTAATCGTACGGTCGGTTATTTTAGTCGCCTTTTTTCTGACAGCGGCGTCAAAGATATTTTTCTTTTTGATTTTGTTGATTGATGATATCCGACGTGGGGGTGTATGGTTGAAGCGTCTGTTCGCAAAAAAGAGATCTGTTGAGGATTTAGTCGACGATGCCGGAGACCCTTTACCAGAGAATCCAGTGAAAGGGATTAGCCGATCCGAATTTTTGACCAAAGCTGGTATTCTAGTTGGTGCCTCACCCTTGATACCCTTGAGCTGGGGAATTATTTCAGGAGCCTACGACTATCGTGTAAGGAGAGTCCCCTTGTATTTGCCAAATTTGCCCAAAGCATTCCATGGAATGACCATTGCGCAGATTTCAGATGTGCACTCAGGATCTTTCTATAATAAAAAGGCTGTCAGCGGTGGTATTGATATGCTTTTAAAGGAAAAAGCGGATGTGACATTTTTTACCGGTGATATCGTGAATGCCCAAGCTTCTGAAATGCGTGGTTATCAAGATATTTTTGCGCGTGTGAAATCTGATTTAGGTGTGTTTTCTACATTAGGTAACCACGATTATGGTGACTATTATTATGGTAAAGAAGATTCTCCTGCAAAGCGTAAGAACCTCCAGGATGTTATCGATGTGCATAAAATCATGGGCTGGGATCTTTTAATGGATGAAAATCGTAAGATTAAGGTCGACGGTGAAGAGCTTTGTATTGTCGGGGTCCAGAATTGGGGGACAGGTCGTTTTCCGAAACATGGTGATATCAAAAAAGCATTAATGGGTACCGAAGAGCAACCTGTTAAGTTGCTGTTATCGCACGATCCGTCGCATTGGCGGGCTCAGGTATTGGATACCGACGTGGATGTGATGTTTGCCGGACATACACATGGTATGCAATTTGGTGTAAGGTCCGAGATGTTGCAATGGAGTCCGGTACAATATATCTATAAGGAATGGGCAGGGCTTTATCGTGCGCAACAGAACAAACGATTATATGTTAATGTCGGCTATGGCTTTTTGGGTTATCCAGGACGTGTTGGAATTCTGCCTGAAATTACCATATTCGAATTGCTAAAAGCGCAGGACCCAAAGTTTAAAGCCTAAAAAATCCCCTTTGACTTTTGAGTTAATATAGCTATAATTGTGTATTCTGTACACCAGTTATACATAACATGCAATCAACTTTAAACTTTGGGGACTCTCCCCACACACGTGTTAATATTCTTACCGGGGAAAAAGTACTTGTGTCTCCGCATCGTAGTAAAAGACCATGGCAAGGGCAAGTAGAAGATCTTCCCCGGGATAATAGACCGGAATATGATCCCCAATGCTATTTGTGTCCGACAAATAAACGAGCAGATGGTGATATCAATCCAGATTATAAAGAAAGTTTTGTCTTTGTGAACGATTTCTCAGCTTTATTAAAAGATACAAGCCAGCAGGAATTTAATGAAGATGAATTATTTATCGCCGAAACCGAAAAAGGAATCTGTAAAGTAATTGCATTCACCCCGCGGCACGATCTTACACTACCCGAAATGGATCAGGCTGCAATCAAATCGGTGGTCGATCTTTGGCAAAAAGAGTTTGTCGAACTTTCGAAGGTTGACTGGATCAAATACATTCAGATTTTCGAAAATAAAGGTGCGATTATGGGCTGTAGTAATCCGCATCCCCACGGGCAGATCTGGTCACAAAATCATTTGCCTGTAGAAATCCAGAAAGAATGCGTTCAGCAACAGCACTATTTCAATAAATATCAACGTACCATCCTGTCAGATTATGTTAAAGCGGAGTTGAGAAAAGAAGAGCGCATTATTGACGAAAATGATTCTTTTGTTTCGCTAGTCCCTTTCTGGGCCGCCTGGCCTTACGAAACGATGATTGTGAGCAAACGATCTATCCAAAACATTGCCGGCTTTGACGAGAAGGAAAAGTCGGATTTTGCCGCTATCCTCAAGTTGCTGACGACGCGTTATGACAATCTCTTCAAAACATCCTTCCCTTATTCTGCAGGAATGCATCAGTCCCCAGTAAATGACGGTGACCACCCGGAATGGCACTGGCATATGCACTTCTATCCACCACTGTTACGTTCTGCTACCGTTAAAAAGTTTATGGTTGGTTATGAAATGCTAGCGAATCCACAACGTGATATCACACCGGAGGTTGCCGCAGAACAGTTGCGAAATTGTTCGACAGTACATTATAAAGCTAAATAAGATGATAACAAAAGATACAATTGTAAATAAATTTAAAGAACTCTATCAAGAAGAACCTCTTGTCGTTACTTCACCCGGCCGGATTAATATCATTGGAGAACATACGGATTATAACGATGGATTTGTATTGCCTGCTGCAATTGACAAAGCAATATATGTTGCTGTAAGCAAGCGATCGGATGATAACATTGTGCTTTACGCGGAAGACTACAAGGAACGTCATGAGGTCAAGCTAGCGGCTATTGCTATTTCTGAGAAACATTGGCCAAACTATATTTTGGGGGTTGTTGACCAGTACCTGAAACGTGGTGCAACACTAGGTGGCTTCAACCTGTATATTGATGGTGATGTGCCACTGGGTGCTGGATTATCGTCTTCAGCAGCCGTTGAATGTGCCGTTACCTTAGCACTCAGCGAACTGTTCGATTTGCAGGTCGAACGACTCGATATTCCACAGATTGCTCAAAAGGCCGAACATACGTATGCTGGTGTGATGTGTGGTATCATGGATCAGTTTGCTTCAGCCTTTGGTAAAGAAAAAAATGTCATCAAACTGGATTGCCGCACCTTGGGTTTCGCGTATGTTCCACTTGATCTTAAGGGTTATGAAGTTGTATTATTGAATACAAACGTAAAGCATTCATTAGCTTCCACAGCTTACAATACACGTCGTGAACAATGTGAACAAGCTTCTGCATGGGTGCAGGAGAAGTACCCCGCTGTAAAGAACTTGCGCGATGTAACCATAGCGATGCTTGATGAATTGGTGAAAGATAAAGATGCCGATATCTATGCGAAAGCAAGCTTTGTGGTTCGTGAGAATGAACGCGTAGAGAAATCCTGTGATGCACTACGCTCGGGAGATGTTGTTCAGCTTGGACAGTATATTTTTCAGAGCCATGAGGGATTAAGTAAAGTGTATCAAGTCAGTTGTCCGGAACTGGATTATCTAGTGGATTACGTCAAGCAGTTTCCTGAGGTGATCGGTGCCCGAATGATGGGTGGCGGTTTCGGTGGATGTACAATCAATATCGTAAAAGAAGGCGTACTACCTTCAATTTTGCCAACACTTGAAAAAGAATACAAAGAGAAATTTGATAAAGAACTTTCGGTCATTCAGGTCAGGATTGCCGATGGTACCCGCGTACTTTAATAAAAAATAGGTGTGCAGTAAGGGGAATAACATTCACGTGCTATTCCCCTTCTTTTTTTTGCCTTTTTTGATAAGGACCTACCACATAAGTCCTAGTCAAGCTGATTCAATGCCTGTTTTAAGTCGGCGATGAGATCATCGGCATGTTCGATACCAACAGAGATACGCAACATCCCTAGCGTGATTCCCGAAGCTTCTTTCTGTTCCTTCGTATGGTGACCTCCCCACATACTCGCAGGGTGTACAATAAGCGATTCGACACCCCCCAAACTGGCCGCGTTAATAAATATGTGCAGTCCATTGATGAGTTTCTGTGCATTTAAAAATGCATCCTCTTCATCTTTACCATTGATATCGATGCAAATCATACCCGAAAATCCACTCATTTGTTGGGCTGCGAGCTCATGTTGTGGATGATTGGGTAATCCAGGATAACTGACTTTTTTGATTTTTGGATGTTGATCCAGAAACTCTGCCAGCTTCAGCGCATTGGTATTGATCTGTTCGACGCGTAGACTTAATGTTTTTAACCCCCGTAATAATAACCAGGAATCAAGCGGTGCGAGTGATGCGCCCAAAGCGACGGATCGTTTCCATACGCTGGCGATATAGTCCTGCGTACCGCAGACGATACCAGCAGTGAGGTCACTATGTCCACCTAAGTATTTCGTGGCACTGTGGACAACGACGTCTATTCCAAAATCTGTCGGTGTTTGATTGATAGGGGAGGCAAATGTGTTATCGACCATGCTCTGAATCCCATGTTGTTTGGCGAGTTTCCCGATCGCTTTTAGGTCTGTGATATGGAGATTAGGGTTCGATGGAGTCTCTATATAAATCAGCTTGGTATTTGCCTGAATAGCTTCGCCAAACGCTGAAACATCGGTCTGGTCTACGGCGGTAACCGTGATGCCATAATCTGTTAAGAACTCTTTAAAGAAAATAGCTGTTCCGGAATAATGTGCATGTTGGGCGACAATGTGATCCCCCGATTTAACGATGGCCAATATGGCTGTACTGATCGCTGCCATACCTGTTGCAAAGACCAGTGCATCCTCCGTTTTTTCCAATTTTGCTAGGATGGAGGCTACTTGGCTATTCGTCGGGTTGCCATGACGATGATAAAAATAAGGGTGTTTCGGTTCGGTCGCAGCTTTGATGTATTCCGTTGGATCAGGATCCGCAATGTAAGTGGATGTCTGATAGATTGGCGTAGTTACTGCAGATGTCTGGTTGAATTGCTGTCCTTCATGGACGAGTATCGTTTCGGTATTGGTAGCCATGCTAATAATGTTGATTGATGCTTGTATTACCTTAAGAGTCTATAATTCGATCTTGTCGAATCTTTGATCGTAAGGAACCCTTCGCTCGTTTGAAAGCATTGTTGGTGCTAATAGCGCGAAGACGGTTTATCTTGTATCTCAAATATAAATAAAATCTACTCAATATGTAGATTTTATTTATATCGGGTGCATCAATATGGCTTACAACATTAATACGTCTTACAACATTTCTTTCAGCAGGCTCAACGCATACCCAATGGTATTCACATTGTTTAACGCTAAACGAAGCTGGCCTTTGACTTCTTTGAGGTTGCTGATCTCGGGATGGCTTTGTACAAAGGACAGCACACGGCCGAATTGATCTGATTCAAAGTAGCTGGATTTGGGGTTGTTGACAAAATAACCTTTCAATGTATGCTTTTTATACGCTATTTTTTCAAACCCGATCGTCTTCCCAAACCACTGTAAACGGAGTGTATTGAATAATTCAAAGACTTCGCGTGGGATAGGGCCAAAGCGATCTTCAAGTTCTTTTTCAAAGGCTGCCAATTGCTGCTCGTTTTCCAATTTGGAGAGTTCAGTATACAGATTATACCGTTCTGTAATATTGGTTACATATTCATCAGGGATCAATACCTCAAGGTCTGTGTCAATCTGCGTAAAGGACACATATTTTCGTTCTTTCTCATCCGCGAATACTGCCGAAAACTCGTCCTCTTTTAGCTCCTGAATAGCTTCGTCTAAGATTTTATGATACATTTCGAAACCGATCTCGGCAATAAAGCCCGATTGCTCGCCTCCCAAGAGATTTCCCGAGCCACGTATATCTAAATCGCGCATGGCAACATTAAATCCAGAGCCCAGTTCCGAAAACTCTTCTATTGCAGAAAGTCGTTTATAGGCTTCCGGTGTTAAGGTCGACAATGGCGGACTCAGTAGATAACAAAAAGCTTTCTTATTGGAGCGGCCCACCCGACCCCGCATTTGGTGCAGGTCGCTCAGGCCAAACATATGGGCGTGATTGATAATGATCGTATTCGCATTTGGGATATCAAGACCCGCTTCAATAATCGTTGTTGCAATTAAGACATCAAAATCGTGATTGATAAACTTAAGCATCACATCCTCGAGCTCATCACCCTCCAGTTGGCCGTGTGCAACACCGACCCGTGCTCCGGGAACCAGCTTGCGAATCAAATTGCCCAGCTGCGGTAGATCTGCAACACGATTGTGGATAAAGAATACCTGCCCGCCACGATCAAGTTCGTAACTGACGGCCTCTCCGATTAGTGTTTCATTGAAAACATGGAGTTCGGTCTGTACGGGCTGCCGGTTGGGTGGTGGAGTCGAGATGATACTTAGATCGCGGGCCCCCATCAATGAAAAGTGCAATGTTCTTGGAATTGGCGTTGCTGTCAATGTTAGCGAGTCTACATTCGCACGCATGACTTTCAATTTTTCCTTGACCGAGACCCCAAACTTTTGTTCCTCATCGATAATCATCAGGCCGAGATCTTTGAATTTGACATCTTTGCTAACAAGGCGGTGTGTACCAATGATAATGTCTATTTTTCCTTCAGCGAGCCTGGCTAAGGTATCTTTGATCTGTTTGCTTGTCTTGAAACGGTTGATATAGTCGATCGTGCACGGAAGACCCTTTAGACGCTCCGAAAATGTCCGGTAGTGCTGTAATGCCAGGATAGTCGTCGGTACCAGGACAGCAACTTGTTTACTGTCTGCTACAGCTTTGAAGGCTGCACGGATGGCAACCTCCGTTTTTCCGAAGCCTACATCCCCACAGATCAATCGGTCCATCGGATGTGGCGATTCCATATCTTTTTTCACATCGGCAGTAGCCTTTTCTTGATCGGGTGTATCTTCATAAATAAAGGAGGCCTCCAGCTCATTCTGTAGGTAGCTATCCGGTGAGAACGCATTTCCATGCTGTGCCTTTCGTTTGGCATAAAGCATGATCAAGTCGCGCGCAATATCCTTGACTTTTTTCTTGGTCGTCTTCTTGAGTTTGTCCCAGGCGTCGGTACCCAATTTATTCATTTTGGGAACAGTTCCCTCCTTACCGGAATATTTGGAAATACGGTTTAAAGAGTTGATGTTCACATACAAAAGATCATTGTCCGCATAGATCAAGCGGATCATTTCCTGAGACTTACCGTTGACATCTACTTTCTCCAAACCTCCGTAGCGGCCGACACCATGGTCAATGTGTGTAATGAAATCGCCCGGTTTAAGATCTCGTAGATCTTTGAGCGTAATTGCCTGTGAGCGCTCGTAAGCCTTCTTACGTTTATATTTATAATAACGGTCAAATATCTGGTGATCCGTGTAACAGGCTAACTTTAAACTGTCGTCTCTAAAACCTTCGCGTAACGCTTTATGAATCGGAATGAAGGTGGCTGATTTATCGAGATCTTCCAGAATCGTATAGATGCGTTCGACCTGTTTGGTCGAATCTGAAAAGATCAGATTCTGAATCCGCTGGCTCTCATTCTCTTTGAAATTATGGATTAAGAGATTAAAATCTTTATTGAATGAAGGTTGGGGATGTATATCGAACTTGAACGTGGCTTCAGCTTTATAAAAGAACTGTTTGCCGAATTCGATGATGGGAAACTCAAAAAATAACGCATTGAGGTTTTTCTCGTCTGTAAATTCATAGGCTGGATTATGCCATTCCGGATTATCCTTTTTCTGCTTATCGGTTAACCCCGCCCATAATTTTTCCGCTTTCTTTAACCCATCTTTCACAATATCTAACGTAAATTGAGCGTCTTTGATCCAGATTGTAGCGTCCTGATCTACATATTCCAATAAAGAAATGTGTTGGGATGTCAGGAATTTCGCTTGAACATTTGGTACAATGGTTACTTTGTGGATTTTTTTGACAGACAGCTGGGATTCAATGTCAAATGTACGTATGCTTTCGATGTCATCGCCAAAGAATTCAATACGGTATGGGAGGTCATTCGAAAAAGAAAAGATATCTACAATGCCACCGCGTATCGCAAATTGTCCTGGTTCATACACAAAGTCGACACGTTCGAAATCATATTCGATCAAAAATTCGTTGATGAAATCAATACTTAGCGCCGTGTTTTCTGTTATTTCTAAGGTGTTTTTATCCAGGTCGTTGCGGTTGATCACTTTCTCCGCGATAGCCTCTGGATAAGTAACAACCATTTTCGGTAATTCCGACGTATGATTGAGCGAACTTAATGTCTCCGCACGTTGCAATACATTGGCGGAGTCCGTTTGCGTAAAATCAAATGCTTTGCGGTAAGACGAAGGGAAAAAAAGAACCTGCTTATCCAACAGGCTTTCCAGGTCACTTAAAAAATAAGAAGCGTCTTCATGAGTCGGTAAGATAAAGACCATTGGACGTTCCTGTAAGTTGTAAGAAGATACGGCTATGAATGCATCCGAAGAACCAATAAGCCCTTTCAACTGAATCTTGGGGTTTTTGGATTGTAAAGCCTTGGTAAGCGACTGAACAGTTTCGCTTTGGCTGTATTTTTCTAATATTTCTTGAATTCCCACGAGCAAAAATTTCGAATAAGTGCGAATTTAACGAAATAGTATCAAGTATCGGGTATGAAGTACTAAATTTTTTGGTAAAAAAATAGCTGACTTGCTCGTTAAGAAGGAGATGACTTTGTGAAGCTCAAAAGCTATAATAGATGAATCTGTGCAGGGGCTTATTTCGCGAGGTAAAAAGTATAGGCAAAAGCGAGCAACACCAATAAGGTGGCCAGGTAAATTAATTTATATTGCTCATAAGCTGTAACATGAAAGGATCCAATTTTAACGCGGTTTTTGCTATTTCTCATAACTAATTTAGGTCGAGGTCAATCTTCTGTTCACTAATATAGCTTTTAAGTGTTGTATTACCAAAAGCATCCAGTGTATTTTGAAAATCTTCCCGATAGTCAAATTGAAAGTCTTCATGAAGTTTACTGTATTTGCCCACCGCATGCTTGATACGCCCTGTTATATATTTATGTAATTTATGGGCAGCAGACTGATAGGAGGAGGCGAAAAGCCTGTCGTAATCAGCGATGGCTCTCTTTAGGATATAGCATCTGAATTCTACTTCACTGATTTTATCCTTCGTGACTTTTTCGTGCTCATTCACTAAACCGCTTGCTTGTTTGATAAGCTTGCTAAGCGCGATAAAATTACTGTGTTGTGGCGTATTACCAATTTGACTCAAACCACTATCGAACAATTGTTGCAGCTGCTTTCGTAGTTTTTCAATACGTTCCTCTAAATCCTCCGCATTCTCCAATAATTGGAAATGCAATTGCTTGATCAGCATTTTGTCCTTGCTTATCAGGCGTACGAGGAGTTTGTCTTTTTCCTTTTGGGGTAGGTCAAGGACAGCTTTCTTTAGTTCGGCATCTTGATGTAAGGACATAATCTGTGTGTTTTAGTGTAAAGAGAGTTATTGAGCGAAAATTCAGGCACGCTGTCAGTGTGCCCGAATAAATTGCTCGTTTCATCAGCCGGAGTTTATGTACGCAATAGCTGCCCCACATTTACCGTCGCTTGCTATTAATACAATATTCTGAACTTAATTGTATTGTCGATCTGTTTGAGTTGTTTCAATAGATCTTTATCATATTCACCTTGTATATCGGTTACCGCATAGCCAATGTCACTTTTGGTCATTAGAAATTGTGCAACGATATTGATGTTATTTTGGGCATAGACCTTATTAATCTGAGCCATAATTCCGGGAACATTTTGGTGGATATGCAGCAATCTTGTGACCTGTTTTACTTTTGGTAAAATTAGATTTGGGAAGTTGCGACTTAAATAAGTATCACCATTGTTGATAAAATCGGCCATTCGACGCGGAATAAACTCTGAATTTTTCTTTTTATTTTTCTTGTCGTCGAAAACGACAATACCTTTTGCATTGCAGATATCCTTATTGATATGCCCTTTGATATCGCCCAAATATCCGATTGTTTTTAATTTGTCGGCCTGTTGAAGCTGTTCATCACTGATGTCGATATTGTCGCCCAAGAGCAGCATCCCTACATCCTTTACATACTTTTCTTCGAATGTATCTTTTGTGCGGATAGAAAAACCGTCTCTTTTTAAGATATGAGCCGCTATTTCTGGTACATCTCCCACGATCAAACAAAGGATACGATTTTTAGGATAAGAGATGGCACGGGGCAGATCATTTACATATAAGAACTCATCAAAACTAGGTGTGATGAAGTCTGCTTTCTCAGTGACACTTTTACGTTGGATATTCTCTGTGAATGCAAAGAATTTTTCAATTAATCCCGATTCCTTCAGTTGAAAATCTGAATAACCGTCACCAATGCCAAACAGTCTTCCTTCAATATTTAATTGTTTTAATAATTGCACTTTTCCACCTTCATTTGATAATGGATTCTCTTCGTCAAAACCGATAATATTACCGTCTTCATCAAATCTGAATGTATTGGCATAGATATTTTCGGTCTTGATATGATACGGTGTAACAACAGGTGTAATAAACTCCTTAAAACCTCCTGAAACGATCCATGCGGTGTCGGCGTGTTTCTTGAAAAATTCACGATTTCGGGAAAAAGAGGTTGAAACTTTTTTCTTAAGATGTGAAACAAGTTTATCTAGATGAGATTTATTGGCATTTAATAGTTTTACGCGACCAGCCAAAGCCTCACGGAAAGATAGTTTACCCTCCATGGCAAGATTGGTGTACCGCTCAATTTCGTGATAGATAGATTCGCGATCCGGATGGTTCTCAAGAGAGATTCGTGCAAGTTCATCAAGTGCCTCTACTTGTGTAAATGTACTATCAAAATCAATGATGTAATAGTTTTTCATCTTGTTATTTTTTTATGAAACGATCGTGAGAGTGCTGAATGCTAATCTCCGATATCGGTAGGTGCCGATGGTTTCAAGGTTCGGTTGTTTGTTATGTTATCGTTTTATTGTTTGTTATATAAATCTGCAATTTCCTTCAGCGTTTGTTCCAAAGGCCGATAACTGTGGTTTAGGAGCCTCTGGATTTTAGCGTTGGAATACTGCAATTTGGCACTTGAAGCCGCCGCTGTTTCCTTTGTCAATGTTGAATCCGATTTTTTAAATACGGAAAGCATGCTGGAAACAGTAGAGGCAATTTGGAGTAAGGTCTCGGAAACTTCGATTGTCGGTTCTGGCTTGTTCATTAATACACTTGCCACGCTCAACAGATCCTTGTTGCTTATATTGAGATGATTAATGATATAGCGTTCAGCAGTAATATCGTCTCGCTCCATCAATTGAATCATGATCGCGGCAACATCCTCTACATCAACAACACCAACACTTCCTTTTGGGTAAAATCGTAGCCCTTTATTGATCATTGAAAAAATAGCTCCAGAGCCTTTGTCGTTGGCCGAAGCACCTAAAATTACGGCGGGGTTGACAATTACTGCACTTAAACCTTCGTTAATGCCACGCCATACCTCCATCTCCGCCTGATATTTTGACAACGAATAGTTGGATGTCAGTGAATTGTGCTCCCAGTGGTCTTTCTCGGATACCGGCAGGTTGTCTCTATTTGTCCCTAAAGCTGCGATTGAGCTGACATGGAGTAAGCGAATGCCCTTTTCAAGGCAAAGATTGACCACATTTGTCGTTCCTTCCACATTCACTTTAAAAAGCGCTTTAGCATCTTTCTTTTGGTAGGAAACCAATGCTGCACAATGGAAAACTTTAGTAACGCCTTCAAGAGCATCTTCTAATTCAAAATAATTGTTGATATCAGCGTCGATCCATTGCACCAACGAAGAAGATAACAACGAGGCCGGAATAGTCGATTGAGCTCTTTTGATGGCTATGACGTCAATTCCTTGGTCTATCAACTGTCTGATTAGTGTAGACCCTAAAAAACCTGTTCCTCCAGTTATTAATATCACTTGATAAAGATACTGTTAAAAATAATGTTTTCAAAAGTTAGTTAATAAATGGATATTTGTGTGAATTGCATCCTGAAAAAACCTTCATGCTTTCGCGGGTATCAAATACCATGAAAGTCAAGGTAGATTCTTTCAGTCCAATTAAAACAGTCGCTTTCAGAACAAATAGGAGATTTTACAAATTATAGCTTATGTCATCACTGTCCGTATTCTTTAGCCCGATTTCAATTACAGGTTTTGCTCCTGAGCATGGGTTCTTGAGTTCTCAACTAGGAAACGTTATTCAAGCCTATGAAACAGATTTTCCGAGCTGGGAAACGGATAAACAGCCTCAGTTGGCTATTGTCGGTGTGGAGGAAGATCGTGCATCCATCAATAATAATGGAACGGATAAAGCGCCGGATGCTGTTCGAAAACATCTTTATGCACTATATCAGGGCGATTATACGATGAATATCGTTGATTTGGGAAATATCAAAGCAGGTAATACGATTCAAGATACCTATATCGCTTTAAAATCTGTCGTGGAGGAACTGGTCAAAGAGAATATTCTTCCGATTATCATTGGCGGTGGACAGGACCTTACCTATGCACAATATTTGGGGTATCAAAATTTAGAACGAAAGATCGAGCTAGCGATTATAGATGCTCGGTTTGACCTTGATGAGGAGAACGCCGAAAATGTAAGCCTGAATTCCCGATCTTATGTGAACCATATTATTTTGCATCAGCCTGACTATTTATTCAATTTAAATGCCATAGCCTATCAAACTTACCTCGTCAGTAAAGAGTCTATCCATATGTATGATAAACTATTTTTTAATGCAACACGAGTCGGTATGATTGCGGGTAAAATGGACCAATCAGAGCCTTTGATCCGAGCAGCGGATTTGATTAGTTTTGACATAGGAGCCATTCGGGCCTCTGAGGCGCCTGGAAATGCCAATGCAATGCCCAATGGTTTATTTGGCGATGAAGCTTGTCAACTTGCCCGTTATGCGGGGATGTCGGATAAATGTTCTTCCATCGGTTTTTATGAATTCAATCCAACATTTGATCCAATGGAACAGACGGCTATGTTGGTCTCGCAAATGATTTGGTGCTTTATTGATGGTTATTATAATCGGAAACAAGATACGCCGTTGTATCCCAAATCATCTTATATCATTTATCGCACCACACTGGAAAACGAGGAGCATGAATTGGTCTTTGTGAAAAGTAAAAAATCAGACCGCTGGTGGATTCAAGTGCCTTATTTTGGATCTAAATCAGTCAACGAACGCTATTACCTCGTGCCTTGCCGTTATGAAGACTATCAATTGGCTGTCTCAGGTGAAATGCCCGATCTATGGTGGAAAACACACCAAAAATTGCAATAAAGCTTCGTTGAACGGTACATTGCTCTGATTCTGCTTCGATGGCGAAGCGGATGATGCACCTTGTAAATTGACAACAGCTTGCTAACTGACTACAGACTTTTTATAAGTGTTTTTAGTCGTGCAGATCCATTAAGTTTGAGATGTTATAGGTTTAATAAATGCAATGATGGTTAAACAGACCTGCTCAGGTAAGCATACACCATCTTCAGAAAATACAAATCATGGAAATATTTTTCTTTGCGGGAATCGTATTGTTATTGGTCATTTTGATCGTATTGGTATTAAAAAAGAATACCGATTCCAGTGCTGGTCCTGCATACAATAAAGAGGTTGAAACACTAAAAATTGAGCTTGCCAGATCGCAACAGCGGGAACAAAGTTTGCTGGAAGAACGCCTTATGCTAAAAAATGAATTGGATAAGGAACGGGAGAATCTTCTGGTCGCAGAGCGGTCTTTAGAAAGTACACGTTCATTTTATGAGGCGCAGCTCGATAAATTTCAGGAACAGAAGAATGAAATCGCCGAGATTAAACGGCAGTTCAACAATGAGTTTCAGGTTATTGCCAATAAAATATTGGAAGAGAAGACACAAAAGTTTACAGAGACCAATCATCGTTCCCTGGGGTTGATTTTGGACCCATTGAAGGAAAAAATCAAATTGTTTGAAGAGAAAGTCGATAAAAATTACAATCAGGAGGCAGCGGAAAGAAATTCTTTAAAGGGAGTTGTCCTTCAGCTGGTCGAACAGAGTCTTAAAATTAAAGACGAAGCCAATAGCCTAACCAAGGCATTAAAAGGGGATACCAAAAAGCAAGGCAATTGGGGCGAGGTAATTTTAGAGCGGGTCCTGGAGCGTTCTGGACTGATGCGCGATCGCGAATTTAGATTACAGGTCTCTCTTATGGATGCCGAAGGAAGAAGAATGCAGCCCGACGCGATTATCGACCTTCCTGAAGATAAACACCTGATTGTGGATTCAAAAGTTTCGCTAATTGCGTACGAACGTTGGATCAACGCCGACACGGATGAGGATCGTGCAATTTTCGCAAAACAACACGTACAGTCCGTGGAAAATCACGTGAAAGAACTTTCCGCAAAAAACTACCACGAGTTGTATGGTATAGAATCGCCAGAATTTGTATTGCTATTTATGCCCATAGAGTCGGCTTTGAGTATGTCTGTGGCGCAAAAACCAGATTTGTTTAGCGAGGCTTGGGATCGCAAAGTTGTTATTGTAAGTCCTTCTACCTTATTGGCAACCCTGCGTACCATAGCAAGTATCTGGAAACAGGAACGTCAGACCAGGAATGTAATTGAAATAGCAAAGGAAGCAGGAAGCCTTTACGATAAATTTGTGAGCTTTCTGAACGATATGGAGCAGGTGCAGAATCAGTTGGAGCGCGCATTAAAAAGCCATGAAGATGCAACTAAAAAACTTTCTACAGGAGCTGGGAATGTGATTGGAAAAGTAGAGAAATTAAAACGTTTAGGAGCTAAAGCAAATAAACAGATCGATTCCAAATTTTTAGATGAGGAAGATTAACGATGAGGAAGATTAACAAAAACGGACTTGCCGAAAGGTAAGCCCGTTTATAATTTTTAGCTTCGAAATGCAAAACCTACTTTGCTAACTTCTGCTAGCGGTTCTACTAAAGCTCTTTCATGCGCTTATTGATGGAAACATCAACATACGTATCCTTTAAACGGTCTACGGCTTCTTTTTGAACGGTGACATTGGTGTCTGATTCGTAATCATGAATAGTCCTTTGGTTTTGGACTTCGTTGTCATAAGGATCCTTTCCTGCCAAAAGTTTGACGATTACCGGAAGACATTCGAGGAAGACAAAAAGCAACGCAATAAAAAATACAGCATTTGCATTGGACTCGTTAACCTTTCCATTGGCATCGTACCTTAGATTGCCCAGCGCAGAGTTGCGGTCTGCAAAACCAGCGACATTGACGGCGCTGTCCAAAGAAGCGTTGGATAAAACTTTTTGGTCCAATATCCCTTCAAATTTCTGTTTCTGGCGTATAGCGTTTTGCTGGGTCGTTATCTTGTTCCGTAAAGTGTCCAAATAGCCCTCTTTTTTCTTCAGCTCTTCTTCTTTCATTTTGGCATAAGGGCCATACCCCATGACACCGGACGTTTCAGTTGTTTTGTTACCGAATATCTCGTAGTTCAATTTTGTACGGTCATTTTTAATGCTGGATTCCAATGAGTCACGTTCTGTCGTGGTTGCTTTCAAAAGTGCAACTTCATTGGCATATTTCTTATTGAAAGTACTGTTGAGCGTGTCAATTTTAGCGCGTTGGTCGGCAAGAAACCGTACACGGAGGTTTTCCCGGATCTCTTTATCGAAGATTTTTAACTCCAATGGCCTAGAGATAACCAACCCGATCAAAATAGCCAATAAAATTCGCGGCAGGGCCTGCAGAAGCTGCATAAAGCCACTTTTGGATTTATTAATACTGAGCACAATATAGCGATCCATGTTAAATATCGCTAAACCCCAAATAATACCAAATACAATAGCTAAAAGCCAGTCAAATGTTCCCCCACTAAAGACGAAATACATGGCATAACCACCCGAAAGGCTGGCAAACAATCCCGTAAAAAAAATAGTAGCACCTATGGCTGTGTACTTACTATGTTCTTCCGGATATTTTTCAAGAGTTTCTTGATGTATCCCCGCACATCTCCAAAAGAAACGGTTAATATCGCTCATTAATATATTTTTACTCAAATTGACAGATTATTTTTAACAAGATTTATGAATAAGTTTTTGTTTTACAATAGGATGACTGTTTTCATGCTCCTTTGTAACGCCTCCCCCAGAAGACACAGCATTTGCCTAATTTTATTATCTTTGAAAAAAATCAGGAATAATCAGATAATATGAAGAAAAGACAACTTTTGCCATTCTTTGCGATAGTGGCAACTGCATTTGTTGGTTGTGAGGAAAAAAAAGTGATGACAGATAATCCTCTTTTATTGGCTTACGAAACCCCATTTAATGTACCACCTTTTGACAAGATCAAAACAGAGCATTTTAGGCCAGCGTTTGATGAAGCAATAAAAATACACAATTTGGAAATTGACACAATAGTCAACAATTCGGATAAAGCAACATTTCAAAATACGATAGTCGCCTTAGAAAATGCGGGTGGATTACTGAATAATGTATCAACTGTATTTTATAATCTCAATAGTGCCAATACGAATGACAGTATTCAGGCAATAGCGAAAGATCTGGCCCCCATCTTATCGAGTCATTCGGATGAAATCTCGATGAATACCAAATTATTTGACCGTATCAAAACAGTTTGGAGCAGCCGAAATACACTTGGACTGGACGAACAGGATAATAAACTGTTAGAAGAAACCTATAAGAGTTTTGTTCGTTCTGGCGCAAATCTAAAGGATGCGGATAAGGAAAAAATGAAAAAAATTAATGCTGAACTTTCAACATTAACAACACAATTCGGACAAAATTTGCTTGCTGAAACCAATGCTTATACATTGGTCGTTGATTCCGCGAGCCAATTGGAAGGCTTGCCGGAATCGTTGAAAACGGCAGCAGCTGAAGAAGCCTTAGCAAAAGGAAAGAAAGACAAATGGGTCTTTACCTTACAGAATCCGTCCATTATGCCCTTTCTTCAGTATGCAAAAAATCGTGAGTTGAGAAAACAGCTTTGGGAAGCCTATCAGTTGCGTGGCAATCAAGATAACACCAACGATAACAAGGCAATCATTCAAAAAATTGTTAATCTCCGTCTTCAAAAAGCAAAATTATTGGGTTATTCTTCACATGCAGCTTATGTACTCGAGGAATCCATGGCGAAGAATCCGACCAATGTCTATGCACTGTTAAATAAACTTTGGACTCCAGCACTTGCTAAAGCGAAAGGCGAGGAGGCTGATATCGCACAGGAAATTAAAGCTGAAGGCGGCAATTTTGCTGTCGCTCCTTACGATTGGAGATATTATACAGAGATTATTCGCAAAAAACGTTTTGCATTGAATGAAGACGAAATTAAACCTTATCTGAGTCTTCCGGCAGTTCGTGAAGGAGCATTCGGTGTCGCCAATAAATTATATGGTTTGACATTCGTAGCCTTAAACAATGTCCCAACCTACCATAAAGACGTAGAAGTGTATGAAGTTAAAGACAAAGACGGTTCACATTTAGGTCTCTTATACGCTGATTTTTTCCCGCGCGAATCAAAAAGAGGCGGTGCCTGGATGACTTCTTATCGTAATCAGTCGACAAAAGATGGAAAACGTGTTGCTCCGGTAATTTCCATCGTATGCAATTTCACAAAACCAGTGGGAAAAAATCCTGCCTTGTTGACATTTGATGAAGCAACTACCTTGTTCCATGAGTTTGGACATGCGTTGCATGGTCTTCTTTCCAATGTAAGATACCGCTCAATGGCCGGAACTTCTGTACCACGTGACTTTGTTGAGTTACCTTCACAGGTGATGGAAAATTGGGCAGCAGATCCAGAGGTATTAAAAACATATGCTAAGCATTATAAGACGAAAGAAGCGATGCCAGATTCATTGATTCAGAAAATGGAAAAGGCCGGTACCTTTGATCAAGGATTTGCAACCGTTGAATACCTTTCTGCTGCGTTGTTAGACATGGATTATCATGCTACCACAAAAGAAATTTCAAAAGATATTAATGGCTTTGAAAAAACGGCAATGAAAAAAATAGGTATTATTGATGCTATTATTCCGCGCTATAGAAGTACATATTTTCAACATATTTTCGCAGGTGGGTATTCTGCAGGTTATTATGCTTATATCTGGTCTGAAGTATTGGATTCGGATGCTTTTGCAGCTTTCAAGGAAAAATCATTGTACGATCAAGTGACAGCAGATTCTTTCCGTAAGAATATTCTTGAAAAAGGAGGTACAGATGATCCTGCTAAGATGTACCGTACGTTTAGAGGTGCGGATCCAGATCCAAAATATCTATTGAAAAAGAGAGGTTTGAACTAATACTCACTAATCAAAAAAAGGCGATATAGAAATATATCGCCTTTTTTTTGTTCAGGTACTTGTTATTCTAAAAACTATTCTTACATTTGAATATTATTTATAATGAGTCTAAATAAATAAAGATGCTATGTGTGACACAAAAATTCTAAGCCAAAGAGGAGATACCCATATTAGTGTTTGCCATAAGTGTCAGACCTATTATATCTGGCAACAAAGTTTTGTACTGACATTTACGAAGAAAAAATTCTTCGACTTCTTGAATATTACGAAAAGTAATGGGGATGAACTCTTTTTTAGCACATTTCCAGATGGTGAATTTCGATTGATCATGAAAACACCTTATCCAGATATCGTATTTTCATTTGACGAAGAACAATGGCAGAATTTCAGAGATGCGCTCCAAGAATCTTATTACATGAATGAGTTTTATGGAATGCTGAATAATTAAGATAAAAAGTCCTGTTGCATCGCTTGTGTTTCATCTCTCTTTCCTTATGCGTTGACAACAGGCACAAACAAAACCCTCAGTTATAGCTGCATAAGTGTACGCAACTGTATCCTGAGGGTTCTTTTTTACCTATATATTGATTACTCGCCTATCGCGTAATATTTAAAATCAAGGTCTTCAAGTTCCTTACGGTTCAATAGTTTACGGCCATCGAACACAAATGCAGGCTTTTTCATGTGCTCCTTGATTTTGGCCCAGTCATAGTTCTTAAATTCATCCCATTCAGTCAATACTGCAATTGCATGTGCATCATTGCAAGCCTCATAGGCGGTATTGACCACCTTTACCAAGGCCCTGTTTTCTTCCGAAGATCGGGTATTCAGATAATCGAGGTCGGCATAGATGCGTTCAGCAGAAACTTTGGGGTCATAGACCGTGATTTCAGCTTGTTCACTCAATAGATAATCAGCCACATAGATCGCTGCAGATTCACGGGTATCATTCGTGTCTTTTTTGAATGCCCAGCCTAAGAAAGCAATCTTTTTGCCCGATACAGTATTATACAATGTTTGGATAATGTTGTCTGCAAATCGCTGTTTTTGATAATCATTCATCAAAATCACCTGATCCCAATACTCGGCAACCTCTGTGAGACCGTAACTCCGTGCGATATAAACTAAATTTAGGATATCTTTTTGAAAACAAGAGCCTCCAAAACCTACAGAAGCTTTCAGAAATTTGGATCCAATTCTGGAATCCATACCGATCGCCTTGGAAACTTCATCTACATTCGCGCCTGTTTTCTCGCATAGTGCCGAGATGGAATTAATGGAGGAGACGCGTTGTGCTAAAAAGGCATTTGCGGTTAGTTTTGACAGTTCAGACGACCAAAGGTTTGTTGTGAGAATCTTGTCGCGACTTACCCAATGTGCATAGATATCGACCAATGCAGCAATAGCTTCATCATTCTCTCCACCTATAAGCACGCGGTCCGGATTGATTAAATCCTGTATCGCTGTTCCTTCAGCCAAAAATTCAGGGTTGGAAAGAATATGGAAATTAACACCATTACCCGTGTTATCCAGGATACTTTTTAAAGCTGCCGCTGTGCGAACGGGTAAAGTCGATTTTTCAACGACAATTTTGTCGTTTTTGGCAACCGCTGCGATCTGCCGTGCACAAAGTTCAATATACTTTAAGTCCGCAGCCATCCCCTTGCCTTTTCCGTAATTCTTAGTCGGTGTATTGACCGAAATAAAAATCATGTCGGCCTCGTCGATAGCTTTTTCGATATCGGTTGAGAAAAACAAATTGCGATGACGCGCTTCCGCAACAATCTCTTGTAAACCGGGCTCGTATACAGGAAGGTTATCGAGATTTTCATCATTCCAAGCCGCGATACGGGCTGCATTGACGTCGACGATCGTAATCTCAATATGTGGACATTGCTTTGCAACAACTGACATGGTAGGTCCACCAACATAACCAGCACCGATACAGCATATTTTCTTGATTGTTTTGCTCATTTTGATTATCTTAATCAGCTATAAATTGAAGAACAAACTTAGATAAATTGCTTTTGATATGCAATACAAAGCACAGCATATCAAAACAATTTATTTATAGGAGCTGGCTCATCACTTGTTCTGCTTTCTATTTGCATAATTGCCCTTATGCAATGCTATTAAAGAAGCCATTTCGTAGTGGAGATGCAAAAGATTTATTCTAATTTTACATTAAAAAAGAAACGTTTTGATAAAGCAGGAAGTTATTGATAAGGTACTGGAAACAGCACGGATAGAGGAGGTGGTGGGAGACTTCGTGGATTTAAAGAAACGGGGAACTTCTTTGATCGGAAATTGTCCTTTTCACCATGAAAAGACACCCTCCTTCCACGTTTCTGTTTCGAAGGGCATCTATAAGTGTTTTGGTTGTGGTGTCGGTGGGGATTCCCTTAAATTCGTCATGGAACTGGAAAAGTTCTCATACCCCGAAGCCATTCGTTATTTAGCCGATAAATATTCCATTCAAATTGAAGAAGTTGAGCGTTCTCCAGCCCAGCTTGCCGCGCAGGATAAACGGGAAAGTCTATATGTGCTAAGCGCTTGGGCCAGTAAATTCTTCGCCGAGCAACTCTGGAAAACTGAAATGGGGCAGGTCATCGGACTCAACTATTTCAAGGAGCGCGGCTACCGTGAGGATATCATCAAAAAATTTGAATTGGGTTATTCGCCTGAGGAATGGACGGCATTGGTCGATAAAGCACAGGTAGCGGGTTTTCACCCAGATTATTTGGCCGCGAGTGGTTTGGCTATTGAACGCGATGATAAATCTTTATATGATCGTTTCCGTGGCCGGGTCATGTTTCCGATTCATAACCTTACAGGCCGTGTCATTGGCTTTGGTGGGCGGACACTAAAGACCGACAAAAAAGTCGCCAAATATGTAAACTCTCCTGAAAGCGAAATCTACCATAAATCCGATGTACTGTATGGATTGAATTTTGCCAAAAAAGCAATTATGGAAGAGGATAATTGCTACTTGGTCGAGGGCTATGCAGATGTTCTCTCGGTACATCAAGCTGGAGTCGAAAATGTTGTTTCCTCCTCAGGAACTTCCTTGACAACAGGTCAGATCAAGCTTATTTCCAGATTCACCAAAAATGTGACCATATTGTATGATGGGGATGAAGCGGGGATCAAAGCCTCCCTACGCGGTACAGATATGCTGCTCGAAGAAGGCTTAAACGTGAAGGTACTGCTTTTTCCCGACGGTAATGACCCCGATTCTTATGTGCAAAAGTTTGGTGCCACGGCTTTTAAAGATTATGTCAAATCCAATCAGCAGGACTTTATTTTCTACAAAACGAATATTCTGCTTCGTGATGCCAATAATGATCCAATAAAAAGGGCCGAGGTTATTCGCGATGTGGTCGAAAGTATTGCATTGATTCCCGATGAAATTAAGGTTTCTGTTTTTATCCGCGAATGTAGCAGCCTTTTGGATATCGAAGAGCGTATTTTGTTGGCTGAACTCAACAAGATTAGGCTCAATAGAGCAAAGAAGGCGGATAAGGATGCTGCTCGTAAAACTCAGAGTCCGCCGCCAAATACAGGGATGCCCCCTTTCGGAATGGACGGGCCACCGCCGGATTTCTTTATGACAGATGATGAAAGGGCGGGATTACCTCCCATAGAGTCTGTAGAACAGCCTGCACAGCTGACTTCGGAAATTCTCCAGGAACGTGAGATCGTCCGAATTTTAATCAACTATGGTGATTATCTGGCAACCTGGGAAGGTGACGGTGATATTCCAGTTGCAGGATTGCTATTGGGAAATATCAGCGACATTGAATTTAAGGATAAAGCTGCGGCTTATATTTTAAACGTCTATAGAGAAGCTGCGGAAAAATACGAAATTCCAGATACGAAACAATTCTATTCAAACTCTGACCCTGCTATAGCAGATTTGGCGATCAATTGCGTTGCCAGTAAATATTCGCTCAGCGAAAATTGGAATGACGATAAGCGTAAAATTTATGTAACGCAAGAATACGAACATCTAAAACAACTTGTCGTTACAGCGATCTATCGGATCAAGAAACGTAAGATCGAAGCAGAAATGCATCATATTCGCGAAGAAATGAAACATGAACAAGATGTGGCCAACCTGGAAGTCCTTATTTTTAAATATCAAAAATTAAAAGAAGCCGAACGTCTATTAGGCGGCTTTCTGGGCAACACTATTGTAAAGTAATCTTTGATATGGCAAAGCATCTTGAAACGGGCGAATGGGGCGAGCAAATGGCCATGGAATACCTCGTCAAGATAGGCTATAAAATAGTGTTAAGAAATTGGCGATTTAAGAATTTAGAAGTAGATTTGATTATCGTGGACAAGAATACCTTGGTATTTGTTGAAGTAAAAACGCGGTCGGGAACGGATTTCGGCGAACCTTACGAATTTGTGGATCGCAAAAAACAGCGTCTACTGATTCGTGCAGCTCAGGCTTATATTCTTAAAACAGGTTATGTCGGTGAAGTCAGATTTGATGTTGTCGCAATAACAAAATCTCCCAAAACAGCACTCAATCATATCAAAGATGCGTTTTGGGATAGTTGAGGATACGTACTTATAAATAACTATACATAGATGAGAAAAATAACTTATTTTATGGCAATTGCAGCACTAGCTTTTGCTTCTTGTAAGTCAAAAAAATCAAGTTTGGAATTTGCCTCTCCTGGAGCAAATCAAGCTGTTTTAAAAGGTGCTCAGGTCCAATTGAAATTGAAATTTGAATCTGTATCAATGGACTCTGTGGCTTATTTTGTAGATGATAAACATGTAGGGTCATCAACAGATACAACGGCAATTACGGTTGATACCAAAGACATGGCCTATGGTACACGTAATATTTCCGCCCTGGTATACAATGCTGGAAAACCCGATTCTGTTTCAAGTACATTTTATGTTGTACCTGAAAATGCGAAGAACTATGGTTTTGAGGTTGTCAACAAATACCCGCACGATACCACAGCTTTTACACAAGGGCTACAGTTTGCGGATGGTATTCTCTACGAATCCAATGGCCGTTATGGAGAGTCCAACTTGAGAAAGGTCGATCTAAAAACAGGCAAAGTACTCCAGGAGATCAAATTTGATGAAAAGACTTTTGCCGAAGGAATGACATTGGTTGGTAATAAGTTATTTATGTTGACTTGGCAACAGGGAGAAGGATATGTCTTTGATAAAAATTCTTTTGTCAAGGAAAGTTCCTTTAAATATGAAAATAGCAAAGAAGGTTGGGGCTTGACCTACGATGGCCAGCATTTGATAAAGTCTGATGGATCCAATAAATTGTTCTTTTTAGATGCAACGACCGGTAAAGAGCTAAATGCTATCGGAGTTTACGATGAAGCTGGACCCGTGGATGAACTTAATGAACTGGAATATATAGACGGCAAAGTCTACGCAAATGTCTATCAAAAGGATGTTATTGTTATTATAAATCCTCAAACAGGAGCGGTAGAAGGACGGATTAATCTTGTTGGTATCTATGAGCATACTTCCGCTTATGACAATGAATTGAATGGAATTGCTTACGATCAAGCTGGAAAACGTCTTTTTATAACAGGGAAGTTATGGAATACATTATTTGAGATCAAGACAGTTGAAAAATAAATGAACTTCAAGTCTTGATCCTTCTTCGTAAGGTCGACAGTATTGCAAGTTTGTGTAAAATTAGAAGGGGGTATCCAAAAGATTGGATACCCCCTTTTTCATGCAATTTTATACGTATTCCGCTGCCACATCATTTTAGAGATTCAATTCTCAACGGGTCTGATTTGGCTTTTTGAGCATTTTCTTTTTTATTGGCCCCATTCTTTTTTGAAGTATGGATGTTATCGTATGAGGCATGCAATTCAATCTTTTGTATAATGATGCCTCAAGGGCTGAGACAGATCGCTTTTAGAAGTGTATGGAGTGAATGAAACATTATGGCGAGCAGATCTCCGGGAGCGTGCCTCTCTAATAAAGAAGAGCAGAGTTTACCCGACATCAATATAGCTGATGGGTGTATGCTATTATTGTTGGCTGATTTCGCTAGAATAGGCAGTTATAAAAGGAAACTAAAAACCCCTTTGAACCAGTAGGAGCAAAATAGTTAAAGCAAAAAAAGGAATGAAGTTTGAAACTCCATTCCTTTTTTTATATTGATTTAATTTCGATTAATAAATCGGAGTAAACATCCAAGTATCGTCAAAACGAGATGAACCGTTAAGTCCAGTCGTGATGTAACCGTTGTTTCCTACAGCGAAACCAACAGCATCTTGGCGTGCTGAACCAGCGAAAGCGCCGTTATCATTTGTCCAGTAGTCACCAGAAATATTATATTTCCATGTACTATTGATTACTGCATTTTTGTAACCACCAACAACGAATGGTGTACCATTGATCGCGAACGCAGAGGCATTTGAACGAGTCAAATCGTACGTATATGAATTATCAGCTCTATTGATATCGTTCAATTTAGTCCATTTGCTACCATCAAATTTATAGAAATCTTTTGGGTAAGAACCGTTAGAAATACCACCACCTACATAGGCTACATTATTGACAACAAAAGAGAAAGCTGCTTTTCTTTTCGCTGAAAAAGGAGCATCACTAATTGCTTGCCAAGTATTAGCAGCAGGATCATATTTGTAAAACTCATTGGTATTTGTTGTTCCACCACTAACTACAGTTTCACCGGTTCCAACATAAGCCGCACCGTTTAAAGTAAAAGCTACTGCATTAGACAAAGCAATAGGAAGTGGAGCAATGCTTGACCAAGCACCTTTTCCGCCGTTAGCTGTAGGGTCAAATTTGTAGAAATCTGTTAGGTTGTTTGTTCCGTCATTTCCACCACCAACATAACCGACATTACCAATGGAAAAGCCGATGGCACCGTTTCTATCAACACCTGTGAAAGGTGCTTTTTCAGCCCAAGTATCTGATGCTGCGTCATACGCATACGTGTCTTTCACGCGGAATGGTTTACCACCAGCGTTACTTGCTAGACCAGTAGTGACATATGCAACGTTATTTATCAAAAAGCTAGCAGCAGATGAAGTTTGTGGCCCTTTAAAAGCAGCTTTTGCAAACCATTCATCTGATTTGGTTGTGCTGTCGTCACTTTTTTTACAAGAAGAGATAGTTGTAACTGTAAATACAAAAGCTAATAAAACGAGTAGCCAATTTTTCTTGTTCATAAATTATTGAAATTTAGTATAAAGGATGTTTAATTTAATTTTCGGATCATTCTCATTATCTTTTGCCAATATTAACCTGTCTCCAGTTGAAAACAAACTCGATGTCGGTAAAGATAGATATAATGAAGTGTTTTTGTATGCTGTTGTTTTAATTTTTGTCAAATATTCAATCAGATTGAATGTATATTTTCCATTGGAACCAAAATCATCGCCAGGAACTAATGTAGGTGCTTGCACACTTCTAGAATCAGTCGCATAGGGTGTTAATAACATACTAATTGGGTTCCCGTTTGGACTGGCAATCATCAAAATTACATTCTTGGGTTGCGCAAAATTTGTTTTGGCTCCATTTTCTACTTCGATGATCAGTTCCGCTTTATTGATTGCAATGGATGGATTGTTCACCAATTCTAATAACGTTGGAAATTCAATTTTTGCTACAACACCAGTTGAGCCTTCTAAAAATACATTGCCATCAGTTTGTTGACTTGCAAGTTGCGGATTTTTTAAGGTCATCGGCGCAAATTTTGTTGCAGAGCGATCTGCTTCAATTTGATTATACTGATAAGCCTTGTTATCAATGGAAAAATATTGTTTGCCAACGGATTTTGTTCCTTCATTATTCAGGAATGAATAATGGACCTGTAAAAATACAGTGTCTTTGAATCCAATTACTGCCGTATTGCTATTGTCAGGGACAAGTGCCAATCCTTTGAAATACTCTTGGAAACTTGTACTATTTTGAATTCGGTTATCATTATTTTTGATCATTGTAAACAACTCATTGCTAATGCTGTTGTTGAATCTAAAAAATAAGGAATCTGCCGATTGTATACGCGGTTTAAAGGAAAGTTGTGCCAGTGGGGTATTTTCATAGGCAAACTTTTGTTTACTGAATATCGCTGCTGAACTTACAAAAACAGGACGTTCATCAACAGGTTTGGTTAAATCAATCTGTGTTTGCGTAATTTCTTCTGTGACACGGTGTACTGCTATCTTTTGTACTTTCGTTGTATCACCGTAAAAATATTTGTTTGGCTTTAATACCAAGGTTACAGAATCCAAGGTAGCATCATCAGGTATAGAAGCATTACTTATCGTTCCTACTCCTAGGCGCATATAAGCTGTAGACTTCATGCTACCCGTAACAGCATTGCTATTCTTTCCTACGAGCATTGTTCCAGTAGCAGAAGTCGGAATATCGTCCAATTGATAAGTCGAAACTTTGGCGGAAACCGTATCAATTGGTACTAAACCGATTGTTTCATCTCTTGAACTATCCAATGAGAGCGAAATGTCTTTATTACAACCAACAAAAGCGGCCAATGTAAAAAGTGGAAGTAAAAGTTGAATACTACGTCTCTTAAAGTCTTTAATCATATTAATTTTTGAATAGTGCAAAAGTAATCAATGCGAACTGTTAATCAGTGTTATATTTTGTTAAATATGGTTAATTACCACAGCGATTGCAAATCTAGTAATTTAAATTTGTTTTAGTTATGGGTAGAAGATTTAAATTACTGATCAGTTTGATCGTTTTAATAGGGGCAGGAATTACTGTAGTGCTAGGCTTTTGGCTTTATGGAAGTTATACCAATCGTCGCGACCTGTTCCTTTCTACCGCAGAGCGTTCACTCTTCAATGCTGTTCAGGAGGCATACCAAGCGCGCAATGGTGATCGGAAGTTAGATGGCCACGAGGCTGATCGGAATCGCCTCCTCCAAGATGTAAAACGAGAGCTTCTGGGCTTATTGCCAGCTGCTGAACTCGATAAGGCTTTACAACGTGTAAGCGCCGAACGACCTAAAAACGAGCGATTTGATCGCGAGATCCACAGTAGGCGGGAGAAAATGTTTCCCAAAGACCGCGAAGGGCAAGGCGCAATTATCCCGCCCTTTCTGTTCCGTGACTTTGAGATGAACAAAGCCAATCTGGATTTGATCGAAAGGAAGTTTAAAGAATCCCTGAACAATAAGAGCATAGCAGTACCATTTGAAATGGCTATTGTCACGATTCCACACGATCAAATCAAAGATGTACGACGCAAATACCGCGAAGCAAATCTTGCTTGGACGAGACCCATGATGGTTAATCCCATAAAAAATGAATTTCTTGTTATCAAGTTTCAGGAGGATTGGAAGTATTTGCTGTATAGCTTAAGTTGGCAGCTGTTGATCTCACTGCTTTTGATTGGACTGCTGCTTGGGACATTCTTCTATTTGATGAAAACCATTCTCAACCAAAATAAGATGGCCGAGCTGCGTAAGAACTTTGTCGATAACATGACGCATGAACTAAAAACACCGGTTTCCACTGTGATGGCAGCTATAGAAGCGATACAGTTGTATGGTGTACAGGATGACCGGGAAAAGATGAATCGTTATCTGAATATCTCCAAAAAAGAACTGGAGCATCTGTCCAATATGATTGAAAAAGTGCTTCAGATGGATATTGATGCAACGAGAGGGATTGTGCTGCAGCGTTCTGATTTTGATCTTGTCGCGATGGTGAAAGGAGCCATTGAAGTTGCGCAGCTGAATAAGGCCAAGCAAGTGGACTTTAAGCTCATTGCCGTTCCAAGTGAGATAAGGATCAATGGCGATGAAGCCCACTTAAAAAATGTGATCAATAATTTACTGGAAAACGCGATAAAATATGCTGGACAGCACGTTTATATCGAGGTAGAAGTGAAGGAAATGAAAGAAAATGTCCATATTCGTATTACAGATAATGGTAACGGAATATCCGCAGAATACCATAATCAAATCTTTGATATGTTCTTTCGGGTTCCTTCCGGTAATCTGCACGATGTGAAGGGTTTTGGCTTGGGGCTTGCTTATGTCAAGCAGGTTGTAAAAAGGCACGAGGGCAAGATCACAGTGGACAGTGAGCTGGAAAAAGGGAGTACCTTTAATATCCGATTACCTTACAAATAAAAAGCAATATTTATATTTCAGAAAGAAAATAGGGCCGTTTATCGGACAGTAATTAGGCTGATTTATCCTAAAGATTTCTTAGAAACAAAGCCGAAATATATTTTGATTGAATGACAACGCTATGATTGAAATTTTATATGTAGAAGATGAGCCAAGTCTTGGGATGATCGTTGCCGATAGCCTGGAGGCGAATGGATTTAATGTCACCCATTGTAGCAATGGTCATGAAGCCTTGGAAGCATTTACAGCGGCTCGGCCGGATATTTTGGTCGTAGATGTCATGATGCCCGTGATGGATGGCTTTACATTGGCAACAAAAATACGCGAATCA
Source organism: Sphingobacterium sp. UBA2480 (assembly GCF_002341965.1). NCBI lineage: Bacteria > Pseudomonadati > Bacteroidota > Sphingobacteriia > Sphingobacteriales > Sphingobacteriaceae > Sphingobacterium > Sphingobacterium sp. UBA2480. Next base: position 463,398 of record NZ_DDPA01000004.1, on the reverse strand, counting down.
GACACGCAGATACCCATTATCTTCTTGACGGCCAAAGTGCAGACAGAGGATGTTGTAAAGGGATTTCGTTTGGGCGGAGACGATTACGTCAAAAAACCGTTTAAGATTGAAGAATTGGTTGTGCGGATAGAGTCCCTGTTAAAAAATAGCCCCAAAATGCTGTTCGGCCAAAAGCTGATGATAGGAGACTATAGCCTCGATAGCCTAAAACATCAGTTGACCTATCAAGGTGAGGTGCTTAAGCTGTCTTTCCGTGAAAGTGAACTGCTGCGGAAGTTATACGAACAAAAAGATAAGGTCATCCCACGCGAGGATATCATGCGAGCCTATTGGAGTCATGATAAATATTTTACGGGACGAAGCTTGGATGTGTTTATCAGCCGGATACGAAAATACCTCAGTCAGGATGACCGCATCAAGATTACCAATGTCAGAGGAGTTGGCTATATGCTTACTGTTGATTGATTGATTGATTGATTGATTGATTGATTGATTGATTGATTGATTGATTGATTGATCGGAGTGTTCCACGTGGATTGGCAATGGTGCATATTAACGACGGGTTTTCATTTCTCCTTTTCTGCCGAGTCCCCGAATATGGTAGGTAAAACTTAATATGGCGTAGCGTGTTATTGCATTTGATTGGGATACACGTACCCAAAGATCATTGACCTGCTGATTGATGTTTTTATTGTCATTAAATAGATCAAATACCGTGAGATTGATCTCGGCATTCCTACGTTTGAACAATTTCTTGCCGATAGAGACATTCCACAACAAACTTGTCGTACTTGGTGAATTCAGGATGCTGCCATTGTAAAGGTAGTTGAACGTTGAATTGAGCGTCCAAGTTTTTAATAAAGTCAATGCAATGGAATTACCAATGGTATGTTTATAGACCGAATAATTCGATTTTTCGCTGGCTGAGTTCTTGGAGAAGGCGATGTTTCCATTGTAATCCAGTCCGATAATGACATCCTTACTGAATGCCGTGTTTACACCGACCCGTTGACTCAGGCCGTACGTTTGCGCATTGACCTTTTCGAGATTCAATAAGGTGTAATTCTGGTTGAAATAGAGGTTATTGTTTAGGTTGAAGTTAAGTTTCCATGGTTCAAGGCGGTATCCAAGGCTATTTTGCCATTTGAGATTATAGACCCCATTGAAATTTTCGGGCCTGATGTATTGCCCACCAGGCCCGAGTATAACATCCGCTGCGATCGTAAATGCTGAATCTGTGGTGAAAATGGTATTGGAGATTTTATGTTCAATAAAATCTGCTGTAATGTCAGAGGTGAAACTTCTGCCCGAGCCTTTATTGATCGATCTAAATTGTACCACAAGGTTATGGTCATATTCTTGCTTAAGATCCGGATTTCCCGAGCTAATGCGTAGTGGATTTTGATTGTCTATAAAATCTTGCAATTGCTCGATGGAAGGGGTATTTGTCTTTGCATTATACCGAAACTCGACCCGAGTATCCTTATTGAAATTATATTGGAAGTTGAGGTTAGGTAGTAGGCTATTGAAGCGGCTTTTTGTGGTCAGTATATTCGGAAACAATTTATCATTGACCTGTGAAGCCGTCTGATAATCTAAACCAATCTGAAATCTTATGCTATCCTTTTTGTTAAATAAGTAGGAAACCCCACCGCTATGGTAAACAAAATCATTCCGGAATTCATTGGAAAGACGATTTTTTAATTCCCCTAGCTGGCCTGTTTCGGCCAGAAATTCATAGGTCCTGCGGTCCGAATAGCGTGCCGTATTCCGAAAAGTATAATTCCCTTGCAACCGGGAATACTTACCGAGCATCTCGGTATAGGCTATCTTTGAGCGAAAGCCGTTATTGTCACCCATGGTATAGTTCCTATTGTTGACGGTGTCGACCCGGCTGAATAAGCCCTCTTTATAATAGGAGTTTAGCGCAAAATTTTCCGCATGACTCTTGTTGCTGTTAAATGAACCATTGAAATTAAAACTGATCGTGCGCCCAGGTTTGTTGAGTCTCCGCATGTAAGTGAGGTCTCCGCCCCAGTTGAAGTTTTCTCCAAAGCTCTTATTCCTACGGTCGGAACTATTCAGCATTTCTGCTAGATTTAACAAGGTATTGCCTGTGGAACTTGTATTCCTATCGTTACTTTGATAGGAGAAATTAGGCTGAAAGTCCAGTTTCTGAATCGAATCTATCTTCCAGTTTGCGCGGATAGAGAAAGCATGATTGTTGCCGTAAGTGCTGTTTAATTGATCTTGATTGTTGATTTGGTTGGCCCGGTTACCTGCCGTATATTCTGTTTTATTTTGGCTGACGATGTTATTGTCCGTATAGTTGTAGGTATAATTCGCATTGAAGTCCATGCGGTCATCGAAAAAGCGATCCAAGTAGTTGAAACCGGCGTTAAAGCGCGTCGTCACCCCTTGTCCGGTACGTCCTCTGGTGTTTCCGCGGGTCGCAAAACCATTGGGCTGATTAACATTGTTGGTATTGATGTCAATTGAATATTGCCGTTTGGGGTTCATTTTGGTTACCTGTGTATTGACGGCATATTTTCGGTCGGGACCCGCACCTCCGGAGAGCTTGCCAAAATAGGATTTTCTTTTATCAGGCTTGGTGACAATATTGATCACTTTCATGCGTTTTCCATCGTCAAAACCACTAAACTTGGCCTGCTCGGTTTTGTCATCGATAATTTGGATCTTGGCGATAACATCGGCCGGAAGGTTTTTTAGAGCAACCTTAGGATCGGTACTAAAAAACTCCCGACCATCAATAATAATCTTATTGACAGGTTCGCCCTGCGCTTTTACATTGCCATCTTCATCAATTTCAACACCAGGAATCTGTTTGACCAATTCGTCAGCATCTGCAAAATCCTGCGTGATATATTTCTTGGTGTCAAACTCCAGCGTATCTCCTTTAACCTGTATACTGCTCGAAGAAATGTTAATTTCATCCAGTACAATCTCGGCATTCGTGAGTTTAAACATTAAATCGATTGTTTGCCCGATTAGTTTTACACGCCGAAGATCCATGCTGTAGCCCATCGGCTGTGTACTGACCAAATAATCTCCGTTGGGAAGTGTACTGCTGCTGAACCGGCCCAAAATGTCCGTCGGAACCTGGACTTTACTGGAATCTTTTACCGCTATAATGGTGATGCTTGCACCTCTGATAGGCTGCGAAGTCGTATTGTCAAGCAGCTTGCCCGTAATATACTGTTGGGCTTGCCCGTTTTTCCCCAATAGCGATAAGCAGATAGAAAAGAACAAAATGGTCCAAAGTTTGATCTTCATCGGTCGAGGTGCAAATGTGTTTTAATGTGTTGTTGACGGTTATATAATTTTATTTCCCAAAAATATGGCACTATTTGTTACGAATTATTATCATTTTAGTTACAATAACCCCAAGTGAATGGAAAGATTAGATATATTTGCAGTAGAATTATAAAATCAACTGAACAAGTCCGTATAACGATCGAGTGATATGCGGATATAGATTAAAAAAATAAAAGATGAAAGAAAGTGTTTTGAGTAGAAAAGAGCGTATTATGAAAGAAGCCTTGTTGCTTTTTTCAGATCAAGGCTATACGAATACCTCTACCAAAACGATTGCCCAAAATGCAGGAGTTTCCGAAGCATTAATCTTTAAACATTTTGGGAATAAAGACGCACTGTTGGTTTATTTGATTAAATCAGGTTATCGTAAGGTTCTTACGCACCACCGCGGAATGATGACCTATCGTGAACCAAAGGAATTTTTGCGCACAATGATCAATCTACCCAATAAATTGGTTACCGCGGAACCCTTATTTTGGAAATTGCAGGAGCGTTTGTCTCATCACCCCTTTTCCAAACAACAGCACGAGCAGTTTATGAAGCCTGTGCAGCCCATTATCCATCGTGCTTTTGAAGATCTGAACTATGAAAATCCAGATCTCGAAACACAATTTCTCTTGTTGATTATCGACAAGCTGTGGAAAAAGGAAGCGATAGGTGAATTGGAAAATGTGATGGAGTTGACGCTGTTTCTAGAGAAAAAATATAACCTGATTTAGCTTAAAAAACTGAATTATAGTCTTTTCTAAACATCTATTCCTTGATAAAGTTCTTTCGTGCTTATCAAACCGATAATTGAATTGTAATCGTTGGATGGCAGTTGTATTCCGGCGCTGTTATTTTTCTATATATTAAGTGTTAGTATTGCTCACACCAATTGACATGCGGTATATTTCAGCTCTGCACCTTACGAATTGCTGTTTTATGCGTGTTTATATGAAATTGTTGCAAAAACAATTTCATATTGTCCAAAATAATAACGTCCTTAGTATTTCTATTTTAAATACATTATACAAACTAATTTATGTTCAAAAAACTCGGTCTGGGAATATTGGCATTAGTCGGCACAATTTCTTTTTTGAAAGCTCAGGACAAAAAAGATTTTGTGAAATACATCAACTCCCAGCATGCATGGGTCGATGCGGTATTCAATACGTTGACGCCAAAAGAAAAAGTTGCACAGTTATTTTTGGTTAGGGCACACACCAATTTAGGACAGAAATATATTGACTCCGTAGCTCAGGTTATACAGGACCAACATTTGGGCGGTCTCGTTGTTTTTCAGGGCGGTCCTGTCCGCCATGTTGATATGTTCAATCGGTATCAATCCCTGTCCAAGGTCCCATTGATGGTGACATTTGATGGCGAGTGGGGATTAGGCATGCGTATGCCAGATTCTACTTTGTCGTTCCCTTATCAGATGACTTTAGGGGCCGTTCAGGATAATCAGCTGATTTATCGCATGGGACGTGAGGTTGCTTTAGACTTCCAACGTATAGGTATGCATTTCAATTTTGCCCCTGATGTGGATATCAACAATAACCCTAAAAATCCCGTTATCGGTATCCGCTCCTTCGGTGATAATAAATATAATGTAACCCAGAAAGCTAAAGCGTATATGGACGGTATGGTGGATGGTGGTATCCTGGCTTCCATTAAACACTTCCCGGGGCATGGCGATACAGATGTGGATTCTCATTATGATCTGCCGCAACTACCTTTCGACAAAAAACGTTTGGATACCCTGGAGTTGTATCCGTTCAAAGAGCTTATTAAAGCCGGTGCACCTGCTGTTATGGTGGCCCACATGAATATTCCGAGTTTAGATGACACGCCTAATATGCCATCTTCCATCTCTAAAAAGGTTGTAACCGATCTTTTGCGTAATGAACTTGGCTTTAAAGGACTAACAGTTACTGATGCAATGGACATGAAAGGTGTAAAGAAGTTTTTTCCAAATGGAGAAGCCGACGTACAGGCGATTATCGCAGGGCATGATTTACTTGAAGTGTCGGAGAATAGCAAGCGTGCGATCGATTTGATTGTAAAAGCTATTGAAGAAGGACGTATCGCGCAGGCCGATATCGATGCGCGGGTAAAACGAGTGCTTGCCGCTAAGCTCTGGCTTGGTTTAGATAAATATCAGGCAACTGTACAACAGAATCTATACCATGATTTACATCGTGCTTCAGCTGTTCAACTCATTGACGAACTGTCCGATGCAGCGATCACCGCTTTGAACTCGATAGAAAAATTAAAATCCTTCAAAAAGGATTTACCTACGGCTATTATCAACATTGGTATTACAGCCAATCAGACCTTCCAAAATGAATTGGCTAGTGCACTCACAAATGAAACACAATATTTCATCACGGATAGCACAAGTAAAGATGATATCAAACGTCTTACCAAAGAAATCAAGAAGAACAAACAATTTATTATTGCCGTACACGATACGAGACTTCGTCCACGTCCGACCATGGTATTAAATAAAGATGTTCAGGGCCTGATGAAGAAATTTGCAAAAAAATCAATCCTGACTTTATTTACCAATGCCTATGCTGTGGATGGATTTGAAGCATCCAAAAAAGCAAAAACAATTTTGCTGGCCTATCAAAATGATGCTTTCATGCAGAAAGCGGCAGTGAAAACTATTTTAGGGCAAAATACGCCGAAAGGAAAACTCCCTGTTACGATAAACAAAAAATTTAAATACGGACAGGGGAAATAAAGCATTATAAAATCACACCAACACGGTACCTCTTCCAAAAATGGCCCTCCTGCAATTGCAAAGCCATTTCGGAAGGGGTATTTTTTTTAGCAGCACTTAAATCTCTTCATGGGCGGACCTGCTATCTGATGGCTTACTTTCATTTTTCATGCGATCAATAGCTGTAACGACATATTTGTACTGTTGATGCTGCTTGATATCGTCATCCGTATATTGAAGCTTATCGCCATCAAAGGTGATAAAGATGATTTTTCCAGGATCCTTAATGTTCACTTTTTCATCGAGATTGAACCGATAGACCACGTAGCCATAAGCAGACTCCCCATCAGTGGCCAAATCTGGTTTTTGCCAAAATAAGGTGTTCATTTTACCATTGGCCGAATTTTTAACCAGAAGACCGAAAGGTGCATTGGGTGGGATACTATCTAACCACGGCATTGTAGGGGGTAAAGCTGGTGTACGATACAGGTCATTTCGCATGGAATCCTGCAGTCCAACAAGATTGTCCGTGAGTGATTTGGAACTGAAATAAATACTTCCTTCCACGTCGTGCTCCTCTCTTAAGTGGCGTACCTGTCTGGGAATTTGGCTGCGGTCTGTCCAGCCGATTTTATTTTCTGTAACACGATAAGCCCCATGCCCCACATAAAAGTGACGGCCATAGGTGTGTTTCTGCCACCAGTCAACTAAGATCTCATATGCTGCAGCACGATTTTTGAAAGGAAAGTAGATCTGGGGATTGATGTAGTCTATCCAGCCTTCCTGCATCCATTTTACACCATCAGCATATAGTTCACGGTAAGCACTCAGCCCACGGGTATCTGAGCCAGCAGAATTATTTTCTTTGTTGTCCCATACGCCACAGGGGCTAATGCCATATTTTACATAAGGTTTTATCTTTTTGATGGCAACACCAAGATCGTGTACCAGTACGTTGACATTGTTGCGTCGCCAGTCGTCAATTTTCTCGATCCCGTTGTTATATTGACCAAAGGTAATCTGATCCGGTACCGGTGTATTTCTGCTATCAGGATAGGGGTAAAAGTAATCATCGAAATGAATACCATCTACATCGTAGTTTTTGACGACATCCATAATCACATCAATGATATATTTACGCACTTCCGGAATACCAGGGTTGAAAAGCTTCTTGCCAGCATAGGTGAAGAACCATTCTGGGTGGCGCTTGGTAATATGGTCATCCGAAAAATGGGCCGGATTTAATGTTGTCGAAGCACGATACGGATTGAACCAGGCATGTAGCTCCATCCCTCTTTTGTGGGCCTCGGTGATCGCAAATTCCAGGGGGTCATAAAATGGTGACGGAGGCAGGCCTTGTTTTCCGGTCAGGTATCTACTCCAGGGTTCTCTGCCCTTTGCATAGAAAGCATCGGCAGCAGGACGCACCTGCAAAATAATCGCATTCAGCCCCGCGCTGCGGTGTTGGTCCAGTAAATCAATAAACTCCTGTTTTTGCAGTGCGACATTATTGCCCGCTTTGACAGAGGGCCAGTCTATATTACCTATGGTTGCAACCCACACGCCACGAAACTCCCGCTTAGGTAGTTGTTGGGAATACGTTCTAATCGAAAATAAACAGATAACAATGGTAAAAAAAGAATATAAATATGTTTTTCCCGTCATTCTATAAATTATAGCCAACAAAGATAGGGAAGCATTTCTTACTTTTTCCCTAAAAAATGTAAGATGTTTGTTGGATACTTGTTAAAAGAACCTGAGCTTGGTTTTCAAATTGATAATAATGCAAATACAGGTAACATTGTACTTTATTTGTACTAATTTAGTTGCGGTTTTCACAAAAGCAATAGCTTGATCAGCTAACCGCAATAAAAAAGATTATGAGCAAAGAACAAATATCCGTTTTTGACATGTTTAAGATTGGTATCGGCCCCTCGAGTTCGCATACCTTAGGACCTTGGCGTGCAGCCCAGCAATTTACCGCTGTGCTCAAGTCAAAAGGCCTATTGCATGAAGTCGAACAAGTCAAAATTCTGCTATATGGTTCTTTGGCGAAAACCGGTGCCGGGCACGGTACTGATATTGCTGTTCTACTGGGGCTAAGTGGAGATGATCCGGTTACCTTTGATGTCAATCGAGTGACACCCAAAGTCGAACATATCAAGGCGGTCGGTGAACTGGAAGTCGCTGGCGAACGGACAATTCCTTTTTCCTACCAGGAAGACCTCCTGTTTCTATATGCTGAGAGCTTACCTTTCCATCCCAATGCCGTTACCTTTCAGGCCTTCCTATCCAGTGGTAGGGCGATTACCGAAACTTATTATTCTATAGGTGGCGGTTTTGTGGTCCAAGAAAATGATACGGAAAGCGTCCTGTCTGAAGTAGATCTTCCATTCCCTGTGGATACTGCACACGAACTCTTGCATTGGACGATGAAAACAGGGCTGAAAATCTCTGAGCTGGTCCTTGAAAATGAATGTGCATGGCGTGAAGAAAGTGAAACCGTAGCAGGCGTATTGAATATTTATAAAACAATACACGAATGTATCTACCGGGGCTGTCATACAGGCGGAACATTACCTGGGGGCTTAAACGTTGAACGTAGAGCCGCCAAACTAAATAAGAAATTAATGCAGGGACGCAGTTATCAAGATTACGAGTCCTGGATAGCGGCCATTCGTGAGGGCGGCCAAAACTTCCAATATATTCTTGATTGGGTAAGTTGTTTTGCACTTGCCGTAAATGAAGAGAACGCCTCTTTCGGACGCGTGGTTACAGCGCCTACCAATGGAGCTTCGGGCGTTATCCCGGCTGTATTGCAATATTATATTACTTTCCACGACGGAATGCGTGAGAACAAAATTATCCAATTTATTCTTACAGCATCTGAAATCGGTTCGATCTTTAAGAAAAATGCAACGATCTCTGCTGCAATGGGCGGCTGTCAAGCGGAGATTGGCGTTTCATCAGCGATGGCTGCCGGAGCGCTGACAGAAGTGTTGGGTGGATCGCAGCGTCAGGTGCTGATGGCTGCCGAGATTGCGATGGAACATCATCTTGGATTAACATGTGATCCAATTGGTGGATTGGTTCAGATTCCATGTATTGAGCGTAATACTATGGGAGCCATTAAGGCAATTACTGCTGCGCAGTTAGCACTGCAATCGAACCCAGATAAGGCAAAAGTGAGCCTGGATACTGTGGTTAAGACGATGTGGGAGACCGCTTTGGATATGAATGCTAAATATAAAGAAACAGCAGACGGTGGACTTGCCGTCAATATTCCATTGAGTTTGCCAGAATGTTAATGACTGTCTGAGTTTTCTCGTTTTTCGTATCTTTGACGCGGTAAAATAGATATATTCTTATAAATAGCGTAAACGAATGAAATATTGTGCAATCGCCTCCGGAAGTAATGGAAACTGTTATTATGTGGCTAAAGATGATTCTGCTATTTTGATAGATGCTGGAATCAACAGCAAACATATACACCTTCGGATGTACAATCTGGGGCTTTTACCGACTCAGATCAAAGCAATTTTCATTACCCATGAACATTCTGATCATATCAGAGGCCTATCAGTATTTGCCAAAAAATATAATCTACCGGTTTATATCACCAAGGGGAGTTACGATGGTACCCGATTGCATCTTCCATCCCATTTGGTCCATATAATCTCTCCGGACGAAGTCGTTGAAATTGGAGGTCTCAAGGTGTATGGTATTCCCAAATATCACGATGCCAAAGAACCCTGTAGTTTCCTTGTTTCAGATGGAACATACAATATCGGGGTATTGACGGATATAGGACGGCCTTGTGAAAATGTACAGCATGTTATTCAGCATTCGGATGTATTGCTTCTGGAATCAAATTATGATGAGGAAATGTTGCGTACAGGACGCTATTCGTATTTTCTGAAAAACCGGATCAGCAGTGGTTGGGGACACCTTTCAAATCGTGTTGCCGTCGAACTGTTTAACGCTTATAAAACCGATCGCCTTAAACATCTTATCTTAACTCACCTCTCCGGTGAGAATAATACGGTCGATCTGGTGCAGCAAACTTTCGAACCACACTGCGAACGTATCCAGCTTCATGTAGCAACACGCTATCAGGAAACAGAATTATTCGACCTGAAAGTTGTGCTAGAGAATCATGTAACAGCTTTTTCAATTCCTTCTGCACTCTCTTCCTAGTTTAAAATGCTCTTTTTGTTCGTTTTATTTCTTCAGTTAAAGCGTAAGAATACTGTAAAATGAAAAAATTAGTTGTTTTAAAAAGATTTCCTGTTATATTTGCTTTGTTTTTAATCAGTCTAAATAATATCTTTTTCACTTATTTGGACACAGGAAACAAAAAACACCATGTAATAGACGGCAATCTATCACATGGCGTTAATCTACATACAGCGGCAACTGCATGTAGATGACTGAAACAGCACGCTGTGTCAGTACTCCCGATATACGATATGGAAGAACTTGCAAGATAACGAATTTTATTATTTTATTCGTTGTTAAGCATATGCAAAACCTGCAAATTCTCCCATAATAAGTTGAAGAAAACTAAACATCAATCAACATATTATGAAAATTTTAATTTCATTTTTTACATTCCTTACGGTATTACTGTGTAGTCATACTAGTCATGCCCATGCCCTTTGGATTGAATCATCTTCTTATGGAACGTTAAACCAATCCCATGAAGTCAAGGTATATTACGGCGAGTTTGCAACGAATGAAAGAGATCAGGTCGACAAATGGTACTCCGACGTGAAGGACTTCTCATTAATGTTGCATGCCCCGGGACAGGAACCCGTCAAGCTTCAATTGACGAATCAAGGCGATCACTTTAGCGGTTCATTCCAACCTACAGCAGCCGGAACCTATTTCCTATCCATTGTTAAAGCACCTAAAGATCTAGGCGGTAAAACGAAATATGAATTTTCTTCCTTAGTGCCTGTTATCGTAGGAAAGTCTGCAACACTCGATTATAAATATGTAAAAAGCCCATTGCAAATTGAGTTGCTTGGTGCGGCTAACGCAAAAAAGGGGCAACGTATACAAGCAAAGATCACCAGCTTCGGCAAAGCTGTTCCACAGGCCAAAGTTTCTGTTTTTTCGGCTACTGGTTGGGGAAAAGAGTTTGTTGCGGACGAGAATGGTATCCTGACATTTGATGCAATTTGGTCGGGGCCATACGTTTTGGAAGCAAGTACGTTTGCTGAGACAGCAGGTGAACATGAAGGAAAACCCTATGCTTCGGCATGGCAGGGAAGTACAACTTTTATTACCATCAAATAACTGCAGATACAGCGCAGACAAAATAATAAAGGGTCCATCTGAAACGATGGAAACACCAATGGATCCTTGCAAAAAAAGAATATCTACTATAAAAAACATCTACCACACTACATTCATGAATAAAACTTTATCCTTTCTGGCTATTCCTATGATTAGTTCGGTTTTCTCTGTTGCACAGGCACAGACGAACAAAATAATTGAGGGAATTCTTATCAATGAAAAATCTGAACCGATCACAGGGGCGACAGTAAAATTAACCAATACGGGTGCGACCACCAGTACCGATAATGAGGGGCATTTCGCTTTTCATAAGCTTTCATCCAAAACTTATCATATTGAGATTAAGGCGATTGGTTATAGTAAGCATACGATGGAGGTGAATGCAAAAGATGAGGTGACAAACCTTGGGCCCATCATCGTAAAAGACCAATCGCAGGCCATCGACGAAGTTGCGGTTTATGGTAAATACTATGAGCATTATAAGTTTGACAGTATCTCCGGATCGTTACGTCTTAAAACACCAATCTTAGAGTTACCTCAAAATATACAGGTTATTTCTGCTGATTTAATGGCCGATCAGCAAGTTTTTGATATTGTGGATGGTATTACGCGTAATGTTAGTGGCGCAACACGTCAGGGCCATTGGGACAACCAATATGCCAATATCCGTATGCGTGGCTCTAAGATCCCTGCATTCCGTAATGGGATGAACATTGAAGCTTCTTGGGGGCCTACAGCCGAAGATGCAAGTATGATCGAGCGGATCGAATTTGTAAAAGGACCAGCCGGTTTTATGCTTGCCAATGGCGAACCTGGCGGGTTTTATAATGTCGTAACTAAAAAACCGACAGGAAATACCAAGGGATCTGTGACGCTGAATACAGGTAGTTTTAGTACCTATCGCGCTGCCGTTGACTTGGATGGTAAATTGCGCAAAGATGGCAAACTGCTTTACCGTCTGAATGTGGCCGGACAACAAAAAGATTTTTTTACAAAATATAATTACAGTAACCGGCTTGTTATAGCGCCAGTGGTTACCTATAAAGTAGATTCTTTGACGAACTTAACATTTGAATACACCTACCAAGGGTCTACCTACCTATCAAATGGTAATTATACGTTCTCACCCAAAGGATTTGCCGATCCGGGTATTGCCAATGACTTCTTCTATGGTGATCCCTCCATGGAGCCCGGAAAGCTAAAAGACCATAGTGCCTATATTTACCTGGATCGCAAACTAAACGAAAACTGGAAGTTGCATGCACAGATGGCCTATTTCAATTTTGATATGAAAGCCACCAGTACATGGCTGAATTACATGAAAGCCAATGGCGATATGCCACGTTATTACAGTATTGCCGACGAACATGGTGAAAATAGTTTTGGTCAGGTTTCTTTAAACGGAGAAGAATATACCGGAAGCGTTCGTCATCGGATTTTGGTGGGAGCCGACTATGGTAATAAGAAGTTCTGGGGCGATTTTAGAACGATTTTAGATTCGATTCCTTCAGCTCCGCTCAACGTCTATGATCCTAAATACGGTATTCCAGGCAGTGTATTCCCTACGCTGGATCGTTCGCAGAGTGTAAAGGTCCGTGCGGGCGGTAGCAACTACGTGACTTCAACAAACTATATGTCATTCTACGCGCACGATGAATTGGCGTTCCTGGAAGAGAAATTGCGTTTATCGCTTGGCTTACGCTATACAATTAATGAGACCATAGGAAAAACGTCTGTAGCTGACAGAACCGATAAAGCATTTACGCCGAGGGTAGGGTTGAGCTATTCGATCGATAAATCCATGAGTGTATATGGCTTGTTTGATCAATCTTTTGTTCCTGTCGCTGGTACCGACTGGGAAGGTAATGCTTTCAAACCAATACGCGGAAATGATTTAGAAGCAGGTGTTAAGAAAGAGTGGATGGGTGGAAAATGGATCTCCACGTTAAGTGCCTACACTATTGCCCGTAAAAATGCGCTGGTAGCTGACCCCGATCCGAGTCACGTCGTTAATGGTGTGTCATTCCAGACCCAATTGGGAGAAACCAGAAGCAAGGGTATCGAATTTGATGTCACCGGTGAAATTATTAAGGGGCTGAATGTGAATGCAAATTATGCCTTGACAGATTCGAAGATCTCCAAAGATACCAAAGAAGAAAATATAGGTAATATCACTCCGAATACGGCCAAACATACAGCCAATGCATTTGTATCCTATCGTATTCAGGATGGGAAAGTGCGTGGACTTGGCTTTATGGGAAGTGTTCAGGGAATGTTTGACCGTGCAGTTGGGACAACAAAAGAAAGTAATTTCAAGAATTATCTGCGTACCGATGCAGGCATCAGCTATCAAAAAGGGAAGTATGCCCTTTCGGTCGTAATCAATAATGTGTTGGACAACCGCAAATTGCTGACTGCTGGATCGATCTCCAAAGCAAGTGCGGCCGTTCAGAAGCTCGGTGGTGTGGATTATTATTCCTATATCGTCGAAGCCAGACGTAACTTCCGCATGGGAGTGACCTATAAATTTTAACGGACCGATCCAGATAAATTATAGAATCGATGTATAGTACACTGTTAATCGTTATACTCATGGGAGCCTATCTTTTTTACAACACGAGCAAAAAGGTGAAGTTTGGCCCTAGACCACAATGGCTCGAAAAATTGTGCGCACAAACGAAGTTTGTGCGCACATTGAGCATGCTACTGTTGATCTTTCCATTTATAGCTGTTCTTTATCTGCAAGGCTTTGGAGCAGGTTTTTTTGCTTTTTTTGCCTATTTCATGTGCATGATGTGTCTTGTGGTCCTATTAAATCCTTATCGCTATTTCAAATTATACCCAATTATGGGATTGTATGTATTTAGCCTTTGTGTTGAATTATTGATTTCTTAACCGATTAAATATGCCTGCTAATAAAAAATACCTCAGTACGCCCTTTCAGCGATTCCTGAAAATTACAGCCGGATTTATCGGTGGTTATGTCGTCATGATCTCTTTCCACGTTTTGGTCACTCATATTTTTGAGAAAAAGGATGTTGTTGCCACGGCTTGCTTCACGGGCTATCTCCTATGGGCAGTACTGCTCTTATTGGCCTTTCTTGCTAAGAGTGGATGGAAAATATGGGGGATATATTTAGTGTTGGCTGTCCTTTTCTCCCTGCCCTATTTCTTCAAACTGTAAGTCATCATGAATAACCGAAATTATAATATTTACTTCAATACACATACCATTAGCGGCATTATCATCTGCGCCATCCTCTATGTGATATTTTTTGCGGGATCATTTGCATTTTTTAGAAACGAAATCGCTGCCTGGCAGAATAACACGTCGTATAAGACCTATCGCGAAGATCATAAAAACGTTGATCATTTGCTCGACTCACTCAGAGGACAAACAAATTTGCATGGACGCGATATTACCTTTTATATGCACCGGGAAGGGACTTCAGCCTACTTGGGCTTGAGTGCATCCAACGATAGTATACTCAATAAAGAAAACCTGGCGAAGATCACGCCTGAACAAAAAGCTGCAAAAAAGAATAGCCGCAGAAGAGGTGGAGATGATGATTCAAAGAACTTTACCTATAATTTTGCCAATAAAAAGGCTGGAGACTATGTGCAGAATTACGATATGGGCGAGTTTTTATTTCGTTTGCATTTCTTGGCCCAGCTCAATCAGGTGCCGATTCGGGTAGGCATAGCGCCATTTGGTTATCTTATTGCAGGTATTACCGCTTTTATTTTTCTGTTTGCCCTTATTACCGGGTTATTGCTGCATTGGGATAAGATCGTCTCAAATTTCTTTGTGTTCAGACCCTTCAGTAAATGGAAAACGGTATGGACCGATATGCACACCGCATTGGGCGTCATTGGTTTTCCGTTTCAATTTATCTTCGCGGTAACAGGTACGTTCTTGATCATCAATTCAGTACTCGCTTTGCCGCTGAGCAAGTTGTTGTATGATGGTGATCAGCAAAAAATGTATCAGGAGATGGGGGTTAGTGCCGAAACCAATTTTCCTTATACCTACAAACCTTTAAATGCAGACATTAATATCGCTCCATTTTTAGATCTGGCAAAACACAAATGGCCGGAAGCCGATTTTCAGCGTATTACGATCAAAAACTACGCAGACTCCAATATGCATGTTATCATGGAGCTGGAACCGCATTTTAACAAAAGCTTTGCTGGATCGGGGCTGTTGTCTGTGCGAGCGGCCGACAATAAAGTTGTTGCCGAGAAATCACCAGTTAGCGATGCTAGCTATGCAGATGGGGTGCGCAGCATTATATACCGGTTGCATTATGGCGATTATGGAGGCTATCCGCTCAAGATGGTGTACTTTATTTTGGGAGTTATGGGCTGTCTTGTTATTATCTCGGGTATATTGATCTGGTTGGTAGCGCGTGACAAAAACAACGTAATTCCACGAAAACGAAAATTCAATTTCTGGGCGGCCAATATTTTCACGGCAATATGTTTGACGATGTTACCTGTCACTGCATTGACTTTCATTGCTATTAAATTGAGCCCTGAGGTCAATCAGGATTTTATATACCGCGTTTATTTCTATAGCTGGCTCCTATTTTCACTGTATTACATTATCCGGAGAAGCATACGCAGAACCAATCGCGAAACATTGCTGGTTGGAAGCATATTGGCATTTTTTATTCCACTTGCCAATGGTTTTATGACTGGTAACTGGATCTGGGATACCTTCCGCAATGGACAGCGGGATATTTTCGTCGTCGACTTTTTATGGCTGATGATCGGTATAATTGGTGTAATCGCCTATAACAAGACTAAAAAATTCTTTGAGACGATTCGTTAACAAAGATTCTTTTCTCTCTGCGAAGTGTATACACTTTGTTTTTTAATTCCAAGGGTGCTCACAAGGTGCCCTTGGAACGTTTATAGGGTACGGCTTAAATACCTTTAAGGTCAGATCCTGGTAGACAACGCCTCATGGCGCAGAGCAATTCTTATCCAAGGATACCATACTGATGATCGCGGAAATTTCCTCTTACAATACAGCCTTAAAAAATCGGCCGAGGCGCATCAGATCCTGTGCTGTCTTTTCGTTCCAGTCCACAGCATAGTTAAGCCGAATACAGTTCTTAAACTGATCGTGCTGTGTAAACATCCTTCCCGGTGCAAAACTCAACTTTTGCCTAAGCGCATAATCGTAGAGCACCGTTGAGTCTATCTTTTTGTCCAGCTCTAACCAAAGTACAAAGCCACCTTCGGGCTGCGACATTTTGGTATTTTCCGGAAAATGGGCCTCAATGCTGTTTCTAAAATTGACATAATTGCTGTACAGTTTTTTTCTGAAGCTATTGAGGTGATGGTCGTACCGGCCGATCTGTAAGAATTTGGAAACAGCTTCCTGGTAAATTGCAGGCTGCGAAATCGTTTGTATGAGCTTTTGTTTTAGGATCTTATCTTTGTATTGCCCGGGCTCAACCCAACCGAGCCGAAAACTTGGGGCTAATACTTTGGTAAATGATCCACACCACATCACCAGTCCCTCTTCGTCAAAATATTTGCATGGTTTGGGCCGTGACGAACCGAAATAGATGTTTCCATATAGGTCGTCTTCAATCAATGGAATATGGTGGTGTGCGAGCAGTTTGACAAGCTCTTTCTTGTGCTCCTCAGGCATGAGTGCGCCCAATGGATTGCTAAAGTTGGTGACAAAACAACAGACATCAATTTTATGAATAACTTTTTTCAGGGCATCCAATTCAATTCCCGTAATAGGGTGGGTCGGAATCTCGATGGTTTTGAGGCCCAGTAGTTGAAAAGCCTGAATAAAGCCAAAGTAAAGGGGGCTTTCTACCGCTATGGTGTCGCCGGGATTAGTGACGGCACGAAGGCAGCTGTAGATGGCATTCATGGCGCCCGAAGTGATAATAAGATCCTCGTCACTTATTTTTCCTTCAAGTACCAATGACCATTTGGCAATTTCTTTCCGTAAGCTTGGACTTCCCTGTACCTGTCCATATTGATCACCGTAATCATGCAGCTCATGAACCGACTCTATAATGCATCGATTAAGTTTCTGAATCGGAAGTAATGATGCACTGGGTAAACCCAGTGAAAAGCGTGTAATTTCCTTGTCTTCCAGGGAGTGGAAAACTTTATCGATCAATGCCGCGGGATCTTGTTTCTTTTCGTCGATTTTGAAGGTAGAAATGGACGGGATAGCCATCCGACGAAGCCCGGATCGGCTAACGAAATAGCCTGATTTGGGGCGTGATTCAATGAGCGATCGACTCTCTAGTTCCATATAGGCACTTTTTGCCGTATTTAAACTTACATTGTATAATTTCTGAGCGCTGCGGACAGAAGGTAAACGATCGCCATAGACCAAGGAACCATTTTTGATCTGGTTCTCAACAATATTGGCTATTTTTTTATATAACAGTTGCTGTTCCATCCTTATGCTAATTTACTGTTTCTGTTTTGATTTAACCAGTTATTATATCGGCGGATTCCTTTTATGAGCGATTCTTCCGAACCAAATAGGTTCATCAACTGTTGCTCAAAGAAGGATTGCGCTTTGTTCATAAATACGTTGGAAAGCGTATCCGAAATAGGACCGTCGTAGGTCATTTCGACCGACAGTAAATTCTTTCTGCAGAGTATTACAGACGAAAAGGCTTTTAATTGATTGCCTTGGTCGAGCACCAGGAAAGGCATGCTTATGCGTGCTGTATCTACCTGCTTTTTGTTTTGTATTTCTTTGATAAGCGCTAAATCAGAAAGATCCACTTGTCTGATCAGATACGGTTGATGTGCAGTTGTCGCCATAAGAATAAATCTTTTTGCTAATTTAAGAAGGGTACAGGATGCCGTTTAGGTACAGAGTGCCGTTAAAATAGGGGTACAGAAAAAAATTAGGTTGTCCGGTGATTTTTGTAATTTCCATTTGAGATCTTTACACTACGAAAAGGATATCTCCGGATCTATAAATTATGAAGTAGTATGCACAGCTTATTTCCTTTATTTATCGCAATGATTGCGATCATCGTATTGATCGAAATGTGGGCGACCAAACTACGGGTAGCCTATCCCATTCTCTTGGTTCTGGCGGGGCTATTCATTAGTTTTATTCCCACTTTGCCCGTAGTGACGATTGATCCGGACGTCATCTTTCTCATTTTTCTACCGCCCTTGCTTTGCGAGGCTTCTTGGTCAATTTCGTTTAAGGAGATGAAGAAATGGTGGCGTATTATCGGGAGTTTTGCCTTCTTGGTTGTATTCTTTACGGCACTTTCTGTCGCGGTTGTTGCCAATTATTATATACCGGGCTTTACACTAGCGTTGGGCTTTCTGCTGGGAGGCATTGTGTCACCGCCAGATGCTGTCAGCACAGGAGCGATTATGAAATTTGTGAAAGTTCCCAAAGCTACTTCTGCGATCCTGGAAGGCGAAAGCCTATTAAATGATGCTTCTTCCTTGATCATTGTACGTTTTGCTCTTATTGCTGTTGGGACAGGTCAATTTGTATGGGGACAAGCTGCGGTATCCTTTATCTGGATGCTGGTCGGTGGTGTGGGTATTGGCCTGTTATTGGGTTGGTTTTTTATACAGGCACACAAGCGTCTACCGACAGATGCGCCCTCGGATATTGCACTTACCTTGATTGAACCTTACTTTATGTATTGGATCGCAGAGCAATTTCATAGCTCAGGGGTGTTGGCTGTCGTTGCCGGTGGCCTTTTGATGTCCGGTCAGCGGCTGACATTTCTCAATAGTACGAGCCGGGTGCGGGGGCTGAGTGTCTGGGAGAGTTTTGTGTTTATCCTGAACGGTATCGTATTTTTTATTATTGGATTAGATCTTCCGGAGATTGTTGCGGGTTTGCGGTCCAATGGAACGTCGCTGTTGGAAGCCATCGGGTACGGTCTTTTGGTAACGGGAGTATTGATCCTTGCCCGTATTATCAGCTCGTATGCAGCCATGATTGCTACCCTTATTTTTCGCCCGGGTGTGGCGCCAAGATCGAGATCTACCAATCAGCGTTTTCTAATGCCTCTTTTGTTGGGCTGGACCGGCATGCGTGGTGTGGTGTCATTGGCAGCAGCATTATCCATTCCTGTCGTTATGAATGGTGTGGCTATTCCGCAGCGAAACCTGATCTTATTTATCACCTTTGTCGTGATCTTATCCACGCTCTTGATACAAGGGCTTACCTTGCCCTACTTAATCAGAAGGACTAGGCTGTTCGAAACATTTGAAGAAGAGCCCGAAGAGCAGGTCCGTAGTCGCATGAAGCAAGGATTGAAACATCATGTTTACCAATTTCTGAAAGATAAACATGAGAAAGAACTGCACAACCGTGATGTTATGGACCGCATTTTGAAACATTGGGAAGAAAAGGTGAATGCGGCCGATGATTCGTGGATGAATGAAAAAACGAAAGTGATATTTATGGAGCTTTTGGATGTACAAAGGGAGTATCTTCAGAAGCTAAACTGTGAGTCGACCATTGACGAGGGGATTGTTCGTTCGCAGTTATATCAACTGGACTTGGAAGAAGAGCGGTTGCGACGGATTTAGTCATAGAATTTTATAAATGCCTCAGGGCAATAATGTATTTTTAACTAAAGGTTCCAATGAGGAGCCATGCTGAAATATGAAGGTAATTATAACAGGAGCCACCGGAATGGTTGGCGAAGGCGTTTTGCTGGAATGTCTACAAAATGAAAAGGTAACAGCCGTGCTGAGCATTTCCCGCCGGACTGCTGCCATTCAGCATCCAAAATTAAAGGAACTTTTGGTCGAAGACTTTACTAAACTTTCGCTATTTAGAGATGCGATTGCGGGCTATGATGCCTGCTTTTACTGTGCTGGCGTGAGTTCTGTGGGAATGAAAGAAGACAAGTACCGTTATATTACTTATGATACAACACTAGCTTTTGCAAAGTCCCTGCTGGAAATCAATTCGGAGATCAGTTTTATTTATGTTTCCGGAGGAAGCACCGATAGTACGGAGCAAGGCAAAGTGATGTGGGCTAGGGTTAAGGGTAAAACAGAGAATGATCTTGCCAAATTACCGTTCAAAAAGGAGTATAACTTTAGACCAGGAGCAATGACGACTGTTTCAGGGCAAAAGCATGCCAATCCCTTTGCTTTTGTGGCCAAAATAATCAAATTTTTTGCCCCTTCAGCAGTACTTTCCCTACATGAAGTCGGACGTGCCATGATACATGCCGTGGAAAGAGATAACGTTAAGAATATATTGGAAATTAAAGATATTCGGGCCCTTGCTTGACCGCTTAGTTAAATATTTATATAGCAATCGGAATAATCCCGATTATTTGCAAATTATTTGACATAATTATAATTGGTTTATTCCTTCATAAGCGGCCTTCTATTCAACTTGTTCGACCAGCTGTTGGCTAGAAATTTTCTCGAAATAGCTTTCCATCTCTTGGTTACACCTTTCTATAAACGTTTTTGTGCGTTTTTGCAATTCTATAATTGTTAGTGGATTTCCTTTATAATTTGCATTATATCTAAATTCCTGCTGTGCTTCCGTAATGTTTTTGAAGGCGTTAAGCTGATCTTGATGATCCAAGCAAAATATGAAGTAGGCATCAGGAACTATCAATTTGCAGAGTTGCATGAGGAAAGTAAGGTTGACCCGTTGCGGTTTGTATTGAAGTACGGTATTGATTACGCCAAGACAAACTTGTTCCAGCGCTTGAGATAGCATAAAATATACGGCCTCTATGCTTATTGCCGAGCAGTATTCCTCATAAGGCAAGTATAATGTGCGCGCATTATTATAGCGCGTCTTCCATTGTTGACGTACATAATCTAGATTTAGCTGTGGGGCAACGATGCTTTCCAGATCGATATTGGCCATGGATGTATTTTGCAACCAGATGTCACCTGCTTTCAGGAGTGAAAGAAAAAAGGGATGACCCTTTGAAAACTGTTTGCTGAAAACGGCTGAGTTTTCCAGGGCCAGCGTGAGCGACACATTGTTGGGAAGCATATCCGCAATGAATTGTGTTAAATTATTGAGTTCGCCATTTAAAGTCTCATAAGCAACAAAAATATAGTAGGAATGGGTGATGTGGTCCTTTTTGGCTCTTTGGAGCGCATTATGGTATCTGTGATAATCAGAGTCATAACCAAAACAAGCAACCAAAGCAGGTGTACAATAACATTCAATTGCATTAAGAATAAGATCCCGAAAATTGGAGTTACAATAATCTTTTTTGTATATATCATTGTTATTTTTGTAATTTTCAACTTCGTTATTACTATTTTGAAGAATGGTTAGTTTTACCCTTATTTCTTCGTAGAGAAGATTGGAATAATCGTATATCCAGTTTAATGTATTGATCGCAATCTGATAGGCTGTTTCTAATACATCTTCATCGATAAAATAATCAAAGTGATATCGATAGTCGATGTAAGCCTTGTTAATTTTCTCCAAAGCCTGTTTTTTTTCGTTATTATCGGCTAGTGTGCCGAGGCGATCGTCGAAAGATTTGAGATAGTTTATATGGTTTTTTAAGGAATGGGACTTCTTATCCTCAACAACGAGGATATTTTCGGATGTTCGAAATGCAAGCTCTAAAGCTTGATGTAGCATGAATGCTGCGTGTGCATAATTTTTATGCTCAAAATAGAAATTGTAGCCATCAATAAAAGATCGAATCTTGCTCTTTTCCTTTTCGATATATGTCCGTGTTTTTTCGATGACTTCGTCACTTTTATTATTGGGTAAGACAAGGGGAATCTCTTGCACAGGATTCTGATAAATGCGGTTTTCAGGTTGGCAAATAAGATAGGCCCGGCCTAAACCTTGATCCACTTTTTGTTGTATTTCGTGCGTGAAGTTCACATTGATATACACATTGGGATAGGAGCCAACAGTTTTGTTTATCAGACTGTTGGCGTCGGAAAATCGAATTCCGGCATTTGAGGTAAGATTGACCTGTAGCATCTGATACTTTTTACCTTCGTGGTCAAAAGTCCATTGGTAGATTTCATCGACAGCAACAGCACGAAGGATTGCCTCGATAATAGGGTTAATATCGATATTCATAATATGGGTTGAATAAATGGTTGTATTTAGTTTTACAAATTTCCTAAGCGATCGCCTTGGTAAATTTTATTTCATCTTTATTGGTAAGGAGATAGCAGAGCTCAATCAATTTTTGAAAGTTGAGGAGGAATTCAGGGATATCCAGATCCCCATAGTATACTGTGCCTTTGTTCAATACGAATCCTCTGTGCATGAGATCTGTAAGGTTGTCGCGCCAATCGAAAATTGGATAGGTAAATAGCATTTTAATGAGATAGTACTCTGGATAACTCGCTTCCAGTAGTGATAGAGCTGTGAAATTTCCAATTGTATTTTTGTCCCGGAATATATAATATAAGGAGACCTCTCGGCGTGGAGTTAATGCTATTTCTGCATCTCTATCAACAAACCAAAAGACTTCCTCGTATAAAATATCTAAGAGTGTTATTGACTGGGTAAATAGCCAAAATCTACTTTCAGGAATATATACTTTAAACGCATTATCCCAGCTTTTAAAGTCCCTCTCTGCTGATATATATAGGCTGTTAATGAATGCTTGCCAGTCCTGTAGATCTTCTCCTCCCAAAATGTTTTTGATTTTTTGGAGGGTCTCGGTCTTTTGTGGACTTTTCTTTATTTCACCTGTCAATGTGTTGATTTTTTCAGATGTTGGAGTTTCTTCCGCTAAATTTTCAGAAATTTCGCTCTTTGCATTTTTTTCCTGATAAGATTCAGGGGTATTCGGCAGAATTGCATCTTCATAGATCTTTCCGAGAGCAGCAGCTAGGCGCAGTAGGAATTCTTTTATAGCAAGAATTTCATGGCCGTTGTCGCCTAAAAAGCCATTATCTCTGTCTCCTAAACTTATCCATAAATCATCAAGAATGTTGTACCATTGTTGTAAAGACTCATAAGAAAAAAAACGGCTAATGCTGTCTGCTGCAGTATCAATATTGCTTGCCGATGAGTCTGTTGCTAATAGCTGATTCCAGTAGTCTGAAACGCCTTTGTTGAACTTCAGCGGTTGTTCTATTGTTTTTAGTTTACATTTCCTAAAAATAACATAGGCCAATTCCACCTGTTCAATTAATTTTCTAGTGAGATATCCGGTAGAGGAACGTGGTGGGTTCATCTTTGCGTTTGAAGCCGCGTTAATTAGCGTATTTAGGTCCGCTAACCAGTCACGTATGGATGTTTCGCTTTCAAAGAACCCAATGAGATATTTCATCGGATCGTCGATGTGTTCTTGGGTTAAATAGCGAAAATGTTTCGCTTTTAGTTTCTTTTGCGTATTTTTCATCAGATTATATGTTTTAAAGTTGATGAAACTGCTGCTAGGGCTCATTACGATCTGTGCACTGATCTATAGCCTTGTTGGTTTCATATATTTTTTGATTAATAAAATAGTTTATAATTGTCTTCGATAAAGCTAAATTAAGAACTATTTTTCGGTAAAACAAATATTTTATATTAAAATTTTCGGTAATGAGTTCTGTTTTGAAGAGAATTAAGATTGTCGCAGATAGAGAAGGGATGAGTGTGTCCGCCTTTGAGGCAACTATTGGAGCGAGTAAGGGCGTTTTTACACGTGCATTGGCCAATGGTACAGATATTCAATCTAAATGGTTAATTAACCTCGTTGAAAAATACCCTCAATACTCTTCTGAATGGCTATTAAAAGGTGAAGGCGAGATGTTAAAAACTGTGCCTGTAGCAAAAGAAGAGGAGGAAAGTTATCTAACACCCGAGTTAGAAGGGGTAACTAATGCTGTTATCTATACATTAAAACAAGTTGTTGCCTCACAAAATATTACCATAAAGTCGCAAGAGAAGACAATTATGTCTTTGGAGCGATTATTGTCTTCATTAGAGCGTGAGCTTGATTCGTTAAGAAATAAATAAACAGCCAACATTTAAAAAAGCTATAAGTGAATGTAAAGGAACGTGTGCTGCTGATCGCTGAAACCAAAGGTATCAGTAAGACCGAATTTTTCAAAGATGTACAACTTTCCTATGCAAACTTTAAGGGAGGGCAGAAAAATACTGCACTCAGTTCAGATGCTATGGTGGCAATATTGTCCAAACATCCTGACATTAGTCCAGCCTGGTTGCTCATGGGTGAAGGGACTATGATGCGAAAGGATGAGAAGGGGGCGCTCGGTGCTCTACCTGCCGAAACAGCTCATGTCACTGCCGAAGGTCTTGGTATTTATAAGCAGCTGGTCAATGCCTTAGAGCAAACGGTCAAGGCACAAGAAAAAACCATCCTCTCATTGGAAGGTCAGGTGAGTTTACTGCAACGCAAATAATGACATCCGGTAGTTTATACATCTGATCGTTCCCTACCTCAAAAAATACCTGATTCCGGTGATTTCATTGGCCTCCTTTTTGTTTTAATTTCGTTATTGCAACGGTGCGTGTTTGACCGGTAGCCAGGAAAAGTTTCTGTTGCATTTATTGATGTCTCGTTCCCTGCTGTTGATCGCAATGGAGCGACCACTGGTCATGTATTCAAAGAATTAATTTTATGCCAAAAAAAGGATTACTCATGCTCTGCTTTTTTGTTAGTTGGTTTGTGCATCACGCAGTAGGACAGCCAGCGGGTCAACGGCCACTTTATACCTCAACATGGGGGCACCTTTTCCGTGAAGCAGGAAATAATAAAGACCTCTTGGGAGTTTTTCCAACAGAGGCACCTGTGTATCTGTTGGATTCCACCAATACGCAGTACAAAGTGCAGGTGAATAATGGGGATATCGGTTTTATAGACCGTCAGCCTCTGAAAAGTGCCATGGATGGAAAAAGGTCTGCCGGAGAACCACAACAATATTTCTATCGCGGAACCGAAGGCGCTCAATGCCCACATTTCTATGTACAGGTCTCGCAATTGCGCGTGCGTAAGGCACCCAATACCACAAGTACCGCTGTGCGTAGGGCGGGGCTCAATGAAATGGTATGTATCGATTATGTGCCGCTCTACACAGATGGATGGGTCTACATCGGAGACCACTTCCATGAAAATCCGGAGTACATTCAGATGAAATTTTTGGGTGCTGAGTTAAGCTATGACAAGGTCCTTAAAGAATATTTGGCTGTCAAAGGGAAGAACCAGGAGGAAGAACTGATACAGGCAGGCCGTCTACGTGAAATCGGCTGGACGAAGTATTCCAAGTTAAAACAGGCGCTTACCTATTGGAAGGAATCTTACGACAAAGCGGGAAAAGTGGACCCCAAGGTTGATATCGATTTTGAACTGTTAATGGCCGATAAATTTCAACATGAGTTCCAGTCCGAAGTGTACACAAAGAAACTGAAGGCCTTAAACTTCCATTTCGAATGGAAAGGAGTGTCTTTATTTGATGGTAAAATCACAGATGGACAAATGAAGCAACTGGCGCTGCAGGGGGTTACCGAAATCTCCGATATGCCCGAATGTGGCTGGGAGCCGCGGTATTATTATAAAACACCGAATATGATCGTTGCCTTTGAAGAAAATTATAAAGGCAAAGTGGTCGGAACCTTGTATAAGCTATTTTTTAGTGCGGGTGAAGCTATTGTGTTGGGGGACCAGCGGATGGATGCCAATTATGCGGAAAGAGACTTTGTAAACCACTTTGGTGAACTGCTTTCGGCAGACTGGATTTCAACGCCACATACTTTCTATATTCAAAATGGCGATGCAGGATTATTTATTTTCAGATTTGTTGATGGGAAACTCGCCAGCTATGAGTGTATGTATTATTGTTGATATTCGGAAATAGCGTCGGGGTCACGTAAATCCAAGTGTCTGAAAATGTCCCTCGTTTGTGTCTTTAGTAGGGGTTTTATTAACCATGAGGAACAGGGATGCTCAAAAAAGTAAGGCCCTTTGAAAGGAGATTAAAATTCCGCTTTCAAAGGGCCTTTGTATGTTATTGAAAACTTAAATTACACTATTTGCATTTCAAAGAGTTGGGCAATATGGCCTTTAAGTTTCCCTTTCACGTCTTCCATATCAACTTCTTTGCCAAGCTCCCGTTTTAAAGACGTTACATCCTTATCGTCGATGCCGCAAGGAATGATGTTGCCGAAATAATCAAGATCTGTATTGACATTGAATGCGAAGCCATGCATGGTCACCCAGCGTGAAGCACGCACGCCCATTGCACAGATCTTGCGTGCAGTTGGTTTATCCGGTTCTATCCATACTCCCGTAAACCCGGGATATCTCCCTGCTTCGATACCATAATCCGCACAGGTCAATATGATAGCTTCTTCCAGTGTACGCAGATACAGATGGATATCCGTAAAGAAGTTGTCGAGATCCAGTATCGGATAACCGACAATCTGTCCCGGACCATGATAGGTAATGTCGCCACCACGGTTGATCTTGTAGAATTTGGCCTCTTTCTCTTCCAGTCCTTTCTCATCTAGGAGCAGGTATTCCTCGTGCCCGCTTTTCCCTAAGGTGTAAACATGGGGATGTGCTGTAAAGATCAAGTAATTTGGGGTATTTGCTGCTGTTGCATTGACTCTATTGTCATGTTTGATGTCCAATACGCCCTTAAAGATGGATTCTTGTCTGTCCCAGGCTTCCTGATAATCGACAAGGCCCCAATCTTGAAACTGCACCTCTTTGTTCATTTCGTATTTTATTAAGCTGTGAACAGGTATAAGGCCCGTTCACAGCATTGTTTGTCAAAATTAATACAATAAGTTATTGTAAGGGTAGCGTTCATTGTGCATTTTCACAATAATATCGTAAAGTTTTTGTTTGAACTCTTCGATATTCGTTTTATTCGTTGCTGATAGAAAGATTGCTGGATCAGAATTTTTTGCCATCCAGGAATTACGAAAATCATCCAACGTGACCTCGATTTCCTCACCATCGTGTCCTTCTTCGACGGCCGGTTTATAAAGGTCAATTTTGTTGAACACTGTAATCACCGGTTTGTCAAGTGCTTTAAGATCCTTCAATGTTTCGTTTACCGCCTGGATATGATCTTCAAAATTCGGATGCGAGATGTCGACCACATGGATCAGGACATCGGCTTCCCGAACTTCATCCAATGTGGATTTGAAACATTCCACCAAATGGTGCGGTAGTTTGCGGATAAAACCAACGGTATCTGAAAGCAAAAAAGGAAGGTTGTCGATCACAACTTTACGTACCGTCGTATCCAATGTTGCGAAAAGTTTATTCTCGATCAGTACATCAGACTTGGAGATCATATTCATGATCGTTGATTTTCCGACATTGGTGTAACCTACCAAAGCTACACGGATCATCTCGCCACGGTTTTTTCGTTGTGTCTCGTTTTGCTTGTCGATTGCTTTTAGGCGTTCTTTGAACAGGGAAATCTTGTCCAGGATGATCCGTCTATCGGTCTCGATCTGTGACTCACCCGGACCACGCATACCAATACCCCCGCGCTGACGTTCCAAGTGGGTCCACATACGGGTCAGACGTGGTAATAGATATTGCAGCTGTGCCAATTCGACCTGTGTCTTTGCCTGTGCAGTTTTGGCATGTCGGGCAAAGATGTCCAGGATAAGGTTGGAGCGGTCCAATATCTTGCGTTTCAATTCTTTCTCAATATTACGCAGCTGCGAAGGTGAAAGCTCATCGTCGAAAACAACGATGTCAATTTCCTCCGCTTCAACGTATGCTTTTATTTCTTCCAGCTTTCCACTGCCGACAAATGTAGCGCGATCTGGGAAGCCCAGTTTCTGTGTAAACATGCCTTTGGTCTCGCCACCGGCAGTCTGTACCAAAAATTCAAGTTCCTCCAAATATTCCTTTGCTTTTGTCTCCGTCACACTTGGCGTGATCACACTCACCAGGACGGCTGTTTCGGGTTTTATTGCTGTATCGTGTATTTTAATTCTGGCCATTTTGTACTATTAAGTCTTTCAAGTGAAGTAGGGAGGTCATTAAGCTTTGCAATGTATGCTATTGCCTACCTCTTGTTATACGTTCACTTTTTAAATTATTTTCAATGAGCTTGTAAGCCCGGTTTTTGTTTGAAAAGGTAAATTTAAGAATTTATGCGTTTGTACACCACACAAGACTGATGCCGATTATGACATAATTCTCCATTAACCAATAAATTTCCTGTGATTTGCTTACCAGGGCAACTCAAAATATGTAAGCGTTCGGTCGCCATCTTTTGCCTAGTAAAAGAAGGGATATTTTTCTATATCATGTTCATAATGATGCAAAAGTAAATAAATTTGGTTTTATATACAAAAAAGATAAATTGTCTTCAAGAACTAATAAAAACAATTCGTATCCTATTTATGTTGACGAGTGGCCTTTAGATCCCAATGCGCTCTATTTATTCACTTAAACACGTTATCGATTTATTTGCTGGCCCCGCTTTTTATTTCGAAAATGACATGCGATTAAGAAATCTTGTCCCAGGCAATGCCATCTGATTTTCTGGCGAGGAAGCTTCGCAGCAACTGATTCTTTTCGCTTTGTAGCGTTGGGTCTTCTTTGAAGATAGCAATGACCGTGTTGCGGCATTCTGTAAGCAATGCCTGATCTGTCGCCAGATTCGCCATCTTGAGGTCAAGTACACCCGATTGTTGCGTGCCGGAGATGTCGCCCGGGCCACGTAACTGTAGATCGACTTCTGCAATTTCAAATCCGTCATTGGTACGCACCATGGTATCCAGCCTTAATCGTCCTTCTTTGCTCAGCTTATTGCCCGACATCAGAATACAGAAAGACTGTTCAGCACCACGGCCTACACGACCACGCAATTGATGCAGCTGGGATAGTCCAAATCGTTCGGAATTTTCAATGACCATCACCGATGCATTGGGAACATTAACGCCCACCTCGATAACGGTAGTGGCAACCATAATCTGTGTTTCGTGTTTGACAAAGCGCTGCATCTCAAAGTCCTTGTCCTTTACAGGCATCTTGCCATGAACAATACTGATCTTGTATTGTGGTAATGGAAATTCACGTTGTAAGTTCTCCAAACCTGCTTCAAGGTAGATCAGGTCCAGTTTTTCGCTTTCCTTGATGAGGGGATATACCACATAGACCTGTCTTCCCTTGGCGATCTCCTCACGCATAAAACCAAACATCCGTAAACGGGAGCTTTCAAAAAAGTGAACAGTCTTAATCGGTTTACGCCCAGCAGGTAATTCGTCAATTACAGAGATGTCCAAGTCGCCATACATGGTCATGGCCAATGTGCGTGGAATTGGTGTCGCTGTCATGACCAACATATGCGGTGGAATGACATTCTTGCGCCAGAGTTTGGCCCGTTGTTCCACGCCAAAGCGGTGTTGTTCGTCAATAACAACGAAGCCCAGGTTCTTGAACTGTACCTTATCCTCGATCAGGGCGTGGGTGCCAATTAAAATATCTAAGCTGCCATCTTCCAGTGCCTGGTGGATCAAACGGCGTTCCTTTGTGCTTGTGGATCCTGTAAGTAGCTTGATATTGACGATGTCATCGCCCACGAGCTGCTTTAGTCCATGATAATGCTGTGTCGCCAGGATTTCTGTAGGAGCCATCATACAAGCCTGAAATCCATTGTCGACAGCAAGCAGCATGCTCATGAGGGCAACAACTGTTTTCCCGGAACCTACATCGCCCTGTACCAGGCGGTTCATCTGCGCACCTGTATTGGTATCCATGCGGATTTCCTTTACAACGCGTTTCTGCGCTCCTGTTAAAGGAAATGGAAGGCGCTCGTTAAAGAACGTGTTGAATTTTTCACCGACTTTATTGAACCGCTGGCCTCTGAATTTCTGTGTGTTGAGCTGCTTGTTGTTGAGCAGCTTCAGCTGAATAAAAAATAGCTCTTCAAATTTGATGCGTTTGATGGCCTGGTTCAGCTCCTTTTGATCGCTTGGAAAATGGATGGAAGCAAAAGCCTGTTGCCTGGAAATGAGACCATGTTTAGCAAGCACATCCTGGGGAAGCGATTCGTCAATACTACGGAATACGGTTTCCAATGCAGTCTGTTGTAAGCGTTGGATTCCCTTGGTATCCAGATTAAACTTTTTGAGTTTTTCTGTCGATGAATAAACCGGCTGTAAACTCATATTGCCGATCTGTTTTACCTGCGGGTTATACAGATCCATTTCGGGATGGGTAATGGATAGCTGGCCATTGAATTCGCTCGGCTTGCCATATATAATATAGGCGGATCCGACTTTCAATGATTTTTGAAGCCAGGGGATGGACTGAAACCAGACCAGTTCCATGGAGCCGGTCTCATCTTTGAATGAGCCAACAAGACGTTTCGTTCTCTTTTCGCCCACGAGCTGTAAAGAAACCAGACGGCCCAGCACCTGTGCAGCCATCATATCGGGATGAAGTTTCCGGATTTTATGAAACTCCGTACGGTCGATATAACGGAAAGGATACTGTGTCAATAGATCACCAATCGTAAATACCTGTAGCTCTTTTTTGAGTACATCTGCTTTTTGTGGACCTACACCTTTGAGGTATTCTATCGGGGTAATTAAACGTAATTCAGCCATTCTTCTTGATGGCTAAATTACGAAAAATTTATGCGTTTATGGAGCTGTTTCTTAGGCTCGAGTAACTATTTTGAAGCGGATTCTTCATATTTAATGTCCGCTTTTCCTTCTTTACAGATCACGCCCAATGGTTTGCGATAAGATATACAATTTATTTTGGGCGCCATCATTGGTTGGTATATTTCCATTAGTCGGTTGTTGTCATTGATCATGTTTTGCAAGGTTGTTTTGTCTACCGATTTATGATAGGGGAGGTAACTTGTTCCACATACTGTCCGTATTTCTATCATTTCCCATTCTGTGGCATCAGAACATGCTTTAGGGCTCGCAAAGGCAATGATTTTACTGTATTTTTCATCGGATAGGGATTCGAGTTCCTTTTCTGTTTTGTCCTTGTAGGGATTTTCTAAATGTGATTCTGATTTACAAACAACAAATAGCATGCAACATGCCAGGAGGGTGATAAAACCCAGGATTGAGAGATTTTTCATAATATTCTTCTTGGTTTTTTTAATTGAACGGGTAATTCTTTATCTCTGCTACAGGAACTTTCTATTAAGTTTTTGTTAAGAGAAATTTGATTTTGAAATCTTTTGTGGTTGATTTCTGTTGTATTGTAGGTTCGAAACAACAATATGTTGGTAAAAATGTAGTTTTAAAACAACATAATTTAGTTGACTTGTAATATAGAAACAACAGTCTGGAAACTTTGATTAATTTTCAAGATATCATAAAAAAGGGGCAATCCAGCTATGGATTGCCCCTTTTTGAGATTTATCTCGGCTAATCTCTTGATTAGAAATTACCCTTATTTACATCCCACCAAAGTCTGGTACCGCCGTTGTCAGGTCCGCCCAACAAGGAGATTGCAGATTGTACTTCAGCTGCATTTGTATTGTATTCATTTTGTGGGAACGGTAAACGACGGATCTGTATTTTAGTGTCGATCAGTCCACCGCTATTGTTGACCACAACAGGGAATAGACGCGGATATCCTGTACGGCGGAATTCACTCCAGGCCTCTTGTCCTTCAGGGAAGATCGCCAACCATTTTTGCGTAATGATACGTTCCAATTTTTCTTCGTTGGTAGCGCCCTCATTCCATTTGATGGTCAGTGCGCTAGGTGAAGCTGCGTTATTCTTCGCGTTGAAAGGATCCTCGTAAGCCGCTGCCTTACTTGTATTATCATTGAGATAAGTGCTTAACCCAGCTGATACACCCCATTGTGTAAAGGACGTTTCCACTCCTTTTTCATAAAGTGATTGCGCTGTTCCCCCAGCATTGTTCCAACCTCTCAATGCTGCTTCGGCACGGAGGAAGTAAACCTCAGCAGCAGTCATTAATATCGGTGCTGTAGTCGCTACGAAAGTTGGCGTTGTACCTTCGGTATTCAAAGCCGATAGCTTTTGGTATTTATCCTTTTCGATGCCGTCTGCTCCTGCACGGATTCCGATATATTTTCCCGCGAAAGCTGTTGTTGTTGCGTCTTTAATGACGGGAGACATATACTTAGAGATACGAGGGTCGTTCAATCCGGTCATATAAGACGAAAGTGTCGCATTGATACGCGTGTCAGCCCAGTTTTTGGAAATAAACCAAAGTGGGTTGCTGTAGGTTCCGTCTGCTGGTACAGTGATCTTGAAGTTTTCGCTATTACTTTCCAATACACCGCCATTTGCTGGATCCAATGCTTTTTCAGCTTGTGTTTTTGCTAAAGTTGCATCGATTTTAACCAAACGCATCGCTAAACGAAGACGTAACGAATTGGCGATTTTTAGCCAATTTTTAAATCTGACCTGATTATCGGTATTCGGAAATACCAAATCGATCTGGTCTATTTTAGCAGCCATTGGGCTATCCGCTTTGTATGATTTTAATGCTGTTACAGCCTCATCGAGCTCTTTGAAGAAAGCAGCATATACATCGGATTGTTTGTCGTATGGAACAGTATTGGAGGTGCCTACTTTACTATAGGGGATAGGACCATAGATATCTGTCACTCGGCTGGCAGCTTCTACTTTGATCACCAAAGCCGAACCCCATAATGCAGGGTAAGTCTCTGCAAGTCCATTGCTTTTTAGCTTTTCAATAGATTTAATAACATTCAAATAGAGTACTTTAAATGGTTCTCCATTCCATCCATTTACCATGGCGTAATTCAGGTTGTTCTGCCCGCTATTAAACGGAGTAGGAGACATGAAGAAACCTGAAAATACATCCGCATTTAGATTCTGTTGTACCTGATAGGAATTGGGATCGCCCGCGCCCGAGAAATTGTAAATAGACATCTGTGCATTTCGCAAGAAAATGACAAGATCTTGGCCATCACCTTTTAAATCCTCATCCGTAACGCCAATGTTATTTTTGTTATAGTCCTCAAAATTCTTGGTACAACTACTTAAGGTGCCGCCAAGCATTAAAAAAGCGAGTGAGAACTTGGATATGTTTTTTATGTTAAATTTCATCTTTTAATCGTTTGTATTTTAAGACTATATAAAATATCCTCGTCATTTCTACCGATATATGTGTTTTTTAACGAGGGATATTTCATTGTTGGTCGTTTAGAAAGTCGCATTTAGTGTAAGACCATAATTACGTGTTGCCGGCATCATAAAGATATCCACCCCACTTAAGGAATTACCCGTAGACATCGTTACTTCAGGATCGAATGGAGCCTTTTTCGAAATATAGAATAGGTTTCTTCCTACAGCATTTACGCGAAGTTTTTTGAAGAAACTGTCTTTAATATTGAAGTCATAACCGAAAGTCAATTCACGCAACCGCACAACCGTTCCGTCGTAAATATATTGGCTGCTAACCGGACCCATACCAGCCGTGGAAGTGTACCATTTTTCGGCGTCCACTGTTGTTACGGCTTTACCGCTTGGTGTAACCCCATTGATGCTAACACCGCCATTGGCACGGGCGTCGCCACTCGCTTTCGAGACACCGTAACCGTCAAGCAACGCTTGCGTCACGGACATCACTTCGTAGTCAAATTTACCATCGATCAGGAAGCTTAAGTTGAAATTTTTATAATTGAAACTGTTGTTCCAGCCCATTTGCCAAATTGGGTTTGAATTTCCGAGTTTGGTATAGGTGTTGTTTTTCTGCGGAATACCGTCCTCGGAAATAAGAATCCTTCCTTGGTCGTCACGTATAAAATCTTGACCATAGATGTCTCCGAAAGAACCACCAACTTGCAATTTAGATGCAAAATTATTACGTCCCTCACCTGTTAGGGTAAATTCAGAAATACCGTCTGCAAGTTTTACAATTTTGTTTTTATTGTACGTAAAGTTGAGGCTGGTTGTCCATTTAAAATTGTCATTTCTGATCGCATCCAATGATACCAATGCTTCTACCCCTTGATTTTGAATGTCGCCGGCATTAACTGCATACATGTTGTTGAGGGATGCATTTCCAGCTGCAATTTTGAAAAACTGATTGGTAGTGTTTGTTTTGTAATAAGTAACATCCACATTCAAACGGTTATTCCACATGCGCCATTCCGTACCGATCTCCAAGGAAGCCGTTTTTTCTGGTTTTAATTCCTTCAAAAAGGCAATATCATTCACCGTTAGTACCGCATATGGGTCTACCCGGTTGGTAAGCAAGGTGGTGTAAGGAGGAAGATCATTTCCGACTTTTGCGTATGAACCCCGAATTTTGGCCATATTCACAAATTCAGGTAGATTAAGCTTGTCGTTCAAAACGATGCCCAAACCGACCGACGGATAAGCGTATGGGTTTTGCGGTGTATAGGCTAATGTGCTCGACCAATCCCAACGCGAAGTCAGATCCAAATAAATCCAGTTGTCATAGGCTAAGTTAGCCGATGCAAATACCGATTGCAATTGTCTTCGGTTTGCAGACAATGTCGAAGTGACCGGAGTTGTCGTATTTTGGATAAAGAACTGATTGGGAACTTTGAGTCCATCTTTACCGCTGGTAAAATCTGTACCTTCTGTTTTCCAGTCGGTGATACTCGTTCCAACCAATCCTGTGATTTGTAATTTATCGCCAATATTAAAGTTCATGTTGGCCGTTAAATCACCGTATTGTTGGGTGATCGTGGTATTGGTATAGCTATAAGCTCCATTTTCACGCGCTAAAATGTGCTGTGTGCCGGCATAAGCTTTCCGGTCCCATACTTCGCTGGTACGGTCTACACTACCGCGGGCCTGCACGCTGATCCAAGGTGCAATTTTGTATTTCGCACTACCATTCAAGAGCAAACGATTACGTGTTGAACGTGTAGAATTACGGTTCATAATCCACCAAGGATTTTGTTGGGTGGTTTCGTCGTCCGAAAGCGTAAACCAGTTTTGATCGTAAAGATTACGGCCTGTGTTGAACGTTTCGAAATTTTTATAATCTGCAATATTTAAGCTGCGAGGTAATAGGTAGGTTCCAACCAATGGATTATAATAGAAACCTGAAGTAGGCGCATTATCTAATTTTTGCGTAATGTAATTGGCACTTCCTTCAACGGTCAGCTTATTATCAAAGAATGAAGCACTTTCCTTGAGATTGAAGTTGTGACGCATCAGGTCATTTTCTGGAAGAATACCTTTTGCAAGGGTATTGGCATAAGAAAAATACGTTTGGTTTTTCTCGTTACCACCTGACAAAGTCAATGAATTGGTGAAGTTGCTACCCGTACGGAAAAATTCACCTAAGTTATCATAGTCGGCACCATTGGTTTTGTCGCCCCAGCTAAATACACTGGTGTTACTGTTTTTGCCACCCGAACCTTGACCATATTGGCTTTGGAATTTCGGTGTTGATACAGCCTGTTCGATCTGTGCACTTGAGGAGAAGTTGATCGTTGTGCGGCCTTGTTTACCTGATTTCGTTGTTACCAAGATAACGCCGTTGGCCGCTTGGCTACCATATAATGCCGCCGCAGATGCTCCTTTTAATACGGAGATATTTTCGATGTCTTCTGGGTTGATCAATGAAATAGGGTCGCCACCATCACGTTGTCCGCCGAAAACGTTGTCTGGCTGGCTTGCTAATGTCTGATTGTTGATCGGAACACCATCAACAACATAAAGTACTTGATTGTTCCCAGAAGCCGATTTGTTACCACGCAAAATAACTTTTGCTGAACCACCTGGTCCAGAAGAGCTGGAAGCAATGTTAACACCTGCAACTTTACCGTTTAAATTATTCGCCAAGTTGGTGCTTTTAACTTTGTTTAATTCGTCACCACTGACCTGTTGCGTAGAGTATGTTAATGATTTTTGTGCACGGCTAATACCCAAAGCAGTAACGACCACACTTTCCAGTTGCTGTGTCTGTTCGTCTAGACTTACCGTCACTGTCGTTTCGCCGGGACCAAGAGTTACCGTTTTGTTTTCATAGCCGACCGTACTGATGTTTAATATGCGGTTTTTGTCATCGACATTGATCTGGAATGCACCTTTAACATCCGTAGAACTTGCGTTGGAAGTGCCCAATACTTTGATCGTGGCACCTGGAATAGGAGCTTTGGTTTTAGCGTCTACAACCGTTCCCTTTACTTGGCTGGTTTGCGCGTGCAATAAAGATGCTGAAAAAAGTATTGTTGGAACAATACCTAACACCCTTAATGTAGAGTATAATTTGTTATTCATATAGTATATGTGTTATATTCAGTTTTTTATATACATATTTTCATAACGGTGAAATTTTAATGAAATGGGCTAATTCCATTTAGCATTTTGGTTAGAAGAGAAGATATTGAATAATCGGGGGGCAAAATAAGTGATTATTTGTAATAGTGTGTTTGCTATTCAATACCTGTTATAAGAAAAAAGAGCGGTATGATTTCCCTTAATAAAGATCTAATTTACTATAGTTGAGCAAAAATCAAAAATTTTATGAAACAAAAATGATACACTTTAACTGTTTTTAGTGTTTAATATTTTGATAATCAGTGTATTTTGTGTTTTGTCATTTTTTTTGTCGCATTTTAGCTGGTTGGTGGATATGAATAAAATAACTGTTTTCTGCTAGAAACTGGCCATTCCATGTGGATGAAGTTTCCTATTGCATTGGGTATCATTGTGCTTAACCGCGTGATGGCCTTGCAAAAACCTGTTTGATGTTTGCAGCATTAAATAGCATGATCGCAACCAGTATAATTCCGTAAGCGACATATTTGATTGGAGAAACGGGTTCTCCGAAATAGGTTGCAGCCAAAGTAAAAGCGATCAGTGGATTAATATAGAGCAGAACGCCAGTCGTTGTTGATGAAATGCCAATGAGTGCATACATGCTCAGGAATAGGGGGATAATCGTGAATAGCGATGCGATAAGAACTATGGTGCCCCAAAATATGGGGTCTGAAGGAATTGCATGATGATTATAGATTAGTTTGGGGATCACAAATAATGCACATATACTGAGCTGGACCGCCAATTGATTGAGTTTATCGAAACCCGTAGATACCCGTTGTACGATCAGATAAAAAGCGTAACAGGTAGCAATAGTGATAGCCCATAGGACATCATGAAGCGAGCCATTTGCAAGGAGGCAAACGCTGCCAAAGGCAATAAAAAGCGCTGTTTTTTGCCAGTTCGTTAGCTTTTCCTGGAGCATGAGATAGGCACCCGCCGCCGTGATCAGGGGGCAGGTCAGGTAAGCCAATGCCGCAGACTGAATGCTAATATGGTTGACCGCATAGATATAAGTAAACCAGTTGCCAAAGATTAACGCCGAAGCGAGGAAGGTAAGACAAATTTGACGGATCTTGCCCACTCGAGGTAGAAGCTGAAACTTAAGAATATCAGCTTTAAAGGTTTTTCTTCGAAACAGCAGCAGGTATATCCAAAGGATCAGGAGCGCAGTTATTATTCTAAAATAGAGAATATCCTCGGCCGGATAGACGCGTATCCAGCGTACAGGGATAGACATAAAACCCCAGATAAAAGGGGCCAAAAAAGCCGCGAAAAGATATTTTCCGCGGCTTGCTGTTTCGTTGTTATTTTCCACGGATTAATCTTTCCAGGCAATGACCGAAATTTCGACATTTACGTTCTTAGGAAGGGTTTTTACCGCAACACACTCACGCGCTGGTTGCGCTTCCTTAAAATATTCGGCATAGACTTCATTGACTAAGGCAAAATTACCCATATCACTTAAGAAAATCGAAGCTTTGACAACATCTTCAAAAGTATATCCCGCATTGGTCAAGATAGCTTCTACATTTTTTAGTACCTGATGCGCTTCGTCTTTTACACCCGAAGAAATTAATTCCATTGTTTCGGGAACCAGAGGAATTTGTCCAGAGACATATAATGTATTACCGGCTTTGATTGCCTGGTTATATGGTCCTATTGCAGCAGGAGCTTTGTCGGTATTTAAAATTTCTTTTTTTGACATGGATAACAATGTTTAGGATGTAAAAAATATTTTGTAGATAAGGCCCAATAAAAAGACAATAATGGCCGTTGCATTAATAATATGCATAGCTTTTATGCTGCCATTTGTGGGGCGATCGGCGTTACGCTTTCTAAAGAAGTACATGGAACTAAGTTACAACAGTAAATTAGAAAGTGAAAATGAAAAGATCAAAAACTTTGAACGGATTTCTTGTAGGCTACGAAACAAAATCTTATGCAAGTGACAGGTTTTTTTTGAATTTTGGTAACTTGGTAATGAAATAGAATTTATATGAATAATAAGATAGCATTAATTGGTGGCAAAATATACACTGGTGAGTCGATTTTGGAGCAAAGAGCATTGCTGATCAGCGAAGGTAAAATTGTAGCGATTGTCCATGATGATGAGGTGCCTGCAGATTATACCAGTTATCCAGTCGGCGGGTCTAATATTTGTGCTGGGCTGATTGACCTTCAATTGTATGGTGACGGATCGGACTTGTATTCTGCCGAACGTAGTGTAGCCTCTTTGGAACGCATCGCTGAGGGTTTGGTCCGTAAAGGCACAACTTCTTTTATGATGACCTTAGCGACCAATACCATTCCCTTATTTAAGGACGCCATTCGGGTGGCAGAAGGCTTTCGGCACGATGCATTTCTAGGATTGCATCTGGAAGGCCCCTTTTTGAATCCTAAAAAACGGGGTGCGCATCCCGCGGAATTAATTATCGAGCCTACAAAGGAAAAGATTGACGATCTTTTGTCCGGAAATCAGGTTGTCAAGATGATGACCATTGCTCCTGAATGTATCGCTGATGATATCTTACAGCATTTGCAGAGCTATAATCTATTGCTCAGTGCAGGACATAGTGATGCGACTTTTGAGGAAGGTACCCACGGTTATGATCTGGGGATTCCAACAAGTACCCACCTGTTTAATGCCATGTCGCCGTTACATCATCGCGAAGTCGGGTTAGTCGGCGCAATTTTTAATCATCCGACAGCACAAGCAAGTATTATTGTCGACGGACATCATGTCAGCTTTGAAGCCGTAAAAATTGCGAAACGTCAGATGGGGGAGCGGCTGTTTATGATTACAGATGCGGTAGCCGCCTGCGATAAAGACATCTATCATCACGTCTTGAACGATGGCTATTATTCCCTGCCTGATGGCACCATTTCAGGAGCGGCAATCTCCTTGCTTGAGGGGGTAAAAAATGCTGTGCAAAAAGTTGGTATATCGCTTGATGAAGCGATCCGAATGGCAACACGGTATCCTGCAAATCTTTTAAAAAGGACGGATATTGGAAACCTCAATAAGGGGAGCATAGCGAATGTCATTGTCTTTAACGACGACTTTAAGCTGGAGCAGGTGATCTTCGATGGAGAGTTCAAGCATTGATCTATGTCGGAGAAGATTAACCGATTGGCCGTGATTGACTAATATTATATGTATCTTCGTTCGTTATTTTGAAAAAACACTATTCTATAGCTTGATGAAACGTTCCCTATTATTTTTAGCGACAGCACTTTTTGTTTTATCTTCTTGTTCATCCAAGAAAAATAAGAAACAGGAGCCTGTCAATACCACAACTACAAATGTCGAAATTGTAAAAAAAGATCCACCTTCGGTACCCAAGCGCGAACGGGTGAAAAATACAATTGAAACAAAAGAACAGCCGGTTGCAGAAAAGAAGAAGGAAATTGTTGTCGATCTTCCGGTGTTACCGCGCGAGTTTCGCGCCGCTTGGGTGGCTTCTGTTGCCAATATCAATTGGCCGAGCAAAAATAACCTGAGTACCGCCGAGCAGCAACAGGAAGCAATTGGTATTTTGGATTTTTTGAAAAACAATAATTTTAATGCTGTTGTTTTTCAGGTGCGTCCATCAGCCGATGCATTTTATAAAAGTGATCTTGAACCCTGGTCTTATTTTTTGACAGGTACAGAAGGA
This sequence comes from Sphingobacterium sp. UBA2480, assembly GCF_002341965.1. Taxonomy (NCBI): domain Bacteria; kingdom Pseudomonadati; phylum Bacteroidota; class Sphingobacteriia; order Sphingobacteriales; family Sphingobacteriaceae; genus Sphingobacterium; species Sphingobacterium sp. UBA2480. The sequence goes on along the minus strand of NZ_DDPA01000004.1, from coordinate 423,185 downwards.
CAGGCACCTTCCCCTTATTATGACCCGCTTGATTTTTGGGTTGAGCAGGCGCATAAACGAGGAATTGAGCTGCATGTTTGGTTGAACCCCTACCGTGCTCATCATACTGCTGGCGGTGCTGTTACTTCAGCTTCCATGGCACGTAAAATGCCTGAGTCGGTTGTCAAATTGAAACAGGGCTATTATTGGTTTGATCCTTCTAAACAATCTACACAGGACCACGCTGCACGTGTGGTTATGGATATTGTCAAGCGTTATGATATCGATGGTGTGCATTTCGATGATTATTTCTATCCTTACGCGGAATATAATGGTGGACAGGATTTCCCGGATTCGGATAGTTACAATGAATACAAACGTAATGGCGGGGATCTATCACGCGGAGACTTCCGCAGAAATAGTGTGAATACCTTTATCGAACGGATTTATAAGGATATTAAGAAAGAGAAGAATTTTGTAAAATTCGGTATCAGTCCCTTTGGTATCTGGAAACCGGGTTATCCGTCAGGAATCCAGGGATCTAGCCAGTATGATATGCTTTACGCAGATGCTAAATTATGGTTGAACAAAGGCTGGATAGACTATTTTGCTCCCCAGTTGTATTGGCCTATACAGCCAGCCAGACAAAGCTATACGGCTTTGTTAAAATGGTGGGAAAGTGAGAATACCATGGGACGCCACCTTTGGCCGGGCATCAATACGGTTGGCAGACGTGGTCCGGAATATGTTCAGGAAATTGTTAATCAAGTGGAGGCAGCACGTACGCTATTGCCTGATAACCGAGAAGGGGTGATCCACTGGAGTCTGGCAGGGCTTACCAAAAACCCGGCCATGACACAAGCTTTGGTGAATGGGCCTTATCAGGTGAAAGCATTGGTACCAACAAGTCCTTGGTTAAATGCAAATCCTTTGTTGAAACCTACTTTGCTGGTAACTCCACAGGGAGGTACTACTTTTGTGAAATGGCAGCACCAGCAAATTGATCAGGTTGCAAAATGGGTATTGTATCTCAACTACGGTGGCGTATGGCAATATGAAATATTGGAGCCTGGGGTTACAGGTAAGGACATCCCAACGACATTGAACAACAAAAAACTACAGTATGTTGCGGTAAAGGCTGTTGACCGTTTGAGCAACGAAGGTCCTTATGCCGCAGAGAAGATAAAATAACGAGCTGTTGTTTCATCAACGCGTAAAAAAGGGATATCTGAATTTTGGATATCCCTTTTTTGTATCATTATCTATCGGTAATGGTCAGGACGAACCTTCTGTTGGCGCGTGTACGTAAGCCCATGTGATTCATTCAGGTTTTGTTTTGAATTGTAATCTATCCAAAGTAAATTTATGGGTATGGAAGAAATCTATAAAACGGTAAGCGAATCTGTGATTCGGATGTCACAGCTGATGTTGCCCTCCAATGCTAATTTTGGCGGTAAAATTCACGGCGGTTATATTTTATCTTTGATGGATCAGATCGCTTTTGCGGTGGCATCTAAATTTTCTGCACATTATTGTGTGACGGCCTCCGTTGGCAAAGTTGATTTTTTGAAGCCTATTGAGGTGGGCGAATTGGTGACATTGATCGCTTCTGTGAATTATGTAGGTAACTCTTCTATGGAAGTCGGTATTCGGGTCGAAGCCATGAATATTCAGACGGGCGAAACCAAGCATTGTAATTCCTCTTATTTTACGATGGTGGCAAAAGATGAAACAGGCAAGCCCGCCCGGGTGCCAAGGTTAATATTGGAGACCGAAAAAGATGTATTTCGTTTCTACCGCTGTGTGGTGAAGATGGAAGTCGACAAAGAAAGAGACCGTGCTATTCATGATCTGGAGACAGATTCTGCGGAGCAGCAGGCCTATATCAAGCAGCATTTTGATGTGAAGATCAGTCTGAGCTCCTAGGCCTTCTTTCCTTTCTTACCATTCAAATGTCCCTAGATATTTACTGTCTGTGCATTCATCGCTTCCGTCTGTTTTGTAGAAAAATACATAGACATGATAGTTGCCGACGGTTTGCTGTCGGGATAGGATAGCTGTCTGTGTTTTATGCGTAAGAGGATTCATGCTTTCATTTGTGAAAGCGCATTCATCGGGATTGTATAGCAGCAAACGGCAATTACTCGAGCTGATGTTATGTTGTGATGCAGTATCTGCATCATATTCCCAGGTGAGTGTAAATGTTCCTGTCTCTTCATCTACCTGAAATGTATGGGTGGAAATGGGATTGGGGGTTCCTTTACTCACGCGAAAGTTTTCAAAATTGATGACATAGCCAGTTGCCGTTTTTTCTACGGCATTATTGAGGTTGTAAGACATCGCATTGCCATATGCTTTCTTCTCGGGGTTATAATTTTTAAATCCGACCCGTATTAAATCTAGCATTGGGGAGATAAATTTTTGGATGAGGGAGAAACGTGACCTTGATTGAATTTGATCTGCAGAAGGTTTTTTTCTACTTTTCTTAGGTAAGCCCCTTGCATAGGTTGTATTTCCATTGGTAACAAATACTACTGATCCTGCTTTGCCCGAAAGCGTGCCATTGGCACCGTTTTTAATGACTGCCATAATCTAAGTTAATTGCGATTGATTTTTCTTTAAGTTACAAAATAAATAGGTATTGATCAATAGTAGATTCAACCTTTTTTCGGATTTACAACGAATCTTGAACGGAATTTAGTCGGACTTTATTCGCTTGCAACCGAAGAAGCACCGAAGGAGTACCGAACAAGTACCGAAGAAGCACCGAGTAATCTCCGAATACAGTAGCTAATAATTAGTCTAAAATGGCGGTGTAAATCGAATATTCCTTTGCATAAGCACGCTGTTATGTGTTGGATGCTGCATGCTATTGGTGGTTTTGTTGTGCTAATGTTTGTTTTCTGCTATCAAATTCGGTGAAAAGGTCTTGCTAAATGCTTTTATAAGATGTTTTGGTTTTTATTTTGCTGTGCTATGCGTTTTTGTATCTGTTTTTATAGGAATTAATGGTTTTTTTGCTGTCAGATTGTGCGTTAATGTGTTTATTGTTATTTCTTTTTCAAATAATTATGCATAAGCTTGCAAAAATAGGAAGCTTTTCATACTATTGTGTAGTAATTGATATAAACTTAGGGTTGGAACCGCCCGTTATGGAAAATTATTAACAACTAACTAAAAACCATGAATAAAAAAATTCTCTTATTCTGTTCAGGGGTGATGCTGTCAACCAGTTTATGGGCACAGACCAAAACTGTAACGGGTAAAGTGACGAATGCTTCTGATGGTGGTACAATGCCTAATGTAACCGTAAGCATCAAAGGTAAATCTGTCAGTACACAAACTAAGCCTGATGGAAGTTTCACCATCAATGCGGAGCCAGGCGATATTTTGATTTTCAGAGCCGTGGGTTCTCAGGAAAGACAACAACTGGTTGGGACAAATGCAACGATCAATGTTACGCTTTCTGGCAGTGAGGAGGCGCTTGAAGAGGTGGTTGTGACGGCCATGGGAATTAAGAAGGAAAAAAAAGCGCTTGGCTATGCTGTTCAGGACATAAAATCGGATGAGTTGATGAAGAATAAGACGGCAAACGTGGTCAATTCATTGGCAGGGAAGATTGCAGGGGTTAATGTAACACAGGCTTCGGGTTCTGCCGGTGCCGGAGCGCAGATTATTCTTCGCGGCGGAACTTCTCTTGAGCGCGACAACCAGCCCTTGTTTGTTGTAGACGGTGTGATCTACGATAACTCTACGGTTATTGGAGGAAATAGTGCCTTCGATGGCGCTCAAGCAACAGCAACCTCTAACAGTAACCGGGTGATGGATATTAATCCCGAAGATATCGACAATGTGTCGGTGTTGAAAGGTCCGGCTGCGGCAGCCTTATACGGGTCAAGAGCTGCTGCGGGAGCTATTATCATTACGACGAAAAAGGGACAAGAAGGGCGTACGGAGATTGGTTTTTCAAGTAGATTTTCAAATAATTGGGTGAATCGCTTGCCAGAGCAGCAAGGAAAATACAAACGTGGCTATTATAACAGTGCGGGTGTACTGGATGATTATACCACGCAATCCTGGGGCGAAAAATTTGGAAGTAATGATGTTGTTTATAACAACGTGAAAGATTTCTTCCAGCATTCGACGGTATTTGACAATACCGTTAATTTATCCGGCGGAAATAAAAATGGATCATTCTATTTGTCTGGTTCCCGCTTTGATCAAAAGGGTATCGTACCTAATACAAGCTTTGATAAAACCACGTTCCGCTTTAATGGGGATCAAAAATTTGGTAAACTGACGGTGGGCGCTAATGTGGGGTATTCGCTGGCAAATACAGATAAAACTCTAACTTCTGCGGGGCTATGGGGATCAGGTGGTACAGGAGCGATGGAGTCCCTGTACAGCTGGTCAAGAAGTGATAATATGAAGAAATACCTCAACGATGACGGGTCGAAGTATCGGATGTTTGAGGGCCGCCAGCCGCTAGAATCTGATGTCGAAAATCCATACTGGACAATCAATAAAAATATTTTGGGCGATAACACTGAGCGTATTACAGGTAGTATCAATGCAAGTATGCCCATCTTCGATTGGTGGAGCCTGACCTATCGTGTCGGGATGGATAGTTATCTGACTAAAAACTCAACTATTATCGGTGAAGGTGGTGCAATTAAGAAACCTTGGCAAAAAGGTATGATGTCGGAAAGTGATTTCAAATACAACTATTGGTCTTCCAACATCATGTCCAATTTTAATAAAAAAGTAGGCGATTTTGATTTAGGCGCTTTGGTGGGATTTTTCTCGGAACAAACCAAGACGACAACAAACCGCCGTATGGGCTATCATTTTGAGGTAGATAATTTTTACAGCTTCGAAAATATAGCTGCAGCGAATAAACAGTTCGCAGTAAACAATACAAAAAAACGTCTTTTTGGTTTGTACGGTGAGTTAAGAGCTTCGTATAAAAATATGTTGTTTTTGAATGTTACGGGAAGAAATGACTGGACCTCAACGTTACCAGTAGACAATAGGTCTTATTTTTATCCTTCTGTTGGTGGTAGCTTTGTGTTTACCGAACTCATGAAAGACAGTCGCCCAGACTGGTTGGATTTTGGAAAGCTGAGAGCTTCCTGGGCGCGCGTGGGTAAGGACGCAAATCCGTATGTAACCAATACCTACCTTTGGAAGCCTGTTGAATATTTAGGTGGAATTGTAGGCGCGGGAAATAACTGGCAGAAAGGTAATCCGTTTTTGAAACCTGAAACAACAGGTTCGTTTGAAGTCGGTGCTGAATTGCGCTTTTTTAAGGGGCGATTGGGCGTGGATTATGCCTACTATACCAATAATTCCTATAACCAGATTCTGTCTCCACGTTTAGGACAATCGACAGGATATATTTTCATCTCAGTCAACGGTGGCGATATCTACAATAAAGGGATGGAGTTGTCCTTAACTGGTAAGCCGATTGTGAAAAACGACTTTGTTTGGGAATCTACGTTAAACATGTCCAGAAACAAAGGGACAGTAGATAACTTGCTCGCAGGGGTCAATATTTTGTATGTCACAGACGTGCAGGTAGGGAATGCGAAAGCTGCATCCTTTAACGGAGGAAACTTTATGGGGATCTCAGGTTCGCAATGGACCCGTACACCTGATGGAAAAGTTGTTTTGGACGCTAATACGGGTATGCCAACAAGTGACAACCAGACGACATATAATATCGGAAACCGTGAGCCTAAGCTGACAGGTGGATTCAATAACAGCTTGACTTATAAAAATTTTAATCTGTCCTTCCTGTTTGATTTCCGTATAGGTGGCGATATTTATAACGGTACAGATTATGCGATGACGATTAATGGAATGAGCAAGCGAACCGAAGATCGTGATCAGCTGATTTTGGACGGAGCCATCCGTAACGGCGGAACAAACGACGCTCCGGTGTACGAAAACAAAACATTCACTTTCTTGGCCGACCAGATGTACACGATTAAAGGTGTGTCAACAAGCGGACGGAAGATTATCCAAGATTATTGGAGTGATTTCTACGCCCGTGAAAGTGCGAACTTTATGGTGAAAACAAACTGGTTGCGCTTGCGGAATATCTCGATGTCCTACAACTTTTCGGACGGTGTCCTGAAGAATGCCGGTGTTTCCAAAGTGGTAAAAGGTCTTACAGCTACTTTGACTGGTACTAATCTTTGGTTGTTGACCAACTACAAAGGGCTTGATCCGGAGGCCTCCGCTGCCGGATCTGGTGTAACGGGATCTAGTTCGGTAGGTATTGATTACAACGGTGTGCCAAGTACAGCCGGTGTTATGTTTGGTTTAAATTTTAGATTTTAAGATAGAAAAGTCATGAATAAATATAAGAGAATAGTCTCATTTCTGTTGGTTCTAACTTTATTTTCGTCCTGTAGTAAGAATTGGTTGGATATCAATATAGACCCGAATACGCCATCCAGCACCGTGGCTTCGGTTCAGAGTCGTTTGGCTTGGATACAGCATTATTACATGTATGCACAAGGGACAGCGGGGACACGGGCGGGGTTTGTGACACAGCAACTGACATTTGTCAACGGTACTGCATCAAACAGTATGATTGCTGGCTGGAACCCTGCGGCAGGTATGTCGACCACACCTTATCAGTTTTTCTTTGTCGGTGCAGGGGCAAATTTTAAGGATATGGAAGATAAGGCTACGGCCGATAAGGCTTACCATTATCTTGGTGCATTGCATGCTATCCGTGCCATGGGTTTTATGCTAATGACGGATTGGTATGGTGAGATGCCTTACACGGAGGCCTTGGGTACCATCATAACGCCAAAATTTGATGGTGGAAAAGTGATTTTCGAGGGTTGTCTTGCTGATATTGATAAGGCAATTGAATACTTTAATATGACACAGCCTGGCACTGCTGCCCCCTTGTCGGCCGGCGACAGTTGGAATGGTGGCGATGTAAGTAAGTGGCTGAAGATGTGTTATGGCTTAAAAGCGCGATGGTTGAATAACCTATCGAAAAAGAGCGCTTTGTACAAACCGGATGATGTATTGGCGGCGTTAAATAAGGCTGCCACTTCTGTGGGAGAAAGCACAGTGATAGCCCATATGGATGATGCGACTGATAATATCGGGGATATCCTATTTGCAGATCCTGTAAAAACGTCTATCGTTTTTAATAATGCGGGTATGAATACCAATACTTTGGTTACGAAATGGTATGAGAATTTATTAACCAATTTTGACAATAAAGGCATAGAGGATCCGCGGGCAGACAAATTATTACCTTGGGCAGAATACGGTTATCCCAAAAAGATGATCCGTTCCAAGGGAGTAGATATGCAGTCTACTATCCGCATGAACTCCGGGCCTATAGCGTCCTCTTATAATGATAAAGATGTGGCTATTCAGAGTAATGGCCGTACGGTAAACCCACACTCCTGGTATATTAACAGTGCCAATACAGCACGTTGGGGGGATACCGTTTATGTATCCATTAAAAGTAGTTCCAAGGGATATGACAGCGATGTGTCAGATACCTATAGATGGAAAGATGGTACCGTGGCTGCTTCAGGTACATTTTATTCGCGTCCCGATGCGCCTACTCATCTGGTTGCATACCCCGAAATGTGCTTTATTAAAGCTGAGGTCTTATTTAATAAGGGAGATAAAGCAGGTGCCTTCAATGCCTATAAAGAGGGAATTAAAGCACATATTGACTTAATGAATATAAAGCTGGGTTCTTATACAGACGCCAGTCCGAGCAAATCGCCAATGACCCAGGCCAAGATCGATAATTTTCTAAACAATGGCATTGGTACGGCGGGAGATATTACATTGGCTAAAATTATGACGCAAAAATTTATCGCACTTTCGTTTTCACAGCAAAACTGGAATGATATGCGTCGCTATGATTTTAGTAGTTCAGTCTATCCCGGTTGGTCAGTTCCCTATGAGTACACGGTGACCGCAGCAGCACAAACTAAAATACCGCAAGGAAAGCAGTTCAGAAGAGTACGTCAGGTTTCACATGAGATCAACTACAATTCCGATAATTTAAAAGCATCTCATCCGAATGCGTTAAATGACGATATCTGGTCATTCCCGGTTTGGTGGGATACCAAAGAATAATTTTAAATTTGAAAGCCGCAACTGCGGCTTTCTTTATCTAGTTTGTTTTTGTTATGAAATATTGTATTAATTTCCTTCTTCTTTTTATACCATTTGTGCTTTTTGCACAATCGCCCAAGATTATTCAAAAACCGATTACCTGGGATAAGGACCGTATTCAACTTTCATTGGAGTACCTCAAAAATCGGCACGGTCTATCGCAGTCGACTCCGGTTATCCATCCCAAAATGGTGGTAGTGCATTGGACCGCGAATAACAGCGTGAAAGCGACCTTTAATACATTCAATCCTACGCGGCTTCCGGGGCGTCCGGAACTGACCAAGGCCAGTGCCTTGAACGTATCTTCGCAATTTGTCATCGATCGTGACGGTACGATTTATCAGTTTTTACCAGATTCTATTTTTGCACGGCATACCATAGGTCTCAATTATTGTGCAATAGGGATAGAAAATATAGGTAGTCGCCAGAACCCACTGACTGATGCACAATTGAAAGCGAACGAAGAGCTTATCCGTTACCTCAGTAAAAAATATCCCATCGAATTTGTTTTAGGTCACCATGAGTACCAACGATTTAAGAAAACAAGCTGGTGGAAAGAAACTGATCCCAATTACATCACGGGTAAAGATGATCCGGGAGATAAATTTATGCATGAGCTAAGAAAGCATCTTGTCGATCTGAAATTGAACCCCCTACCTTAATTCATGCATAATCGAAGAATTTCGTTCTGCAGGTAAATTGCGTTTTCCTACAGGAATAAGTAATAAGTGTGCAATTGGTGATCGTTTTGCAATATATTTTGCTGGTTTGCTGTATTTTGCTGCATTGTTAATAAAATGTTAATTGTATTTGATTTGTTACGTGAGCGTGTGCTCTGCACACTTACTTATTTTTCTTTTTAATCGTCGGATTTAATGTAATTGACTGTATTTCAGTTTTTTGTAATGTGTTTTTGCTTTCAGTCTCAACTAATATATTCCGGTTTAATTCCTGTTACAGAAGTAATTTGTAAGTGAATACTTACTTTCTTTTGCGTTTTTATGTTGCTTTAAGTTTTAAAAACGAAAAGTTCTACTTACTTTTATTCTGATTTTCAATTATTCGTGCATAAAACTGCAATTTGTGTATGATCTAAGAGTCTATTTATGATGAAAAATGCCTTATTAAAGCTATCCTTTTTAATTTCTGTTTTTGCTTGGGTTTCCTGTGGGAATTCGTTGAAGTCTACGCAAGCGAGCAAAACCGCAGTAAACAGCATGACCGGCCGGGTAACGAGCCAAGTTGTTATTCCGGGTGCAGATCAACTTACGCTGTATTTACCACAACTAAAAGGTAAGAAAGTGGGAATAATGGGGAATCAAACTTCCATTGTAGGGGCTGATAAAAAACATCTTGTCGATGTCTTGATCGATAATAAGGTTGATTTGAAGTTTGCCTTTGCGCCTGAACATGGTTTCCGCGGGAACGTTGAACGTGGTGAGAAGTTTGGGAATGATGTTGATCAAAAGACTGGTTTGCCGCTGTTTACATTGTATGGAGGTAATAAGAAACAAGATTCTATCGTCAATTCAATTGATGTGATGATCTTCGACCTGCAGGACGTTGGGGCGCGCTTTTATACATACATCACTTCTTTGCACCGTGTAATGGAATTATGTGCAAAGCATAATAAAAAATTAATTGTACTGGATCGTCCAAATCCAAATGGCGACCAGGTGGATGGACCTGTAAGGCATGATGATAAGTTTAAATCAGATGTTTCCTGGCATAAAATAGCCATGATCCATGGTTTAACAATCGGCGAGCTGGCGCAGATGATCAATGGAGAGCGGTGGCTTGAGAATGGCCGCCAGGCCGATGTAACGATTGTACAGGTCAAAAATTGGAATCATAACAGTAGGTATGAGCTGCCGGTCATCCCATCGCCAAGTCTGCCAAATTATCTTTCTGTTCGGTTGTACCTTTCATTATGTCTTTTTGAAGGTACAGATATTTCGGTAGGTCGGGGTACGGATTGGCCGTTCCAGGTATTAGGTTATACAAATCCGGTCTATGGCTCCTTTACTTTTACACCGGGCGAACGTCACGGTATGTCCAAACATGTGGAGGGCAAAGGAACAGTCAATTATGGTGTTGATTTGCGCGGTCTGGATGCTGATCATCAAAAATTTACCTTAAAATATCTGTTGGACTTTTATCAAAAGACACCTGATAAATCCACTTTCTTCGCGCGGCCTGAATTTTTTGATAAGCTTGCGGGGACAGATCAATTACGTAAGCAAATCCTTGCCGGACAATCTGAAGCTCAGATTCGTGCTTCTTGGTCCGATGACCTGAAAGCCTATAAGCAAATGCGTAAAAAGTATCTGCTTTATACTGATTTCGAATAGCAATAACTAACAATATTAACTAGAATCATTTATTTTAAAACTCTATAATCAATGCGAAAATTTGTACTATTTTCTGTTGCTCTTGGATTGAGTTTTCCTTCTGAATCCTATTCTTTTGCAAAAAAAGAAGGTGCTTTGAATCGCGACAATTTAACAAGCGCCTTTCTGAGTTCTTCTGCAAAAAATGCGTTTCAAAATACGGTGCAAGGTACTGTAAAGGATGGAAAAGGTCCAGTCTCTGGGGTAAGCGTGTCTGTGATTGGCGGTACTGCGTCAACTAAGACTGATGCTCAGGGGCATTTTAAAATTACAGCTGCCGTGGGGAGCAAGTTGCGTTTTTCGTCTGTAGGATACGTGACGAAGGAGGTTGCCATTACTTCAGCTACGCTTGATGTAACATTAGCGGACGATAATCAAGCGTTGGACGAAGTGGTCGTTGTCGGTTACGGTACCCAGAAAAAAGGTAACCTAACTGGTGCGGTTTCATCGATCAATGTGAAGGAGAATCTACAGAGTCGTCCGATCGCCGATGTCGGCCGGGCAATTCAAGGGACGACGCCAGGATTTAGTGTTACTGTACCGAGTGGTGAGGTTGGATCTGATCCTACCATGCGTATTCGTGGTGCAATATCTTCCATTCAAGGGAATAGTAGTCCATTGATCTTGGTGGATAATGTGGAAATCCCGAGTATCCAATATGTAAATCCGGATGATGTTGAGTCGATCACCGTATTAAAAGATGCTGCCTCTTCGTCCATCTATGGTGCGAAAGCTGCTTTTGGTGTCGTATTGATTAAGACGAAAACAGGTGGAAGTGCGGAAAAGGTTACCGTAAATTATTCTAATAACTTCTCATTCCAAAATCCATATAAAAAGTTGGAAATGGGACGTGTTAATGCCTTGAAATATACCATTGACGCATTAGAAAGAGTTGGCGGAACCGAAACTGGTGCTTTCTATAAAGTAAATAGAGAAAGTTATGAACGCGCAGTGGAGTGGGATAAAAAATATGGATCTTCAATCGGGAAAGATGATCCAACGGTATATGGCAGAGACTGGTATGTAGATCCGGGGTCGCCGACGAAAAAGTACGGTGTTAGAACGTATGATCCATATGATTATATGGTGCGCGAGTGGGCTCCCACACAAACACATAACTTATCTTTAAATGGTACCATTAAGAAGACACAATATACAGCTTCATTTGGTTCGTTAAACCAAAGCGGTATGTTAAAGGCCGGCGATTCGGATAAGTTTAAACGGTATAATGCTGCATTAAGACTAAATACCGAACTGAATAAATATGTGACTATTAGGGGTGGAGCGATGTTTGCACAACGGAACAAGATCTATCCTTATGCGACAAACTCAACAACGGCCGATCCATGGTTGTACATGTATCGCTGGAGTTCCCTTTATCCAATGGGCTATGACGAAAATAACAACCCAATAAGGAGTCCATGGAGTGAAAATGAGGCGGCAAACCAAGCTTCCATGCTTCGCAATTATATTAATTTAAGCGCTGGTGCTACAGTTAATATAATGAAGAATTGGAAAGTAGATGTAGACTATACATTTACCAATGAGGATTATAACTGGCGTAAAAACGGGACGAGATATACAGCAGCCAATTCTTGGGTAGCAGCTAAACAACGGTTTGATGCACAAGGAAATCCAGTTTATGTCAATAAAGAAGGAGCTGTTGTCAATAAGGGAGATGCTGATGCAACTTTAGCTTATGATCTTTCCAATGATATGTATACAGCGAATGGTTCTGCGCAAGATCATATCTATATGCGTTCACAAAATGAACATAAGCATACTGTCAATGCATTTACAACGTATGAGCTCGACTTGAATGATGATCATAACTTTAAATTTATCCTTGGTTTAAATAGAGTAACAAACGATGGTTCTTACCATTGGACACAGCGTGCTGATTTATTGGATATCACAAATCCTCAGTTTGATTTGGCTGTGGGCCAAATTACGGGTAGCGGTGGTGAGTATTGGGAATCACAATTAGGGTATTTTGGCCGTGTGAACTATGCGTATAAGAATAAGTATCTATTTGAAGGTAATATCCGTTATGATGGTTCCTCCAAGTTTCCAACAGATTTGAAATGGCGATGGTTTCCATCCTTTTCAGCAGGCTGGGTAGTTTCAGAAGAAAAATTCATGGACTGGTCAAGGGCTACATTAAATCAGTTGAAGTTTAGAGGTTCATGGGGTGTTATCGGAAATCAAACGGTACCTTCTGATCTTTATGTTTCAAACATGGATGCGGGTCAGATTAATTACATCGTCAATGGCGCATTGTTGAATTCTGTGGGCACGCCAAAACTGAATTGGCCAAACGTTACGTGGGAAGATCTGGAGACCCTGGATTTCGGTGCGGATGCCAGATTCTTCAAGAATAAATTAGGTTTGACGTTTGACTGGTATCAGAAGAAGACCAAAAATATGTTTGCTCCTTTGGAAGGAACAACACTGACCTTGGGTTCTGCGGCGCCTTGGGGTAACTTCGGTACCTTGACGACCAAAGGCTTTGAATTGGCCATCGATTTTAATCACCGATTTGAGAATGGATTGGGTATTAATTTTAGGGCTAATTTGGATGACTCTAAATCTGTTTTTAGTGGCTATACGTCATTACGCACTACCGGTGTGAATTATAATGGTCGGGTATATGGTGATATTTGGGGGTATGAGACAGACCGTCTGTACCAATACAATGATTTTGTATTGGATGGAAATAACAATCCGCAGTTGGTAAAACCAAATGCAGATATGACCAAATATTATGGAAGTACAGATAACGTCTATCTCTTGAAAGAGGGGCCGAATGGTGAAAAGCCTGTCTATCAGCCACGATTCCAAAATTCAACTAATTTCTATTTTGGTCCTGGGGATGTTAAATTCAAAGATTTGAATGGTGACGGCGAGATCGATAATGGTGACGGTACGATCGATAATCCTGGCGATATGAAGATCATTGGTAATTCGACGCCTCGTTATCAGTATGGCTTTAGATTTGGTGCTGATTGGAAAGGCTTCGATGTTTCAGCATTTTTCCAAGGTGTGGGGCAACGTAAAGTTTGGGGAGCAGGATTCTTGGCGATTCCAGGATTTAACACTTCAGATGGAGCGATGCCTGCAAGCTTTGTAAACGATTACTGGACGAAAGATAATCAAGGAGCATTCTATCCGGCTGCATTCAACAACGGCGGTAGTGCGAATGTCAATAATATGCAAGTTCAGTCCCGCTATCTGTTGGATATGTCGTATTTGAGAATTAAGAACCTAACTGTGGGGTATACAATTCCTCAGCATATCGTGCAACGAGCTAAGATAAATAACTTACGTGTTTATGTTTCGTTGGAGAATTTCTTCACTTGGGATAAGCTTCGTGGCTTACCGATTGATCCGGAAGAGGTGGAAGGCTTCTCGATTTTTAATGAAACGAATTACAACGGTGGACGTACAGGTGTTGGAACACCAACATTTAAGAGTGCCTCATTTGGTGTTCAGTTAAACTTTTAAACGAATTTGACAGATGAAATTAAATAGAATAAAAATTGGATCTATCATGCTTTCCGCCATGTTATTGGGGGTGGGCTGTAGTAAGGATGTGCTGGATAGGCCTGATCAAACTAAAGTAATCGATGAAAACTTTTGGAGAAATGAAGCTGATGTTCGTTTGTATGCAAATGATTTTTATTTAAATTATTTTGTTGGCTATAATACTTTTTATGGTACGGCCTATGCTCCCTTAGTGGGATATAACTATGCAGATGACTTTACTTCTGAAGGAACGCAAGGTGGCTTTGAGTCAGTTGTTCCGACGAGTAGAGGTGCGAGTACGGTGACACCTGATATGTTGACGACCTACTCAGGGCCGACCTGGAATTTTTACTGGGTTAGAAAGGCTAATGTGATGTTGACCAGGATTGAAACAAAGGCCAAGTCAAAATTGTCAGAGGCTGAGTATAAGCACTGGACTGCAGTAGCTCGTTTTTTTAGAGGCTACGAATATAGTAGGTTAGTTTCTGTGTTTGGTGATGTGCCTTATTTTGATGTTGAAGTTGATCCTATGGATCAGGCTACAATGTATAAGGAACGTACCAAGCGCGGGGAGGTTATGGATAAAGTCTATACAGATTTTGAGTATGTGCTTGATAATATGCGTGCTGATGACGGAAAAGGTTATGTAAATAAATATGCAGCAGCGGCACTTATTTCTAACCTCATGTTGTTTGAAGGTTCCTGGGAAAAATACCATGGCTTGGATCAAGATCGTGCGAAAAAGTATCTCGCGCTTGCGGTTAAAGCGTCCGAAGTTGTCATGAATAGTGGAAAGTGGTCTTTTGGAAGTGATTTTAAAAGCCTGTTCGCATCTGAAGATCTTTCAAGCAATCCAGAGGTAATTTTCTTCAGAACTTATAATGATGCCTTGAAAGTAACGCACGCCGTAGGTTCTTACAGTAATGGTACTGAAGGGCAGAAGGGCGTTAACTTGGATTTGTTGAAATCTTTTATCTGTAACGATGGAAAGGTTTGGCAAAACTCAGCGCTCACAAATGCTTCGGACTTTTCGATGAAATCTTTGGCGAGAACGAGAGACCCACGGTTTGAAGCTTCGTTGATGGATACCGTTAATACAGCTTCATCAACATTTGCTTACGGTCATAAATTTGCTGCTAGAGAAGCCTTGACGTATATTGGAAAAACTTATCCAGCAAAATGGAGTAGTAATACAAATACAAATGATGCTCCGATTGTGCGTCTTGGTGAGGTTGTGTTGAATTGGATTGAGGCAAGGCAGATTCTTGCGGAGTTTTTTGGTGGAGCAGCTGTTACCCAAGGTGATTTGGATAAATCAATCAATGCGGTACGGAATAGGCCGCTAGACGCAGATGCCATAGCTAAAGGGGTAAAGAAAACGGCACCTTTGACATTAAATTCCCTGCCGAACGATCCAAGCCGCGATGCGGATGTGTCGCCGTTGATGTGGGAAATCAGACGTGAACGAAGAATGGAATTTGTATATGAGTATGCGCGATTGAATGATATCCGTCGCTGGAAAAAATTGGATTATATGAACTTTTCGCGCAATGTCGATTATTCACTAGGTCCCTGGGTAAATATCAAAAAGGATCTTCCAAATCGTTTGACAAAAGCTTACGAAGGTGTTTTGAAAGTCCGTGACGCAGCAGGAAATACAATCACGTACAATGGTAAAAACGCCGATGCTATGGTGGGATATTACGTTGTTCCGAAATTTGCAAACAGGGTAAGTTTTACCGATCGGTCGTACTTGGCTCCTGTTGGACTGAATCAGATTCAACAATATGCAAATTTGGGCTATATCTTAACACAGACGCCAGGCTGGCAATAGATAGCATTGTATTAAAAGGCCTTTCTGAATTTCAGAAAGGCTTTTTTACATAATGAATTTTGATTTACATGAAGATGCATAAAAATGCAATATCATTTCTGTTTTATGCATAAAAACGCTATTTTTAAGAAAACATTACGCATGAGGTTTCCAATTATCACCTTTTTTATTGCATTATCCTGCGTTTTTAACGTTGCGATAGCACAGCAGTCCTTCAAATTTGCCCACGTAACAGACACGCATGTCGGTGGTGCAACAGGTGAGGAGGATTTGCGACGTACTGTAAAGGACCTGAATACATTGAAAGATATTGATTTTGTTATAGTCTCCGGAGATATCACTGAGTTTGGTGCTGATCATGAGTTAAAGCTTGCGAAGCGAATCTTAGATAGTTTGCAGCTGCCTTGGTATGTGGTTCCGGGAAATCACGATGGTAATTGGTCAGAAAATGGAGCCAACACGTTTCGCACCGTTTTTGGTGGCGAAACCTTTTTCTTTAAGCATAAAGGCTACGCATTCATTGGAACCAATTCAGGCCCCAATATGCGCATGAGTCCTGGTCAAATTCCTCGGGAAAACCTGGTTTGGATGGATTCCATTTTTGCAGCGAATCCGGATAAACAGCTTCCATTGATCTATATTAATCATTATCCACAGGATTCATCGTTAAATAACTGGTTTGACGCACTGAGAAGAGTTAAAACGCGGAATGTCCAGTTGGCGCTTTGTGGGCATGGTCATGCCAATAAATTATACGATTGGGAAGGAATTCCGGGGGTGATGGGACGGTCTAATCTGCGTGCGAATAAAGCGGTTGGAGGTTATAATATTGTGACCATCGCCGATGGTAAAGCGAGTTATCAAGAGCGTAATCCCGGTGTAGGAATGCAGGAGAAACCTTGGGTTGTTGTTCCAATGTTCGACCATCATTATGAAAATGAAACGATAAGCTACCCGAGACCAAGTTATGCTGTGAACGCAAAATATGCGGACCAGGTTAAAGTTAATTGGACGTTTGAAGACGCCAGCGATATCGGGGCGGGACTAGCCGTTTACAAAAATAGCGTGATTACATCAAATACCGCGGGCGATATCTTTGCGCTTGACTTAAAAACTGGCAAAAAGCTATGGGCATACCGTACCGGCGGTAAAGTTTATTCTACGCCTGCTGTGTGGAAAGGGATTGTCGTGGCGGGATCATCGGATCATGCAATTTATGCGGTAGATGCCGGTAATGGCAAGTTGTTGTGGAAGGTGGAGACTGAGAAGGCGGTTTTGGGTTCACCCTTGCTACATGATGGCGTGGCTTTTATCGGTGGCTCGGATGGTAAGTTTAGAGCGCTGGACATCAAGACGGGAGCTGTAAAGTGGAGTTTTGACCAGGTCAAAGGATTTGTATCGACGCTGCCAACGTATTATTTGGGGAATGTAATTTTTGGTTCCTGGAGCAATGGATTCTATGCTTTGGATGCCAAAACGGGTAAGCTTTCGTGGGAGTGGAATAATGGACAGGCCAATCGGATGTTTTCTGCTGCGGCATGCAATCCGGTGGGGGTAAACAATCGTGTTTTTGTAGTTGCACCGGATCGTTTTATGACAGCACTGGATGCGAAGAACGGTGCGGTCATCTGGCGGGAAAAGAAAGATACCATTCGGGTGCGCGAGTCTATGGGGTTGGCTGCAGATGATAAATTGGTTTATGTGAAGACGATGGATGGGGATCTTTTAGGTATTTCGGTTGCTGGTGATCGTATGGATGTTGCCTGGAAGTCCAAACTTAAATTGCCCTACGAATTGACACCTTCTGCAATTACATCCAATGGCAAGTTGGTCTTTGTGCCGAGTCATTCGGGTTTGCTATCTGGAGTTGACGCAAAAACAGGCGCGGTAGTATGGCAATATAAAATATCCAATGGAATGGTTAATCCCGTTGCACTAAATGGGAGAAATACCGTGATAGCGAGTACGATGGATGGCAAAATAGTTTCATTACAGTTTTAAGCAATCGATTGAAATGATCTTTTTGAAAATAAATGCCTTGATATGATAAAAAAATGTCTAAACTTCTTAAATTTACGTCAAGCTTTTTTGCTTGTTTTTGCATGTTTTGTTTGTAACTTTGCGAAAGCACAGCAAAATGCTTGGATTAGAATAAACCAATTGGGCTATACTCCAGCGGGCAAGAAGGTCGCGGTATGGGGTGGGAAATCAATCAGGCAGCTTCGTTCTTTTGAAATTAAAAACGCACGAACGGGTAAAACAGTCTATGTACATCCTGTTGGAAAAGATTATGGGGCTTATGGTCCTTTTGTTCAGAGCTTTCGTTTTGATTTCTCTTCCGTGCAGGATACTGGACGCTTTTTTGTTCAGGCCGGAGATGTGAAGTCTCCAACATTCCGAATCGCTCGGGACGTTTATAAAGGAGCGGCAGATTTTGCACTGCGTTATATGCGGCAACAACGGACATTGTTCAACCCTTTTCTGAACGATAGCTGCCATACACACGATGGCTTTGCGCTGTATGCAGGAAAGGTTGGCATTCCCGATAGCTCCCGTATCGATGCGGGTGGCGGTTGGCATGATGCTTCTGATTATTTGCAATATGCGACAACGTCAGCAAATGCAACATTTCATCTGTTAGCGGCTTACCGCGATTTTCCAAAGGTGTTTGGTGATCTAAAGCAAGCAAATGGTCTTGATGGAAAAAATGGCCGGGCCGATGTGCTCGATGAGGCAAAATGGGGCTTGGATTGGCTGTTGAAAATGCATCCCAAGGCCAACCAAATGTACAATCAGATTGGTGATGACCGGGATCATGCCAGCATGCGGATGCCAAAGGAAGATCCTTACTATGGTCGTGGATTTGAGAGACCGGTGTATTTTATCGATGGCGAGCCACAGCAGCGTGGCAAGTTTATGAACAATACAACCGGGACAAGCTCTACTGCTGGTAAATTTAGTAGTGCTTTTCGCCTGGGGGCGATGTTGTTTGACAAAGGGGATCGGAAATATGCAACGCTGCTTTCGAAGAAATCGGAAACAGCCTATGCTTATGCCAATATAAAACCAGGCGTGACACAGACAGTTTCTGTGAAATCGCCCTATATTTATGCCGAAGATAATTGGGTAGACGATATGCAGTTGGCCGCTGCAATGGGTTTTTCGATGACAAAAAAAGAAAAGTTTGCACGAGAAGCCTTACGCTTCGCCCGGCAAGAAAAGATTACACCTTGGATGGTTAGCGATACTGCTGCACATTATCAGTGGTATCCTTTTATCAATCTTGGGCATTATGAGTTGGCAAAAGGATTAAAAGGACAAGATCGCGAGGAGATTGTTTCCTATTATAAACAGGGGATTGAGCAAGTCAATCGGAGAGCTGAGAAAAACGCTTTTTTTCGGGGAGTTCCCTTTATTTGGTGTAGCAACAACTTAACGGTATCCTTTGCGATCCAATGTCTCTGGTATAAAGAATTGACGGGAGATGCACATTTTGATGAGCTAGCCCAAGCTAATTTTGACTGGTTATTCGGGGCGAACCCTTGGGGCACGAGTATGGTATATGGTCTTCCGGCTGGAGGCGATACACCTGTCGATCCGCATTCGGCGTTTACCTTTCTTGGAAAGCATCCGATCGACGGCGGATTGGTTGATGGGCCCATTATGGCATCCACGTACCGCAATCTGATTGGTATCAAGTTGAATAATCCGGATAGCTATGCGGAGTTTCAAAGTGATCTGGCGGTCTATCATGACGACTACGGAGATTATAGTACGAATGAGCCGACAATGGATGGTACCGCTTCGTTGATTTATCTGTTGGCTTCAAAGGAGGGTAAGGCCATGGAGGAGCCTACCGGAAAAAAGTAACACGGGATGTTTTTGGAGCTATTGTCCGGGGCGACTCGACAAAACGGCAGGTGGCCCTGGTGTTTACCGGTCATGATTTATCTGAGGGTACTGCTGAGGTATTAGCAAGTCTAAAGCATAATGGCGTTAAAGGCTCTTTTTTCCTGACAGGTGATTATCTCAGAACTCCAGGTTTTAAGCCGTATGTCCGTCAGATGTTAAGCGATGGCCATTGGATTTCGGGGCATTCCGATAAACATATTCTGATGAGTGACTGGGGGAGTAGGGATGTGCTTTTGGTCAAACGTGACTCTTTTGTCGCTGATCTAAAAGCAAACCTGAAAGCACTGGAAGGCGCGGGTGTCAAAAGAGAGCAGCTGTCCTATTATATTCCTTCTTATGAATGGTATAATAGTGAAACAGTCGACTGGGCAAAGGCAGTTGGTCTAAATTCGGTTAATTATACACCAGGAATACGGACTGCGGCTGATTATACCTATCCTGAAATGGGGGGGCGTTATTTATCGTCGACAGCGATTCTCGACAATCTCTGGTCTTACGAAGCTCGATATGGGCTCAATGGATTTTTGATATTGATTCATATGGGAACTGATGGTCGGCGGAAAGATAAGCTGTATCATCATTTGGATGATATCATTAGCATATTAAAGGGGAAAGGGTATCAACTTGTGGATGTACCCGATTTATTGAAATAAAGAAATACAATATATACTAATAATGGTAAATACAACGGAGAAAGATTCGAATTATCAGGATTTGGACAAGATGTCTGTGCATGAGTTATTGACAAATATCAATAATGAGGATAAATCTGTGCCACTTGCTGTAGAGCAGGCTATCCCTCAGATTGAAGCATTAGTCAAAGTCACTGTGGAGAAAATGAAGGCTGGTGGTCGAACTTTTTATATCGGCGCTGGTACAAGTGGCCGTTTGGGCGTGCTGGATGCGTCTGAATTACCTCCGACATACGGCGTTCCATTTGAATGGATCATTGGGTTGATTGCTGGTGGTGATACTGCAATTAGAAAAGCAGTTGAATTTGCAGAAGATGATCTGGAGCAAGCATGGAAAGATATGGAAGCGTATGATATTGATGAAAACGATGTTGTTATCGGCATTGCGGCTTCTGGAACCACACCTTATGTTATCGGCGGATTGAAAACGGCAAACGAGAAAGGGCTTGTGACGGGCTGTATTGTCTGTAACGGAGGGTCCCCGATTGCGGAAATAGCGCAGTATCCGGTTGAAGTTATTGTTGGGCCAGAATTTGTTACCGGGTCTACGCGAATGAAATCGGGTACAGCACAGAAATTTGTGTTAAATATGTTCAGTACCGCAGTGATGATCCAATTGGGTAGGGTAAAGGGGAACAAGATGGTCGATATGCAATTGTCAAACCATAAGCTGGTCGGTCGTGGTGTACGTATCATTATGGATCAGACCGGGGCGCTTGAAGAAGAAGCTGCGGCTTTGCTTGAGCAATTTGGTAATGTAAGACAGGCAATCGAAGCTTATCAGGATACCCATTGAGCATAACCTATTAAAATCACCTATTTAAAAACAAACTATGTCACCAGTAATATTATTATCTTTTATAATAATCTATTTTGCAGTTCTGCTTGCTGTAGCTCACTTCACCTCGAAGGGAGCTTCCGATAACTCGACTTTTTTTGTCGCAAACCGGAACTCTAAATGGTATATGGTCGCCTTTGGGATGATCGGTACCGCGCTCTCCGGCGTAACTTTTATCTCGGTTCCCGGCGCAGTCGGTGCGTCTGAATTTAGCTATTTTCAATTTGTTCTTGGGAACGCCGTTGGTTTTGTCATTATTGCCTATGTATTGCTTCCGCTCTATTATAGAATGAACTTGACTTCCATTTATACGTATTTGGAAGAACGTTTTGGGCACACCACGTACAAGACCGGTGCTGCTATTTTTTTGGTTTCCCGTACGATCGGTTCGGCGTTTCGTCTTTATCTGGTCGCAATCGTATTGCAGCATTTTATTTTTGATGCCTGGAATGTGCCTTTCGCGATTACGGTCGTTATATGTTTGGTGTTAATCTGGATGTATACAAACAAGGGTGGCTTAAAGACGATTATTGTGACAGATACCCTACAGACTACCTTTTTAGTGACCGCAGTAATTCTCTCTATCTATTTTATGGCCAAAGGATTAGATTTTGGTATCGTCGATACTTTCGAGGCTGTAAAAGAAAGTAGTTATTCCAAGATCTTTTTCTGGGATGATTTTGTCGGCAGTAAAGCAAATTTTTGGAAACAATTCTTGGGAGGAATTTTTGTGACCATTGCGATGACTGGGCTTGATCAGGATCTAATGCAAAAGAACTTATCGATGGGGACCATTAAAGAAGCCCAAAAGAACATGATCACTTTTACAAGTGTTTTTGTGGTCATTAATATTTTCTTTTTAGCTGTCGGTGCTTTGCTGTATATCTATGCGGCTAAAAACGGAATTGATGTGACTCAATTAGCAACACGCGATTATTTGTACCCAGAAATTGCATTAAACCACTTGGCTATTGTTCCTGCAATCATCTTTATGATGGGGTTAACGGCTGCTACTTTTGCAACGACAGATAGTGCGCTAACGGCATTGACAACATCTTTCTGTGTGGACTTTCTAAATTTCAATAAAAAAGAAAATCCCAATGATCCAGCGCTGATCAAGCAGCGTAATTATGTGCATTTTGGTTTTTCCATTGTGATGCTGTTGGTTATTCTGGTCTTTAAGCTGATCAATGATGACTCGGTCGTCAATGCAATCTTTACTGCGGCGAGTTATACCTATGGACCTTTATTGGGTTTATTCGTTTTCGGAATATTCACAAAATATGCCGTGCGGGATAACGCTGTACCTTATATCTGTGTACTTTCGCCTACCGTCTTATTTTTGCTTAAAACCTATGTTATTGAAGTGTATACACCTTATGTTATCGGATTGGATTTGATCATTATTAATGGTTTTATCACGTTTGTGATGCTTTTGATCAGTTCTCCAGGTAAAGCAAGTGAAAAAGCATTGTCCCATAATTAATGCACTTCGGCTATAAAAAATTTCTCCATTAGTGAGAAGATGTAAATACAAGTATTGATTTTGATTTGTACGTACAGAAAAATTAAGTTAAGTTTGATATACTTAGTTTTTCTGTACGTATGTATCATAGCATAAATGAGACTACGGAGTTTATCCGTAGAAAAATTGGAGATTTTACTCCAGAGTTCGGTATCATCCTAGGTACTGGTTTAGGTAAGTTGGTGGATGAAATTGAAGTCGAGTATCAGCTGATGTATTCCAATATACCAAATTTCCCCATTTCGACTGTTGAATTTCATTCTGGTAAGCTCATTTT
The DNA here is from genome assembly GCF_002341965.1 of Sphingobacterium sp. UBA2480. Taxonomy (NCBI): domain Bacteria; kingdom Pseudomonadati; phylum Bacteroidota; class Sphingobacteriia; order Sphingobacteriales; family Sphingobacteriaceae; genus Sphingobacterium; species Sphingobacterium sp. UBA2480. The sequence continues at coordinate 400,044 of NZ_DDPA01000004.1, read as the reverse complement.
TGGAAAATTGAGTGGCCGCAATGTGGTTGCTATGCAGGGGAGGTTGCATTATTATGAAGGTTACGATATGCAACAAATTACCTTTCCGATCCGTATCATGAAAGTTTTGGGGGTACAAAAATTGTTTGTTTCCAACGCTGCGGGCTCCCTGAATCCTGATGTGAAAAAAGGTGACCTTGGAATTATTGAAGATCATATCAATTTGTTGCCGGATAATCCGCTACGCGGACAGAATTTGGCCGAGTTTGGTCCACGATTTCCGGATATGAGCGAGCCTTATAACCGAAAGATGATTGGACAGGCTCTTGAAATTGCAGCCAAACATGCTATTGCTGCGCGAAAAGTTGTTTATGTTTCTTCCGCAGGTCCAAATTTGGAAACAAAAGCGGAATATCGTTATATGCGCCTGATCGGTGGGGATGTGGTCGGTATGAGTACCGTTCCAGAAGTGATTGTTGCTAATCATATGGCACTGCCGGTATTTGCGATTTCTGTTGTTACGGATGAAGGCTTTCACGAGGAGCTTAAACCCGTATCATTACAGGAAATTGTTAATGTTGCGGAGAAAGCGGAACCTAAAATGACATTAATTTTGAAAGAATTAATAGCTTTGCAATAAATTACCTCTTCATGTATCTCTGTTGAAGGAGAAGGTTGTTGGATTTGTGTGCGGTGAAGGGTAATTGGTTCATTGAGGTGAATTTAGCTTTTTTGGTTTTTATATAATTTTAGATGAAGTTGATCGTACGCATACTTGCCGCATGGTGTGTTTTATTTATTTATTCCGTGGATGTCATTGCGCAGAGCAAAGAGGATTGGAGTAGCGCATTGGATTCGGCCAGAGCCAAAGAGGACGGGAAGAAAGATTCTGTCATCCTTTCTGCGAAGTATATCCGATATGCCACACTGGATATGTTAAAAAAAGGAACTTATACACGGCAGATCGATACATCACATCATAATTATCAATATTATAATCCGCAGAATTTACCTTGGAATCCCAGTGTGAACCTTGGGGCTTATGGCCTTGCCACACGGGATCTATTGTTCCAGCCTAAAAAGACCATTGGCTTTCAGTCTGGTTTTACAGCGTTGGAACGTTATTTATTGAACCCCGATTCGGTCCAATATTTTAGGGCCCGGGCGAGGTACTCCGAATTGTCCGCGGTAGGATTCTTTTTTAATGACCAGGTTTTTAGGGCTCGGGTGGCGCAGAATATCAATTCCCAATGGAATATGAATGTCGATTTCCATTCTACTAAAACGGATGGATTTTACCTTGGACAGAATTATTCGGATTTAAAGGCTTCAGTTGCTTCTTGGTATGAATCGAAAAATAACCGGTATAATTTGTTGATCAATGGCGTATTTAATCGTTTGGATGCCATGGAGAATGGCTCTATTACAGAAGATCTTCCATTTGCGCCTGGAAATAGACAGTCTCCTGATCGATTTATACCGAAATTCTATGATGCCGGTAACACAAGGGTACCTCGATCTAAGTGGTGGGATAATTCATTCTTCCTGAGACAGTCACTTTATTTGGGACGATTGGATACGATCGATAAAGGCAAGCCGACCATGCAGATCCATCCGACCAATAGTATGGCGCATAATACGCGTATCCGAAGGCAGACATACAGCTTCTTCAAGAACATGGATGACCAAAATGCAGCATTACCATACAATAATAGAGCATTGGCGCTAAACAATGATAAGACGTTGATCACGAATGTTTCCAATGAATTTGAATATAACTTTTTTCTTAGAGGGAAGTCGGTCTTTAAGAACGAGGCAAAGTTGAATTTGGCTTTTCAGCACGACATGAACTGGGTGGAGCAGAATCAGTTGGACTCCATGCGGTATTACAATAATACATCAGCCTATCCACAGCCGCTGAAGAAACTGCCGGATAGCACAACATTTGATCGTTTTTATCAGAACGGAATTGTGAAAGGTGAATTAGGGTATAAGTTTTCAGATCGTCTTGATTTTAGTTTAAAAGCGAATCAAATCGTATTTGGCCACAACTTTGGAGATTTCTTGTATGAAGCTAAAGCGGATATCTCGATGGGGGATAAAATCGGAAAGGTGACGTTGTCAGCTTATTCACAGAACAAATCTCCGGAGATGGTTTTCGAGAATTTAAATTATACCTACGGAAAATGGAATGATTTAGATCTTAAAAAGATGAAAATTCAGAATCTGGGTTTTCAATATGCCAATCCGATGCTTGGTTTCCATGGTAAGGTGGAGTATTTTTTGATGAACAATTATACCTATTTCGAAGAGTTGTCCAATCCACAGAACGATCCTAAGAAGGATAAATGGATTGTTCCGACACAATTGGATAAAGCTAATTTGCTGAAGGTAACCGTTGGACAAAAATTTAAACTAAACCATTTTACCTTCGATAATCTCGTGGTCTATCAAAAGACAGATCAACAGGATGCATTGGCAGTTCCCGAGTTGTATACCTGGCATAGTTTGTATTACAGTAACCTGTTTTACAAAGTTATTGATTATAGTATCGGTCTGGATGCAAAGTTCAATACACCTTATGCCAATCCGAATTATTCAATTGGGACAGGACAGTTTTACAATGCTTACAAACAGATTGAGTTTTCGACATATCCAATCATGGATCTATGGATTACAGCGAATATACAACGGGTGAATATGTTTTTGAGTTATAATTTTTTAAATCAGAACTTCTATCCGCATGGTTACTATACGGTCAGACGTTATCCGATGAATAGTGCTAATTTTAGATTTGGTATTTCTTGGAAGTTCTATGATTAAAAATTATTTCGGTGTTTCTTAGCTTGTTGTGATATTAAAGGCATAAAATCTTATAAAATAATTTTGAGAATAGAATTTTTAAGCTATATTTGCACACGCAATTAGGGAACGGCGTTCTTTAAAAAAGTATGGAGGCTTAGCTCAGCTGGTTCAGAGCATCTGCCTTACAAGCAGAGGGTCACAGGTTCGAATCCTGTAGCCTCCACCATACAAAGTCGGAGAATTAGCTCAGCTGGTTCAGAGCATCTGCCTTACAAGCAGAGGGTCACTGGTTCGAATCCAGTATTCTCCACCAATCCAAAACGGAGGCTTAGCTCAGCTGGTTCAGAGCATCTGCCTTACAAGCAGAGGGTCACAGGTTCGAATCCTGTAGCCTCCACAAAAGCATCATCAATTGGTGCTTTTTTTTCGTTAGGGGGTTTAGCTCAGCTGGTTTAGAGCACTACCTCGACAAGGTAGGGGTCACTGGTTCGAACCCAGTAATCCCCACGATAAAAAAAGCGTTCTTCATGAACGCTTTTTTTATGGGCTGAATTCGCTGTAAATTTGAAAGTCCCCGATCCGGTATTCAATCTATCTCGGGAATCTTTCGCATTTATTTTCTAACTATTTCCGTTTCTTCCCTAGTTTAATTCCGTAACCTGTTGTCCATTCAATAAAATCAGCTTTACCGCCATGGGCTTTAATGGAAACACCGGCAAAGAAATCTTTGTAAACTTTATAACGTACTCCTGCTCTTAAATACACGGGCATGCTCTCGCCATTGAATTCGTTGCGATGAAGATAGACTCCTACATTTCCGTTGATATAAAGGCGTGAATTTAACACATGATCAATGTAGAATGCGGGGCCGTAAGAAAATAAAGCGGAGAATTTTCCGGCTTTGTCGCCGGCAACCTTCTCGTCGTTTCCACTGGCTGAATAAAATGCATCAAACCCAGCGCCAAGCCGCCATTTGTAGCCGAAATGCTTGCTGCAGTATGCACCTAGCATAGATTTAAAATATTGGCCATCGTGTTCGCGATCAATCTGTTTGAAGCCAAAGGCATAGTTGAAATGGAGTTCCTCTGTTTTCTCCATTTGTGGAATACTACTTTTTCTATAATCAAAAGGCTTGTTTGTTGGTGTATACGAAACGGATAGGCTCAACGGGACGAGGTTTATCCCTGTGTTCGGTAATGCCAGGGCGCCATTGCTGAAGTGGTGGAAGGCTGCACCAGCCCCTACCTGAAAGTTTTTATTTAGGCGGTAGTTGACCTGAAGTCCAAGATCAATAAATACATTGTTTTTGCTGCCAATAAGTAGGTTGAACGGATTGTCCTCCTCATTATAGGGGTTGAATCTCCCGGAAAGACCGAGCGCAATGCGGTAGTTGAAATTCCATCTTGAATTTACTTTTGGCCGAATAGGAATGGCGACAAAGCCATAGGCGGCGAAAGGTCGTCCGAGGTGCTCCTGACCAAAAGTACTGCTGTAGATGCCTATGCCGTATATTGGATAGTTGTATATTTCATTGTAAATACTCTTTAATGAGTCTTGAAACTGGGTCTGAAAACCGACTCTAAAATTTAACCCACTATAGTATGAGTCAGCAAGGGTTTCTTTGGAGCGCTCATTGAATTTGAGTTCGCCCCCGCTTTCATGTTCAAGTTGGAATATAAGTCTCGTCTTAGCTGGGGTACGGCTTTGTAAAGTGTCATTCGGATTTTCTATTCGGGGTGTGACCTGTGCTGTGGCACGAAAGGAGAGCAGTGTCAGGGCCACAAAAGCAAGTATTCTTGATCTCATGAAATAAAACGTTAGCGTTTTTTAAAATTTTTGCAAAAATAAGAATGATATATCATTGTAACAACAGTATTTAAACAGTAGCGAAATCAAGTTATAAAAAATGCCATTTTTCAGCCACACCATGTCGGTTAGTGGTGAGAGAAATTAGGCAGCTTAACTATCAGGCTGTCAAATGGGTAAATAATTATTGTTTATGTCTGTAATTATATTGCATATAAAAAGCAATTTATCTAAGTTTGAGGTGAAAAGAAAAAGGAAATATGATTAAAAACCTATTTAGAATTACTGCTGTTACGTTTGCACTAACAACAGCAGGGTGTGCTTTGTTTGCTCAAAACGCCAAATTTGATTGGAAAGAAGCATCTGAGGGGGGGTACACCTACAAGTACGTCACGAATGACCCTACACATTCACGGTTTTACAAGTTAAAAAATGGCTTAACGGTGATTTTGAGCCCGACCAAAAAAGAACCACGTATCCAAACTTACATTGCGACAAAAGCGGGGAGCAAAACAGACCCGAAAGATCACACCGGTTTGGCCCATTATCTGGAGCATATGCTGTTTAAAGGAACCGATAAATTTGGTTCTAAAGACTGGGCAAAGGAAAAACCTTTGTTAGATCAGATTGATGCGCTCTATGAGAAATACAATGGTACAACAGATGAAACCGAACGGAAAGCAATCTATAAGGAAATCGATAAAGTATCTGGAGAGGCTGCGAAATATGCTATTGCGAATGAATACGATAAATTGATGGCATCAATGGGAGCGGAAGGTACTAATGCATTCACCTCATTTGAGCAGACAGTCTATCAGGAGCAAATTCCTAGTAATGTAATGGATAAGTATCTCGCTGTACAGGCAGAACGGTTTAGATATCCGGTATTGCGTCTGTTCCATACTGAGCTGGAAGCTGTGTATGAAGAGAAAAATATCAGTCTGGATAAAGATAATCGTAAGGCTGTAGAATCGATGTTTTCAGCTGCTTTTCCTAATAATAATTATGGAAAGCAGACGACAATTGGTACTGTAGAGCACCTTAAAAACCCATCTTTGAAAGCGATTCGTGAATATTTTCACACCTACTATGTCCCTAACAATATGGGGGTCATTATGTCGGGTGATTTTGATCCTACAGAGGTGGTGAAAAAGGTGGATAAGGCCTTTGCTTTTATGCAGGCGAAAGAAATTCCGGCCTACACGTTTGATGCAGAGAAACCAATTTTAACTCCTGTTGTCCGCGAGGTTAAAGGTCCGGATGCTGAATTTATGTTAATGGGATTTCGTTTTCCTGGCGCTGCAACAAAGGATGCCCGTATGCTCAATCTGATGAGTCAGATCTTGACAAATGGTTCTGCCGGTCTGATTGATCTGGATTTGGTGAAGAATCAAAAATTATTAGGTGCAGGTGCTTTTCCGTATGTGTTAAAAGACTATTCTCTGCTTCTGTTGCAGGGTAATCCTAGTCAGGGACAGAGCTTGGAACAGGTGCAACAGCTGCTGTTACAAGAGTTGGCAAAATTGAGAAAAGGAGAGTTTTCGGATGAGCTGATCACGGCGATTGTGAACAACGCTAAGAAAGACGAAATCAAGCAAAATGAAAGTTATGGTGATCGTGCTGAATCATTGATGGATGCCTTTACTTCGGGTCAGGATTGGGCGTCTGTCGTGGGCTATTCGGATGAGTTGAATAAAATCACCAAGCAAGATGTGGTTGATTTTGCTAACAAATATTTGAATGACAATAATTATGTTGTTGTTTATAAGCGTAAGGGAGTTGATAATAATGTCGTTAAAGTTGTTAAACCTGAGATTACTCCCGTAACGGTCAATCGTGATGACCAGTCTGATTTCTTGAAGAAAGTAGAAGCATTGCCAGAGGATAAAATTCAGCCTGTATGGGTAGATTACAACAAAGATATTCAGAAGGCTACTGCAAACGGTTTGCCAGTACTTGCTGTAAAGAACTCAGATAATGAACTGTTTTCGCTGTCTTATCGTTTTGATGGTGGAAAATGGAGCAATAAATTGCTTTCATTGGCTGCGGGTTATCTAGAATTTTTAGGTACAAAAGATAAATCCAGTGAGCAGTTTAGCAAGGATTTTTATCAATTGGCGTCTGATTTTTCAGTGTCTGCAGGAAATGAAGAAACTATGGTGTCGATTTCAGGCTTGAATTCAAACTTTATAGCTACACAGAACTTGATTCAGGATTTATTGCGTAATTGTGTTGCTGATCAGGAGGCTTTCAAAATGTATATTGCCCGTCTTAAAAAAGCGAGAGCAAATGCGAAAGAAAACAAGGGAGCGATCATGGAAGGCCTAAAATCTTATGCTAAATACGGCGCTAAAAATCCATTTAATAATGTGTTTACAGACGCGGAATTGGATGCTTTAAAAGCGGAGGATTTGGTGAAGGCATTGCACGATTTGGCTAATATGAAACATACGATGCTTTATTTTGGCCCGTTAACTGCCGCGGAATTTGTAGCGAAAGCGAAGCCTTTGAAACAAGGGGCTGGAGAGTATGTTCCGGCGAAAAAGGCGGTCGTGTTCGCAGAATTGCCAACAAGCAAGAACCAGGTTCTTTTTGCTAATTTCGAAATGAAGCAGGCTGAAGTATTTTGGTATAGAAGCTCAGGAGTATACAGTAGTGCCTTGACACCGACTGTTTCTCTGTTTAATAATTACTTTGGTGGCGGCATGGGAAGTATTGTCTTCCAGACTATCCGTGAATCGAAAGCATTGGCTTATTCAACTTATGCCTATTATGGACAGCCTTATAAAAAAGAAAACCATTACACCGTTGGGGCCTATGTTGGGACGCAGGCTGATAAGTTTAACGATGCGATTAAAGGCATGAATGAGCTGCTGGATGTGTTGCCTGAAAGCGCTAAAGGGTTGGATATTGCGAAAGTAAGTCTGGAAAAATCAATTGCCAGTGAACGTGTGTTGAATGCGTCTATATTAGGTAGTTATCTAGCTGCACAACGTTTGGGAAATGCAACTGATATTCGTAAAGTTGTCTATGAGCAAGCGCCAAAATTAACTTATGGTGACCTAAGCACTTTCCATAAGAAAGAGATGAGTCAAAAGCCGTACGTTTATTGTATTGTAGCGAAGGAAGAAAGTCTTAAGCCAGAGGATCTTGCGAAACTGGGCGAGGTTAAAAAGCTGGATCTTAAAGAGATCTTCGGCTATTAGATCCCGGATTGCTTGTCTTAAGAATTAGATTAGCGTATGATACGAAAGAAGCCTCCGGTGTTTGCCGGAGGCTTCTTTCGTATCAGGTTTTGTGATGCCCTTTGTTTTTTATTCTTGTTTCACGCTACGGAATCCTTGTTTCACTGTTCGCGAGTAGGATTAGTTTTAAGGTGAATTCGCTATCATGGCTACTAAAACTAGCGTATTAAAACCGGATAATCTCCTCAATCTGTTCGTTGATAAATTGCAGCGTATCTTCTTTGAATAACTGCCCTTCATCATTCAGTTCGTTCTGAACATTGGGTAGAAAGATCTTAAGGGGAAGCACGTGCATTCTTAAGTAGTGGCATATGCCCGTCAGGTGATCTATGCCGCGGAGGTTGCCATAGCGACCTGAGGATAACCCAACCAATGCAACTTTCTTGTGATAAAAACTAATCGGAAATGTACAGCAGTCAATGAACAGTTTCAGTGCTCCTGGAATACTTCCATTGTATTCGGGAGCGATGAAAATAAATAGCTCAGCTTTACTGACCATTTCTTGGATGGGTTCAAATGCGGTGCTTCTTTTTCCGTAAAGATCTGTTTCTAAAATGTTTGCTGGTAGATCTTCCAACGAAAAGATGTTACTTTCAATTGACTTACGATCAAGTAATTGCTGGTAGCATTTTGCTATTTTTAACGTCTTACTATTGGGACGGTTTGTTCCGGATATTATTAAAATCATTGTGTTGTTGATACTTATAAAAAGCGCATTTTCAAAGTGGATACATATCTTGATTTTTTGTATCTTAGCATCCTGAGGATATGTGCTTTCGATCAATCAAAAGTACGAAATATGCTGAATTAGTTTTGTTAATTTGAATCGCAGATTAAAATTTGGGCAAATTGATCTTCAGAAACGTGAAATGTAGTATAAAATGACATTTTAATTAAGAAAGGTTTTCATTCAAGATGGGAAAAGTAATTGCAATCGCAAATCAAAAGGGTGGGGTCGGAAAAACCACAACGTCAATTAATTTGGCGGCTAGTTTGGCGGTTTTAGAATATAAAACATTGTTGGTCGATGCAGATCCCCAAGCAAACTCTACTTCTGGGATTGGCTTTGACCCTCGTACAATCAGCGCAAGTGTATACGAATGTTTAGTGAATGATTTGGATCCTCGTGAGGCTATTCAATCAACAGAAACGCCAAATTTGGATCTTTTACCGGCTCATATTGATTTGGTTGGGGCAGAAATTGAGATGATCAATATGCACGAAAGGGAGTACAAGATGAAAAAAATCTTGGATCAGGTGAAACAGGATTATGATTTTATTATCATCGATTGTTCGCCTTCCTTAGGCTTAATTACAATCAATGCACTATCTGCTTCGGACTCAGTTATCATTCCGGTACAGTGCGAATACTTTGCCCTAGAAGGACTTGGTAAGCTGTTGAACACAATTAAAATCGTTCAAAACCGTTTAAATACAAGTTTGGAGATCGAAGGAATTTTGTTGACCATGTATGATGTTCGTTTAAGATTGTCAAATCAGGTGGTCGAGGAAGTGAAAACACATTTCACAGATTTAGTTTTTGATACGATTATTCAGCGAAATACCCGTTTGAGCGAAGCTCCAAGCTTTGGAATTTCTGTTATCATGCATGATGCGTCCTGCAAAGGGGCAATAAATTATTTGAATTTGGCACGCGAGATTTTACAGAAAAACGGGCATCTTAATGAAATGAATAAAACAGTAACCGCATAATATGGCAGCACATCAGCGTAAAACAGGACTGGGAAGAGGCTTAGGTGCGCTATTAAACGATAGTGTAGAAGTTCCTGCTAAAGGTAATCAGCAAGTGGAAGAAGCTCCTCTAGTTACACCAACTGCAGTAAAAACAACAAAAGAGAATGGCAGTATCAGCCATGTCCGTGTAGAAGAAATATCTGTCAACCCTTTTCAGCCGCGTACAGAATTTGATCCGGTTGCCTTACAGGAGTTATCGGAATCGATTAGTTTACAGGGTTTAATTCAGCCGATTACCGTACGTAAAATTTCGGACGGAAATTATCAGTTGATTTCCGGAGAGCGGCGTCTCCGCGCTTCGCGCTTGGCCGGTATCACCGAAATTCCAGCGTATATCCGTACCGCCAACGACCAGCAGATGCTGGAGATGGCCCTGATTGAGAATATTCAACGGGAGAACTTAAATGCTATTGAAGTAGCCTTAAGCTTTCAGCGTATGATTGAGGAGTGTAATTTAAAACAGGAAGAATTGGGTGAACGTGTTAGTAAAAACCGTTCTACTGTTACAAATTATCTCCGTTTATTAAAACTTCCACCTGTCATTCAAGCGGCAATACGCGATGGAGCCTTGACTATGGGACATGCTCGTGCCCTGATTAATATTCCAGAGGTTGATAAGCAGCTTTATATCTTTAAGTTGATTATTGATCAAGGTTTATCCGTCCGTAAGGCGGAGGAGTTGGTTCGTGAGTTACAAAAAGGCGGTAAGAAAAAAGCTGGAAAAGATAAAGCTCCGATGTCTTTTCAATTGCAGAAAATTGAAGATGATCTGGCGTCGAAATTTTCTTCTCGGGTCAAATTGAATCTGAAGAGCACGAAAGGAAAGGGTGCTATTGAGATACCTTTTGAGTCGGAAGATGATTTAAGTCGCATTCTTGAATTGTTAGATTGGTAATATGGCCAAGTTAATAAGCTTGATATTTGCGGTGTTTGCACTGTCGGTAGTACATGGACAGACTGTGGATACAATTCCTAAGAAACAGTTGGCACCCGTCAAAATAGATAGCATAAAGCAAAAATCGGTACAGGATACCGTAAAGAAGGAATCTCGGAAGGAACGTAAAAAACGGGAGAAGGAGGAGGCGAAGGCGAAAGAGAAGGTTGTGTTTAAAGATTCAACCCGTTTGGCTATCGAAGCAAAAAATAAACAAGCTTGGAAGCGCTCTTTAGTACTTCCAGGCTGGGGACAATATACAAATGGCGGCGTTTGGTGGATAAAAGTACCTGCAATCTATGGTGGCTTAATAACAACCGTACTTGTTTTCGATTTTAATAACCGTTATTATAAGGAATTACTGGGGGTATTACAAGACAAAGCTCTTGGTAAGCCGATTGATCCTTATTACATCGGAATCTCCGACCAATCTATCATCCGGGCAAAAGATAATGCGCGGCGAAATCGAGATCTCATGGTGCTACTTACGTTAGGTGTTTATGGCCTGAATGTCGCAGAAGCTTATATCGACTCGATGCTTAAATATCGCTGGAGTATCGGTGATGATAAACCCAAAAAAACGGCTTTCTTAATAGGACCTACTTTAATGGATGCTAGTCTCGCGTCGGGAACTTATTCGTTTAAACCTACGGTCGGACTTAAATTGACCATGAAATTCAATTAAAATCTCCTGTTTTAAAGGTTATATTTTGATTCCTTTTGTTTATTCATGAGTTTATTTCTTTATTAAGGGATTCATATAGCCCAAGCAAATTTAAGACAATAAGGACTGAACAGTTTTATTTTCATACGGGTTTATGGTTTTAAACATGGGTATTTCATTGAAATTTTTTAATTTTAAAAATAAACTATACTTTTTTCTAAATATATGAACATCATTCTCTTGGGATATGGCAAAATGGGGCAGATTATCGAAAGATACGCGCTGAAAAGAGGCCATCAAATTTTTTTAGTTGTCGATGAACATAATCGTCCTAACCTGACTGCTGATGATATTAAAGGTGCTGATGTCGCAATAGACTTTAGTGTACCTTCTGCAGCATTGGATAATATGAATCTTTGTCTTGAGGCAGGTGTACCTATTGTCGTCGGAACAACCGGTTGGTATGATCAACTGGAGGATGTTAAGGCGAAGTGTTTGGATGCTGATGGTTCTATTTTGTATGGATCCAACTTCTCTATCGGAGTGAATGTATTCTTCCATATCAATAGAATTTTGGCGAAGGCATTGCAGCCTTATAAACAATATGATGTTCAGGTAGAGGAAATACACCACATTCACAAATTGGATGCACCAAGTGGTACAGCAATTACGATTGCAGAGGGGATATTGGATAATAGCGATGTGAAAACCAATTGGGTAAATACTGTTGTTGGTGAACAGGATGAGCTTATTCCAAAACCACAGGAACTTTTAATAGAAAGTCATCGAATTGAAGAGGTTCCGGGAACACATACGGTACTTTATAGTTCTGAGGTTGACCAAATAGAATTTAAACATACCGCACATAGCCGTGATGGATTTGCTTTAGGAGCTGTAGTTGCTGCTGAATGGTTGAATGGCAAAAAAGGTTTCTATCAGGTTACTGAAATTTTTGATTTTAATAAATAGTACTAATTAGTAGATTATGGGATTAATTATATTTGCGGTTTTAACAGCAATATCGGGATATGGTTTGTGGCAATTGTTTGTTAAAGCTGGCAGAAATGGCTGGGAAGCGATCGTGCCTTTTTATAGCCAGTATATTCAGGCAAAATTGACGGGAAGACCTACATGGTGGGTAATTTTATTGCTCGTGCCAATTGTCAATGTCTTTGTTTTCTATAATCTTTACCTTGATTTTATCCATTGTTTTGGAAAACGCCGGTTTTGGGAGAATGCTGCTGCTGTTTTAGTGCCTTTTATCGTTCTGCCCATGTGGGCAAAGGACAACAATGTGCGTTTTTTGAATGGTTTATATGCAAAGAATTTAAAGGCAGCTACTCAGGAAGGTATTGAACTGACCGAGGAGAAACGTGCCGAAATTGCACTTGAATCTTACAAAGATTATAAAATTAAATATCCGTACAAGAAATCCATGGTACGCGAATGGGCAGATGCCATTGTATTTGCAACTGTAGCAGCGTCACTTATTCGTGGTTTTCTGATCGAGGCTTATATGATTCCTACAGGATCGATGGAGCGTACCTTGTTGATCGGGGATTTCTTATTTGTAAGCAAGTTAAATTATGGACCACGGGTTCCTAACACACCGATTGCCTTTCCTTTTGCGCATCATACGATGCCCATCACTGGTGGGAAAGCATATTCTGAATTTATTGAACTACCCTATAAACGTTTGCCAGGATTTCAAAAGATTGAGCGTAATGATGTCGTTGTTTTCAATTTTCCTGCAGGTGACACTGTCGCGCTCGAGAACCAAAATGCAAGTTATTACGATCTTGTTCGGGCTTATGGCTGGCAGACTGTCAATTCCCAATTTACGATCCAGGCAAGACCTATTGATAAAAGGGAGAACTATATTAAACGCTGTGTCGGACTGCCGGGCGATAAAATTTTCATGAAGGACGCTAAACTCTTTGTGAACGATCAACCGGGTTTTGATCCTCCAGAAAGCCAATTGGACTATCTCGTCTTAACGGATGGTACCCCATTAAATATGGATAGATTACGGGAGTTGAGAATAGAAGCGGCTGGTGGAGATCAGCAGCCTGGTGTTTATCAGTTGTTCATGACAAAAGATGAATTAGCTATAGTAAAATCGTGGTCGAATGTCAAAGAAATCAGAAGAAATCCTGGTGGTGAAGGTGCTTATCCGTACGATCCACAATACAAATGGAATTTTGACAATTTTGGGCCGATTTTAATCCCGAAGAAAGGATGGACAGTGGCATTAAATGCACAGACTCTGCCCATTTATGAAAGAGCGATCCGCGTTTACGAAAACAATAAGTTAGAAAAACGTTCGGATGGGATCTATATAAATGATGTGAAAGTAGACCATTATACGTTTAAAATGGATTATTTTTGGATGATGGGTGATAATCGCCATAATTCCTTGGATTCAAGAGGTTGGGGATTTGTTCCCGAAGATCATGTTGTCGGAAAGGCTTTATTTACTTGGATGAGCTGGGATGAGATTGGTACAGGACTTTCGAAAATTCGCTGGAACCGTATCTTTAAAGGAATTCATTAGCAACTGCCATTTGAGCAATAACACCGCTATTTGGGGTGCAATAAAAAAGGGCTTTCGTTGTGAAAGCCCTTTTTTATGAATCTGTGTTTTCTCTCAGCAAGAGAAAACCTTTGTGATCTCGTTTGGAGCTGCTGGTGACAGCGAAATTACGAATGTTTTAATGAATATTTTTGCAGTTTCTCAATCACAAGGGTGCTGACTGATGAATGCTATTCCCTGAACGTTGCATTACTTCAAACAAGCAAGATAACGTTTGATCGTTTCCTCTAGCCCTAAGTATAGTGCATCCGAAATGAGCGCATGGCCTATGCTAACTTCCAGGAGTTCGGGGATATGTTGGTTGAAATATTGCAGATTGTTAAGATCTAAGTCATGGCCCGCATTTAGACCTAATCCAACTTCACGTGCTTTTAATGCAGCTTTGAAATAGGGTTTTATTGCAAGTTCTTTATCGAAGCCATACTCCGTAGCAAATCCTTCTGTATATAGCTCAATGCGATCTGTTCCTGTTTCGGCCGCGGCCTCTACCATTTCTTCGACGGGATCAACAAAGATAGAAACACGTATACCTGCATCTTTGAACAATTTACACATATCTTGTAGATAGGCTTTGTTTTTAATGGTATCCCAGCCATGGTTAGAGGTTAATTGTCCTTCGGTATCGGGCACTAAGGTTACCTGTGCTGGTTTATTGGCCAATACAAGGTCAATAAACTTCTGTTCTTGGCAATTCCCTTCAATATTGAGTTCGGTCTGGATTTCTGCTTTTAGATCAAAAACATCCTGATATCGAATATGTCTTTCATCAGGTCGTGGATGCACAGTGATACCTTGAGCGCCAAAACGTTCACAGGCTAGTGCCGCAGATACTAGATTGGGGTTATTGCCACCTCTAGAATTTCTGAGCGTTGCGATTTTATTGATATTTACTGAAAGTCTAGTCATTTTCCTGTATGTTATGATGTAAAAATACAAATAATATCTATTTTTTTTTAACTTGCATATATGGATGGAATCGACTATAGCCTGTTTAGCGGCTTTCGCCTATTGGACGTTATTGATATCATATTGGTAGCGATTATTATCTACTATATCTATAGTTTGATTAGGGGGACCATTGCCGTTAATATCCTGATTGGCGTAGCACTGTTTTATGGCGTTTATATTGTCGTCAAACAGATGCATATGCGCTTGCTGACTGAGATATTTGGCGGTTTTATATCCGTAGGATCCATTGCTTTGATTGTTGTATTCCAGCAGGAAATCAGGCGGTTCTTACTACACGTGGGAAAGAATATATCCATGAAACGAAAAAAAGTTTTTTGGTCGTTTATCGGGAATAAAAAGGCAATACAAAAAGATTTGACGGAGGATCTAAAACCCGTTATTGAAGCCTGTAGAAGCATGTCGCGTACACGGACGGGAGCTCTATTAGTTTTCTCAAAGTATTTTGACGAGGAATATTATCAGAGCAGCGGTGAGTATATTGATGCCCATATCTCCAAGCGCTTGATTGAAAGTATCTTTCATAAAAATAGCCCATTACATGATGGTGCGGTGGTTATTGTTGATTTTAAGATTATGACAGCATCTTGTGT
Source organism: Sphingobacterium sp. UBA2480 (assembly GCF_002341965.1). Taxonomy (NCBI): domain Bacteria; kingdom Pseudomonadati; phylum Bacteroidota; class Sphingobacteriia; order Sphingobacteriales; family Sphingobacteriaceae; genus Sphingobacterium; species Sphingobacterium sp. UBA2480. The sequence goes on along the minus strand of NZ_DDPA01000004.1, from coordinate 384,704 downwards.
GCTACCATTGTCGGATAGTGAGGATTTACCGCTGCAATTCGGACTACGGCATCGTGCTGCAATTGGAGTGACGGAAATCTCGGATGCGATTGCTGTTATTGTCTCTGAAGAGACTGGTGAGATATCTTTTGCGAAGGATGGAAACGTCAATATGAACGTTTCACCAGAAGAACTTGAGCAATTGCTAAAAGACGAGTTATAAAACTAAAAGCCGAGCTGTAAAAAAGGCCTTAAATGGAATGCCCCCAAAAAGTTAGATGCTTTCTAGGGGCATTTTAGATAGAGATACCTATTTTTTTGCGGCGTTGATCACTTGTGTGTTCAATTTGATGTATTCACTATTTTTATCTGCTGTGGCAACTTCAAGACCTTTGGTTGCTGTTTCTATCGCACCTTTTTTATCACCAGCTTTTAATTGCGCTTTTGCTTTCCAATAAAGGACGTGGGCAGCTTTGGGTTGAGCTTTGGCTGCTTCGTCAAACCAGTTTAGTGCTTTATTTAGATCTAAGTTATTGCTGAAGTAATATTGGGCTGCGGCAAAATAAGGTTTTTTCTCACCCTTCATAGCCTCGTCGATGGAAGCTAATATTTTAGCCTGTTGATTGACTTTGAGATCAACCTTTACGGACGTTTTTTCCCAAGCCAGATTCAATACAGCACCTGTAGGTGTAACATTATCAAAAGAAATGGTAAATGTCTCCACTGGATTTGCTAAGGTCTGCGGTTTAACATTGAAGCGTAAGGCATCTTCAGTTTGTTTATAGGTATAGGCACCCCATTGTTTTGTGTTTTTACTAATAATAATGGTCCACTCTGATTTGTTCGGGATCGTGAAAAGCGCATAGGTTCCGGCAGAAAGCTTATGTCCATTCAACTCAACATCACCTTCAAAGGTTAATGTGGTATTTGTATTTGCACCTGTGCGCCATACTTCGTTGTAAGGAACAAGATCACCAAAAATCTTACGGCCGTTCATGCTTGGACGACTATAGTTTAGCGTCACATTTTCAATCCCTAATCCCTGTGTGATTGTTTGAGCACTACTTGCTGCAGGTAGTTTTAACTGAGCAAAGGATTCGTTTGCAGTAAACATCAGGGCTGCTGCAAAAGCAATGGCAAAGAATTTCTTTTTCATTTGTTCGATAATTACATTGTGAGCTTGTTTGCTCGATTATTTATGAATATAGAATTTTGCGACTTAATGGTTGAGGCTCATTTATTTCGGTTGAGGCACTCTACATCATGGCATTTGAAATGAACCCTGTTGCAATCGAACGAAGATTCATCACTTAAAAATAGGAAGAATTTCACAAAAAAGGGCATCTATTTTTAGACGCCCTTTCGTTATACCAATATTTTGTTTTGATATTAATTTTCTTTTCCGATTTTGTGCCCTTTCGTGGCAAAAAACAAGATATATAAGTATGCTGGAACCATTGCAAAGAGAAATGCATGTTGAAAATCAACATGTAAAGTGTCCTTCAGGTAACCATAGATTAAAGGCCAAATTGCTCCTCCGGCAATACCCATAATCATAATGCCAGATCCTGTTTTTGTAAATCGTCCCAGCCCTTTGATTCCCAGAGGGAAAATAGCTGGCCACATCAATGCATTTGCGACACCTAATAAGGCAACAAAGATATAGGACGTTAGACCTGTAGAAAATGCGGAAATTGCAGTGAAGGTAATTCCGACAATTGTACAGATACGCAACGCTGTCTGTTGTGATACGAATTTTGGAATAGAAATAATACCAATAAAATAACCAACAAGCATGCAGACAAGGGTGAAAGTAGTACCATATTTGACAAAAAATGGAGGTAGAGATAATAATCTTCCATAAGTGCCAATGATATCACCTGCCATTACTTCCACTGCTACGCAGAAGAAGATAGCGAGAAATCCTAAAAATAGATGTGGAAACTGGAAGATACTTGTCTTTTTAGTACCAGATACAGTAGCTTCATCTGTTGTTTCTTCTTCCTTATTGACATCAACCTCTGGCATTTTTACCGCGAATACGACAATAGCTAGAATCGCAACACCAATGGCTACGCCAATATAAGGACCGTGAAGTCTTTCCGATAATTCAGCGAGCAAAGCATCATGCTCTGCCCCCGCTTTCAGTTCTTTAATTTTGCTGGAAATACTGTCGTAATCTTTTAATAAAATACTTCCTAAAACCACTGGTACTATCATACCGGCTGTTTTATTGAAAATCCCTACAATAGAGATCCGCTGGGCAGCACTTTCTATTGGCCCGATGATACTGAGGTATGGATTGATCGCAGTCTGTAATAGCGCCATACCTGAAGCTTGGACAAAGATTGCAACAAGGAAGAGTTGATAGCTTAGGTTAGATGCGGCTGGAATAATAATAACTGCACCAATAATAATTAAGACCAAACTGGCAACTAGGCCATTTTTAAAACCTATTTTACCTAAAATCCATGAACTCGGCAATGCCAGGAAAAAATAGGCTATATACGAGGCAAAAAGGATTAAAAACGCTTGTGTATCTGTCTCCAAATTAAATGCCAATCGTACAAATGGAATCAATGCCCCATTGGCCCAGGTGATATACCCTAGAATAAAAAATAATGCACAGCAAATAAGCATAGGAACTATCGCTGTTTTACCCGAATTAGGATTAGTGGTCATTTTTTTAATTATATTTAGTTAAGTTATCGTTCACAGATTGGAAATCAGTCAAAAAAATAGCTTTAGACAAACGATTGCATGCAATTTTTGTTGATTTTTAAAATATCCATCCTACAAGACTACTTAAATTTATTGAATATTGGAAATAAATAAAGGCATATTTTTGGAGTATTTTGATAATTAATTGACAAAAAAAAGGAGGATAAATTGTGAAATTTATCCTCCTTTGCTTATAAACGTTGTCGAATTTTAATTGGACCAAGTTGATAAATCGAGTTAGCAGGAGCCATACAGTCCTCGTTATTTTGGAACGATTGCTACTGTAAGTCTTGAGATACAATTTAATTTGTTGAAACGATCGTACATTTTTATTTCCCAAATGTGTGTGGACCGGCCAATATGTATTGGACGACATTTCGCGGTGATTACACCGCTACTGACCGGGCGTATGTGATTGGCATTTACTTCAAGTCCCACACCGCGGTATTTGTCAGGGTCAACCACGAGATTGGATGCGATACTTCCCAAAGATTCCGCCAGAACGACAGAAGCACCGCCATGTAAAATGCCGTGCGGCTGTTTGACTTTATCTGTTACAGGCATGGTCGCCGTGATGGAGTTGTCATCTATTTCTGTTGCTTGAATCTCGAGCAGACCTGACAGATATTTATTGAAGAATACGTTAATTTCCTCAATGCTGTAATGCTGAAACCAAATTTTTGACATCGTCTGAGTTTAAATAACGTTCTTGGATAATAATGCGGTGATGATTGAGATGGCCCGCAATGACATACAAAAGCGCTTTTACACTTGTCAGCCGTTCAGATGCCATGCCCTTACGTTCTAGTTCCACATCGTTAAAACTATTGAAAAGCATCATGTTAGCTTTGCGAAGAAAGGTGAATTCTTTGCTTAAACTTTCTAATGTGCGGTCGTTGTAACGGGAATATTGAATGAGATAGTCTTGGTCATACCCGGCAAGCTCTTTAAGGTCATTACGTGAAAAACGCAATGCCCGGTAAGCCATGATACGCTCATTATCGATGACGTGGCCAACAACTTCTTTGATGGTCCACTTATCTTCGGCGTATTTAAAATTACCTCTTTCCTCAGGAATCGTGTCCAGAAATGCTGGAAAGGAGAGCGTTTGTTCTTCTAGTGCATCAAACACGTTATCGACGACAGTCTCAATATAAGGTGCGTAGACTGCTGGATATTCGTCAGATTTGAGTGGCTTCATATTTTAAATTGCTTTTTAAGATTATTCGAAATGTTGTTCCTTTACCTACTTCAGATTCTTTTACAAAAATTTGTCCCTGGTGGTACCGCACCATTCTTTTTGTCAGACTAAGGCCAAGCCCCCAACCTCTTTTCCGTGTTGTGAAACCCGGCTGGAAAACAGATTCAAAATTAGATCTCGGAATTCCTTTGCCTGTATCACTAATGTCTATAAAAATTTCTTCTTTCGCAATATTTTCTGAAATATTAACAGTTATCTTTCCTTCTGTGCCAATGGCATTTACTCCGTTTTTCAATAAATTTTCGATAATCCAATCAAAGAGTGGAATATTGAGTTGTGCTTCAAGATGTGTGTCGCCTTTTAATTCGAAAGCAATTTTATTACTGGTTCGTATGCGAAAATAATCCATATAATTTTTGATGACATCATAGAGGTTATGGTTGGTCAGTACGGGAGTAGATCCTATTTTGGAGAAGCGGTCAGCGACGATTTCAAGTCGTTTAATGTCATTTTCCATTTCATTTAGCGTGTCATCTTCTTCGGCATCAAATTTTATGCGAATCAATTCTAACCAGCCCATCAGTGACGAAATAGGGGTGCCCAACTGATGTGCCGCTTCTTTGGTTAGTCCGACCCAAACAAGATTTTGTTCAGATTTTCGGATGGAGTTGAAAACCGTATAGGCAATAATGAGAAAGAGGGCAATCAATGATAATTGTACATAAGGAAACACCCTTAACTGTTGCAAAAACCAAGAATCCTTATAATAAACATGCCATTTTTGACCATTTTCCAATTCCAATGTAATCGGAGGATGGCTCTTCTTCATAAACGCAAGCTGCTTTTGAAAATATGCCGGATCATAATCGAGATGTTTTGTAACACTGTCGTTGTGTCCGGGTTTAATATTTGTCTTTGTGGAATCGAGGTTACGCCAGAAAATAATGTCTTCCTTATCGTCAGTAATAATTGCTGGTAAATTTAGGCTGTCTCTTACGGCGTAAATAAATGTAATGAATTCATCATCAACGTCGGGCATGGTCATGATATTTTTGGTACTCATAGCCCATACCTCAGCCTTTGAACGTTCGGCATGCGCAAGATTTCGAACGAGGTAGTTGGTATAAACCAAAGAGGCGACAGCAATGACTGCTGCAAAGATAAGCAAGATAAATTTCCAGCGTTGCTGGCTAATCTGATAGGGTTTCATGATTACGTATACGTGTCCTTCATTTGCAAATTACTGAATAAATGTCTGTTTTCTGCACTTTTATTTCATTGAAGAAGTTAACGTACCATCCAAATCAAAAATTTTGTGGTAATTTTGCGGCATGAGTTCAGAAAGAAAAGTAAGAGTGCGTTTTGCACCGAGCCCGACAGGTGGTCTTCACCTTGGTGGGGTACGTACAGCTTTGTTTAATTTTCTCTATGCGCGTCAGCATCAGGGAGATTTTATTTTACGTGTCGAGGATACGGACCAAACTCGTTTTGTCCCAGGTGCTGAGGAGTATATCAACGAATGTTTAGCATGGTGTGGTCTGTCTCCAGATGAAAGCCCGTTAAAAGGGGGCGAGTACGGACCTTACCGTCAAAGTGAGCGAAAACCATCTTACCGGAAATATGCTGAGCAGTTGATCGAGAATGGTTATGCTTATTATGCATTTGATACTGCAGAGGAATTGGATGAGCAACGTAAATTGCAGCCTAATTTTCGCTATAGCCACGAAAATAGACTTCAACTGCGTAATTCATTGAGTCTGTCTGAGACTGAAACTCAACAATTATTGGATGCGGGGACTCCGCATACCATTCGTATAAAGATTCCTACCGATGAAACGGTAACATTCACGGATATGATCCGTGGAAAGGTTGCTTTTGATACAAATCTTGTCGATGACAAGGTGTTGCTTAAAGCAGATGGCATGCCGACTTATCATCTGGCAGTTGTTGTCGATGATAAAGCTATGGAAATATCGCATGTTTTCCGTGGTGAAGAGTGGTTGCCTTCGGCGCCTATCCATATTTTATTGTGGGAATACCTCGGCTGGGGTGATAGCATGCCAGGTTGGGCACACCTTCCATTAATTCTGAAACCAGATGGAAATGGTAAATTAAGTAAGCGTGATGGCGATCGCTTGGGCTTCCCTGTTTATGCAATGAACTGGACTGATGCGAAATCTGGTGATACAACAAAAGGATTCCGTGAGATGGGCTTCTTGCCAGAAGCTTTTGTCAATATGCTTGGGGTGTTGGGCTGGAATGATGGAACTGAACAGGAGATTTTCTCCTTAGATGAATTGATCCAGAAATTTGGTGTTGACCGTATCAGTAAAGCTGGGGCAAAATTTGATTTTGAAAAAGCAAAATGGTTCAACCATGAATGGATTAAACGCACATCGACAGAATCTCTGTTGCCACAGATCAATACAGTTTTGGAGCATCATCAAGTAGAAGCCGATGCCGCTTATGTGAGCCGAGTATTGGATGCCGTGAAAGAACGTTTAACCTTTGTTGAAGACTTTTGGACTCAGGCGTCCTTCTTCTTTTCGCAGCCTGCGGAATATGATTTGAGCGCGGTAAAACCTAAATGGTCTGCTGAGAAAACTGCATTTTTTGAGGATATTAACCAATCATTCGAAGGATTTAATACCTGGAAGGCTGCTGAATTGGAACCCTTCTTCAAAGATGCGATTCAGGCATCAGGGATGAAGATGGGTGAGCTTATGATGCCATTCCGGATTATGCTGGTAGGGGGTAAGTTTGGACCAGATGTATTTCAGATTGTTGAATTACTTGGTCAACAAGAGGTCATAGCGCGTGTGAAAAAAGCACTTAAAGAATTCGATGCTTAAATAGCTTTAAGTACGAGATACTGAAAAGGGGTTGTCTGCATTGCTATGCAAACAGCCCCTTTTTTCTGAAAGAGGTTGTTTATTGATTGCTGTTGTTTTTATCAAGTCATCAATGCGCGATTAAGTCATCAATGCGCGCGCGATACGCGGTTGATTAGCCAAAAAGAATCTTCCGTTCGGGTTCTTAACTGTTGTTGCTCGCGAAATCATGGAGCTTGTCTATAGGGGGGAGCGGCCTCATTTACAAGTATGGTATCCTTAGGCGCATGAAAAGTGTTTTGGCTGGGCCGAATAAAAATATTAGCCCCGTTATTAGTATTCCTAGTATCCCTAGATAAGTAAATATCTCCATGTTACTGATTAACGTTGCTTGCTGACTTAGGGTTCCCGAAATACTTTTGCTGGCAATACGGCTTGCTATCTGATCGCCATATATTCCGGCATATTTCTCCATTAATGTATCCCAATAGTTTATTGTTAAGGTATTGCTTGTATTCAATGTTTGTTCGAGTTGAATATAATGTTTTTGATTTAGTACATAACTGACGTTTTGGATAAGAGCAAATCCGACATTCGTACTCCAGAACCGAGCTGTTGTGCCCATAAGACCTGCATTGCCAACGTGATGGGATTCGACACCAGTTAAGATATAGATAACAAGCGGTGTAAAGAGCCATCCCTGACCTATTCCTTGAATAAACAAAGGAAGACCGATTGCCCAAATTGTGGTGTCAGGGTAAAATGTGGGTACAAATAGAAAACATGAGGTCGCCAAAATCAAAAAGCCGAAACCAAAGATATATTTAGGAGATACATCGCGCAGGAGTAAAAAACCTGAACTACCGACACCCAGTATTGTGCCAAACACGTTGATGTACTGTACATCAATAATATAATGCCAGGGCCACTTCCAAACTGTAGCCATTACAGTATAAACATTATTGAGGCAGCTACGAATAATATAAAACAGAAAAAACAGGGTAACACCAAAGATCACATTTTTGTATCTCAAGATCTCAAAATGAAAAAGGGGTCTTTTGACCGTCTTTTGTTTAATCATAAAGAGTGCGCCGAAAATAAGGGAAAGGGCGAAGTTTATGGTGATATTGGCGTGTTCAAACCAATAGTATTTGCGACCATAAATTAAGACATAAGCTCCACAGCTCAATGATATCAATAAAAACAAGCAACTTGCCAGATCTAATTGATAGAGGGGGAATTTTTTACCCAAGCGATTATTGTTAAGTAACAGCAAAGCTATTGCAATCACAATCAAATGCCAATAGAGGACGACGTGGATCATATCTTGCCATCCGTAATCCATAATACTTTCTTTGAGTAAGGAGGTCGTTAAAGTTGATCCCGTAAGCATAAAGGTGTACAGGAAAAAATAAGCAATCGTACGGCTTTTGGCATGCCTAATTTGCATCATAAGCAAGGGAAGAAAGCAAGCTCCTTCCAATACACAGAAAATACCTTCTACCACGCGCAGAATGCCAATAAGAAATGGATCTCTTGTCAGCGAAATGCCTAGTAGGATCAAAATGGAAAGACTGCAGGTCAAAAGAATATATGTTCTTACTCTGAAGAAGGAAAATAGCCGCTGAAATAGAAGTAAAGCAACGACAATGGCGCCATACATCAGGGATAGAAAATACTGAATATCCTCGGCTTCAATGTCCAGTACCGAAGCGGTAAATGCCGTATTGGAATGGAAGAGAGACATTAACATGAGATGTGGGAACATCGCTAATATCATTAACGGAAGTTTTATCCATTCGGGCACCCAACTATAGTATAAAGATTTATTCATACGCATGATGATTAGGATTGATGGGTAGCATGGATAACCACATTCATACCGGCACGCAATTTCTTAAGATCCTGTTTTGGATCAAATACAATTTTAATAGGAATCCGTTGTTCAATCTTTACGAAATTTCCGGTTGCATTGTCTTGAGGTATCACGGAAAATTTGGAACCTGATGCTGGGGAAAAAGAGTGAATTTTTCCTTTAAAACTAAGTTTGGGAAAGGCATCAACCTGTATCGTGACTACAGTACCTTCTGAAAGGTTTTCGAGTTGAGTCTCTCTAAAATTAGCGTTGATCCATTTTTCCTCGCTAATGACGTTGGCTAGTGTCTGGCCTTCCTTTACAAATTGTCCTGGTTGGATCGTTCGTTTGCCAACAAAGCCATCGTAGGGAGCGGTTACTACGGTATAGGAGAGAAAAAGCTGTGCATTTGTTTTCGCAGCCTTTTTGATATTGATATTAGCTCTTGCCGGCAATTCGTTTGCTTTTTCTTTGCTGCTGTTCAGTTGAGCTGAATTATATTCTTCCGTAATGGCGTGCAATTGCGCCAATGCGATATCGTATGCTGCTTTGGCATTATCGTACTGCTGTCTGGTGGCAGCCTCAGCTTCAAATAAATTCTTGAACCGATTGTAATCCTGTTGGGTCTGCCATACACTTACTTTTGCAGCCTCTAATCTTGCCTTTTGAACCGAAATACTATTAGCTGCCGCATCGGCTGTTTTGCTGAGAACCTCGGCATTTCTCTCACTACTTTGGAGTTCGGCATTCGCCATATCCACCTTGGTTTGATACTCGCTCGCGTCTATAATAAGCAGCGTGTCGCCTCGATGAACATATTGATTTTCCTCAAATCGTACCTCTTTAATAAAACCAGCGATTCTACTGGCAATGGGTGTAACATATTGATCAATTTGAGCGTCATTTGTCGTGACATACTGATTAGTAAAAATGAGGTGTCTGACTAAGACGCCAATACCGGTCAATAATAATAGGCTGGCAAATATGACGAGCACTTTATTAAATCCCTTTGTTTTGTCTTTTTTATCTTCTTTATTCATTGTTGTTTAATTGCGCGTTTTTCAATTGTTTGCTTTGCCTGTGCTTATTCCTTTGTATGTGCTTGACGTATCCTTTACCTTAAAATCATCAAAGCTTCCAGCTCAAAAAGTCTCGGAGCCATTCATCCAGTTCAGCTATGCTGTACTCGAAGTAGCAATTTTTCTGGTTTTGTATTTGACTTAAACAGGAGTACTCGGAATACGAGCAAATTTCCTCTGAGCACATGAGCATATGGCTGTACAAAGATACTGTGAGATAGAAACGTTTTGTTTTGTATAGTCGGACGAATATATGTTCATTTGCGCCATGTTGTAGGAAAAGTGTAATTTTAAGTTATGGAAGAGGAAAAACTGGCAGCTATTGATGCTGATCAATATGATTTTTATGTAGACCACATGTATGTCGATCGTATCGATTCTCGGGAGTATAAACATAAAAAGGCACGGTTGCTCTATGCCGAAGGTGGAATTGTTCATGTGTTTACAGCAACAAAGCACTGGTACTTACCGGCAAGATTTTACATGTGGATTCCGGCAAATACAACCTATCATCTGGAAAGCACAAGCTCCCGTATCCCGCTATATAGTTTTTATTTCAAGGAGCGGCAGCAGATGCCGTCCGTACTTTCAGTACCGAATATATTTCTTAGCAATGATCTGGTGCGTGAAATGTTTTTATTTGCTCAGGATTGGAGCGGAGGGGTCAGTAAAACGACCGATTATTCAAAATACTGTCTCTTGCGCGCGATGATGGCTATCATTCCGGATACAAGTTCACCAATAGATGCTTTCCCGATGCAGCATCCCTATCCTAAAAGTGAGAAACTCAGGAGTGTGGCTAGATATCTGAACAGCAACATTGATAAGGCCTTTACCATAGAACAGATTGCGGCTCGCTTTGGAATGAGTAGCCGCTCGTTGTCCAGACTTTTCAAAGACGATATGGGCATCAGTTATATTCGGTTTTTAAGAGCCATACGAATTGCAAAAGCTTTGGAGCTGATGTCAGAGAATAGCTATTCCATTCTAGAAATAGCCATGCGCGTGGGATACAACGAGCTGTCTTCTTTTAGTAATATTTTTACGCGTGTAACAGGTATCCGTCCATCGATATATATGGCGAAGATTAATGAATATAAACAGTAATATTTTATTTAGGCCAAAAGTTCCTGCAGATCTTCCTGAGATAGTGACTTGATAAAGCTTTCTTCTGTCGTGATCAGGCTTTGTGCAATCGATTTCTTTTTATTCTGTAAAGCCAGTATCTTTTCTTCGACGGTATCTTTACTGATAAATTTATAGATAAACACATTGCGCGTTTGACCGATGCGGTGTGAACGGTCTACGGCCTGTTGTTCCACAGCTGGATTCCACCACGGATCCAGAATAAAAACATAGTCCGCTTCAATCAGATTGAGTCCCACCCCACCTGCTTTTATCGATATAAGAAATAACTTAGTATCGTTGTTTTTACGAAATTGGCTAACGGCTTCATCCCGGTTCTTTGTGCCGCCATCTAGGTAGGCATAATTTATTCCTTTATTATCGAAATACTGACGGAAGATATTGAGCTGTTTTACGAACTGGGAGAAAATCAGTACTTTGTTGCCCCTTTGCATGACCATTTCAAGCGTTTCAATGACAGCGTCGAACTTGCCGGAAGCACCCGAGAACTTCTCATCCACCATTCGGGGATGATTGGCTAATTGTCGGAGCTTTGTCAAGCCCTGCAACAGCGCAATTTGGGTAGATTTTGGCTTGCTGTCCAATTGTCCGTCAAGAATGGCATTGCGATATTCAGATTTGACTTTTTCGTACAACTCGGATTGTTTTTCAGTCATTTCACAATAAAGTACCTGTTCAGTTTTTGGCGGTAATTCTGTTGCCACCTGATCTTTTGTACGTCTTAATATAAAAGGTTTGACAATCGCTTGAAGACGCTGCGCCTTTTCTTCATCTTTTTTCTTTTCTATGGGCTGTACAAATTCCTTCTGAAAATAGGTATAGCTTCCTAGTAATCCTGGATTGGTGAAGTGCATCTGTGCCCAAAGATCCGAAACGGAATTTTCTACAGGAGTTCCACTCAAGGCCAATTTGTTTTTGCTTTTTAGGCTTTTGATGGCTTTAAACGATTTGGAAGTTGGGTTTTTGATATTCTGGCTCTCATCGAGGATAATGTAATTAAAATAAAAGCCACTCAAGGTTTCTTCATCAATGCGGGCAATCCCGTAGGTAGTAATGACCAAATCATATTTAGCGAAAAGCGAGGCATCTTTAATGCGGTTGTTTCCGGTATGAAGGTGAATATTAAGCTGTGGCGCAAATTGCTGTGCTTCTTTTTGCCAGTTGTATACCAATGATGTTGGCAAGACCAAAAGTGAGGTACGGACATCCTGTTCGTCTTGGAGTTGTTCTTTTTGCTGTTGCAATAACGCTAAAGTCTGTATGGTTTTACCTAAACCCATATCATCTGCAAGACAGCCGCCAAATTTATACTGCTTCAAAAAATTAAACCAATTGTATCCTGCTTTTTGGTATGGGCGAAGATTTCCCTTGAAATGTTTTGGTTCGGGAATATCAGCAATCTCTTCAAAGTTGGCTAGATTCTGTAGTTTTCGTGTAAATAACAGTTTTGTATGCTCACTAATTTCAAAGAGTAGACCAATATGTACCTTATTTAGTTTGAGCTCATGTCGGTCTGCAGAAAATTGGAAGAGATGGTTGTATTTTGCAAACCATTCTTCCGGAATCATGGCAATTTCTCCATTTGGTAAGGTGAATTCCTTAATATTATTAAGGATATGGTTGCGCAGCTGAATAAATGGAATCTCATAGGGCCCAAATTTTGCGATAGCACTTATATCAAACCAATCATTGTCTTCATCAATGGAGATATCTAAGGAGGTGTGCCCTATGAAGAAGCGTTTTTCTTCACTATTTTGTATAATGTGGAATCCAAGAGCCTCCAGTTGTTCTTGATGGTTGTTCATCCAGTCAAATACTGAAAGCCGTTTTCCAGTTTGGTTTGCTGGCGTTAATAAGCCGAGTTGGAGATCAACATCCTGTAGTCCCAATTTTTTTAAGCTTTCATGTTGTTGTTCTTCCCATTGCAACGATCGTTTGACACGGTGGAATATATATTGATCATCTTGCGCATTATATTCCATACGAACAGTAACCTTATTCTCGGCTCCCGCGGTAAAGGTATGCGGTCCGTACTTGAATTGCAGTTGTAATTGCGAGGCTCCATCCTCGACATAAATCAAATGGAGGAGTGGAATTGCTTGGTGCTGGTGGGTCTGAATTTCAAATCCTTCGGCATAGACATGATAACGTTCAATCAGTCCACATACAAAGGTTTCGAAATATTTTTTTTCAGTGCTTCTACCGACAGAAATGTAACGTTTATTCAGGAAAGGGCTGAGCTTCTTGCCCTCAAGGGCCTGATCGAAATAATATAGGGTATTGTTTAAAAGTAACCATGCTTGTACATTGGTCAAGACAATGGCATTTTTGAACATAAACTCCAGACGCTGATTTTCGTATTTGATTGTCGGGAAATAACGTGTTTCTTCTTCGTTTCGTCGAAAATGAAATAGAATCGATGCCGCAGAGGTTGCCAATTTAATTTCTTGATCTGCTGGATAACCATCTTTGCTCATCATGAAAAGTGGTTTGTCTCCAATAGCTTCAAAAAATTGGATCATTTTTTCATCTATTTTAGGCCGAAGAAGTTCATACAACTTTTTATCGAAAACTTTGGAAAAGAAATCGACAGGTCTAATTGCTTTTTTATAGTATTTTTTGATGAGATGCGTTTGTTCGATTTCATCGAGCAATCGAATCAGTTTGTAATCTACTTCATCCAATTCCGCGGCGTAAGCATCGACAGTATTGCTAAATATACGCTGATAACGTAGTGAGTAAGTCCCGTTGGGATTGAGTTTGACCATGTGTGGCTCAATAAGATAGCCAAGATAGGGATGCTCACATATAGAATAAACGATTTTATATACTGGAAATGACTTTGACTGTTGCATTAAAAATAGCGGACCTTATAAATAAAGGTTTCTAATATACAATAAAATATACCATTAATTGCAATTTGCACGTTGAAATTTTAAAAATCGATTCCAAGGGATAGCCTCGTTAAGATCCTGTACTAACCTTCATTATGAAGTTGTTCACAGGTATCGTTAAATGCCAAAGATAACAGGTCGTCCTTCACGGCTTGATTTACCTGAGTTGAAAATTTGAGTTGTAATTAGCTTGACTCGCTATAGGAGTAAAAATCTAATAGTTTCCTTCAAAGACAAATTGTGCTGGACCTTTTAAGAATACCTCTGAGAAATGGGAGCCCTTCTTATGGAATGAAATATAAAGCTGCCCTCCTAATACGCGAATAGGAATAGTGATATCACCTTCTAAATTTTGCTGCAGAGCAACAGCCATCGCTGCTGCAGTTGCTCCAGTGCCGCAGGCATAGGTTTCATCTTCAACACCGCGCTCAAAAGTACGGAGGAAATAACCATCTCCTTCCGCTTCAATGAAATTTACATTGATGCCTTCTTTTTCATAAGTAGCATTGTTGCGAATTGCGTAGCCATCTTGGAAGACATTTTTATCCTGCAGATTTTTTACAAACTCAACATAATGTGGAGACCCCGTTTGTAATACATAAGCTTCACCATCACGTGTATAATCTTGTACATCGATCATTTGCAGGTTGACAAGGTCTGCTGCTAGCGAGGCATGGTGTATGCCGTCTACTGCCAAAAAGACAGTTTTGTCAGTAATGATGCCTAAGTCGCGTGCAAAAGCGACGATACAACGGCCCCCGTTACCACACATGCTGCCTTCTCTGCCGTCGGCATTATAATAAATCATCTCAAAATCGTAATTTTCCTTGTTTTGAAGCAGCATTAAGCCATCGGCACCAATGCCAAACCGACGGTTACAGAGTTTTTCTACCAATGCTTCATCTGCGCGGTCAAATGCACTGTCGCGGTTGTCTACTAAAATGAAGTCATTTCCTGCGCCCTGATATTTTGAAAATCTTACTTTTGATGCCATTACGTTGATTTGTAGTAACAAAAATACGTTTTTTTGTTACAAAAAACCGGGTAAAAGTTAAGATTTGTTAAAATGATTGCATTTGTCTAGCAATTAACATTTTTTAACGTGTCGGATTTTCCGAAGGCCTTGAAATGGTATTACATTTGAACATATCCGAATAAAATCGGTAATTTTAGGAGCAAAAGTTATCAGCATATATTAGGACATTTTAAAATAGAAATAAGTTTATGAATAAGGTCGGTTTAACGCTATTAACGGCTGTTTTCGGTGGAGCGGTAGCATTAGGTGGTTACAAGCTTATTGAGAATAAGAAGTTGGATGGTATGTCTTTCGAAGACAAACAAAAAGTTTATTTTGCAAACAATCCTACAGGAGTTATGTCTTCAACAGGCAATCCTGATTTCACCCAGGCTGCCGCAATAGTGTCGCCAGGTGTAGTGCATATTAAGACAACCTATAGCCGTAAAGGATCACAGCAATCGCAAGGTTCTCCGTTCGATATGTTTGAAGAGTTTTTTGGCATGCCACAAGGTGGTGGACGTCGTCAAATGCAGGCGCAACCTGTGCAGGCATCCGGATCAGGTGTAATTATCTCGGATGATGGTTATATTGTAACGAATAACCACGTCGTAGAAGATGCAGATAAAATTGAAGTCGTATTAACAGACAAACGTACGTTTGAAGCCAAATTGATCGGACGTGATCCGAATACAGATTTAGCCTTGTTGAAAGTGTCAGGCAAGGGGCTTCCTGTCGTCAAGTTAGGTAACTCAGATAATGTCAATGTCGGTGAATGGGTGTTGGCTTTTGGATACCCGCTAGGGCTTCAATCTACAGTTACCGCAGGTATCATTAGTGCAAAGGGTCGTCAGATCGGTATTCTGAGTGAAGGTCAGCAACAACGTGGTAATCCATTTGGTGGTGGACAGGATCAAATCCCGGTGAGTTCAGCGATAGAATCCTTTATTCAAACAGATGCTGTTATCAATAAAGGAAATAGTGGTGGTGCGTTGACGAATGCTTCGGGAGAATTGATTGGTATTAACTCTGCTATCGCTTCTCCGACAGGAACATATGCGGGTTATGGTTTTGCGATTCCGGTCAATTTGGTGAAAAAGATTGTCGATGACTTTGTCGAATACGGTAATGTAAAACGCGGTTATATCGGTGTTACCTATACCGAAATAACACCTGAACTTGCTAAAGAGAAAGGTTTTACAGATGTTGATGGCTTGTATGTTCAAGACGTTGTAGCTGGTGGTGCCGCAGAGGCTGCAGGTGTTAAAAAAGGAGATATCCTGACCAAGATTAATGGAAAAGTGATCACAGGTTCACCTGTCTTAAGTGAAACTATAGGTCGTGCGCGTCCTGGAGATAAGGTCAATGTCACCTACAAACGTGATGGTAAGGAAAAACAAGTAACCATGACATTGAAAGGGGAAGAATCCTTGAAGACCGCAAATACCGGCGGTAAAGCTTCTAAAAGTGCAACGGAGATTTACAATAAATTGGGTGCAAGCTTTATTCCTGCTTCAGCTCAGAAGAAAAAAGAGCTGGGTGTCAACTCTGGAGTTGTTGTGACCCAAGTGAATCGTGGTGGCATCTTTGATTACTTCGGTGTAGAGCGTGGATTGGTCATTACTGAGGTTAATGGAAAAGCTGTAAATACAGTAGACGATGTTGAAACTGCGCTTGGCGCAACACAACGTAATATTGTGCGATTGAAAGGGGTATCTCCTCAAGGTGGTGCTGTTCAATTGAGCTTCCCAGTAGAATATTAAGCGTTGAATTAAGAATTGGTTGATTAATATAGTTTAGGTGGTTCTAGCCGTAAGGTTAGGCCACCTTTTTTTTCTGAAAGTGTCTGATCTTATTGGCCAGAAAAAACCTTCAGTTTGCTTTCATTGCTGTTGGTGGCTGCGAAGTCATGAAGGTTTTATCCTTTGTATTATGATCACGTTTTTTCATTAAGGGAGTAATGAACTCGCTATGCTTGGTTTACTAAGCATTGTTTAATTTCATTGGCTTTAATGAACTCAGTTATTGGTCAGAATGATTTTTAGGCGGGTTTTTCCGCTGTTTTTGTATGCGAAATCAGGAAAATTTGGTGGATATGCTATGTCACTTGGTAACATGTAGGTCAATTTTAAGCTGGTTGTTTCCTTAATAATTTTAGTTTAGCTATTTTGCGGAATGAAGTGCCGAACAGCGCCAGTACTTGTTAAGCTGCGTCTTTCTGGCCTGATGATTTATTATATATTTTGCTATCGACAAGAATGAGAGCCTGATTATATGGGCTAAAGGCGTTCTTTGCGTCCTTTAGTTGGATCAGTCAACGGTATCGCGATTGCTTGATAGTTTTTTAAAATTATAGAGATGAAGATTTTAATGGTTTGTTTGGGCAATATCTGTCGTTCGCCCCTTGCACATGGTATATTAAAACAAAAAGTTGCGGATAATCAATTAAATTGGGTCGTTGAATCGGCGGGTACAGGTGACTGGCACATTGGTGAAGCACCCGACCGTAGGGCGATAGCCATTGCAAAGAAGTATGGTGTCGATATTTCCGGTCAGCGGGCCCGACATTTCAAGCCGCATTTTTTTGCCGAATATGATCTTATATTTGTGATGGATAGACAAAATTATGAAGATGTATGCGCTCAGGTGATTGATAAGGAAGACCTGAACAAAGTGAAATTGTTTTTAGGAGATGATGTTGTTCCCGATCCGTATTTTGACGATAATTTGTTCGATCCAGTTTTTCAGATGATTGATCAGCGCTGTGCAGAGGTTATTGCAAAAGGAGGGAATCTAACGGCATAAGTGTATTTATTTATCTTAGTTTGTTTAAAACAAAAAAATGAAGGCAGCAGAAGTAAATAAGAAGTGGAGCATTCTACAGGATGAAATTGCTTCACTATTCGATATGGAAAAGCCGGACATCAAAGTCTGTTTATTCCTCATTGGTGTTCAGGAATTGGGTAAAGGTGCTCAAAAGTTCTCAAAACGGGAAAAAGAAGAATTGATGCACATTGCGACCTGTCGTCTTTTCAGTGCAATGGGATTTTATAATCTGAAAGGTCTGGATGAAGAGGGGTGGCCACATTGGGAATTGGTAAAACCTATTCCTAACTATACGCTTTTGGAACAAGAACTGATTATGAAGTCCTTGATCATAAATTATTTTGAGGAATTAAACGTTATCTAGAAGATAGCACAATTGAAAAAATTGGAAGTTCTAATTGGGAGCATATAATTATTAACAGATGAAATTTTTAAAGGCTAGTTTAATAGCAGTATTCTGCTTTTTGCAGGTTTTGGCATTTGCGGCTAAACCCGAGTTTAAATATGTACAGATCGTTACTGACAAGGGAACCTGTGTGCTGCGGTTATATAATGAGACACCTAAACATCGGGATAACTTTGTCAAATTGGCAAAAAGTAAATATTACGACGGGACTTTGTTCCATCGTGTCATCCAGAATTTTATGATTCAGGGTGGTGATCCTGATTCAAGAAATGCCGTTGGTGGCGCTCAATTAGGTAATGGAGGACCAGGGTATACAATTCCTGCAGAGATTCAGGATGGTTTATTCCATAAAAAAGGTACTATCGGAGCGGCTCGAGATAATAATCCCGCAAAGGCTTCTTCAGGTTCTCAATTTTATCTCGTTCAGGGAAAGGTATTCACCCCTGAAGACCTCGATCGTTTGGAGCAAACACGAATGAATGGTAAGAAATTTTCGGAAGTGCAACGTCAGGCGTATACGACTATTGGTGGAGCTCCGCATTTGGATTGGAATTATACCGTATTTGGTGAGCTGGTCAAAGGCGTGGATGTCATCGATCAGATTGCAGCTGTGAAAACCGATAAGCACGATAGGCCAGAAGTCGACCAAAAAATGAGCATGCACGTGCTCACAAGACGAGAAGCGTTAAACCTGGAGCGAGAACTAAAAGGTCTAAAACCTCAGACGGGTATCTTTTCTAAAATTGGTGATCTGTTCTCTTCCAAGGATTATTAATGTCGTTATGATTCGCAAATCAGGGGTTGAAGAGCTTTTTCCCTTATTATTTAGCATCTCAATATTCAAAAAATGAAAATAGTAACCTATAATGTGAATGGTTTACGTGCAGCCTTGAAGAAAGATTGGTTAGGCTGGTTGAAAACTGTAAATGCAGATGTCATCTGTCTTCAGGAGATTAAAGCTACACCGGATCAAATTCCTGAAATTGCTTTGTTGGAACAGATGGGCTATGAGCATTACTGGTATCCCGCTCAAAAAAAAGGCTATAGCGGAGTCGCCTTGTTTACGCGTATCACACCTAAGCATATTGAGTATGGTTGCGGCCATGAAGATTATGATTTTGAAGGACGTATTATCCGTGCTGATTTTGATCAGGTTTCCGTGATGAGTACTTATTTTCCATCAGGTACGACAGGAGACTTGCGACAGGATTTTAAATACCGTTTTCTGGCGGATTTTCAGTTATATAGCGATAAGCTTTTGGTCGAAAAACCGAATTTGGTCGTTTGTGGTGATTATAATATTTGTCACCGTGCTATTGATATTCACAATCCAAAATCAAATGCAAATTCTTCGGGATTTCTTCCAGAGGAGCGCGAATGGATGGAGAATTTTATTAATTCGGGCTATATCGACTCTTTTCGCCATTTAAATCCGGATCCGCACCATTACAGTTGGTGGAGTTACCGTGCTGGAGCACGTGCGAAAAACCTAGGTTGGCGTATTGATTATAATATGGTTTCAAAACCTCTGGCAGAGAAAATCAAATCGTCCAGCATAATGCCAGATGCTGTCCATTCCGATCATTGCCCGGTATTGTTGGAGCTTGCCGTCTAATTAGATGGCATCTCACAAAAAAAGGCTTTCATATGCATGAAAGCCTTTTTTTTGTGAAGCACGAGGGACATTATTAACTAATTATTTCCCCTGGCTATGGATAATGGAAAGTTGCTGGGCAACTTTCTCTGCAATCGTTAAAAATGATTTCGTTACAGGGTCTTCGGTATCTATGGCAACTGGGAAACCATTATCTCCAGCATCAGAAATGCCTTTTAATAAAGGGATTTCACCAAGGAAAGGAACTTTATATTCTTCTGCTAAACGTTTTCCACCGTCTTTACCAAAAATATAGTATTTATTTTCTGGCAGCTCAGCCGGGGTAAAATAGGCCATATTTTCTATGACGCCCAATAATGGAATATTGATGCTATCCATTAAGAACATTCCAATTCCTTTGACGGCGTCGGCCAGGGCAACGTGCTGCGGCGTAGTGACAATCACAGCTCCGGCAATAGGGAATGTCTGCGATACGGTGATATGGATGTCACCAGTGCCAGGAGGCATATCAACGACCAAGTAATCCAGTTCGCCCCAGTGCGCATCGTTAAAAAGCTGCTTGATTGCGGAGGTGGTCATTGGACCACGCCATGGAATAGGTTGGTTTGGATCGGTGAAAAATCCTATTGAAAGTAATTTCAGCCCAAATTTTTCAAGCGGTTCAATTTTAACCTGTCCGTCTGGCATTTCTACCGAACCTGGCTTAGCGCCTTCCAATCCAAACATAATCGGAAGCGATGGTCCATAGATATCGGCATCTAAAAGTCCTGTTTTAGCACCTTTGGCATGGAGAGCAAGAGCTAGATTGGCGGCAACCGTAGATTTACCAACTCCACCTTTGCCTGAAGATACCAAAATGATATTTTTAATACCCGACACTTGTGCACCTTGCTTCCCAATCACATTGGAAGTCATATTGATCTGAACTTCGAGATTTTTGTCGATGAAATGGGCTATAGCGTTTCGACAAGCATGCTCAATATGGTCTTTAAGCGGGCAAGCTGGCGTAGTTAAAATGACATCGAAAGAAATTTTTTGGCCTTCGATTTCGATATTTTGAATCATATTCAATGTTACAAGATCCTTTTTCAAATCAGGCTCTTCAACATAGGATAATGCATTTAATACTTGTTCTTTGGTAACCATCTGTTATTCATTTGTAATCACGGATTACAAAACTACTCATTGCAGATCAATTTCATGTCATTTCTTTGTTTTTAATGGGATTTAGAAAGCTGTATTACACTAAAAGGGATGGGACATTAATCTTCCATAGTTCAGGTTCAAAACATGAAGTGAGTATTCCTATTCTTTAAACGGACCTAATAGGGACCTGATAGGGACCTCATTCGGACTTCATTCGGATGAACACCTATAAAACCCGTTTTAAATCCCTATAAAATAAGTTGTAAATTCCTGCTAGAAAATAAGCTTATTGGACGTTGTCATGCCGGTGGTCGGAATGGCTTTTATCATTTTTATCCGTCTCTGTGTGCTTAGAAAAACTTCATGTATAATTCCTCAATAAATAAATTCCTCAATAGGCAGAGGAGAGATCGATAAATTACGTATATATGCCACGCAATTAAATTGCATATAAAAGCTAATTTATCTAAGTTTGACTGTTGATATGCACGAATTTGCATTAAGTAATAATTATGTCCAATCGATTTATAACATCTTTTAAGTCCCGCAAGTGGCGATGGCTTTATATTGCGCTAGCTGCTATGCTGGTTTTGGCTATTGCAGTTGGTGCCTATGCTTATCAGAAAAGAGATGCCATGCTCATGGGAGCAATCAACAAAGCGAAAGCAAAGTTGCTTGAAAAGTATGATATGGAATTGAAGATCCAATATTATGCCTTCCAGGGAATTAGTGCAGTACAGTTTAAGAATATACAATTGTTGCCCAGACATCGCGATCAATTGGCACAAATCAATGATCTTACGGTATCTGTAAAATTGTGGCCTTTGCTATTCGGAGATGTAAAATTGGGGCAGGTTATTTTGGATAATGGGACCGTTTCTCTTGTTAAAAAAGACTCGGTCAGTAACTACGATTTCTTATTCAAGAAACAGAAAAAAGATACCGTAGAAAATGATAATCCAAAACAGAATCTGGCAGCTTTAGCAGATCGATTGTTGAAAAATGTGTTTTTTAAGGTTCCAAATGATCTTGATCTCAAGAATCTTGAGCTTTCCTATCGCGATGACAGCACTTCACAGCGCATTGTCATTCCCTCTGCGGTGATCGACGGTGGAGATATGGAAACGAAGTTCCTGCTAAACGACCATGAAGCGGCCTGGAATCTGACTGGAACAATAGATTCGGATAATCAAGAATGTGACCTTCGCCTTTTTTCTGATAAAAAGGAGGTCAATCTTCCCTTGTTGCAACGCAAATTTGGTCTTGCAGTAAGTTTTGATGAAATATCCTTCCGACTGGACAAGGCGCACAGGAGGAATAAGGAATTGCTGGAATTGCATGGGCAATGGGGCTTTAAAAATTTGAAAGTAAATCACTGGCGTATTTCTAGTAAAGATGTCATCTTTCCTGAAGCCATCATGCAGGGGGCATTGAATATTGGAGCATCATCGATTGAAGTGAGTAAAGAAAGTACCGTACAGGTCAAAGATTTTGTGTTTTCCCCTTATGTCAAGTATGTGCACAAGCCGGAGAAAGAGCTCTTCTTAGCCATACACACAGATAAGATCGAGGCACAGCACTTTTTTGATGCCATGCCAGTTGGATTATTTCCAGGTTTAGACGGTATTCAGGTGGAGGGGCATATTCAATACGATCTAAACTTTGCGCTCGAAATAAAAAAGCCCGAAAAGCTTCTTTTCTCTTCCAAAATGGATGATAGGGATTTAAAAGTCGTTAAATGGGGAGAGGCTGATATTGCGATGCTAAATACGCCTTTCACGTATACAGCTTACGAAGATGGTAAGCCGATGCGGGAGATTGTGGTGGGGCCTCAAAACCCTAATTTTACACCGCTAGATCAAATATCCCGTTATATGCAGATTAGTTTGATCAATACAGAAGACCCCTTTTTCTTTAAACACAAGGGCTTTGAGGAGAAGGCTTTTAAGCTCTCCATTGCTACAAATATCAAGGAAAAAGGGTTTAAGCGCGGGGCGAGTACGATATCTATGCAACTGGTAAAAAATGTTTTTCTAAATCGGAATAAGACCGTTGTGCGGAAGCTGGAAGAAATTTTGCTGGTATGGCTGATGGAGCGTTCACAGCAAGTCAGCAAACAACGCATGTACGAGGTTTACCTGAATGTCATCGAATGGGGGAATAATGTATATGGTATCACCGAAGCTGCGCGCTATTATTTTGGAAAAACACCGGCACAGTTGGGGCTTGGAGAGAGTATATTTTTGTCCAGTATCGTTCCACGACCTAAAAAAGGACTCAACTTTTTTGATTGGACAGGGCACCTGAAAGGGAATATGTTGCGCTATTTTAATACCTATGGTCATATTATGACCAAAACAGGGCAGATTAGTGTGGATTCAACAACTTCAAATTATGGTTTTTATGAAGTTGTTCTGCAACCGCATCTGCGGGCAGCTCGACCAGCTGTGGTAGATTCGGTTGATGTATTTGATATGGGAGATGATCCATTGTTGTTCGATCGTCTCGAAAGTAGCTCTCCTGCCGATAATCTTGAAAGTGTATCTGTTCCAAAGAAGCTAAAACAAATGGATCTAACGGAAAAGAAAGATGAGGAGGCGACTGAACCAGAGAAACCAAAACGATCGCTATTTGACAAGATATTGGGACGTAAAAAAGAAGAAAAACAAAACGACGCACACAAATAGTGTCTGTGACGAAAGAAGGATATTAACATGAAAAAGATAGAAATTGACGGATTGCTTTTCGAACCTTTATTTGAAGAAGAACAAATTCAGAAGCGAGTGCGCCTAATGGGGATTGATATAAGCCGGCGTTATGAACACAAACTGCCTGTTTTTATAGGTGTCTTGAATGGATGTTTTATGTTTATGGCAGATTTGCTTAAGCAAATTGATGTTCCTTGTGAGATGTCCTTTATTAAGTTGGCATCTTATATTGGAACGGGACAATCTGAATTAAACGAGCTTTTAGGACTTGGTATCGACCTTGAAGGTCGGGATGTGATTATTGTAGAAGATATTGTCGACTCCGGGCATTCACTCAAATACACCTTGGATGCTGTAAAAAAATTAAATCCAGCCAGTGTGATTGCTTGCGCACTTTTGGTTAAACCTGAGGCACTGCAGTATCATTTTGAGGAACTAACTTATGTTGGCTTTGAAATAAGTAAGGAATTTGTAGTTGGGTATGGTATGGACTTTAATGGTCTTTGTCGGAATCTCCCCGATATTTATAAAAACGTAGCAATCTAATGTGCTATCAAGTGATCGTTAGATTTTAATGGTAGAATTTCGCTCTATTCAAGCGTTTGATCGCTGTATAATGCTTTCAGATTGATGAGCAAAATTTCCAGATCAGACAAGGGGAATTTAGAGACAGTTTCAAACATTTCCTTTTCATCAAATTTAATGACCAAGACACCTTTATGATCTTCTTCATAGCCCGCTTTTTGTATTGTAAAGTCTATCTTTTCAAAATCAAATTCTTTTAGACTTCCTTTAAACCATTGGTAGTTAGCTGCGTAATTAAATTTGTTTTTTTGAAAATGAATAATTTCAGTGCCATAGGTATTCCATAGTGAAACCCGGATCATATACCATGCTATTAATCCGAATATACCATAGAAGACAACACTCATAAGTGTTACCCCGTCATTGAGAACATTGGCAATGAAGCCGCCTAATGGGAGAATTATCGTCATTATGGTCAGTAAATAGATGAATATTCTGGCAACTAGCGGTCCCTTTTTTTCTTTTAATACCAATTGGTTTTGTGTTAGGTCGATTTGATTCATAGCTGGCATTTCTGTTCTTAAAGGTTCGTTTTTTATGGGGTAGAGCACTTGTTTTGATTCTTTCAAATTGATTTGCGAAATCGATGCGCATTTTACTGGCTAGCCTATTTAAACGAACAGGTTTCGATATGGTCGTTCACCATTCCAACGGCCTGCATATACGCATAACAAATGGTAGAGCCGAAAAATTTGAACCCTCTTTTCTTCATATCTTTTGCTATCTTATCAGAAATAACTGTCGTTGCAGGTACCTGTTGCAAACTGCTCCAGTGGTTTACAATCGGTTGTTTTTCGGGCAAAAAGCTGTATAAGTAGTCATAGAAGCTACCATATTCTGCTTGGATTTTCTTGAAATGTTGCGCATTGGTAATGGTGGATTCAATTTTATTCCTGTGTTTGATGATTCCCGAATCGCTCAAAAGCCTCGCAACATGTTCATTGGTATAGGCCGCGACTTGATCAACATCAAAGTTGGCAAAAGCTTCTTGGTATGCTGCTCTTCGACGAAGAATTGTGATCCAGCTTAAGCCAGCTTGTGCAGACTCCAGGATCAAAAATTCAAATAAAGTTTTGTCATCGCGGACTTGTCGCCCCCATTCTTTATCGTGATAGTCTACATATTGCGGATCAGAACCGCACCATTGACAACGTATGATTTCTTTGTACATGTTCTCTGAAGATTTTTTGAATGCAATATAACTTTTTATCCTAACTTTACGACCAAAATTAAAGAGTTTCGAATAGAGACGGTTCATGAGTATTTCATTGCCGTTAAGAGAATTCATTTTAATGAGCGTAACTATCTTCAAATATCATCTTCTATTTGTAGTGCTTCTGCTATTTTCAATTACGGGATTGAATGCGCAGCGGCGGACTTTTCGGGCGGTTGTACAAAACAGCAGCACAGTTAAGGCCGATAGTCTAAATGTAGTAAAAGATTCTGTTGAATCGCCAAACCAGAAAGTCTTGGCATCTTTGAACCCTGCGTTACAGAATCAATATCGGATCGTAACCGTGAACGGGGAAGGGCTGAAGGTTCATAACATTTATAATTTTGATGTAAAGCAGTATTTTCAGGGTGAATTAAGAAATAGCAATTTGGATCGGCAATATGGCACGCTCAAGGCTCATCGTGAAAATTGGATTTTATTTACAGTTCTCGCATTAATTTTTGGTGTTGGGATGATTCGGGTATTCTTCCCGTCAGATATCAAATTGGTTTTTCAGGGCTATTGGGACGATCGGGTCTTACTATCAGTAAGTAAGGAGGATACGATACTGACATCTTGGCCATTTATTTTTCTGTTTATATTATTCTCTGGGGCAATAGGCTTATTTGTAAGTCTATTTTATGCGTATGAATTAAATAGATTTGATTTTATTACTTTTCCCAATTATATGAAGACTGTGGGAATGGTTGGCGCTTTGTTTGCACTAAAAATCGGGTTTATTCGGTTCTTATCCTTTGTGTTTCAAATCAGAAAGTTGGTAAAAGAATATGTGACCGTGCTGTATCTGATTTATTTCAATACACTTTTTTTAATGCTTCCTGTATTATTAATTTTGAGTCTTGTGCCTTTGACATCGGTGGGTGTGGTGCTGCATTTGGCCATCGTTGGAGCGGCCTTACTCTTTTTCTATCGATTTCTTAAGACAGCGACTCATATTATGTCCATGTATAAATTTTCAATTTCCTATTTAATTTTGTACCTTTGTTGCCTAGAAATAGCACCAATATTAATACTGTTAAGATTATTGAGCTAAAACTGGTTAATATGCAAACTTCAGACGTAGAAAGAGCAAAGAAGGTAAAAAGTGTACTGGTGACTTTACCAAAACCTGAAAACGATAAGTCCCCTTATTATGATTTAGCAAAGAAATACGGGTTAAAATTAGATTTTCGAGGTTTTATACACGTAGAAGGAGTTCCTGCCAAAGATGTGCGTAGGGATAAGGTTAATCTAGCAGATTATTCTGCCGTAATATTTACGAGTAGAAATGCTGTAGATCATTATTTTAGAATTTGCGAAGAGATGCGGTTTGAAGTGTCTGCAGAAATGAAATATTTCTGTATTTCAGAGACGATTGCCCTTTATCTTCAGAAGTATATTCAATATAGAAAACGGAAGATTTTCTTTGGTAAACAGACCGCGAAAGACCTTGAAGAGGTATTGAAAAAACACAAAGGGGAGAATTTTTTGTTCCCTTGTTCGGATGTTGCTAATGAGGAAACAAGTAATTGGTTACTACAAAACGGCTATAAATTTACACCAGCTGTGCTTTTTAGGACTGTGGTAAGCGATTTGACGGATTTGAAAGATGTTTTCTACGATGTTATCGTGTTCTTTAGTCCTTCAAGTGTACAGTCCTTATATGATAACTTCCCTGATTTTAAGCAGAATAATACAAGGATTGCAGCATTTGGCGCTTCTACGCAACAGGCTCTTTTAGATCACGGATTAATTTTAGATATCCCTGCTCCAACACCAAAAGCGCCAAGTATGACGATGGCTGTCGAAGAATATATCAAAAAGGTAAATAAGTAGTAGCCTAACATAAGGTAAATAACAAAAAAAGGGTTCTTAAGACCCTTTTTTTGTTATTTATGCAATTTTAAGGACCACAAAATCGCTAAAGACTTCTATGGGGAAGGGCGTTTTATCATTCCGAATCGATGTCGGTACGACGACAATTTTACGTATCGGCAGATGATCAATAGCTGTGGTATGTTCCTCTTGTAAAAGATAGATGAATAATATGTTTATCTTAAGGGGGTAGAAATGGTTGCGAGTCGAATCGATGATGTTAAAAAGTAATAAAAGTGACGAAGGTCATGGAGATTTTAAATATATTTCTATTAAATTGCTAGGAGTAATTTGTTCCAATTAAAAATAAAGCATAGGCAATATTTTTAAAATTTGATAGAAATATTTTTTTTATGTTTGTAATTAAGCAAAATTAGTCAGTCGTGAAGTTAAAGCAAGTTGATAAAATTTCGGGCATTCAATCAGAGGACTTCTTAAAGAATTATCTGAAACCAGGTTTTCCTGTAATTATATCAGATTTTATCAGTGCAGAAAGTCCAGCATGGAAGAAATGGAGTTATGATTACTTTAAGGAAATCGCAGGAGATATAAAAATAGATGTCTATGGAAAAGAGGAGGAATCAATGGACCGTGCTGCCAGTGCTCCTGTTGGCCATATGACATTTGCAGAGTATTTGGATCTGATCACAAAAGAACCTACTGAGTTACGGTTGTTTTTGTTCAATCTGCTCAAAATACGTCCTGAACTGAAAAACGATGTTATTTATAATGATGTCACCGGAGGTAAGGTCTTGCAATGGTTGCCATTTATGTTCTTTGGTGGAGAGGGGTCAAGTACCCGTAATCATTTCGATATCGATATGTCACACGTATTTATCTCTCAATTTCAAGGATTAAAACGTATTTGGCTTTTTCCGAATGATCAATCTGATTTGATGTACAAATTGCCCTACAATTTTCATAGTATTGCCAACCCAAAATATAGTAGTGAAGAGGAATATCCCGGAATTAAGTACCTAGAAGGTTATGAAGCAGTCATTCATCCTGGCGAAACCTTATATATGCCAGCAGGCTGGTGGCATTACATTCAATATGAGACAGAGGGCTATTCGATTTCTGTTAGGGCATTAGCAAATTCGATCAGTGAAAAGTTGAAGGGGGCGCGTAATCTGTTTATCACGAGACATTTTGACAATACCATGCGAAAGATCTTCAAAGACCATTGGTTCCACTACAAAATCAAAACGGCGAAACGCCGAGCCAATAATGCAATCAAAAGAAACAAACGTTAATATAGAAAGGGGAATTTTACATTCCCCTTTTGTTTTTAAATACACTTATGTACCACTGATGTACCGCATTTAGTTTTATCTCTCCCTATTAAAGCCTTTGTTGTACTTATTCTTCTGCATCAGCCCATTTACTCGCTTCCCGGTAGAATAGTGTATAAGGGTCGCTTGGATAAACTACCGTGTCCGGATTATGTCGAAATGGAATAGCCGGATTAAAGATTTCCTGAAGAGTATCCCGCAAGAATTCGACAAAATTCTCTTTCTGGAAAGCAAGGAATTCATCGGTCAATACCCCTTCTTTACCACTGAATAATGTGCCCTCTTCCCGCATTTTACGCGCAACATAGAGATGGGGTTCAAGTTGTTTTCTTCCTGTCTTCTGTTCGAATACATAGGCATAAAATAGGGTTTGGACCATCGCCTTATTTTCGGTGTTTGGCGCAAATACCTGATCAATTCCTTTAAACATGATCGAATCACCACCTGTTTTGTAATCGACAATTCTACTGATAATACGATCGTCGTGTGTTACGACCTCGTCTACCCGGTCAATAATACCGTAAAGTGTGACCTGTTGTTCTTCTCCATTGATCTGAATAGGAAAGGGCAGTACATAATCGTTGTCGTTCTCGAGTTCAATAATCCGAAATGCTTTGTAGTTGTTGATGTCATATTCGAGATACATCTTGACATACTCGCAGGCAATTTTCAGCATGATCCGCTGCAAGCTGTTTAAATCATTTGTTGCCTTTAATTCGATCTGATATTGCAGGCCTATTTCACGGATCACCTGTGCCTCTACCTTGTCGAACTGCTTCTGCAAGACACTTGTGGGCGTAAAGTCCTGTTGTCCTTTGAACGGTAGGAATATCTTCTCCATCACATTGTGGATGACAGTTCCCAGTTTATTCATCTCAAATTCCTGAGAGATGGAAGGGGGCTCTTTAATGCCGGCAATATGTTTTAGAAAAAATTGCAACGGGGACTGCAGATAAGTCGTCAGTGCCGTTGCAGATATCCGTTTCTGGTTGACGATAAAGTCCTGGTACATCTTTTCCCAAACCTCGCCACGCTTCTCAATAACAATTTCTTGGGCTTTATCCGCAAATTGAATGGTCTGTTGCTGAATTTTTCGGTCAAATCTAAATTTACTTTCAAACTCCAGCTGTTTGATAAAGCGACTTTCTTCGCCAGTAGAGCTTTCGTCAACCAAGCCATTGTAGAAAATATGTATTCCTTCACTGTATTGAAAATGGCGATAAAATAAATAGGCCGACAAGGCATCCTGATTTTCTAATATGGGAAGCCCATAAGCACTTCTTAGGCTGTTAGGAATAAAAGTAGGTGAATTTGACGTTTTGGGTAGAATGCCTTCATTTGCTCCTAGAATATAGACGTTGTCAAAATTTAAACAACGACTTTCCAAGAGCCCCATTATCTGAATACCTTCTAGGGGATCACCTTCTATGGCCGAATTTATTGGGGCGATGGCTTTTTTAATCAAGCCGATTTGGAAGCTGATACTTAATGGAGCAACAGTTTCAAAGCCCAATAGCAGCTGATTCAATGTTTTCTTTGTTTCAATCAGGAGGTTGTTGTCAATTTGGCGGATACGCTCCTGAGAAGAAATACTGTGCAACAGATCATCAACGAGCAGGATGAGCGAGGGTATCAAATAGGCTGAATTGTCAATCGGTACAAAAAATTGAGGCAAAGAGCTTTTGATATGAAGTTCCTCCAATGCGATCTCAAAGAGCTGTTTATCGGCAATCTCCTTCTGAATCTGAAGTTTGTCGGCTAAAGAAACCATACTGAGCGGATGGTTGATGAAGGTTTCTATTATCTGATAAGGAATCTTCCGTTTCTTGAACTGGGATATCTCCAAATGGACTTCCAGCCATAGGTCCAGTATTCCGTAAATTGGAGACTGTGTCAAGGGATATCCTGTTGTGATATTGGGTTTGACCTCGGGTAGACTTTGCAGCAAAGGGACAAGTAGGTTTTCATCCGCTAGGAGAATGGCGGATGTTTGTTCCATTTTATTATTGCGTTCGAGAATGTCATACAGCAATTTTGTTTGGCTGATCTTTCCGGTGCTGGCATATAGATTTACGGTTGAGGTCCTATTGCCAATAATATTCGGGCTATCGCCTAAAGCGTTGACCAAACCTGTTTGAAAAATATTACGTCGAATAAAAAGGCCGGCCTCTTGCATCGTGTCTTCGAGGTAATAGGCATCGGCATCAAAGTAGAATAATGCACGGCCTTCATCCTGCCATTGTTTAAATAATTTTGTTTCGGCCTTGTTCAGTGCATTGAAACCGACAAAAAGGATGTGCTGGAAGGAAGATGCAAACTGCTGATGCGTAGCCTTACCTTCAACCAGATCACGGTAGACTGTCGGATAGTTTGTTTGGCCCTCTGTTTTAAGCTTTTCTTTGAATCGATCATATAATACGGGCAGTCTTTTCCAAAGTTGAAGAAAACGCTCTTGTACTCCACTATGCCCCGCAATAGAAAAAGACTGCCAAAATTGACGGATAAACCCTTGCTGCTCTTGTGTGAGATGTTGGAAAGCGATGTCGATTTTGGTATTGTCATAAAGTTCTAAGTAAATCTGCTCGATGGGGACGAGGTCGTAATCCAGTTGGCCGAAGTCGCTCAATATAATTTCGGCAATCGGATAAAATTCTTCCAGCGTTTCTGGTAGTTTGCCTTCAGCGACCAATAACTCATTATGAATATTAAACAGGTGGAAAAATTGGGTTAAAGGACTGGCTTCGGTATCGTCGGTCGAAAGCCTAAGAAACTCTTGGATCGTAAAGAACTGTGGCGACCAAATGGCCTGTCCGTACACTTCAGAAAGATGTTTTTTGAGATAGGTAATTGGCCGTTTATTATTAAACACGATGGCTATTTCACTCAGGTCGTTTCCAAAACGCTTTTGAATGTCTGCTGCTACTAATTTTAGAAAGGCTGTTTGCATCGTGCTGTTATTTTACTTCAGTTAATTGATTTGATTTCGCATAGTAGAGATAGGCTTTAACGTTGCTGTAGCCCAGGTTCTCCAAATTCTTTTTATAATTGTCGACTTGATATTTGTGTCCGATATAGTCTGTTTGTGTGAATTTAAAATCCAGTACAATTGTTTCCTCTTTGGAAGTGAAGACTTTATCAGGACGAATGGTCTCTCCTTTGGCGGTAATGATGCTCGCTTCGTTCCAGATTTTATAGTTTCCTGTGAGCCATTTATTGATCATGGGGTGCTGCCAGATCTGATTGATTTCCTGCATGAGAAAAGGCTCTTCTTCCTTGGAGAGGATGCCTTCCTGAATCAGCTGGCGTACCAGTTTGTGGATATCTTCTTCCTTTGAAATTTGGGCCATAATATCGTGGGCCAATATGCCGTACTGCGCGGCTTTCTCCAGCATCATAATATCGTTGATGTTGCGCGTACTGGATTTTTCTAAGGCCATTTCCAATTCTTTGGAAATGGGATAATGGCGAAGGGAAATAATATTGTTTTTTTGAGCCTGACTTTTTTTTCGTTCGATTATCTGATCGATATATATGCCTCTTTCTTCCAGTGTAAACGGGGATGTTGAAGTCTCTAAGACCTGATAGAGTACATCGCTGATATATTCATCTTTGATATCATAACCAGTAATTTCGCCCGTCTTCTTGTCAACAGATTCTTTGAAGGAAGGTGCCGTAATATAGAGGTGTTCAACAGCACGTGTTGTTGCTACATACAATGTATTGAGGGCATCCATGTAGTTGAACAGCATCTCTTCAAAATATTGCTTGAAAAATACTGATTTGCCGACCGTGGAAGTATATTTTATTGGAATTTTTCCCAATTGGGCAAAAGGGGTATCTGATGTCTCGATCCAAAAATCGCCATTAATCATGCCGTCAAGATCCCACGAACAGAATGGAATCATCACAACATCATAAGCCAGGCCTTTTGATTTGTGGATTGTCGTTACCTCGATCGCATCAATTTCTCCGTTGGAAGGGAGCACAGCCCGATTGCCATCCTCTTCCCAAAATTCCAGGAACTGTATAATGCCACGTTCGCCATTGGTGGAGAAAGCTGAGATCATATCCTTGAAAGCTAGGAGGTAGGGGAGGTGGATATTGTCTTTGGTTGTAAAACCGTAGATTTCAATAAGTTTCTCAATTAAATGGACTAAAGGCTGCTTCTGTGCCATTTCCCAGGAGTCAATCAGCGCCTCAGGGAGATAATCTTTCAGGGTACGGATGTCATTGCTAGCAAATTTTAACCATGCATTTTGATCGATTGTCTTATTTTGAATATGCTGGTAGAGATAGACCATCTTTGCTTTATGGATGGTATGTTTGTCCGAATTATAGACTAAAGCCTTCAACGTTTCGATCAATAATCCTACAGCATCATTGCTCGCTAGGGATAATGCATCGCCTGATATCACTTCAAATGTAAGCTGTTGCTCTTTTTTGAAATCCATGAGCTTTTGGATCACCAATTTAGCCTGCGCATTACTCCGTACCAGGATACCGATCTGTTGAGCCTGATAACGACCGCTGCCGATCCAGTCGCCTATTTTTTGACATAGCTGCAGGAGCGATTCTTCAACAACCTGATTTCTTCGATAGCGTCCATCAGTGACAGGAATGTAGGAGATTTCAATAGATCCTAACTGGTCAAGTTTTCCTTTTTTATGCTCAGGGACCTCTTGTTGACTGTTTTCATAAGCTTTGACCAACATGTTGTCATTGCCGGCAGAAATCCACCACTGTTTACCTTCTTCATCGAGGTTTTCGGATACTTTTTCATTCAGTACCTGCTGTAGATGTTGGGGAATACTACTAAAGAGGTAGTTGTTTAAATGAATGATATTTGGAAGACTTCTAAAGTTGGTGTCGAGGCTTCCGTTTTCGATAAAGGTTGTTTTGCTATCCTCGTCCAGGTGAAAGGTATGACCAATCTGTTGTTCTACCTGTTGGAGTAAAATTCGCCAATCACCATTTCGCCAGCGATAGATACTTTGTTTGACATCACCAACGATCAGGTGTTCGCTCACTGTGCCTTTGGCATCGGCCAATGCATTAATCAAAAGCGGACTATAGTTTTTCCATTGGATACGCGAAGTGTCCTGAAATTCGTCAAACAAAAAGTAGTTAAAACGATTGCCAATCTTCTCCCAGATAAATGTTGGATCGCTATTTTCATCCAATCCGAGTTTGTTTAATAGAATTTGTGAGTCAGAGATTAATTGAGCGCCATTGTCCCGTCGCCATTGTGTCAGTAAGTCGCTCATTTCCTTGAGCAGGCGTAGGTAATAGAGATTACTTTGTACCGCTTGATACGCAATGTAAGCGGATAGATTATCATGTAGCTTTTGGAAAGATGCCAGGATGGGGCTTAGTGCGGCGATAAGATCATAACGTATATTTTTGTCACTATCTGTAAAAGCATCCTCATTATCGATCAATTGGAGGTATCTTTCCAATACTTTGGCGATTTCAGAAGCGCTCAGTTTTTCCGTTTTTTTGTTGGTTTTGCTTGCGGAGATTATTTTGTTGCGCGATTTGCCTTTCAGGTCATTTTCGGAGATGTTAAAGTTTTTGAACGTTTCACTAAACGCTTCAATCGTCATGGAGAGCGCTTCGGTAAAGGAGTTTATCTTCTGTTCAACCTCCTGATTCAGGAGATTAAAAACCTCCTTGGGATTAGCAGAGTTGATATAGCCGTCAAATTCCTGGAAGTTTTCAGAGAAAATAAGGCTTGCCAAACTCATTAATTGTTGGCGGTAGTTCCAATTTTCATTTTTTGCTATTTTCTTTTCCGCATACGCTATAATCCAGTCAAGTAAGTCGGGGCGTTCATCCAGCAATTGATTAAGCATGACTGTTAAGTCATTTTTCACTTTATTGACATTCATTTCAATCTTATAAGCTGCATCAAGATTGAGTTCATAAGTAAATGCACGAATGACTTTTTGGGAAAAACCATCAATTGTACTTATGGTAAAATGACTATAGTCATGTAGGATACGACGGTAGACACGGTAAGCTTTCTCTTGTATCAGGTGCGGGTTCCAATCTGGCTGTTGCTCGAGTAGAAGCTTTCTGAAATCTTCAATTTTAAGGCTACGATCGCCTGTTGCCAAGCCATGGAGTACCGAAAGGATACGTTCCTTCATCTCAGCGGTTGCCTTATTGGTAAATGTGACCGCCAAAATCTCCTTATAGCTATTCTCGTTGGATAGTAGGAGTGTGAGATAGTGTAAAGTTAAGCTAAAGGTTTTTCCTGAACCGGCCGAAGCTTTGAGTATTTTTAATGGCGCAACAGATTTCATAGAATGAAGGTAGAAAGTAAAAAGTGAATTGGCAAAAATGTCAGTGACTATTTCGAAGGGAAAGTACACAAGCGGTTCATCCTGTTTACATTTGGTAAAATAGCTTTTTTTTGAAAGTGTCTTATTTTATTGGCCAGAAAGAACCTTCAGTTTGCTATCATTGCTGTTGGTATCTGCGAAGTCATGAAAGTTTTGAAGAAAAGGGCTATTTTGTACACTGATTTTTTGAAAGACTTGTTTCACCTACAGTATGGTAAGAGCAAAATCTTAACGTGCGTAGGACGTGTTTAACCTGAAAGTGGTTACTGAAAGAAGCTAACCCTGTCGTTTTCAGTGAAGTTTTATTAAATTATAACGCTGATTAAAAAAAAATAACTATCTTTGCATCCCCTCTAGTATGAAGCTCGGGGGATATGTTGAATACATAAAATAAAATTAAAAAATGGCAACTAAAATCAGATTGCAAAGACACGGTAAAAAAGGACGTCCTTTTTACCACGTAGTCGTAGCGGATTCTCGCGCTCCACGTGACGGTAAATTCATCGAACGTATTGGTTCTTACAACCCAAACACAAATCCAGCAACTATCGTTTTGGATTTTGAAAAAGCTTTGGATTGGATGAATAAAGGTGCTCAACCAACTGACACTGCTCGCGCTATCCTTTCTTACAAAGGTGTTCTTTACAAAAAACACTTGCAAGGTGGTGTGAAAAAAGGTGCTTTTGATGAAGCTGCTGCTGAAGCTAAATTTACAGCTTGGACTGACGCTCAAGAAGCTAGAATCTCTGGTAAAAAAGATGGTTTAGCACAAACTAAAGCTGAAGCTAAAAAAGCTGCTTTAGTGGCTGAAGCTAAGAAAAAAGAAGAAAAAGCTGCTGCTGTAGCTGCTAAAAATGCTCCTGTAGCAGAAGAAACTGCTACTGAAGAGACTGAAGCTCCTGCATCAGAAGAAACTGAAGGTTAATTCTTTCATAAAGTATTCGAGAAAGCCGACTCAATCTTGAGCCGGCTTTTTTTGAAACAGCCAATAGGCTAATCGTTTGCCAAATCATGTCTCACAGCTAATCGCCAAATAAGAAAAATATGACTATTGATCAATGCTTTTACATCGGTTACATCAGTAAAACAAGAGGTCTTAAAGGAGAAGTACAACTGTTTTTTGAATTCGAAGAATACGAGAGTTTGGATATCGATGTTGTCTTTGTGGAACTGAACAAAAAGCTTGTTCCTTATTTTGTTGATGCCATTAAATTTCAAAAAAATAGCACTGCTTATGTAACATTTGAGGATGTGGATCATATCGATAAGGCTCAGGTACTCGTTCGTAAAAAGCTATATCTTTCCAATGATAAAATGCCCGAGCGCGACCCGGATGATTTTAGATATACTGATTTAATCGGATTTTTAGTGATCGATGAAAACCATGGCGAACTGGGGCAAATAACAGATGTTCAGGAATTCCCACAACAATTTGTCGCCACAGTAGATATGGATGGCAAAGAACTGATGTTTCCGCTGTCCGACGATTTGATCTTAGGAATTGATGGCGAAGAGGAGATCATTGAAGTTGAATTGCCTGAGGGATTGGTCGATCTGTATAAGGAATAGGCATATCCCCAAGCTTATTCAATTGAATATCCTATACTTACTATTGCAGTAATTTCTTATCTTGGTCCTTATATATTAATATTACTATTGGCCATAATTATTAATTGATTTTGAAACCGTTATTACTGCTGTTATTCACACTCTCATTGTCTTCGTGTACTTTCTTTGGGAAGAAAAAGGAGTTTCCTGAAGGTAACTACCAAATGATATTGGGCTATCCAAATGATGAGTATCATAAATTAAAAAGAGAATCTCCCCAAAATGTGGAGGCAGATACCTATGGTAATGATCCTATTCTATACCGATCCTTTCTTTCGCTTCATGATAAGGACCAGTTTGTCATGGCGATTGATGATATCTTACTCTTTGGTAAGTACAAATTTGACGGTGATAGATTAGAATTGACGGATGAGAAAAAAGGTAGTGTCGCTTTGGATATTGTTAAAATAAAAAAAGATTTTGTTCAGCTGAGAGGTGATTTTTCACAGTTTAGCTCAGCACGTATACCCACTAGTGAAAGACTTTATATCAACTTTGTGTTAGATAAAACCCTTATCCGGGAAACGCCCAGTAAATTTGATAGCCAAGTGAATTTATGGCGAAATGCTCCGGTAAAATCAGAAAGTGAAAAGGAGATAAAAGCGAGGGCCTTGAATTTTGTAGATTATTCTATCGCTTATTTCCAACACATATCAAGCTCTGGCACCCATCACGATTATCGAATGGATGGTGTCGAATCACCAATTATTTATGCCGAGAATGGCATTGTGCTCAAGGCATGGGCAGATGTTCCTGATTCTTGGAAGGAATTATTTTACAACGAAAAAGAGGCATTAGTCGCCTATCACTATTTATTTGACGGATTTAAATATGGATCGAAAGAAGAGTACCATGTTCGGGGACTCTTATTGATCACATTTTATCTCAAAAATTTACGGAATTCTTTGGCAGCTAATCTTTAGCCAATGTTCTTGTGGCATAGTCAATCTCTTCGCTGTCTATGATCCTCGATCGTTAATTCTACTGGTTTTTCTAGGTCTTTAACTCTTGGTAGCGCGAAGAATCCTGTCGTTGCATGGACACAAAGCTAAAGTGACGTTGAAACTCTTGGTAGGGCGAAGAATCCTGTCGTTGCATGGACACAAAGCTAAAGTGACGTTGAAACATCGTTTATTGAAGTCTTTTTGCTGCTATTTTTGCCTTTTCGAAAAAATATTTTTGTCTTTTGATTTTTTAAAACGATATTAGCAACGCTTATAGAGAAAGGCCGAGGGAATAGACCCGTTGAAGCCTTAGCAACCTGTATTGTTCAAGGTGCTAAATTCTACCCTACTCCATGTGGGAAAGATAAGTTACATGTAGATAAACGATTCCTCGACGTGTGCGTTTCGATGTAAGCCAACCAAACTAAAAACAGTTTTTTAATGAAGATTATCGATCATATCCAGAATGCCAAAGGAAAAACATTGTTTTCTTTTGAGCTATTGCCACCGGCGAAAGGGCAGGGCATCCAAAGTATTTTTAAAACCATGGATGAACTGATGGAGTTTAAACCTCCTTTTATCGACGTCACCTACCATCGGGAAGATTATATCTATAAAGAGCATGCGAGTGGATTACTGGAACGTGTTTCCTATCGTAAACGTCCTGGGACAGTGGCGATATGTGCGGCCATCATGAATAAATATAAAG
Source organism: Sphingobacterium sp. UBA2480 (assembly GCF_002341965.1). Lineage (NCBI taxonomy): Bacteria > Pseudomonadati > Bacteroidota > Sphingobacteriia > Sphingobacteriales > Sphingobacteriaceae > Sphingobacterium > Sphingobacterium sp. UBA2480. The sequence continues at coordinate 346,712 of NZ_DDPA01000004.1, read as the reverse complement.
TGGATGCGGTGCCACATTTGATATGTGGGGGTTTTACAAAAGAGGAAACTGAAAATGCATTGATCGATTTGAACTTCCTGGGGATAGATAACGTTTTGGTGTTGCGGGGTGATGCACGTAAGGGCGATGCCGATTTTATACCAACCGATGGTGGACATGCTTTTGCAACAGACCTATTGGAACAGGTAACCGATATGAATAAAGGAAAGTATCTGCATGAAGACATTATCACGTCGGAAAAGACTGATTTTTGCATCGGAGTAGCCGGGTATCCCGAAAAGCATTTTGAATCTCCAAATTTCAATACTGACTTTAAATATCTGAAACAAAAAGTCGATATGGGAGCAGAGTTTATTGTGACTCAGATGTTCTTTAATGTTGAAAAATACAAGGAATTTGTAACAAAATGTAGGGACAATGGAATCCATGTGCCTATTATTCCGGGATTAAAACCACTGACAACAAAAAAGCAATTGGTGACCTTGCCAAGAATTTTTCATTTAGATATTCCAGAGGAACTGAGTGACGCTGTCGCGGCATGTAAAACGAATGCCGACGTCAGACAGGTAGGTGAAGAGTGGTTGGTACAGCAATGCCAAGAGCTGATTAAATTTGGCGCTCCGGTATTACATTTTTATACGATGAGTAATCCTGGTCCAACAAAGAAGATTGTTGAAAAACTAGCCTAACTCATAAAATGATAAAAAAGGGAGCAGATAAGCTCCCTTTTTTATGATAATATTCATTGTGAAAGCCTGAAATAGGTTGAAAGTCTCGGCAGCGTGGTTTAGGTCGATCTCTATATTCAGTGTTGAATAGCCTGTTTACAGTCAGGTACTGGTGTTAAATAGTGTTAATTCGTGTGTCGGAGTCAGGATAACTTTTTAACTTAAAGTGCTAAAAAGGATTTTAACAATAGACCAATTGACCTTATGACGTACAATAGATTAAATTCTCTACTCGGTTTTGCTTGCGGACTAATTGCCACCTGTGTATATATCGCTACAGTTGAAAAGACGGTAAGCTGGTGGGATTGCGGTGAATTTATAGCCTGTGCCTATAAATTGGAGGTGGCACATCAACCGGGAGCACCATTGTTTCTTCTTATTCAGAATATATTTTCTAATCTCGCTTTAGGGAATAAGGGGCAGATCGCCTATTGGATGAATATAGGTTCTGCAGTTTGCAGTGGAATTACTGTTACCTTTTTATTTTGGACAATAACCGCCATTGCTAAAAAGCTACTCAACAAAGACAAACAAGCTTCTTTGTCAACCTACCTGCAGATCTTCGGCGCAGGAGTTGTCGGTGCAATGGCATTTAGTTTCAGCGATTCATTTTGGTATTCGGCAGTAGAATCTGAAGTTTATGCAATGTCTTCCTTATGTACAGCAGTTGTATTTTGGGCAATTTTAAAGTGGGAAGTCCGTGCAGATGAAGACGGTAGCGATCGTTGGCTGGTTTTTATTGCTTTTGTTATGGGGCTTTCGATCGGAGTGCATCTATTAAATCTTTTAGCAATCCCGGCTATCGCGATGGTTGTTTATTTCCGAAGAGCGCGACAGGTTAATGCGAAAGGGACAATAAAAGCTTTCCTCGTCGGAGTGCTGATCTTGGGGGCCGTTTTGTGGGGAATTATTCAATGGTTAGTCGGTCTAGCGGCTAAAGTGGATCTCGTATTTGTGAACTCATTGGGAATGGGATTTGGTACCGGAATTTTTTTCTCGTGCCTATTATTGGGGGGATTGATAATTTACGGTCTATATTATTCCTATAAAAAGCAGAAATATACACTCAATACAGCCTTGCTGGTTCTTTGTTTTGTTTTATTTGGATACAGTTCCTACACCATGGTCATGATCCGTGGGAAAGCAAATCCATCCTTGAACAATAATGCGCCGGATAATGTATTTTCTTTTTTAGGATATTTGAGCCGTGAACAATATATACGGGAACCGTTACTCAAAGGACCTTATTATGACTCGCAAGTGGTTGGCGTCGATAGTAAGACGAGCTATCGGAAAGATAAGTCGGAGTATGTTCCCTTCACACAGGTAGACAAATATCAATTTGATAAGGAAACCTTTTTCCCGCGTATCTATAGCCAAGATGGAAGCCATCAAGCTTATTACAGAAGTTACCTCAATTTGAAAGAAGGGCAACAGCCAACGTTTTCCGATAATTTTAAGTTCTTTTTTAATTTTCAACTGGGAGATATGTATACCCGATATTTCTTATGGAATTTTGTGGGTAGACAGAATGACAGGCAAGGATATGGGACCTATAGTGACGGCAACTGGTTGTCGGGGATCAGACCATTGGATAATTGGCGTTTAGGGGGGCAAGATAAAATATCTCGATCGCAGGAGCATGACCCGAGCCGGAACACTTATTTTTTTCTTCCATTGCTACTCGGAATAGCTGGTGCGATCTGGTTGTACCGAAACAATAAATCTTATACCTTGGTACTGACCTTGCTGTTTGTGTTTACGGGGGTAGCGATCGTAGTTTATCTCAACCAAACTCCTATGCAACCCCGGGAACGAGATTATGCTTACGTGGGGTCTTTCTATGCTTTTGCGATCTGGATTGGGCTGGGAGTAATAGCATTTGTTCGGTTTTTCAACCGTTTTGTACAAACACGTTACGCTTTAGCGACAGGTATTTCTTTTGCGCTGTTGGGAGGCCCTATTATTTTGGCTCATCAAAACTGGGATGATCATAATCGGTCCGAGAAATCGTTGGCAAGGGATATGGCACGCAATTATTTGGAATCCTGTGCTCCAAATGCTATTCTATTTACCTATGGCGATCATGATACATTTCCTGTATGGTATTTGCAAGAAGTAGAGGGCGTACGTCCGGATGTTCGGGTTGTCGTTTTAAGCTATCTCACAGGCGATTGGTATATGCAACAGGCCAAACAACCCACGTATCAAGCGGCAGGGCTCCCCGTGACGATTCCCGCTGAAAAGACGAAAAAAGGCGTTCGTGATTATATCCCTTTCGTAGATAGACAACTTGACAATGCGGTAGATATACAGCAGTTATTGCAGTTTGTCACATCGGATGATCCGGAGTATAAAGTTCAGCTGAATTCCGGTGATATGGAAAACTATTTCCCTTCCAAGAAAGTCCAATTGCGCATTGATAAAGACGAGGTGGTTAAGAAAAATGCGGTTCCGGCGTATTTTCAGGGAGCTATAGTTTCTGCAATGGAATGGGAAATTCCGAATGATCATCTGACCAGGTCGGATTTAACCCTGTTATCCGTGCTTGAAAATAATCATTGGGACAGACCGATATATTTTTCGAATATGCTGCCAAGTGATATTAAGTTGGGACTGGATAAATACCTGGTCAATGAGGGCTTTACTTCTCGATTGATGCCTGTCACTGCTACAGATCAGTCGACAGGAAAACGAAGTGAGCAGGGTGGGCTAGTTAATATGGAGGCGTTATATAGCAATATTATGCATACGTATCATTGGGGTAATGTTAAAAATGCACAATACTTGGATACAGATTCGTTCCGCTTTGCAAGCATGTACGCCCGTGATATATTTGGAAAAGCTGCCCGAATGCTTTTAGCCAATGGCCAGGTCAAACAAGCTGGGGAGGTGGCAAAAAAAGCATACGATCAATTGCCCGATCGCGTATATGCGATGTCGGACGCCATCAATTATGCCGATATTATCGATAGTCTGTATCGCTCGGGGCAACCTCAGCTGGCCAACAGGATGATGGACCGGAACCTTGATTATGTTGCTGAAAATATGGAATACCTACATCAATTGGTAATGGATAAGAAAAACCTGAGCTTTGAGTGGAATGATATTCAGACCGGCTTGGACTCTGTAGACCGGTATAAGGCTATTTTATTGGAAGCAAAGGATACCAAACGATTGGCACGTGTTGAGCAGTTGAGACAGCAATATCAAAATTGGTACGGCGTAGAATAATTTTGATGATGAACTGAACCAAATTACCAGGCACGCCTAATGGGGCATTGGATCAACGTATTTGAGATAAGAAACCAGATGAGGCCTCTTCTAAAATATTGGAAGAGGCCTCAATACATATAGGATAGGGAATGAGCCGAGTTATTAAAATTTCATGCCGACTCCAAAGCCGAGCAGGAATGGGTTGATGTCAACTTTTGCCGGTATGGATAGGTTGGGGGCGAGGTTTGACGCATCCACATTGACATCGGTCTTTAAAAGAATATACTTAGCATCTAAATTCACGAAATATTTTTCAGATAGCTTAAAATCAATTCCCAGTTGAGTCGCAAAGCCGAAAGCATTATCATATTTTACATTTTTAACCGTCTGCCCCGCATTGACGCTATAGAATATGGTGTAATTTATTCCCGCTCCTACATAGGGTTTAATGGCACCGTCGGGGAGGAAGTGATATTGCGCTGTCAGTGTGGGAGGGAGGAGCCATACACTCCCAAGATCCACATTGCTGGATGGACTGCCACCAATGGCAGTTAAATTCGAACCTGTTGTATTAACTTTATGTTTTGTAGTCCCAAGGATCAATTCCGCCGCAATGTTTTTTGTGAAGAAATAGGTGAAGTCAAGTTCAGGGATAAATTTCGTATTGATGTCGACGTCTCCGCCTATGGTATTAATCTTGGCCGATTCGTTTGGCATGACTGTCACACCTCTGAGTCTCATTTGCCAGCGTTGATTAGGGATTGTTTGTGCCTGTAAACTTAGTGCGCCTAGGGTAAGTGTTAGTGCAATTAAAAGTAGCTTTTTCATATCATTAAGGGTATTTTGTTTGCTGTAAAACTATTGCTAAAATCACGGCAAAAGAGTGACGATAATCAGGTTGAAAAATGAATGATACGATGTTTTTCCTATTGCAGATGATGTACCTTTATAAATTACTGTTGTAAAAAATAGGAAAGTATGGGTAGGTGTAAATCCGCTGTAATAGTTTTTCAAGCCACATTGGGATAATAGGCCTATTACACGCATTTGTCTCGCCTGAGCACGAGCAAACGTTATGAAAGTATGTCATTCGCGCAACTGCGGATTGTGCACCAGAATAACTACTAGGAGAGTTGGGGGCAAGAGGGGACCGGAGTTTCGTTTAGCAGGGTTAATGGGGATACAAATCCGGCATGTCAATGCATATTGAATGGAATAGGAATGCTTCTAAAATAGAACAGGTCGGAATAAATCCGACCTGTTCTATTTTAGGAGTTACGGTTTTACGCATTTTTCTTCACTTCCTTACCCCAGGAGTCTTTTAATGTAACCGTACGGTTAAAGACTAGATGGTCTGGCGTTGACTGTGTGTCTAATGTAAAATAACCCAATCGTATAAATTGATATCCCTTTCCAGGCGTAGCGTTAGCCAGATCCGGTTCAATGTAAGCACGTTGGATAATATGTAAACTTTCAGGGTTGATCGATGCTTTAAAATCTTCTGCAGCGGCAGGATTTTCATCATTGAACAATCTGTCGTACAACCTTACTTCGGCTTCTTTCGCATGTGGAACCGAGATCCAATGGATTGTTCCTTTAACTTTTAATCCTGAAGTATCTTCTCCTGATTTTGAGTTTGGAACATAGGTACAATGAACTTCCGTCACGTTTCCGTTTTCATCTTTCACAAAATCATGACAGGTAACGATGTAAGCATGTTTCAAACGTACGGAAAGCCCAGGGCCCAAACGGAAGAATTTTTTTGGTGCATCTTCCATAAAATCATCGCGCTCTATCCAGAGCTCTTTTGAAAATGGAATGGAGCGTGAACCTTCACCGCCTTCGACTTCAGGGTTATTCTCACCAATAAGATCCTCTACCTGACCATCAGGATAGTTTGTGATCACCAATTTGATTGGATCAAGGACAGCCATTCTGCGCCATGCCGTTTTGTTGAGATCCTCACGGATACAGAATTCCAAAAGACTGACATCGATCATGTTTTCACGTTTTTGAACACCGATTTTTTCACAGAAGTTGCGGATACTCGCCGGTGTATACCCCCTTCTGCGCAATCCTGAGATCGTAGGCATGCGCGGGTCGTCCCAGCTTTCAACAAACTTATCATTGACCAGTTGCAGTAATTTACGTTTACTCATGACAGTATAGGTCATATTCAAGCGTGCAAATTCGTATTGTTTGGAAGGGAAAATCTCCAATTTATCTATACACCAATCATAAAGTGGGCGATGTGGAATAAATTCCAATGTACAGATGGAGTGTGTAATTTTCTCAATGGAGTCTGATTGGCCATGTGCAAAATCATACATCGGATAGATACACCATTGATTCCCCGTTCTGTGGTGATGAGCGTGCTTGATGCGGTATAATAAAGGGTCGCGCAAGTGCATATTTGGGCTAGCCAAATCAATCTTTGCCCGAAGTACTTTTTCGCCATCTTGGTATTTACCGGCGCGCATATCTGCGAATAAGGTCAAATTTTCATCAATAGACCTGTCGCGATATGGTGTCGGAACACCGGGTTCTGTTGGGGTACCTTTTGCTGCTGCAATTTCTTCAGCAGTGCTGTCGTCCACATAAGCTAGACCTTTTTTTATTAGCTCAACGGCATAACGATATAGTGTCTCAAAATAATCTGAAGTATATAATTCCTCTGCCCACTGGAATCCAAGCCATTGAATATCTTTCTTGATGCTTTCAACATACTCGGTATCCTCAGTGACAGGGTTAGTGTCATCAAAACGTAGATTAGTCTTGCCATTATACTGCTGTGCTAATCCAAAATTCAAGCAGATGGATTTGGCGTGACCAATGTGGAGGTAACCATTTGGCTCAGGAGGAAAACGTGTCAATACACGTCCGCCATGCTTTCCTGTTCGAAGATCCTCTTCGACAATTTCCTCGATAAAATTTAATGATTTTTCTTCACTCATAATACAAAGTTAATTATTCGTAGCGAGATATTAGCTAGGAGATCGTAGATATTCGCCTTAGTATGAGTGATTGAATGTGCTGGCTGTATCGGTAAGAATGGGAAGACGTAATAAGGTTTGGACCCACAATAAAAAAGGGACGAAATTTCGTCCCTTTTTACCGATTTTTATTACTACGCTATTTATAAGCGAAGACTTCACCTAGCTCGTCATTATTGGTAAACGTACAGTGTTGATCGATCAATTCTCCAGTGCCGATATTGATAATCATGCCGTGTACGGCAAGATCATCACGCTCTTTCCATGCATTTTGAATGATTGACGTCGCGCACAGATTGAAAACTTGCTCTTGTACATTGAGCTCGATTAAACGATCTACTTTTTTATCATGCTCTTGGATCGCATCAATCTCTGCACTGTGTAAGCGATATACATCTTTGATATGACCCAACCAGTTGTCAATAATACCGTACTGCTTGCGGCTTAAAGAGGCTGCTACACCACCACAGCCATAGTGACCTGCGATAATGACATGTTTTACTTTCAAAACATTGACCGCATAGTCTAAGACGGAAAGCATACTCATATCGGAGTGAATGACCATGTTGGCAATATTACGATGAACGAATACCTCTCCAGGCTTTGTACCTGTCAATTCATTTGCAGGTACTCGGCTATCGGCACAACCGATCCAAAGAATTTCTGGATTTTGACCTTTAGAAAGCTGTTGGAACCGCCCTGTAGCATCATTCTTTACAAACTCCATCCACTCTTTATTTCCCTTAATGATATTGTCAAATCCTATTTTTAAATCTTTATTTTCCATATTCTTCTTATTTCACTCTTGCCCGAAGGCATCGTTTCAATTTTATTATAATAATACAAATGTCTAAATTCATTGTTTACTTCAAACAACTTATTTTTATTGAATAGCTGTTCTTGCTATTCAATAACCGTCTCTCCCCCATTTCAATCCAGCTTGCTAGCCGACCAATGGAAGGGAATGGCTTACGAGATACGTCAAAGGTCCGTATCCTATGAAGGTTTCTTATACACCACCTGCAAAAGTTCGATGTCTTTGCCTTTACTTCTGGCATTCTGTTCAAAATCTTTGATGACTTCGATGACATCCTTGTCTATAAATTTACTGAATGTCCCATCGATTCGGATCTTACTGATCGATTTTGGTAAGCTGTACAATTTTTGTTGGATAGGAACCTTGTTCAAAAATGATACTTCCTCCGCTAATGTAATGACAGCCTTATCTTCTTCATTGTCTTTTTCAATATTATATTTAAAAGCATTTTTCATATTGGCTCTTAAGATATAGAATGTCGCCACGACAATACCTATCCCTACCCCCATAAGGAGATCGGTAAACACAATCGCTACAATGGTGACAAAAAATGGGATAAATTGATCTAAGCCTTTTTTGTACATTGAGGTGAATAGACTTGGTTTAGCCAATTTATATCCTGTATGGAGAAGGATGGCCGCCAGACAGGCCAAAGGAATCATGTTCAGCATTGTTGGGATAGCGAGCATAGCGACCAATAGCCATATACCATGCATGATGGCAGATTGCCTTGTTTTTCCGCCTGCATTGACGTTTGCTGATGAGCGTACAATTACGGAGGTCAACGGCAGACCGCCCAGAAGTCCACTGGTCATATTTCCGATGCCTTGTGCAACAAGTTCGCGGTTGGTTGGCGTATTTCTTTTGTAGGGATCTATTTTATCAACGGCCTCGATGCTCAATAAAGTCTCTAAACTTGCAATAATTGCAATCGTAAATGCAGCTATCCACACATCTTTGTTGACAATCTGTGTAAAGTCCGGGAGGGTAAATAATCCTGTGAATTCAGCAAAAGAACCGACAATAGGGACTAGTACAAATTGCTTGTCATGCAACTGGAATGCTGAGCCGTTGAAAAGATAAGCTAAACTTACGCCTAGCATCACGACAACCAATGGGGCTGGCACCTTGTTGAGCTTTGGAATAGATGGCCAAAAGATTAGGATCGCCAATGACGAGGCGCAAATGATCAATGCACCAAAGTTGATCGCAGAGGCTATCGTGTCAAAATAGGCACCGATACCATGACCATTGTCCATTTCGAAGGCATGTGTTTCCACTAAGCCCAATGCCAAAGGAATCTGCTTCATGATAATTGTGATGCCGATCGCAGCAAGCATACCGACAATGACTGCTGAAGGGAAATAGTTTCCGATCATCCCTGCTTTTAATATACCGAGAATAACTTGTACTACACCGGCAATCACGACGGCAAGTAGAAAGGTTTCATATGCCCCTAGGCTCTGAATAGCACCTAAGACAATAACTGTAAGACCAGCAGCTGGCCCACTTACACTGAGTGGTGATTTACTGATTGAAGCGACAACGATTCCACCAATTACACCAGTCAATAATCCTGCAAACAATGGCGCACCAGAGGCCATTGCAATTCCCAAACATAATGGAAGTGCCACCAAAAACACCACAACACTAGCAGGGAAGTCATATTTTAAGTCTCTTTTCGATAGTTTCAGAAAAGCCGACGTACGAGTTCCAAACATAAAATTTGTGTTTATCTGTAAAAAATTTTCATCAGGCGACCTTTAACTGGCGTTGTATCATGTATACCGTTTGGCGTTCAACAGCATAACAAAGCGTTAGTGCCGAGCCAAATCAACGATAACATCAACAGAGCCAAAGCCGATTACTTCAGAAAAATCAAAGATTACCGCACATACTTTACCTTTAGCATGCGGGTTGACGGGATACATCCCTAGGGATGCCTTTATGAATAGTTAGGAGGCGGTGTTGGAACCGTAGGATGGAAAGCTAAAATGCTTTTCTCATTTTTAAGATAATTCTTCTGTTTTCCTTGGTTCTCAACGAGAATGGTTTCAAATACAATAGGTTCTTCTGTTTTTGTATTGAAAAATTTTGAGGCAGTTTCAAGTGTATCATTACTTGCGCCGTTATTGTTTTCGATTTCCAGTTGTAAAACGACCTGTAAGATGGTACTTTGATCTAAGCTGTTTGAAAAAATAGGCGAAATAGAGATGGCCATCTTTGTGAAAAAGATGATAGCACAAAGGAATGCTGCCACAAATCTAAACTGCTTATTTAACATTTTTTATTACCTTTAATCTTACTGTTTACATCGTAAAAATAGTAATTCTATGTTAAATTCAAATTAATAGTGCACTAAAAATAAAATTTGGCACGAAATTGTGACGAAGAGATTATTTTTTGAAAAGTTTTCAATTTTTATTGATTTATAAATATTAAGCCTTTTGTATGGCAAATAAAGAACAATTTATAGAGAAGGTTCAAGCTTCCTATAATCCCAAAGGAGCGTTTATCTATCTGGGAGCGGGAATGCTTAATGGCGAAATTCTGGCAGAGGCAAAAGTGAATTTAGCCTTGAAAATGATGAACCGTCACGGACTTATTGCAGGGGCTACCGGAACCGGTAAAACACGTACGCTACAATTGATCGCTGAACAATTGTCGGATGCCTCTGTACCAGTATTTATGCTGGATGTTAAAGGTGACCTATCGGGCCTAGCAGTGCCAGGGGTGACCAACCAAGCCCTTATTGATCGGGGAAATGCCGTGGGGGTGCCGTTTGAGCCATCGTCGTTTCCGGTAGAACTGTATTCACTGTCCGGCAATAAGGGGATTCCGATGCGGATTACTGTAGAAGATTTTGGGCCCGTCTTGTTGGGCCGGATACTCGAACTTAATGAAACACAGACCGGCGTATTGGCTGCGATGTTCAAATATGCACAGGATCACCAAATGCCGTTGATTGATTTCTCAGATACGAAGAAACTGCTTACTTACCTTTCTGAAGGACCCGGCAGCGAAGAAATCAAAGGTGATTATGGTAAGATTAGTTCGGCAAGCTCGGGAACCATCCTGCGTAAGATCGTCGCATTGGAACAGCAGGGGCTAGCGCATATCTTTGGTGAGAAAGAATTTGATATTAACGATCTATTTCAGAAGGTAGATGGTAGGGGTGTGATTAGCCTATTGAATATTTCTGACGTGCAAGATCAGCCGGTGCTTTATTCTACATTCTTATTGAGCTTATTGGCACAGCTATTTAAAAATATGCCTGAGGTGGGTGACTTGGACAAACCCAAGTTGGTCTTCTTCTTTGATGAAGCCCACCTGCTGTTCAATGGGGCTCCTAAAGCCTTTTTGACTCAAGTGGATCAAATCATTCGCCTTATCCGTTCGAAGGGGATCGGCGTTTTCTTTTGTACACAGTCTCCAACCGATGTACCTGAATCTGTATTGGCCCAGCTGGGTAACCGTGTGCAACATGCATTGCGTGCCTTTACGCCCAACGATGCTGAAAATTTAAAGAAGACTGTAAAAACCTATCCAAAATCCGATTTTTATGAAATTGATCAGGTCCTGACTTCTTTGGGTACTGGACAGGCATTAATCACAGTATTGAATGATAAAGGTATTCCTACAGAGGTTGTCGCTACACATTTGGTGCCGGCGCGTGCAGTTATGGGACCTGCAGATGATGCAACGGTTAGCCAAATTATCAATCAGTCTGATTTGCGGGCAAAATATCAGGAGCGACTAGAAAATCGCTCTGCGGCTGAAATCATAGACGAAAGAATGCAGGCTGCAGCACAGGAAGAACAACGCGCGGCCCAGGAAAAAGAAGCGGAAAAAGCAAGTCGGCCAAGCTCCAGAAGACAGACACCTCTAGAAGCTGCCCAACGAACAGCAACAACGACCTTAGCAAGAGAGGGAGTTAAGTTTTTGGGCAAACTAGCGACGGGTTTATTAAACGCATTCTTAAAAAAGAAATAATACTAATTTTTGGATTCTTTTCGTTTCAATACTATACCTTTGAAGGCGGAGCCGAACTTAGCTAAATTTGCTTTTGAGGGCAATTTTAGCTAAGTTTGCGGACGAAAAGAAAATTCTATTAACGCAATTAAATATGAGTAAACCAACCCTTTTGATTTTGGCAGCAGGAATGGCTAGCCGGTATGGTTCTTTAAAACAAGTAGATGGTTTTGGCCCACACGGCGAGACAATTATTGACTATTCAATTTACGATGCTATTCGCGCAGGATTTGGAAAAGTTGTATTCATTATCCGGGAAGAATTTCTGGAAAAGATGAAAACAGTATTTGATGAAAAATTGAAAGGTAAAATAGAAGTAGATTACGCTTTTCAAGATTTTGACCTAACAAAATTCGGTGTTAATCACGTTATCGAAAGAACAAAACCTTGGGGTACTGCCCATGCGGTGATGAGTGCTAAAGATAAAGTGCATGAACCATTTTGTGTAATCAATGCAGACGATTTCTACGGATCGGATTCTTTTCAGAAAATGGCCGAGTTCTTAACAACCGAGGTTTCTGATCAACAAATGTCGTTGATGGGCTTCCAGGTTGGAAATACCATGTCCGATTATGGCTACGTTTCACGCGGAGTATGTGAGGTTACCCCTTCTGGACATATGGAAAGTGTAACTGAACGTACAAATATATACTACAAAGGCGAAGGCGACGATCGCAAAATCGTTTATGAGGAAAATGGGGTGGAGACAGATCTAGATCCTAAAACCCGTGTTTCGATGAACTTCTGGGGTTTTACACCAAAGATTTTCGAAGTAGCCCAGGCGATGTTCCCTGCATTTGTTGAGGAAAATAAGGAAAATTTAAAAGCAGAATTTTTCATTCCTTCTGTACCAGATTATATGGTGAAGCATAAATTGGCTGATTTTAAGGTAATCCCAACTTCTTCGAAATGGTTTGGCGTAACTTATAAGGAAGATAAACCTATCGTACAAGAATCAATTTCAAAATTGGTGGCTGATGGAGTATATCCAGAAAAGTTATTTTAAGAGCTAAAAGAAATAGCTTATCTTTCACCTGTATTGTCAAGCAATACAGGTTTTTTTTTGACCTGTGCGCTAGATTACTTGAGCGGAAATAAATCTTTGATGAAAAAAATTCTTAAAGTGTTTGGTTATCTTATTTTAGGATTGTTGTCTTTTTGTGTGCTCTATATTGTTGCTGAATACAGTTTGTCAAGAATTTCGGCTCCAAGGAAAAATATAGACGAAGAGAAGACGATTCAGGTTTTTGTTCAGTCCAATGGTGTTCATACCGATATCGTATTGCCTGTCGTTAACGAAGAGATGGACTGGTCGCAACTATTTCCTTATGGGAATACGGTGGGGAAACATAGCGGATATCGGTATGTCGGTATCGGTTGGGGGGATAAAGGATTCTATTTGGATACACCAGAATGGAAGGATCTTAAAGCATCGACGGCCTTTGTGGCTGCCTTTGGATTAGGGGAGTCTGCCATTCATGTGACCTACTACAATTCGGTTCAGCAAGATGAATTATGTTTTGCTTATCAGATCAGTAAATCCCAATACCGTGATCTGATAAAATATATAGAAGATTCGTTGGATCGAAATCAAGCGGAAGCTATTTTGGTGAAAACAGATGCGCAGTATGGCGACTCAGACGCCTTTTACGAAGCAAAAGGAGCCTATAGCATGTTTTATTCGTGCAATACCTGGACCAATAATGCCTTAAAGAGAGCGGCGATGCCAGCAGGTATTTGGGCTACTTTGGACAAAGGAATCTTAAGTCACTATAAGGATAAGAAGTAGCTGGAAATGCATAAGTGTATTGCGGTGAAGGTTAAACGAGATAGTGAAAGTAATAGACATAAAAAAGCTCCGGGAATAATCCTGGAGCTTTTTTTATGAGGAGGAGTGATTATTTCACTTCTTCGTAATCTACGTCAGTTACATCATCACCACCTTGGTTTCCACCTTGAGCTTGACCTGCATCACCTTGAGGTTGTTGTGCACCACCTTGAGAAGCAGCGTACATTTCTTCAGAAGCAGCATTCCAAGCATTTTGCAATTCTTCAGAAGCAGCATCGATATCAGCAAAGTTTTTCGCTTCGTAAGCAGCTTTTAATTTTGTTAAGCCAGCTTCAATTGGCGCTTTTTTATCTGCTGAAATTTTATCGCCATATTCTTTCAATTGTTTTTCAGTTGAGAAGATTAAAGCGTCAGCTGCATTTACTTTGTCAGCTTCTTCTTTTATTTTTTTGTCAGCATCAGCATTTGCTTCAGCTTCTTCTTTCATGCGTTTGATTTCGTCGTCAGACAAACCTGAAGATGCTTCGATACGGATGTTTTGTTCTTTTCCAGTCGCTTTATCTTTCGCAGATACTTTGATGATACCATTGGCATCAATATCAAAAGTAACTTCGATTTGAGGAACGCCACGAGGTGCTGGTGGAATATCGTTCAAATGGAAACGGCCGATTGTACGGTTTTGGTTTGCCATAGGACGTTCACCTTGTAAGATGTGAATTTCTACAGATGGCTGATTGTCTGAAGCTGTAGAGAACGTTTCCGATTTTTTAGTTGGAATTGTTGTATTTGCTTCGATCAATTTAGTCATCACACCACCCATTGTTTCAATACCCAATGAAAGTGGAGTAACATCCAATAATAAAACGTCTTTTACTTCACCTGTCAATACACCACCTTGGATCGCAGCACCTAAAGCGACAACTTCATCCGGGTTTACACCTTTAGAAGGCTCTTTTCCGAAGAATGCTTTTACAGCATCAACGATTGCAGGGATACGCGTAGAACCACCTACTAAGATAATTTCGTCAATATCAGATTTGCTAAAACCAGCATTTTTCAATGCAGACTCACAAGGAGCAATTGTTCTCTTGATCAAGTCAGCTGCCAAAGCCTCAAATTTAGCACGTGATAATGAACGAACTAAGTGTTTTGGACCAGTTGCATCTGCAGTGATATATGGCAAGTTGATTTCAGTAGAAGTTGCGCTTGATAATTCGATTTTCGCTTTCTCAGCAGCTTCTTTCAGACGTTGCAATGCCATTGGATCTTTTTTCAAGTCAAAGCCATTGTTTTCACTTTTGAATTCTTCATTTAACCAGTTGATGATTACGTTATCAAAGTCATCACCACCTAAGTGTGTGTCACCGTCAGTAGATTTAACTTCAAATACACCGTCACCTAATTCCAATACCGAAACGTCATGTGTACCACCACCACAGTCAAACACAACAATTTTCATGTCTTTGTGTGCTTTGTCCAAACCGTAAGCTAAAGCTGCTGCTGTAGGTTCGTTAATGATACGTTTTACAGATAAACCAGCGATTTCACCAGCTTCTTTTGTTGCTTGACGTTGTGCGTCGTTGAAATATGCAGGAACTGTAATAACAGCTTCAGTTACTTCTTGACCTAAGAAATCCTCAGCGGTTTTCTTCATTTTTTGAAGAATCATAGCAGAGATCTCTTGTGGTGTATATTTGCGGTCGTCAATTTCTACACGCGGTGTATTGTTGTCACCTTTAACGATTTTATAAGGTACGTGTTCAGCTTCTTTTACAGCTTCATCGTATGAAAGTCCCATAAAACGTTTGATGGAATAAATAGTTTTATGTGGGTTAGTAATTGCTTGACGCTTTGCTGGGTCCCCAACTTTGCGCTCGCCACCTTCTACGAAAGCTACGATCGAAGGAGTTGTACGTTTACCTTCGTTGTTCGTAATTACTACAGGCTCGTTACCTTCCATTACGGCAACACATGAGTTTGTAGTACCTAAGTCAATTCCTATAATTTTAGACATATCTTGTGTTTTAATTTTTTACTTAAATAAATTCTATCAGTCTATTATCAACCCTTATGCCAATCCAAAAGTTTTGTAAAAAAAACACTATTTGTCATCAATTTGTCCTTAGGTACTGCCAAACTGACATTTTCAATACACCAGTTGCTCTAATATCCTTTTTTTAGCTGACTCGTTTTGGCGATTGCGTGGCATATATCTGCCAAAGATTTCCGAAAATTCAGCAAGTTTCATTTTTTTTGATTTTTTATCCCGCCAATCAGAAGGAACAAGTTTATTGGTATAGGCGATATTTGTAGCCCAATATTGAATATGCATTTCAGGGATGACAAGACCCAATATCATGCCCGGGAGACCATGGCTTAATGCTGGTCCTGCCGATACTGGAATCTCTTCCGAATAGTAAGCGATCAGATAGAGTGAGTCTTTGGTAGCACCATTGACTCTGCGGCAGTTTACTCCGGCGATATTTCGGAATTCCTCCGTGAAACGCCAAGTAATGCTGTCCAAAGTTTCCGAAAGAATATATTTTTCGTCGATGTCAAGCTGAATGTCTGCTGTGCCGGTTTTCAGATCCTGGTAGAGGACTTTGCCGTTCTTGTTGGCGCCACCCCTAAATTGCCCTCTTTGGTTTCCTCCGATTCGGACCGCACCCTGAGATCTGCCCCCTCTGACTGTGCCCGAAGTTATAGTAGGTGCGGCCATTTTGACTTCACCACGTTGTTTTTCGTTAACTACGCTTTCCTCAGGCATCAACACGGTAGAATTCTCATCAAAGTAGAAGTTTAATTTTTCCGTATGTGAATCCGGCATCTTGTCGAGATATTCCATCATGCCCATCCCTCTGTCCATTCCTTTCGAGCTCATGTCGTTGGATAGCTGCCGCATGCGTGCTTTTGTGTACGTGACTTTGTCAAAACTGATCGTACCCCTACTTCCAAAATAGGCATATTGTGCCTGAAGCGATAAACCACACAGGCAGCAGATGATAACGGTCAAATATATTTTTTTAATCATTTCCTTTCCCTAGATATTTGTTGAAATCCCATTTTACACCGACCAAAAAATATTGTGTCAATACCTGTTGAACGGACTCTGAATAGTTGGTGTCACTCGCGTTACGACGTGTGTTGTTAAATGTATTGAACAGGTCAAAGGCCTTTAAGCTGAGTGTCATACTCTCATCTTTCAGTACTTTTTTCTCTAATTCAATATTGGTATAAAATTGATTGATTGATTTTTTATAAAGTTTCGTAGGTCCTGTATAGCTATAGTAAATGTTTGCCATGACATTAAACTTCTTCGGTAGAAAGTATTTGATGTACGCCGAACTCCCACCTTGAAAACTTGTTGCGTTGTATTGGGTGTTGATCGAGTTTTGCTGTACATTAAAACCAGCATTCGCCGAAAGATCAAAGTCGAATCCTTCTGAGTCCTGCTCATTTAAGCTAGAACCTAAACTAAAGTTGGTATTCTTTGCATTATTCAGCAGAAACTCGCCGCCGGACTGTCCGCCTTCAAATTTGGTATAGCTGTAGCTGTTGTTAAACCTGACGTTTGCACTCTTGTTAAAATTGATGCGACGATTGGCCAAAGGCTGCATATGATTGATATTCAAGCCGCCATTCCAGTTGGATTTACCCGATAGGTTTTCATAAGAACTGATTTGAGCCGAGTTGTCTAGTATGGTTGTTTTGTTGACAATAGGATTATTAACAAATGACAAGTTCCCGTTGATATTGATATTCGTTCCTTTCAATAAACTGAACGCGTTATAATTGGCCGAAATGTTATTGTTCACCGCGCGTTTTAGGTCGGGATTACCGACTTGTTGAAACAACGGATTGGTCTGAGGTTGCAGTGGTTGTAACTGATCAAACGATGGGATGATATTGGAACTTTGATAAGCTAAACGTATATTTTTGCTATTTGAAAGGCGATAATTGGCATCAACATTTAAATTGTTATCCCAGAAATTCCGGGCAAGATCAATTGATCTATAACTATCATTTAACTGTTGATTCTTGTAGAACGTACGGTTGGAAAAATTGATCTCCAACTTTTCTTTGCGATAGGAAAAGTGCACATTCACACCTTGATTGGTATTATTGTCGATCTGGTTTTGAGAATATAGTGAATCAAACTTTTGTGTAATATTGTTTATTGAATTTTGGGTATTTGTACTCTTCGAATGATTGAAGCTGTAGCCTAAAGCCAGATTGATATAGTCACTGATACGGTTGTTGAAATTGATCGAAGAGTTGAAGTCATTGCCTTTATTCCGGCCATGTCGCGTTTGGTTGATAATTGTACTATCCCCGGTTTTGTAAAAATAAGTCCGTGAATTGACTTTACTCTCTGAATCTGACTCTTTGTGATTATTGCCGACCATCACATTTAAAGAACGCCCCGCTTTTAATCGTTTTCTATAATTTAGGCGAAAATTATTGTTGGAACTTGAGGAGTTCGATTGATTGTTCTCCCTAAAGTCACTGATTGGGTTGCCCGATCCATCGCCCGTTTTGCTGTCTGTATAAGTTAGATTAGCGTTGGTAGCCCAATTGGCATTGGATTGGAGTTCCATATTTTGCGTGGAATCCAGTCGCATGTTAAGGTTTGATCTGAAACCATTACTTCGGCTATGTCTCTCGCTATCGTTTTTACTGTTTTTTTCCTGAATGGATTGATCAGGCAGCACATTTTTATTGTAAGTCTCCGAGTGGTTCTTGTTGCTGTTGTTGTCGTAACCATAGTTGGCGTTTACTTTTAAGGCCTTTTTGAAGAACTGATTTTCATAGTTTGCTCCAAGATTTGTATTCAGTGGTTCGCCCGTAATCTGGTTGTTCATCCGTAAAGAACCTTCACGACCACTTGAACTACCCATGTTATTGTGACTGCCCGTAATCCCAATTCGCTCGGTCTTATTAAATTTGGCCGCGAACAGATTTCCAGCATACAATCCTTTGGATCCCGCCAACGCCTCAATATTTCCAAAGACACCCTTTCTTGCTTTCTCCTTAAGTACTACGTTAACGGTTTGGATCCTTACGCCATCATCGATACCTGATAACTCGGCTTCCTCGGATTTCTTTTCATAGAGCTGGACCTTATCGACAGCATCTGCACGTACATTTCGAATGGCTATTTTGGGGTCATAACCAAAAAACTCCTCCCCATCGATAAACACCTTCTGTACAGATTTCCCTTGGGCAGTGATACTTCCGTCTCCCGTAACCGTAAAACCGGGGAGACGACGTAGTAAATCCTCTAACTTCGCATTCTTTTCCGTGGCAAAACTCGCCGCATCATATTCGATGGTGTCGCCTTTCAGTGTAATTGGAAGACGACGCGTAACAATCACCTCCTGTAAGACATTTCTTTGGGAATTTATTTTGATATCATGCAAGTCGAGATCTTTATCTGCAATTTGGATCGTATCACTGTAGAGTTCAAACTTGGGGTATGTGGCTAAAATAATGTAGCTTCCGGGCTTGATATTTTTTACCTGAAACTTTCCCTCTTCATTGGCTCTGTTAAAATAGCGAAGGACTGAGTCGCGGTTCAATAAAATAATTGAAGCATTGGTCAGAGGTTTGTCATCCGCCTTGTCCAGAATCCTCCCCTTGATGTTTATTTGGGCGTAGGCACTATTGAAGATGACAAATAGTAAAAGTATTAATTGAACTAATCTTTTCATGTACGGGTTGTATCTTTCAAATATAATTTACTTAATCGTTAATAAATGTAAAACATCTCTTCTGAATGTAAAATCTTTGGTATATAAGGTAGAGGAAATCACATTTTTTCTTGCTGTACATGTACTTTTTGAGCATCCTATTTTTTATTGCATTCAATACAGATTGTTGGCGGAAGGTTGTTTGAGAAAGTTGGAAGTAAAATTTACCTTTGCACAAAATTGGTATTATGACGTTTGAAAATTACTTACAACAATTCGAAGATATCTTAAATCATCCTGAGAATCACCCTACCTATCAAGATGATGAATATTATCAGTACACAAAAATGAACTGGACAAGAATGGGCCGTTGGTTAAAACGCTTCGAACCAACGTCGACTTTTGAACAATTTGTTGAGTCAATTACTGAAAAGCAACAATGGATCATTATTACTGAACCTTGGTGCGGGGATGCGGCGCATTCGGTACCTATGTTGGCGAAGATGGCCTCAAAAAATCCCAATATCACGGTGGATATCCAACTGCGTGATAGTGCTCCGTTTCTGATCGATTCTTATCTAACAAACGGAGGCAAATCTATTCCAATTCTGGTGATACGTAACGAACAGGGGCAGGATTTGGCTGTCTGGGGCCCAAGACCTCAAGCCTGCCAGGAGCTGTTTTTGCATATGAAAGCGCAAGGGGCAGATTTCTCCGAAATCAAAGAGGAGATTCAAAAGTGGTACAATGCCGATAAAGGAACCGAAATCCAAAAGGAAATCCAGGCACTGCTCGAAAAATAAGAAAATTACATCCTTATAATAGACTGGCAATTTTTAAGTTTAACCGGATCATCATCTCAGGAATAGACCTGGTCTTTCCTGAGCATGGTTTGAAAAACTGCTGTTAAACCCGGAGCTATTTAAACCTATTTCCAGGTAAGATAAGTATACGATATTCGGAGATTAGTCGGAGCTTGTTCGGTACTTCCTCGGTACTTGTTCGGTACTTCTTCGGTTGCAAGCGAAGAAGTACCGCTGAAGCTACGTTTCATGTCCGTCGCTAATCCCTGTAAAGGCTGAAGTTATCTGACTCTTGCTATTGTCTAGTTCCAGCTTATTTTGGACCTATTTTCGGCGTAACGTAATTTCTTTAGGGCAAATAGACCTAATGTCGCCTTTGCGAAAGATCAAAAGATTTTAAGTAAAACGATCCAGTGTTTTTGTTAGCTTTATATGAATTATGGACCATTTTTATGGTGGCTTTTTCAGTTTGCTTGAGCGACAACTAAAACTAAAAAAATATGAATATTGAGGATCTAAGAGATTATTGTTTATCGATTGGGCCGGTGATGGAGGAGACTCCCTTTGGGCCAGATACATTGGTATTTAAGGTAGGTGGTAAGATTTTTTTGTTGGTAGGCCTGGATCAGGTTGATGGGTTACGATTTAATGTTAAGTGTAACCCCGAAAGGGCCATTGAATTGCGGGAACGTTATGAGCATACCGTACTGCCGGGCTATCACATGAATAAAAAGCACTGGAATACCGTGGTTGCCAACCAAGAGATTGATGATAGAAAGCTGGAGGAATTGATTTTACACAGCTATCAGCTTATTGTTGAAAGTCTGCCCAGTAAAATCAGATCGGAAGTCAAAGGGCTATAACCGGACTTTGCGTGTAAAGAATTAGTTGTCTATTCAGAAAAAGTCGTTTAAATGACTTTTTTTGAGGCTAGGATTGGTAGCTTTGCTAAAATCAGTGCATTGCTCAAAGCATTGGTCGATAAATTTACACTAAATATTATTTTTATGAAACGAACACGAAGTTACTCGTGGATAATCTGTTTTATGCTTCTTTTCAGTTTGGGAAGTTGTATAAAGGAAGAAGCGCTCAATATGGAAGCGGATATTATCGCTGTTCATGCCGATGAAGATATCTTTTTGCTGAACCCGGTCATCTCAAATACGCAAGTTACACTTTACCTTCAGCCCAATATTCATGATCTTACCAAATTGAATATGACTTTTGACCTGACTCCTGGTGCATCCATTGAGCTTTTGAAGGATTCTTTGAAAATGCCTGCCGGAACTCAGGATATGAATAAAGTAATTATTGATGAATTGCTAAAAAACGGCGTATATTATAAAGTTACGTCCGAAGATCATCAGTTTACAAAAAACTACCTGATTAAAATTGTGAAAACAGATGGTGGATTTGTTCCAACAGCATATGGTTTTGAAGATACGGCGATTGATAAGGATGATAAATACACCATATTTTATAATAAAATTGATGGCCAGGATTTCTATAATTGGGCTTCCGGAAATCCAAGTTTCTCCTTGACATTGAGCTTAGGAGGAGGTACCAAGGACCCCGAATCATATCCCACTAAAACGAGTTCGGATGCACATTCAGGATCGAAAGCGGCTTTATTGGAAACGAAGTTGACCGGTGCTTTTGGGGCGATGTTCAAGAAACCTATTGCTGCCGGAAATCTTTTTATAGGAGCGTTTGATACAGGACCTGTATTGACAGACCCGCTATCGGCAACGCAGTTTGGCCTTCCTTTCAATCAGATACCGCTGGCCTTGGAAGGTTACTATAAGTATAGTCCTGGCGCAACGGTGACGGATGAAAACATGAAACCTGTTAATACCAAGGATTCCTGTGATATCTATGCGGTTTTCTATAATCGCAAGCAGCTTATGGACTCGCAATCTGATCCCAACAAGAAAGTTTCCTATTTGACGGGACATAATATTTTAAAAGATCCAAGTATTGTGGCTATTGCCAGGTTGGAAAATGGGGGCGCAACCAAGGCTGATGATTTTGTCAAGTTTACATTGCCATTTAAGTACACGGCGAAAGTAAACGAAGCTGATGTTGCCAATTTGGATTATAGCATTGCGATTGTAATGTCTTCGAGTAAATATGGTGATAATTTTATAGGTGCTGTCGGTAGTAAGTTGACGGTGGATGATCTCAAAATTGTAACGAAGAAGTAATGAAAATGATAAAATATACAATCGCACTGGCTGCGATGGTTTTGATAGGATCTATTGCCAATGCGCAGGAAAACACAGCGGATGAGGGTAAATTGGGTTTTGATGTGATAGTAGGCGGTAAGATCGGCGGCGCAGCCCCCCTATCATTGCCACGTGAAATTCGAAAGATTAAAAGCTATAATCCGAATGTTCCCTTTTTTGTCGGAGCAAGGGCAAACTATCATATTGATTCCCAATGGGGAGTATCTTTGGGAATCGTCTTCGAAGGAAAGGGAATGGATACAGAGGCGAGTGTTAAAGGATACAAGACGACATTCAATGCGGTGAATGATGCAAAAGAGGAGCTGAGAGGTTATTATACGGGTGATATCACAACAAAAGTACATAACCTGTATCTGACTGTTCCGATCCAAGCTACCTATCAGCTTTCAAGTCGTTGGAATGTACAGGCAGGTCCTTACATTTCTTTTGCGGTAAAAAAGGAATTCTATGGCGAGGCCTACAACGGCTATCTTAGGCATGAGGAGCCTACCGGAAATAAGATTGTTGTAGATAATGCTGATTATGATTTCTCGGAGAGTGTTAGAAGTATTGATGTTGGTATGAGTTTGGGCGCACATTATGCTATCGACAAAAGATTCTTTGCGTTGGCACAGTTGGATTATGGCTTCAATAATATTATGAAAACCGGATTTGAAAGTATTAGCTTTGGGTTACATAATATCTTTATGAATGTTGGTATAGGTTATAAATTGAAATAGCTTTAATATCCATAAAAAAGAAATGGCCGATCCTAGGATCGGCCATTTCTTTTTTTATACTGTTATGCTCATTTAAATGATGCGGAGTTTTACATTTTTAATCCGATTTCTCTTAAGCGTTCATCCAGGTACTGACCGGCGGTATAATCTTCGTAGGCCTTCGGGTGTTCCGCATCGATGCAGGAATCCAATGAAGCCAAACTCATGGCGGATTTTGGATGTAAAAAGAAAGGAATAGAAAAACGGGAAGTACCCATCTTCTCACGTGGTGGGTTTACTACGCGATGCGTAGTAGATTTCAACTTATTGTTTGTTAACCGTTGCAACATATCACCTACATTGATGACGATATCTTCACCCTTGGCTTTGATAGGAAACCATTCCCCGTCTTTTGTCATCACTTCAAGACCATCCGCACTAGCTCCAATCAATAAGGTGATGAGGTTAATATCTTCGTGGGCGCCTGCGCGTACTGCGTCAGGGGCTAAGGCGTCAGGATCGTTTATTGGGAAGTAATGGATAGCACGTAGAATAGAATTACCGTTGATGACATATTGTTCAAAGTAATTTTCTTCCAGATCGAGGTAGGTCGCGATCGCTTTCAATAAGTCGCGGCCTGTATCTTCTAGTTTTTTATAAACCTCAGCGGTTACGCCATTAAAGCGAGGAATTTCAGCTACTTCAGGATTGTCCGGAAAATCAGCTTTGGAATATTCTTCACCAACAATCGTTTGACCGCGTTGCCAGAATTCTTTTAAGTCAGGTGTTTTCGCGTCTTTGGCTTTTTCTCTTCCTTTTGCGGTATAGCCACGTTGACCTGCAAGTTCTGGAAATTCATATTTTTCCTTGATCTCAGTAGGCAAAGCAAAAAATTCAGGAACCACCTGATATAATTCCTCAATCAGCTCTTTTGATAAGCCATGATTTGCAATCGTTACAAAGCCTGTTTCATTGAAAGCTTTGCCAATATCTTGGATAAATTGATTTCGTTGTTCTTGGGTTCCTTGTGTATAATGTAGCAAGTCCAAGCGAGGTATGTTTACTAAAGCCATACAGTGTTGATGTTTGTTCAGGACAAAGTTAACGGAATTAATTTTGATTATTAAACAGGGACTGTTAATAAAAGTTTTGTGTTTCTGTTTATTTTGCTGTATGTCAGTGTTTAAAAGTTTTCCACATTTCACAATTGACGACAAGTATCGTTAGGTATGTATGCCGAATTATGCTGACGAACATATGACAAAATTTATAATTTCGAACTTGTTATTCTAATTGCTAACTGGTATATTTGTTATGCAAGCATAATAAATAGCTTGTGAGTACGCTTATGAACCAAAATCAGACAATCGATTATTTTTTAAAAACAGGCTGGCAGACAATAGCCAATAAATATAATCAAATTGCTTCGCAGTACGGTTTTACCCAGGCTGCGGGATATATTTTGATTAACATCCATAAAGAGGGTACACCTGTTTCTCAGATTGCAAATTTGACAGGAGTTAAAACAACTAGTTTGTCTCGGGTGTTGAATAATTTGGAGTCATTGGGATTTATATACCGCGAAACGAGTGAGACCGACAAGAGGTCCGTAAAAGTGTATTTAACCGAATTGGGGCGAGAGAAAAGACGGATTGCTAAAGATGTTGTTCGTAATTTCAATCAATATTTAGCGGACAATTTTTCAGAAAATGAACGGGATCAATTGATTGCTTCTTTAGCGAAACTCAATGAGCTCGCAACAAGTTACAAAGAAGAAGTAATCATCTAGGAATTAAACCAAATGTACAGAAGTGCATGATAAATATGTTATGATGAACAGAAATATTAGAAAAGTGGCAGTTCTCGGATCGGGTGTTATGGGCTCGCGAATTGCTTGTCATTTTGCTAACATTGGTGTTGAAGTTTTGCTGTTGGATATTGTTCCGCGCGAACTGCTTCCGGCAGAACAAGCCAAAGGCTTAACTTTGGAGAGTAAGATCGTTCGGGACCGAATTGTCAACAGCTCCTTAGAAACGGCTTTAAAAACAAACCCTTCGCCAATTTATAGCAAGTCATTTGTAAGACGTATCAAAACAGGGAATTTTGACGATAATCTAAAAGACATTGCTTCTGTGGATTGGATTATCGAGGTTGTCGTTGAGCGGCTCGATGTTAAAAAATCTGTTTTTGAGCGTGTTGAGCAATTTCGAAAACCTGGGACATTGATTACTTCCAATACTTCTGGTATCCCTATTCATTTAATGACAGAAGGGCGAAGTGAAGATTTTAAAGATCATTTCTGCGGCACACACTTCTTCAATCCGCCGCGCTATCTCCCTTTATTGGAAGTCATTCCAACACCGCATACCAAGCCCGAGGTTGTTGACTTTATACTTCACTTTGGTGACAAAATGCTGGGTAAATCGGTTGTGTTATGTAAAGACACTCCGGCGTTTATTGGTAATCGTATCGGTGTTTATTCGATGTTGGCGGTTACTCATTTAGTGGAACCTCTTGGATTGACCGTTGAGGAGGTCGACAAATATACCGGTCCTGCAATGGGGCATCCCAAATCGGCGACTTTTCGTACAGCCGATGTGGTAGGACTTGATACTTTGGTGAATGTTGCCAATGGACTGGCGCAGAATGCCCCAGAGGATGAAGCCAAAGGCGTTTTCCAGCTTCCTGCATTCATCAGCAAGATGGTCGAGAATAAATGGTTGGGAGAGAAAACCAAGAAAGGGTTTTATGAAAAAGTAAAAGCTGCCGATGGTAATTCGGAGATTTTATCTTTAAATCTAAAAACACTGGAATTTGGTTCACAGCAAAAAGTGAAATCCACTACTTTGGAAGCTACCAAGCCTGTGGAGGATATCCGCAAGCGGATGAAAGTATATGAACAAGGAACCGATAAAGCGGCGGAACTCTTCCGTGCCATGCATTATCCATTGTTTGAATATGTATCCCGCCGTGTTCCCGAAATTACAGATGACTTCTTCCGGATCGATGATGCCATGCGTGCTGGATTTGGTTGGGAGTTAGGACCATTTGAAGTATGGGATGCGCTAGGTGTTCGCGAGACCTTAGCTAAAATTAAGGCCGAAGAAAAACGACTTCCGGGTCAGGACGGGGAGGTTGCTTCCTGGGTACACGAGATGTTGGAAGCCGGATGTGAATCATTCTATAAAATAGAAAATGGTGTACGTCACTATTATGATATTGCGACCAAATCGTATAAAGCTATTCCCGGTACCGAAGATCTGATCGTATTGGATCACATCCGGGAAAGTAAGACAATCTGGAAAAATACGGGTGTTTCTATTATTGATCTGGGCGATGGTATCATTAATTGTGAATTTCATACCAAGATGAATACCATTGGTGGGGATGTTATCCAGGGATTGAATAAAGCCATTGACCTCGCTGAAAAAGAGTATCGCGGTTTAGTGGTGTCCAATGATGGAAAAAACTTTTCTGCTGGAGCCAATATCGGAATGATTTTCATGATGGCCGTAGAACAGGATTTTGATGAATTGAATATGGCCGTTCGTGCATTTCAAAATACATCCATGCGCTTACGCTATTCGTCAATACCTGTAGTCGTTGCGCCATTTCAAATGACGCTTGGTGGAGGCTGTGAATTCTCCATGCATGCCGATTTTGTTCAGGCTCATGCCGAAACCTATATGGGCTTGGTTGAACTGGGGGTTGGTGTTATTCCTGGTGGTGGCGGAACCAAAGAATTTACGCTACGTGCCTCGGAGGAATTTAAAGATGATCAAATTGTCCAAAATACGTTAAAAGATAAATTCCTGACTATTGGTCAGGCAAAAGTTTCGACTTCTGCCTATGAAGCCTATGAGCTCGGCTATTTGCAGAAAGATAAATTTGCAATCACCATGAATCGTGCCCGTCTTCTGGCGGATGCCAAGGCAAAGGCATTAGAGTTGGCAGATGAGGGGTATGTTCAGCCTGCTCCACGCAATGATATCAAAGTTTTGGGAAATCAAGGATTAGGAATCGTTTATGTGGGCGCTTCATCAATGCGTGAAGGCAATTACATCTCTGATTATGATCGTAAGATCTCAGAGAAACTAGGCTGGGTAATGTGTGGTGGAAATTTATCGTCACCGACGGAAGTGTCTGAACAGTATTTACTGGATCTTGAACGTAAAACATTCCTTGAGCTTTGTGCTGAACGCAAAACGCTTGAAAGAATTCAATTTATGTTGACCAAGGGTAAGCCTTTACGGAACTAGAACTCACTACTCACGAAAAAATTAAAAATAATGGAAGCATATATAGTAGCAGGATTTCGTACAGCAGTAGGCAAAGCGCCCCGGGGAGTATTTCGCTTTATGCGGGCCGATGATTTAGCCACGGATGTTATTAAACATCTTGTATCCACTGTGCCGAATTTAAATAAAGAAGATATAGATGATGTCATTGTTGGGAATGCCATGCCGGAAGCGGAGCAGGGACTCAATATGGCCCGTTTCATTTCACTGATGGGATTGGACACGGATAAGGTCCCGGGTGTAACCGTTAACCGGTACTGCGCATCAGGCCTAGAAACCATTGCAACCGCGGTAGCAAAGATTAAGACTGGGATGGCAGATGTTATCATTGCCGGTGGTGTAGAGGTGATGTCCGGAATGCCTTTTGGAGGTTGGAAGATTGTGCCTAATCCTGTTGTGGCAAAAGAGCATCCTGACTGGTATTGGGGAATGGGATTGACTGCCGAAGCCGTAGCCAAAGATTACAATGTTTCACGCGAAGATCAGGATGCTTTTGCACTTAAATCAAATCAAAAGGCAGTTGCAGCTATTCAAAACGGTCATTTGAAAGATGGGATTGTGCCTATTACTGTAAAAGAAAATTATCTGAAAGACGGTAAGATTGCAACGCGCGAATATGTTGTTGATACAGATGAAGGTCCTCGGGCTGATACTTCCCTGGAGGCTTTAGGGAAACTAAAACCAGTCTTTGCAGCGAATGGTTCAGTAACGGCGGGGAATTCCTCACAAACTTCTGATGGAGCAGCATTTGTCTTGGTGATGTCTGAAGCAAAAGTGAAAGAACTTGGTGTTAAACCAATTGCAAAGCTTGTTAGTTTTGCTGTGGCAGGTGTTCCACCGCGCATTATGGGCATAGGGCCTATCTACGCTATTCCAAAGGCCTTGGCGAAAGCTGGGCTTAAAAAAGAAGATATTGATCTATTTGAACTGAATGAAGCTTTTGCGTCTCAATCGTTAGCCGTTATTCGCGAACTCGGATTAGACGAAGAGAAAGTGAATGTCAATGGTGGTGCTATAGCATTAGGGCATCCACTTGGTTGTACAGGCGCGAAATTGACAGTCCAAGTCCTAAATGAGTTAAAGCGTAGAGGCAAAAAATACGGCATGGTGACGATGTGTGTTGGAACTGGCCAAGGAGCAGCTGGTATTTTTGAGTTATTGGACTAAATAGGTCTTTAAAAACAGCGATATAATTAAAATATGGATCTCTGATCTCATAGCGAATAGAAGTATTTAACAACATTGTGGACAGCATTCGTCGCATAGTAAGATTTTGCTGCCCATACAAATCTAAAAAGACAATGAGCGAAAATAAAGCAATTAAAGGCGGAGAGTTCGTGATTAGGGAGACGCCCTATACAGCAGTTTTTATTCCGGAAGAATTTGATGAAGAAGCCAAAATGATTCGTCAAACTTGCTTGGATTTCTTGGATACGGAGGTATTGAACAAACTTGATCGTATAGATGCACAAGAAGAGGGGCTTATGCCTGGTTTGATGGATAAGGCCGGTGAACTCGGGATGCTGGGAGTTTCTATTCCCGAAGAATATGGTGGTTTCGGCAAAAATTTTAACACGTCTATGCTTGTTGCAGATGCGGTAGGTGGTGGGTTTTCTTTTGCTGTTGCATTGTCTGCTCATACGGGAATCGGAACACTGCCTATTTTGTATTATGGTAATGATGCCCAAAAGGCGAAATATATTCCAAAGCTTGCTACCGGTGAATGGAAAGCTTCATATTGTTTGACAGAGCCCAATGCCGGATCGGATGCAAATTCTGGACGTACCTCGGCAAAATTAAATGCTGAAGGAACACATTATTTGATCAATGGTCAAAAAATGTGGATTACAAATGGTGGTTTTGCAGATATCTTTATCGTATTTGCAAAAATCGATGATGATAAAAATCTGACGGCATTTATTGTCGAAAAGGATTTTGGTGGTATCACGATGAATCCAGAAGAACATAAATTAGGCATCAAAGGGTCGTCAACACGTCAAATCTTTTTTAATGACTGTGCCGTTCCCGTAGAAAATATGCTTTCTGATCGTGAAAACGGATTTAAGATTGCTGTAAATATCCTGAATATTGGACGTATAAAACTAGGCGCTGCCACAATTGGTTCGGCACGTATGGTGATTAATCATGCGGTGCAGTATGCTAATGAACGTGTGCAGTTTAATCTGCCGATTTCTAAATTTGGTGCCATTCGTTATAAGCTCGCTGAAATGGCAACACGTTTGTTTGCTGTGGAATCTGCGTCATATCGCGCGGGTCAAAATATCGATGATGCCTATGATGCACTGATTGCTGGTGGTATGGATGAAGCGAAAGCAAAATTGAAGTCTGTGGAGCAGTTCGCAATTGAGTGTGCTATCATCAAGGTATGGTGTTCGGAGATGTTGGATTATGTGGTTGATGAGGGCGTGCAAATCTATGGTGGAATGGGCTATTCTGCAGATGCGCCGATGGAACGCGCTTATCGGGACTCACGGATCAACAGGATTTTTGAAGGTACCAATGAAGTGAATCGATTACTTGTGGTTGACATGTTGTTAAAACGGGCCATGAAAGGTGAATTGGATCTGATGGGACCAGCGCAAGCTGTAGCCGGAGAGCTTCTAGCTATTCCGGATTTCGGTGAAGAGGACGACGCACCTTTTGCTGCAGAAAAGAAAATTGTGGCAAACCTTAAAAAAGCAGGCCTATTGATTGCCGGAGCAGCTGTGCAAAAATTGATGATGTCTCTTTCCAAAGAGGAGGAAATCCTCATGAACATTGCAGATATTATCGGGTATGTTTATATCACTGAGTCAGTCTTGTTGCGTGCGGAAAAATTGCTGCATACAGGATCAGCTAAAGCAGACTATGCGAAAGATATGGCTAAAATTTACCTGTATGGTGCTATTGATAAAGTTAGCGCTGCTGGCAAAGAAGCATTATATTCTTTTGGCGAAGGCGACGAACTGAATATGATGTTAGTTGGTTTGCGCAGATTCACAAAAGCACAGCCATTTAATGTGAAAGATGCACGTCAGCGAATCGCAAAAAAATTGATCGATGAGAATAAATATTGTTTTTGATTGATAATAGATTATTGGTTTTGGTTGATGGCCGGAGAGAAATCTTCGGCCATTTTTGTGTTACAATACTAGAAAGTAACGGTAATTATGTTAAATTTAACCTTTAAACCCTAACCATTCTATGACATCTTCAAAATCATTTGCATTTACAGAAGACTGGGTAGTCGTCATTTTGGGGATTGCTACCATATTTCTTGCTCTCTCAGGAATTGTTGCGCCGGTACCTAGTTTTTCGTGGAGTAATTCTGCCGAACTCGTCTCAACGATATTCGAACCGACCAATTTACTGAAGCTTTTTGAGCAGTTTATTTTTGTATTCGTTACGGCGATATTAGGCGCGTTTCTTTTGGGAAAATCTGTAAAATATTTATTAGTTGTATTTCCGACTGTATTTATCCTTACGGTATTTGCCCTGATTTTGGCAGGCAACGCAACGGTGAAAGAATATAATCTCGAAGCTGTGATTTTTAGTTTGATTATCGGTTTAATTATCAGCAATTGCTTTAAACTGCCCAATTGGTTTAAAGAGGCACTCAGTACGGAACTGTATGTCAAGATAGGCTTAATTTTGCTCGGAACGACAGTGATTTTCGGAGATATTCTCAAAGCGGGATCTTTGGGGCTTATTCAAGCACTGGCCGTTGTGCTGTCTGTTTGGTACTTCGCGTTTTGGATCTGTAAAAAGCTAAAGATTGACAAGGAAATGTCCCTGATGCTGTCGAGTGCGGTTTCTATTTGTGGCGTCTCCGCCGCAATAGCAACATCTGGAGCCATCAAAGGCGATAGCAAAAAACTTTCCTATGTGATTTCGTTGGTCCTGATTACAGCAATTCCAATGATGATTTTCATGCCCTATATGGCGGAGTGGATGGGCTTGTCGCAAGAAGTTACCGGAGCTTGGCTTGGAGGAAGTATTGATACAACCGGAGCTGTAGTAGCTTCTGGCTCCTTGGTCGGTGAAGAAGCGTTGAAGATCAGTACCATTGTGAAATTTTCCCAAAATGTATTGTTGGGGCTGGCTGCTTTTGCCATTAGTATTTATTGGACCTACGCTAAATCTGTTGATGATGAAACCAAGCGCGATAAACCGACATTGAAAATTATATGGGAGCGTTTCCCGAAGTTTGTGCTGGGATTTGTGTTTGCATCGTTGCTATTTTCATTCGTTATCTCCCCTGAGAAGATCGACGCCGTCAAAGGAAGTTTGAAAAACCTGCAGGGTCTCTGGTTTACCTTAGCATTTACATCAATAGGTTTGGAAACGAACTTTAAGGATCTTTTTGTCCAAGACAACAAGAAACCGCTATATGCCTTTCTGATTGCCCAGACTTTTAATGTTATTATTACTTTATTGATTGCGCTGGTGTTATTCCGCTAAGAAGGTAAGTGTTATGATCTGAGGCGGATCGTTAAATATGATTGTAAAAATGGCTGTCCAACAAGGACGGCCTTTTTTGTTCCGTGCTCCTCATACACTCTCGGATTCACCGCTTTTTACAGCTCACTTCATAAGTCCAAAGCCAGCCGCATGCAGTAGATCATCTTGACGACGACTGTAGCTTTCATGATTTTTTACACCGGATGAAATGCGATTAGCCTTTTTATTCTCTTTAAGTGCCTTAAAATTAATGGTTAAGGGTATTTTAAAAAAAATATTATTAAATCTATCAAATTAGTAGTCTTTTAAAAAATATTTATATATTTGTATCGTTATCTGATTTTCAGGTAAATAGAAAGGTGGGCAAAAAAGACTGACTTGACTATGAATCCAACTAACCATGAAATTGATTTTGTAGAAAGGTATGTATTTAAAGTTGTTTGAAATTGCCACGCTATAAGTGCATATATGGATTTGCTTTATGCAGTATGAAATAAAAGAAAATAACAAGATAAAAAGAATGAAACAAAATTACTCTTCAAAAACAAGTTTATTGGTTGCTTCGGTAGAAGGAGCTGTTGTTGGCCTAGAAAGTTGCCAAAAACGAATGTGTTGTTAAAATTTCTCTCTTACACTCTCTTATATTAGAAAAGGGAAGCCGAGGCTTCCCTTTCACAAAGTTTTAACAATGAAGCAAGTATCGATTGGCGTTGGCACTTGTTTAGATTCACCATTAAACTGAATAAATTTATGAAAAAAAATGCTATTTTTCGAATTAGCGTCGTTTTTAGCTTGCTTTTAACGGGTTCTTACCACAGCTATGCGCAAGTAGAAAATCCTAAACCTATTATAAATGCCTCATTAACAGGTACCGTAATTGACGCCGTAACAAAAGAACCATTACAGGGGGTAACGGTTCAGCTGGAAGCTGTTACGCACCAAGTAAAAACAGACAGTAAAGGAGTTTTTCAGTTTGTAACTGGACAAAAATTACCATTTTCATTGATCGTATCCATCGTCGGTTATCAAACTCGTCACATCGTGGTAGATCATTCTCCTGCCGTGATTGAACTTACACCACGATTGGAAGCTTTGGATCAAGTGGTCGTCACCGCACGTCGCCGTAAAGAGCAATTGCAGGACGTGCCTATTCCCGTATCAATTATTCGTGGAGCAGCATTAGAAGATGCAGGTGCTTTTAATGTTAACCGGTTGAAAGAACTGGTGCCAACTGTTCAGTTGTATGCATCGAACGCACGTAATACAACACTTAACATACGCGGACTTGGTTCCACCTATGGCCTCACCAATGATGGGATTGATCCTGGTGTTGGGTTTTATCTTGATGGCGTATATATTGCTCGTCCTGCCGCAACTTGGCTGGACTTCATTGATATTGATCAGATTGAAGTACTGCGGGGACCACAGGGTACCCTCTTTGGAAAAAATACAACCGCGGGAGCTTTCAATATCACCTCACGTCTGCCTCAATTTACGCCCGAGGCCAATGTGGAAGTCAGCTATGGAAACCAGGGGTTTATTCAGGCGAAGACTTCAATCTCAGGACCATTGGCAAAAAACTTGGCTGCGAGAGCTTCTTTCTCTGGTACACAGCGGGATGGAAACTTGTTTAATGTACATACCAATAGGAAGATCAATGATATCAACAACCTGGGCTTTAGAGGGCAATTGCTGTTTACCCCAACCGAAAATATCAAACTCGTACTTTCTGGGGACGTGTCATCACAAAAACCGGACGGTTATGGCTGGGCGGTTGCCGGAGTTGTAAAAACACAGCGTGCAGACTATAGACAGTTTGATGCAATTATTAAAGATCTTGGCTACGAGTTGCCCTATAAAAGTGCTTTCGAACGTAAGATAGATCTGGATACGCAATCCAAAGCCGATAATAAATTGGGTGGGGTCGCATTGAATGCCGATATCAAGATTGGAGAAGGGACACTGACCTCTACTTCTGCTTGGCGAACATGGACGTGGGTTCCGCTCAATGACCGTGATTACTTAGGACTTCCGGTATACACCGTTTCAGCAGGTAATTCCGTCCATAACCAGTGGTCACAGGAGTTCAGATACTCTGGGAAAATCAGTGAAAAGGTCAGCGGGGTTGTTGGGTTATTTGGCCTTTGGCAGGATCTGGGCACAGACCCTGTACATACCGAAGAAACAGGATCTGCCTTTTGGCGTTTTCAAAAAAGCTCTACCAGTGCTTTGTGGCAAACTCCGGGCTTATTCGATAATTTTGGAATCAAGACTGTTTATGGCATCAAGAGTACGAGTTTAGCTGCTTATACGCAGATCGATTGGGCTGTTACGCCAAAATTACACATCTTACCTGGTTTGCGTTACAACTATGATAAAAAGGTTGCAAACTACGATAGACAGACCTATGGCGGCTTGCAGACATCAGACCCCGCATTGCTTGCCTTAAAGAATGGTGTGTATACAAACCAGACTTTTGATGTCAATGCTGATGCCGATAATTTTTCAGGCCAGCTCTCGGCAAGATATCGCTTCAATCCGAAGATAAATGCTTATGCAACTTATTCCATTAGCTATAAGCCAGTCGGTATCAATGTCGGTGGATTGCCGACAGCAAATGGAGCAGTGCTGCTGGATCTCGCCGAAGTAAAACCGGAGGCTGTCCGTCATAAGGAAATTGGTGTGAAGACGAATCCGACACGCAATGCACTCCTCAATCTGACCGTCTACCAAACGGATATCAAAGACTATCAGACGCAAGTGCAGACACCAGAGCCTGGGGTAAACCGTGGTTATCTGGCCAATGCCGAAAAGGTACGTGTAAAGGGTGTTGAATTGGATGGTAATATCAACATCGGACATTTTCTCCGATTGAATGGAGCATTGGCCTATACTGATGCCAAATATGTTAAATTTACCAACGCACCTGTTCCCTTAGAAGAGGTTGGCGGAGCGCAAGCTTTTAAAGATATCTCTGGTGGCGTCCTTCCTGGTGTTTCCAAATGGTCCTGGTCCTTGGGTGGCGAAGCGAATAAAAGTGGGAAGTTGATCGGAATTAATGGATCTTACTTTTTGGGCGCAGACCTATTTCACCGGTCTAAATTCTCATCCAGTTCCTCACCATCACAGTACCTAAACATTGATGCCTATTCGGTATTGAACGCTCGGCTAGGATTCAGGGGATCGAATGGTATTTCGGTGTTTGTGTGGAGTAGAAATCTAACCAATAAAGATTACTACGAACAATTGCTGGCAGCACCTGGAAGCTATGGACAGTATGCAGGAGTAGTTGCCGATCCGCGGACTTACGGTGTTACACTGCGATACAATTGGAAACAAGGAAATTAAATCCGTAATTCATATTATATTTTTATCGACCGTCTCCATTTCGTTATGGGGACGGTTTTTGTTTTGCGCTAATTTTCAATAGCTCCTTTTTTTATATATGGAAATTTGTATCTTAAATCATCATTAAGGTGAATGATTTGCGCATGAACGAAAAAGAGCTTTTACAACACTATAAAACAAGCGGTGACTTGTCTACGCTGGGGAAACTATATTCGCCCTATATGTCCTTGCTTTATGGTGTGTGCTTTAAATACTTACAAGACCCCGACCGTAGTCAGGATGCTGTGATGCAGATATTTGAAGAACTTATCACGAAGCTTCGGCAATATGAAGTCGATAATTTTAAGAGCTGGTTACACGTTTACAGCAAAAATTATTGCCTGATGCAGTTACGTAAAGATAAGCGGACAACACAGGTTGATATTGAAGACAATTTGTTCGAAAGTGAACAAAAGTTAAATGAGACCAGTGAAGTCAAATGGGAAGAAAAAGACTTTGAGAAACTGGAGGGATGTATGCAGACTTTAAACCACGAACAACAAGAATGTGTACGTTTATTCTATCTCGAGCAAAAATGTTATAAAGATATTGCAGATTTGACCGGATATGACTTGAATAAGGTCAAGAGTGCTATTCAAAATGGAAAGCGCAATCTAAAAATCTGTATGGAAAGGAAAGAAAATGGAAAATAATTATCAATTATCACGGATTCATAATTACATCCATGGTTTGATGACTAAGGAGGACATGTTTCAACTGGAACGGGAAGCATTGGAAGATCCCTTTTTACAAGATGCTATCGATGGTTATCGATTACAAAATGGTGTGGATGCCCGACAATTGAGTCTATTGCAGCAACGTCTCAATCGTCGTGTAGAAGATACCGTTGCGACAAGACATGCCCAATATTTCACTTGGCAGCGTCTGGCGATAGGTGCTACCGCAGGGGTACTTTTTGTGACTTTATTGGCCTTGCTCTATTTTAAACATTTTAGCGGTAAAGCGGAGCGTACAACGGATGTAGAGTTGAGCGAGCCTGAAAATAAGGTGTCTGTTGAACCATTGTTGGATGGAGGTGATGCAACGCCGCGTGAAGGATGGAAAATTTTTGAACAGTACCTCAATCAGAAGTCCGTTACATCTGTAAGAGGAGGCGAAATTATTGTCAATTTTACAATCGACAAAAATGGAGTGCCTACTCATATCAGTGCTGAAGGACAACCAGATCAGGCTCTCGTTGATGAAGCGGTTCGACTTCTGCAGTTTGGGCCAAAATGGCAGGGAACAAAAGGGCGTCTGAAAATTGTGTTCCCCGTCAAAGAGGAACGGAACTCGGCAAAAGTAACTGTAATTAAACCGCCGCATTGTTTTGGAATCGAAAAAAAATAATAGTGATCTGATAAAAAGCAGCGAGCCATTTCTTTAATAGGAAATGGCTCGCTGCTTTTTTATATAGTCTGAATTACTTAAAATGCATATCTCAGGCCTAATTGTACTTGATAAGGATTACCATTTAAATTGGATACCCCCACACCAGAACTCATATTATAAATATATTGTTGACTGGTTGCATCAAAGCTTTTGATGGCATATAGATTTTGCTTACCCAGATTGTGTCCTACACCCCAAGTTTTTTTCAATAGGTTGGCTACATTGAAAATGTCTATCGAAGCTTCAATGCCATGTTTCTTGTAAACTTTTAGATTTTTAGCCAAATGTAAGTCAAATACGCCGTAAAAACCGTTGATGCCGCCGTTTCTTTCGGCGATGCGGTCGAGGTTACCATTGATGTATTTTTTAATGCTCTGTTCTGCCTTTGGATTATCCAAAATGGCTTGAATGCCCGATTTGATGTAATCGGGTGTGTTTTTATTGCTGGGGTTGTAAACGAAGGCAAGATCGTTGGAATTTACAAAATCACCATTAACATTCCCGTTAACCGCTAGGGAATAGCGCGTTCCTGCAATTCCGCTAAAACGTAAACCCATAGATACACCCCATAGCGATGGCATAGTACCATAAAAAACAACTTTATGGCGGAATTGATTGTCCGAATACGTCATCGTACTCAAGTCGCGTGGATCATCTTTCACCATCAGCGAAAGGGTAGCGGAATTTGCGACGTTGCCGTTGTAGGAGGTATTGTCTTTTGTGTCGTTCCAGGTGTAAGATACGGTTATCTGCCCGTCTTTATAATAACGATAAGTTCCGTCCAGCACAACCGTATAAGAATTGTTTTTTCCTTCACTGTTCATTTCCAGTACGCGGCCTATTTGTTTTGTTTTACGGCTATTGGTCCAGTTGGCGGCACCGTTTGTCGTATTGATGCTTGATGCCGGAACATACACCCCACGGTTACCTTCGGCGGTCAGCCTAAAGTAAGGATCCTCCACCATATTGCGATCTACATACATATAATTGTTGCGCCCCCAGGTTCCGTAAGCGCTTAAACCGATGCGTAGCGAAGGTGTGAAAAAGTGATTGATGGAAATATTCGCTTTATATACAGTTGGCACTTTTACATCCTTGCTATTGGTATTGATGGTAACAAGTTTTTCGATCTTCGGGTTGTCCAGCAGTTCGCGCCCTGGAGCTGTATCGGGGTCTTGGCGATATCCTGCAAAATTTGGTTTGGGAATTAAA
This sequence comes from Sphingobacterium sp. UBA2480, assembly GCF_002341965.1. Taxonomy (NCBI): domain Bacteria; kingdom Pseudomonadati; phylum Bacteroidota; class Sphingobacteriia; order Sphingobacteriales; family Sphingobacteriaceae; genus Sphingobacterium; species Sphingobacterium sp. UBA2480. The sequence continues at coordinate 308,950 of NZ_DDPA01000004.1, read as the reverse complement.
GTAGGGTCAGTAATATCTACACCGGCAATGCGTGAGCCATCAAACAACATATTGTTTAACATAGAATAGGGGTTGAGGGCCGAACCGAATATACCAGCGCCAAAACGGATTATATTTTTCTTTTCTTCATTGATATCCCAGTTGAACTGCACGCGGGGTTGTATCTGAAAAGTGTTGATACCATTATCGGTTGAAAGGCCCAGTTCGTCATAGACTGTTTGGTTGAATGTAGCCTTCTTTAGGTATTTCGTATTGTCCAGACGTAGGCCGCCGACAACATCAAGACCCCTAGCGATTTTAGCTTCCATCTGTCCATAGAGACCTACAGCTAGATTGTTGACCAAGGTGTTTTCTTTGTCAGTCATATATACATCACGGGCATAGCGATAAGGAGTCAGGTTATCGAAATTTTGTAGACCAGTAAAATAGAAACGACCATTCATTTCGCTGCCGTAGCGGAAATCCATGTTCGTATACATGACATCTGCACCGAAGGTATATTTGATTTTATCTGTGTTATAATAGAGGTTGTTGACCAGTTGTAACATATTTCCGTTGAACCATTCTGGTGCATAACGCTGACCACCAAGCTGTATTGAATTGGTATATTTATTTGTGCCGTCCACCGATTGAACAGATTCAACGATCGCACGTGGAATACTGTGTGACTGATCAAATCCAGCTACATTGTGCTGTGCTTCAGAACGCTCATAAAAATGTTGCACCTTCAAATCGTTGGTCAATTTGGAACTTATCGACGTGCGCAAGGAGGCCATGAGGCTGTTGTTAATATACCTTCTGTTGGTGTAGGATTCAAAAGCATTGATGCCTGTATTGTCTCCCTCTTGTTGATTGTCCATGTCGTAGACAAAGTTGTTCCGAATAGTCAATAAGTTTTTATCGTTCAATTGCCAATCAATGCGGGCGAAGGCCGCGTCGGTCTTTTTCTTCTTGTCAAAGGAACCAAACAGGCGATCGGCACTTGCACCATATTTACCTACAGCAATGCGGGTAAACTCATCTAATGTAGCCTGGGTTACTTTGTAACGTGCAATGTCCTCCGTTGTTTGAATGTCTGCGATCTGAAGAGGACGGGTGTCCATCTGACGGTCCCAAGTTACAAAGAAGTGAGCTTTGTCTTTTATGATTGGACCTCCAAGTGAGAATCCATATTGATAGGTGGAGAATTTTTGTTTTCGGGCTGTTCCATTGAGGTTGTACTTACTCGAAAGCCAACCTGCCCGGGCAAAAGTAAATGCACTTCCAGTTAACGTATTTGTACCGGATTTGGTTACGGTGGTAATGCTGCCCCCTCCGCTGCGACCGAATGTGACATCGTAGTCATTGGTCACTACTTTGAACTCTCGAATGGCTTCCATAGAGATTGAATAAGCTCCGCCGCTATTTCCACCGGCCACTGTACTGCGTGAATTCATTCCGTCTACCGTAAAATTGGTCGATGAAGCGCGCTGTCCAGCTAGATTTGTACCACTGCTGACAGGCGATAAATCAATCAGAGAGGAAAAATTACGTCCATTTACAGGCATTTTTTTGAGGTCATTGGCCGTAATGGCGGTAGATGCACCCAATGTCTTGATCTTGTTTTTTAGGTCAGCCGCAGTGCCTTGAACGATAACTTCATCCAATTTATTTTCAGCTGATGATAAGGTGAAATCCACATTGAGTTCGTCACCATAGCTCAATTTATAGTCGGTCTTTTTTTGTTCTGCATAGCCAACGTGGTTGATTGTGATGCTGTATGGCGAACCCAAAGGTAATTGCTGAAAGGTATAGACACCATTTTGGTTGGTCAGTGTCGTTTGTTTAAATCCTGTTGATTCATTCCTTACCGATACAGATGTTCCTTTTACAGGCCCATTGTTGTCTATGATCCGACCTGTAATCGTCGCTTCGGTACCCTGAGCCCAACTGTTGGTTGGAATTTGGAAAAATGTAATAATGGTTAATACCATTAACCAAACGATGTTTCTTTGCATAATAATTTCACTTTTTAGTTGATTAGCGTCTGTCACAAGTATGTTGCGAAATTATCTCTGCAAGATTGTTAAATGGTTAAGATCTCATTATGAAATATTTAATAAAAATGGGTTTTGATGGTCCGTCATGCATAATTAATTAACCTATAAACAGCGAGCGGCTCAGATACCTCTAAGCCGCTCGCTGTTTATTATAAAGTTGAGAAGATTTATTCTTCCCAACGAATTTTATCTGCAATTGGTGTGCGGATAGGTTCGCGTGCCTCAGATTGATGGTGTCCTAAGTAGAATAGACCAATACATTTTTGATTTTCTTCGAGATTTAAGAAACCACCCAAATGATTGATTAAACCGGGAGTCGCCCAGTATCCACCAATGTTTAGCGAGTGTGCAGCTAACCACATGTTTTCAACTGCTGCAGCTGTACAGGCCAATTCTTCCCATTCGGGAACTTCACCTGTATAATTGACAACAATAGCGATCGCAACGTTTGACTGTGTTGCTTTTTTGCCCATTGTTATTTCTGTTGCTTCAGTGTACTTCTCTGCTGGTGTTACCGATTTGTAAATACGTGATAACTCCGTGCCCAAACGTTCCAATCCCTCTTTGCGGAAGATGACAAAACGCCAAGGTTGTGTCCTTTTATGTGTTGGAGCAGCATTGGCCGCTTCCAAGATACTCAAGATATCTTCTTTACTGACTTCTTCTTCAGTGAAGGAAGCTTGAAATACTGATCTTCTGTAGTGTATTGCCTTTAATACGTCGTTTTTCATTATAATTTATTTTTCCTTTATGCTTTTTCTTCCCATAAAGATACAACATGCAAAATTGTTTTGACGGCTTTTTCCATATCTTGTACAGCTACCCACTCTTGTTTTCCATGGAAAGCATGCCCTCCGGCAAAAATATTTGGACAAGGCAGCCCCATAAACGAAAGACGGGAGCCATCTGTTCCACCACGGATACTTCTTCTTTCGGCTACCATTCCTGCTCGGTTGATGGCTTCCATCCCGATTTCCATAATTTCAGGATGCTGATCCAGCACTTCTTTCATATTACGGTATTGTTCTTTTACAACAAAAGTATAAGTACAGTTTGGATATTGCTCCACGATTGATTTTGCTATACCTTCCAGTTCATCTTCATGTTTCTTGAGATTGGCCGTAACGTGATCACGTACGATAAATTGAATTTCTGCTTTTTCCACAGATCCACTGATATGAACAGGATGTACGAAACCGTCTTTTTTGTTGGTGCTTTCAGGTGAAAGCCTATCTTTCGGTAGCGCCTCAATTATTGCACTGGCGATTTTGATGGCGCTTTGCATCTTCCCTTTAGCAAAACCTGGATGCACCGATACGCCATGAATAGTTAATGTAGCTCCATCTGCGGAAAATGTTTCATCTTCGATGGTTCCGGCTCTTTCACCATCCATGGTATAAGCGAAATCTGCTGCTAAACGTTTTAAATCTGCTTTATCAACACCTCTACCAATCTCTTCATCCGGTGTGAAAAGAATTTTGATGTCACCATGTTTGATTTCAGGATGTTTCATTAATAAACGGGCAGCATCCATGATTTCGGCCACACCTGCTTTGTCATCTGCACCGAGTAAAGTAGTGCCACTCGCTGTAATGATATCATGGCCAATTTGATTGGCTAGATCGGGATGTTCGGCATATTTGATGATAATACTATTGTCATCAGGAAGCACAAGATCTTGGCCCTGATAGTTAGCATGAACCAGTGGTTTTACATCTTTTCCAGAAGAGTCCGGAGATGTATCCATATGAGAACAGAAACAGATAACGGGAACTTGCTTTGTGGTATTGGATGGAATAGTTGCGTAAATATATCCATTTTCATCCATTGCCGCGTCTGAAATACCCAATGCCAGCAACTCCGTTACAAGTAACTTTCCTAGGTTCTTTTGCTTTTCTGTAGAAGGACATGTTGGTGAATTTGCATCAGATTGTGTGTCAATCTGTACATAGCGTTGAAATCTTTCGGATACCGAAAAATCACTTATGTTGTTGATCTCAAATGTGCTCATTTTCTAATAGCCCTAATGTGATAAGGGTGGTCAAACTTAGATAAATTGCTTTTTATTTGCAATTTAATTTGGTTGCATTTACAAACAATTTACCCTTCATACATGCGTTTGACGCTATTGTAACAAATGGGCAATAACAGAAAGGGATCGGAGCGGATAGAATCCTAATTTTCCTAAAGAGAATGTACCGCTAAAGAAAATGTATCGCTAGATAGCATTGTGCTGGAGATCTTTTGAGCTGTTTGGTTTATCCATGGATAGGAAAAAAGAAATCATGATGGTCCTGCATCAATTAAAACCTTCATGACTTCGCAGACACCAACAGCAATGAAAGCAAACTGAAGGTTCTTCCTGGCCAATAAGACCAGACAATTTCAGATAAAAAAAGGACCTATCAAATTGTTGACAGGTCCTTTTTTTACATGTAAATCGTGTTCTATTTCTTTTGATCAGCGTAACCAAATACCTTCTGCAGGATATTGGTATTTCTACTGCCACCTATGTTGTGTCTAATTTTTGACTCCTGGTCGGCAACTTTGATAAATAGACCATCTATTGCTTTCTGCGTAACATATGCCGTAAGATTTGTCTCCACTTTATTGCCTAAAGGAAGGTTGTTGTAAGCTGTTGTCAATTGGGTCCAGTACTGGTCCACATTGTTTGTACCCATGGCAGATTTGATAACAGGACTAAACTTGTTTGTTAATTCGGTCGATGTATTTGTTTTAAAAAACGTTGTCGCGGCGTCTTCTTTGCTACCTAAAAGAATGTTGGTTGCATCTGTAATCGTCATCTTCGAAAGTGCATTGACAAATACTGGGGCAGCCTCTTTAACGGCTCCCTCCGCAGCTCTGTTCATGCTCTGTATAAACTGATCGCACAATTTCCCCATCCCAACAGCACGAAGCGTTTTTTCTACTTTCTGTGCTTCGGCAGGCATCAAAATCTTTACTGCTGCATCTCCCAAAAAACCATCCTTCTTGGCTAGAGATTCGATACTCAGATTTAAGCCGTTGCTTAAAGCCTGTTTGATTCCCAACGATGCATCCTTATTGGACAAAGATGCCAAGGTATTCGATTTTGATGCTATTGCGGTCGTATTTGTTGTTGTCGTTGTTTTGGTACTGTCGGTCTGGCCCTGATTTGCTTTTGCCAATGTCTCACTGATTTTCTTAAAAATCTGTGCTTCGCTTGCATTGGAATAAAGTAATCCGGAGACAAATAGTGTACAATATAATAGTGGAAATTTCATCATGTTTTTATTTTGCTGTCAAAATTAAACATATCGACTGTTAATTTATGTGAAAGTTTAAACCAATTGCCAGGAAACATAGCTATTGTCGGGAATCGTAGCAGATACGCTACAGCGTGCTGAGTCCCTATTCCTGATGCGGTGTAAATAAAAGCTGTCCCACAAAATAAAACAGCAGATCCTAAGCGAACCTGCTGTTTGTGTTATAGGGTTGTTGTTATTAACAAGATATTATTTCCAGGAGAGTGTCGTTGCTACTGGAAAGTGATCCGATGGAAATTTATTCATGTATGTATCGGTCAGGATACCATATTTTTTTACTTGGAAAGGTTTGGTGATAAAAATATGGTCTATGCGGCCTGTTGGTCTAATGCTTTTGCCCCAACCATTGAAAGAAGAATTGGGCTCATATTTAAATGTTGCCAATTCATGTACATCAGTGACCACTTTGCTATTGGCCAAGGTGAAGTAAGCATCATCTTTTTCATCGACGTTGAAGTCGCCTGTTAAAATTAATGGTAGGTCTTTGGCAAACTCTTTTGCTTTTGTCAGAATCAATTTTGCACTTTCGGTACGTGCAGTACGACCGATATGGTCAAAATGTGTATTCATAAAGATAAAGCGTTTTTTGTTGGCCTTGTCTTCAAAGATACCCCAGGTACAGATTCGCGGTAGTGCTGCATCCCAGCCTTTATTCGGGTGTTCGGTATCTGTGGCTGAAAGCCAGAAAGTTCCACTCTTTATCGCTTTAAAGCGATTTGTATTGTAATAAATCGCCGAGTGCTCGCCCTCTTGTGCACCATCGTCGCGACCTACACCCACGTAATCAAATCCAGGAAGGAGCTTTTTGAGATCTTGAACCTGATCAAAAAAACCTTCTTGGATACCAAAGATATCAAAACCATGGTATTTGATCAGATTGGTAAGCGGGACTTTCCGGTCGTTCCACATGTTATCGACATCGACGGTATTTCTTTGGCGGATATTATAACTGCCTGCAATAAATTCCTGCCCATACGATAGGAGGGATAAACACAGCGCTATAACGAGAAAAAGACTTTTTTTCATTTATTTGAATTATTTATGCTATTTATGAGTGATCTTCATGTGTTTAAATGAACTCGTTTCACTCGGTTATTTGTTCATCATTTATTCTTTATATAAAGGCAATCATGCTGCCTCGGACGACACGAGTGTTTAGTTTCATCGCTATAAATGTCCTTTGTTCACTCGGTTTGTCCTTATTTCTTTAATATGCGGAGCAACAACTCAGGTTCATCAGTGGTAATAAAATCAATTTTCTGATTGATTAGATTTGTCATTTCTTCTTCTGTGTTTACGGTCCATGCATTCACTTTCATACCAAGTTGATGCGCATCTTTCAGCCATGTCGCATTCTTTTTAAAGACGGAAAAGTGATAATCCACCCCATTAATCCCAGCAGATTTTACATCTGAAGGAGATTTATCTCCTGTAAGATATTGGATATTAGCCTTAGGAGCCAATTCGTGGATCTTTTGACAAGCTTCAAAGCTGAAGGAAATGTAATCCGTAATTTTCTCAGCTTTTAAGCTTTTGACCATTTCAACCGTTTTTGTGGTCGCTTCAAGCGTACGCTCGACCCCAAGTTTATTGATTTTCAACTCAAGGATAAGGCGTAAACCCTTTAATTTTTTTCCAGCATTAATATATTCTTCCAACGTGGGAATGGATTCACCGTTAGGATGTTTCTTTTCTAAGAGCTCTTTGTAGGTTGCCGTTGCGATATCAATGCCATAGAAATCATTGTCATGGTTGACCACAAGAATATTGTCTTTGGTCAAATGTACATCAAACTCGGATCCGAAGAGCTTGAGTTCGTGGGCCGCTGTTAAGGAAGCAATGGAATTTTGCGGAAGATGGCTGTTTTTCCATACGCCACGATGTGCAATGGCTTTCGTTTGTGCGAATAATGCGGAGGATGAGATTACCATAGCCAGTGTCAGACAGCTAAAAATATGTTTTTTCATGCTATAATTATGTATGAGTGTTTGTTTTCAACGGCATAATGTGCACGTTTCACTCGGTGATTTATTCCTATTCTATGTATTTATAATACCGATTACGATACTAGCAGTAAAAATCGACCTTGGTGACAGGATCGTTTCTTACAAATTTGTTTAAAAGCTGATTTTACATGGAACAAAAAAAGTGGTACTTTTTATCTCGATGTACAAGATCTAAAGTACCACTTTTATATTTAGGAATTGTTAAGTGTAATTTATTTTTTACCATTCCATTCAGCCATAAACTCATCCAGAAAGTTGAGCATATAGTCATGACGATGTGCTGCTATTTTTTTTGCAGCCTCTGTATTCATCTTATTCTTTAACAATAATAGCTTTTCGTAGAAGTGATTGATTGTAGGAGCTTCCGAATGTTTGTACGCTTCCTTATCCTTATATTCTTGAACAGGAATGTTCGGATTATACATCTCACGGCCTTTATTGCCACCAAAGCTAAACGCACGGGCAATGCCTATTGCACCGATAGCATCCAAACGATCTGCATCTTGCACGATTTCCATCTCTTTTGAATGGAATGACACTTCCCCCAAACTTGCTTTGAAAGACATATTGAAGATGATTTTCTTCACATGGTCAATGATTTCAGGCGAAATTTCTAGACTTGCCAAAAACTCTCCGGCAACACGAGGGCCTATTGTTTCATCACCATCATGGAATTTACTGTCAGCGATGTCATGTAACAGTGCAGCCAATTCGCAGACCATAACATCCGCTTCTTCATCTTCTAAAATTAACTTCGTATTGTTCCATACGCGTTGAATATGCGACCAATCGTGGCCTGCTTCTGCAAATTTCAATCGATCTTGCACAAATGCTACTGTGCGCTCAATAATGTTATTCATACAATACTTTTGTTTTTTCGCGAGTACCCTCGTATAATTCGTATTCTAATAATCTACAATCTAATTTACCATTATAAAATTCTATGCGTCGGAACGCACGTAGCCCGATTTTCTTTGCCAGATCTGGATTTCCGGTAAATATATAGCCTCTATAACCTTTGCACTCCTGTTTCATGAAATCCCCCATACGCTTATAGGTAATCTCTAACTTGCTGTGCGTGCCCAGACGTTCACCGTATTCAGGATTGAATAAAATGACACCACCTTCTTTAGGAACGTGTGTTTCGGCAAAATCGCATACTTCAAACGAAATTAATTGCTCCACACCAGCAGTTCTTGCATTCATCTTTGAGACGTTGATTGCCTCCTCCGAAATATCGCTTGCAATAATTTGTGGAGCCGCTTTTTTATTGATCTGATCTTTGAGTAGTCGGCGCTCCTGGAAGAAAACTGTTTCATCATAACCTATGAAATGCATAAATGAATAGTTCATGCGCAGCAACCCTGGTTTTCTGTTTGTTGCTATCAGTGCCGCCTCAATGGCTAAAGTTCCGGATCCACACATCGGATTTACAAAAGGTGAATTACCATCCCATTTGGAAGCAATAATTGTTGAGGCTGCAAGAGCTTCCAGCATTGGCGCTTTTCCAGGGATCTTACGGTAACCATGTTTTGCCAGTGTCTCGCCTGAGGTATCGAGAAAAATTTCAGCACGGTCATCTTTCCAGTACAAGTGGACAACCGCTTTATTATTGTCCGGACCTGAATTAGGGCGCAGACCTTTTTTTTCCTTTATACGGTCCACAATTGCATCCTTAACCTTTACGTTTGCAAATAAAGGCGTGCTGATTGTCTCATTATCAACATTAGAGCTGACAGAGAAATATCCGTCAAATTGAATAAGTTCTTCCCAGGCAATTTTACTCAATTCTTCATAGAGCTCCGTCGGATTATTGGCTGTAAACTCCTTTAACGAATACAAAATCTGAGAGGCTGTGCGTAGGTTCAGATTAAGCTTGATCGTATCGTTTATACTGACCTTTAATTCTACGCCTGTAGGGAATGCCCTGACAATGTCAAAACCTAACTCTTTAACTTCCTGTTGCAAATAAGGTGATAAGCGCTTATTGCACGTTATAATAACTTTATTGGGGGTGTTGAAAACTTCCATCATATTTTGTACAAAGTTAATTAAACTCTTCCTCAAAAATTGCTTAATTTTACGCTTTAATATTTATTTTTTTGATTATGGAAATTAGAGGAAAAGTACACGAGATAGGAGCGACACAACAAGTGACAGAATCATTCAAAAAACGCGATATGATTGTAGCTTATGCCGAAAACCCACAATTTGTTGAGTATATCCGTTTTGAGGCAACACAAGACAGAACGTCAATTTTTGATAACCTTGCAATTGGTGAAGAGGTAGAAGTATCTTTTAATCTTCGTGGTCGTCCTTGGACTAATAAAGATGGCGTAACAACTTATTTCAATTCATTAGTAGCATGGCGTGTTACAAAATTAGGTAATGCTGCTCCAGCTCCATCTTCTCCAGGTTACGCAGATATGCCTGCCCCTGTAGATTTGGCGGGTTCATCAGATGATGACGATCTACCATTTTAATCTGAATAGGATTGTGTAGCCTATCGCCACGCGGTAGCAAATAGATTATTTAAACTGTTCGCAATACAGTTATTTACGATAGAAAGGCTTCCTCAAGAAGCCTTTTTTCTTTGGAATCCAGTAGGCGTGCCTGATTTTTCTTGGCGCTGAAATTGCTTGCTATATGGTATCGTACATCAAAAACAACAGATATGAAATTAACCGTATTGTTCTCTTGCTTAGCAATGATTTCGCTAAGTGCATGTAATCAAACCTCAAAAGATAGTCAGCATACAACCGCAGATTCTACTGCACATGAGACTGTGGCGGTGGATACTGCCCATACATCGCAGAATTCGTTGGATTGGGCCGGTACCTATGAAGCTACTATTCCCTGTGCTGATTGTGAAGGTATCAAAACAAATATCACCTTAAAAAATGATAATACCTTTGCCATCGTCAGTGAATATATTAATAAAAATACCAAGGTCGAAGATGGTGGTAAAGTCATGTGGCACGACAACGGATCCGTTGTTCACCTCACGGGGAAGGAAACAAATATGAAACTGAAGGTGGGTGAAAACAAGCTGATTGGGCTAGATCAGGAAGGCCATGCGATTGAAGGCCCCAATGCGCATCTTTATGTATACAATAAGGTCGAAGGCGAGAAATTGTAAAACGAATCTCCGATAACGGAATTAGCCACTGATGTATTTACCGTATGGAACTTTTCGTAATAAATAGGTCAGTAGGGCGCTAGCCAACAACGTGAGCACCGTTGCTGCCGGGATTTTCCACAAAGTGGATAAAGGAAGCAAAGGATGAATATAATTGAGCAGCAAAATATGGCAAAGGTAAATGCCAAAGCTGTGGATGTCGATAAATTCCCAGAAGGCGTTGAGTTGTTCTGGGAGTTTAAGGCCTTGCACGAAGACGAATAAAAAGCCTGCACTCAATGCGATGTTGGGGGAAAGATAGTTGTAAAGTGTTGGATCAAATTCACCTCGGGAGCTACTTAGATAATATGTCCCCGATGCTGTAATTAAACAGCAGATCAGAAAAAATGTAAAACTTGACAATTTTACCATTGGGATAGGGTAATTACGTAAGTAATGGCCCAAGACCAAATAGCCTGCATAACCCGAGAAAAAGGTCAGGTCAAAATTAGGTAGGTAACTATTGAACCATTTATTCGTAAAAAATAACGCTGCAAACCACAATCCCAAAAAGATCTCAAGCTCTCTCTTACTGCAGTTGCCCACAATTTTGCGTATGAAAGGAACTGCAAGGTAGAGCCCAAGTATCATATATAGGTACCAAAGGTGCGCATTCGTTCCTGACTTTAAGCGAATTAACACAATGTTGATAACTTGTGGAAAACCGATATAGTCAAAATTGATATAACGGACAAAATAATAGAAAAGATAGACGATGCTCCAAAAAAGAAAAGGCGGGACAATTTTCAATAAACGTTTCCGATAAAATTGTCCCGTACTTTCGTCTTTCTGTAACAGGAGGGCACCTGAAATAACGACAAACAGGGGTACCGCAAAGCGCGAGAAGCTATTGAGCAAATTGGCATAACTCCAGTCGAATGATTCAAATTCATTGCTGTTTAAGTAGCCCGAAGAGGAATGAATCAAGATAACGAGGAATATCGCAACAATACGTAGTATACTGATATAACTTGTTCGCGCCATTTGATTATGCTGTTTTTATTGAGTTTTATTGTCGTAGACTTTCAAATACAGCAAAGTCAGGAGTGCTCCAATGCTCGCCATGCCCACACCAACGAGGGAAGGTGTATTATAAGCTAAACCCCAGGTTATTGGGATTCCACCTAAAAATGCACCTAAGGTATTCCCGAGGTTAAAGGCTGCCTGACCACCTGCTGCGGCCAATGTTGCTGCTTCTTTTGAGGCGCGGATCAACATCAGTTGTGTCGGCGAACCAATAGTGAAGGACACCAGTCCTGTAATAAAGGCTAAAGGATAGGCTGTCCAGCCCAGTGGTGATATAAAGTAAACCATCACAAGGCATATCGCCATAGCGGAGAAACTCGCGATTGCCGCTTTGGTTGGGGAGATTGTATCAGCCAGTTTTCCGCCGATAAGATTTCCGAAAAACATGCCAACACCGATCAGGATCATAATCAAGGGGACACGATCAGCAGCGATGCCCGACACATTGGTCACCAAAGGCGCGATGTAGCTGATCCAGGCGAAAAGTCCACCGGTACCTATGGCAATAATAGCCATTAATAACCAGGCAATTTTTTTGTTGAAGAAGTTTAACTGACTAAAGATATTATTTCCTTTGGCGGCCTCAATTTTTGGCATCCATGCATAAATTGCTGCAAAAGTGATTAATCCCAACATACTGATAATACCATACGTTAAACGCCATGAATAATGATGGCCTAAATAGGTGCCGAGTGGTACTCCAGCCAAATTGGCAATAGTCATTCCGGTAAACATAATGGATATAGCCTGTGCTTCTTTTCCTTTCGGAGCCAGTCTTGCTGCCACGACAGACCCAACACCAAAAAATGCTCCATGCGGAAGTCCGGCCATAAAACGGGAGAGACTAATCAAAAACTGCCCCGGTGCAATACTGAAAAGGCCATTGAAGATAAAAAAGAGCAGCATTAAAAAGAGTAATACCTTCTTCGGAGGATATTTTCCTGTAAATAGCACTAATGTTGGGGCACCTACAACGACACCCAGTGCGTAGAGTGCAATCAGGTGAGCAGCGGTAGGGATTTCGATATGAAGATCTTTGGCAATGTCAGGCAGGATGCCCATCATCGTGAATTCGGTCATTCCGATGGCAAGTCCGCCAAATGCCAAAGCGATAATTCCTTTGTTCATTGTGTTTTAAGGTTGAGGTTGTACGATAATGGTACGAAGATAGTAAATAGATTGTACTAAAAATTATTGATACCTTTTTTGAGGGACACAAGTAATATTTTTAGTCTTTCTTAAGATGATCTGACGTTGATCTAACCTGCTTTCCAGTACTACCGAATCTGCAGCATGATAAACGACTTTAAAGCGGGGGATATACTGACCGGAAAGATAGCAACCTGAAATCTTCTGTTTGCCATTTTCCTTGGTATAGATACCATCGACAATGATGGAGTCTCCGCGCAAAACATAAATACCTTTTGCATGTTCTGTCCAGGAGCCATTTTTGTAACAGCTATCTGGTATGGTTTGTACTTTATTGTTGACGTGCATGGTCGCGTAAACAGAGTCACAGGTAAACTTGAAGTCGGTCAAGGTGTATTGCATCATCTGCTGCTGTCCAGGAATGCTGTCTTGGACCCATTCTCCCTGTAAAAAGGGGGCACCTTCGCTCTGCATATCCGAATTGAATTTGCAGGCTGTAAAAAAGAAAAACATACCTATGGCAAGCGCCAATAGGTATGTTTTTGTTCGTATATTTTTTATTGAAATAAAAGTCACAGCTTATTTTAAACTTCCAACCATATCTTCTGGTTTTACCCAAGCATCGAAATCTTCAGGAGTCACATAACCTAAACGCACTGCTTCTTCTTTAAGCGTAGTGCCATTTTTATGCGCTGTCTGCGCGATTTCTGCCGATTTATAATAACCAATTTTTGTGTTTAGAGCGGTTACCAGCATCAATGAGTTGTCAACCAATTCTTTGATGCGTTTGTAGTTCGGCTCAATACCAGCTGCACAGTGCTCTTCAAATGAAACACAAGCATCACCTAATAGGCGAGCAGACTGCAAGAAGTTTGCCGCCATTAATGGTTTGAACACGTTTAGTTCATAGTGACCTTGCGTTCCACCGATCGTAATAGCCACATCATTACCCATCACTTGTGCCGCAACCATTGTCAATGCTTCACATTGCGTTGGATTAACTTTACCTGGCATAATTGATGATCCTGGTTCGTTCTCCGGGATCAGGATTTCACCGATACCTGAGCGTGGGCCAGAAGCCAACATACGGATATCGTTTGCAATTTTATTTAATGCTACAGCCAATTGCTTTAATGCACCGTGTGTTTCAACTATTGCGTCATGAGCTGCCAATGCCTCAAATTTGTTTTCAGCGGTTACGAAAGGTAGGCCTGTAAATTCGGCGATATATTTAGCAACGACAACGTCATACCCCTTTGGAGTATTTAATCCTGTCCCTACGGCAGTACCTCCCAATGCAAGTTCTGATAAATGCGAAAGTGTATTTCTTAAAGCTTTCAGACCATGGTTCAATTGTGCGACATAACCTGAAATCTCTTGACCTAAAGTCAACGGAGTAGCATCCATTAAGTGTGTACGGCCAATTTTTACGACATTTTTAAACTCTTCAGCTTTTTTAGCTAATGTGTCACGCAATTTTTCTACACCTGGAATTGTAACTTCTGCAACAGCTTTGTAAGCCGCGATATGCATTCCAGTAGGGAAAGTATCGTTAGATGATTGCGATTTGTTTACATCATCATTTGCTTTTAACACGGGCTCGCCTTCACCGATCTTATGTCCAGCCAATACTTGTGCACGGTTTGCGACAACCTCATTTACATTCATATTGGATTGCGTACCTGAACCCGTTTGCCAGATAACCAATGGGAATTGGTCATCCAATTTGCCTGCCAAGATCTCATCACATACAGTAGCGATCGCATCACGTTTCTCTACAGGTAATACTCCCAACTCGTGGTTAGCATAAGCAGCTGCTTTTTTCAAATAAGCAAAGCCTGCGACGATTTCGTGTGGCATCGAAGCTGCCGGTCCGATTTTAAAGTTGTTGCGTGAACGCTCTGTCTGTGCACCCCAGTATTTGTCTGCAGGGACTTGAACTTCACCCATCGTGTCTTTTTCAATTCTGAATGACATAGTATGTAAGTATAAGTAAAACGTAAAAATTATAAGTATATGTGCGAAGCACCTAATACATCAATTACAAAGTTACAGGATAATACAGTAAAGAGCAAGGATTAAAGCATAAGGATTGAGAATAAAACCCAATAAGCAGGTCTTAAAAACCAAGACGTTTTGTTAAGGAATCATTCACATGGTGGAAAACTTGTTTCGGTTTTAATGCCCGCCAAGGTAGCTCATTCAATGCGCCACCGAAATTGATGTAATAATCTATATTCTGTTGCTGGAACTCTTCGATCACATGTTCACGGAAACCGACGCCAGCAATCCAGCCATCATCGATATCCTGAAACCATTCCTCATAGTAAGAGTCGTCTGAAGCATGAAAATTCAGTACATTCTCCCCGATTAAAATAAAATACTTGATGCCTTGACTGATCAATACATCGATAATTTCTCGCTTGAGCAACATAATATCGTTGTAGATCGCATCATTCCATTCACCAATCAGCTCGATAATACAGTATTGTTTTTCATAGTCCACAAATAGTATTTTTAGATATAAGGTAAGCGAACCGAATTCGTCCCATTGTGGGTGCAAAAGAAAATTATAGATCTGTTTGTCAAAATCGAATTCGCTATAGATTGTACCATAAAATGGGGATTGTTCATCTTCAGCGGCAATGTAATAGTCCCGCCAATTATAATAAGGTTCGATTTCGTGCATAAAGTGGAATCTTTTTCAATTCAAACTAAGATAAATTTACGCGCATTTGCAAGTTAAATTATAGACATCATCTTCATCTGTTGAAATTAAATGTTCGGTGCCCTTATCGGCTGTTCTGTTGTTATTTTTGAATTTTTTACAAAGATTTCTAATCGAGCATGATGCTGTTTCCGCCTGAAAACAAGGAAGGGAACTTTTTATTTTTAATGTAAAAATATGGGTTCAGGTGCTCGTTTAACCGAATAAACTTGCTATTTTTGATGAAGTAATTAATTGTTGAATAGTTTGTCTCATCTTCGATAATTCATGAAGATTTCCCATGCAGAAAAGTATTAAACGAAATATTTTTGTAGCCGCTACATATGCTGCAGTATTGCTTCTTGGCTTGCTGTTGGGACAAAATTATGCCGAGGAGCAGGGAAGCAACCAAAAAACAACCTTTTCGAGTCTACGCTCGAATGGCAACTCGGACAAATTACAATATCTCATTCAATTAATTGCTGAGAATTACGTTGATAATGTCAGTATAGATACCGTTCAAGACGAAGCCATTGAACATGTCGTATCCCGTTTAGATCCTTTCTCCACCTTTTTAAGGCCGAATCAAGTGCTTGCAAAGCAGGAAACGCTTGAAGGAACATTTGATGGTATCGGTGTGGAGTATTTCCGCCTGAAAGATACGCTACTTGTTGTTGGAATGGTTGCTGCTGGTCCCGCTGAAAAAGCAGGTATGCGTATCGGCGACCGCATTTTAAAGATCGGGAATAAGGATCTTGTCGGAAGAAAGGTAGCCGAGTCCGAAATTGAAAGGCTGATCCGTGGAAAGAAAGGAACAGCTGTATTGATTGCTATTCAGCGTAATGGAGTGGTAATGGCCAATCCAATAAAAGTCATTCGCGATCAGGTAAATGTTTCCAGCTTAGATGCATCCTATATGATCGCTCCGAAAACAGCTTATGTGAAAATTCGGAGATTTGGGCATAAGACAGCAGACGAATTCAGACAGTCGCTCATAGATTTACGGAAAAGTGGGGCGCAGGATCTTATTTTGGATCTGCGTAACAATGGTGGTGGATTTGTCCATACGGCGATTGATCTGGCGGGGCAATTTTTTAAAGAAAAAAGATTGTTGATGTATACCGAGGGTGCCAATGAACTGCGCCAGGATTTCTATTCGGAGAAAGCTGGTGATTTTGGTGACGGCAGGGTCATTGTGCTAATCAATGAAAGTACGGCATCAGCAAGCGAAATCCTGAGTGGTGCTCTTCAGGATCTGGATCGGGCAACGATTGTCGGCCGCAGGTCCTATGGTAAAGGCTTAGTACAAGAACAATTTGACTTTTCGGATGGCTCTGCAATCAATCTGACTGTGGCTCGCTACTATACCCCTCTTGGAAGATGCATTCAGCGAAAATACACACGCGCCAATTTTGATGCTGCGAAATACATGACAGGCTTCGATCTATGGACGATGGACACTGAATTCAGCCAAAAAGAAATGTTTACCACCAGCAAAGGGAAACTTGTTTTTGGTGGTGGTGGTATTCTTCCGGATGTTACTATTCCGATTGACACCAACGAAACCAGTGCCAAATACCGCGAGATATTTCATTCCAATGCGATCGAAGAATTTGTTTATGATCGCTTCACGAAACATTTGCCCGCATATTCTATAGAGAATTTTATTAGCGGTTACCACTTACCGACAACAGAGTTTGATTTATTTATTTCATATCTCAACAGTCAGAAGCGGATTTCAGTCACCGCCAAAGAAGCAAAAAACTTACATGATTTGATTCAATCCGATATCGAAGCCTTGGTCGGTCGCTATTATTTTGGTCGTGAGGCCTATTATAAAATCAAAAATCGAAGGGATAAATTTATTGAAATAGGACTTAAAACATTGGGTTATCAGATGCCTAAGGTTTAAGCCTAAGATCAGACCATACGGGGTAATGATCCGATAATTTCTGTTTGACAATTTGATAGTTCATTACCTGAAATTTCTGGCTAGCAAAAATATAGTCGATCTGAAAGATCGGTAGGAGGGCATGATGGGTCACTCCCCAGCCGTTACCTTTCTCCTTAAACGCATTGTACAAACCATCTCCAATTAAATTGACCGAGTAGCTCATTGGCGTATCGTTGAAATCACCTACGGCAATATAAGGATATTGACATTCATTCATGTGCTTCTTTAACGAATGCGCCTGTTCGCTGCGTAGCTCGAAGGCATTCTTAAGTTTGCGGCTCAATTTACGGGTCCTCGAATTATCGGATTCATTATTATTGGACAGGTTTTGGATAAATTCCTTGTCTTCATTTTGCAGCGCAAAAGAACGTAGATGTATATTGTAGATGCGGATCAGGGTATCCTGCTTTTTGATATCAACATAACTAATCCGGTTGATTCCGTAATCGTTGTCTCTGATGGTTCCTGAATCATAGATCGGGAAACGCGAAAGAACAGCCATTCCATACGCCTCATAATCGTTTTTAGAGCTCGGTTCAAAGAAAAAATAGTCATATCCCAATTTATCTTTGAATTCCTCAGAGAAAACATGTTTTCCCTTAATCTTGCTAATATATTCCTGAAAGCAGATCACATCAGGAGAGATGCTGTCAATAATGCGGACAACGTCGGCTTTAAAGTTCTTTTTCTCATCGTTTACCTTCTTGAACAGGTGAGCATTGAAAGTCATGATGCGAAGCGTACGTACCTCCGATGATATAGGGGCATTCTCTTTGCGAATATTCCAATGCTTAGTTAAAAAAGGCCACCCAATGAGGATCGTTATGAGCGAATAAAGCGCAATTTTTCGTTTGCGGAGTAGCCAATAAAAGATAAATCCAATATTGATAAGGAGGATCGGAAGGTAGCCTAAGCCCATAAATGCAATCGGCCAAAAGGATTTGGGATTAATGAAGGTCGCCGAATAACTCATAAGTAATGCAACGATCGCAAGCATATTTGCCAGGAACATTGTTTTACTGATAAAGCCCAGTTTTCTCCTTAAAAATGTCCTTCTATCCATCAACCTTGTCACCACTATTGCTTGCCCTAAAGAGCGTTTCTTTTTCATGGTTCGTTAGACTGTCGTAGCCAGAAATAGAAATTTTATCTAAGATAGCATCGATTTCATCCTGATTGGGTAAGTCATAACGATGTTTCCGATTTGCCGGTATATTGTTACCCACAACAACTTTCATTTTTGCAGGCTTCTGTTGTTTTTTCTGAAAAATTGTAGACCAATCCATCCCCGATTTTAGCGCATAAGTGAAGCCCATTCCAAAAAGGACAACAGCAAAATACGAAATGGCAGCAGGTCGATTCGTCATCGTAAGGGCAAGAAATTCTAATCCAAAATAGACAATGGCCACTAATTTTAGCTTGATGTTACCCAGAAGCAGAAGCCGTAGCTCATACTTGGGGACCAAAGTCACAATCGCGGCTAATACCGCTGCCAAGGGGAGAGAACCTCCCATAAGCTGTAAGTTACTTGGCATGGGAATAAGTGACCCAAAGCCCATATAGAGCACGCTGCCGAGCAGCCATGAGGCGATATAGACAAACAGAAATTGCCGGGTGTTTAAGAAGGTAAAAAAGATCTGACCGACCCAATAAAGCCAGAGACTATCAAAAAGTATGGTCCAAAGTTTGACGTAAACGAAATTCGATGTAACCAATGACCAGGGTTGTGCAATGAAACTTGAGAAATTACTCGGTAAACTTAATAGACGCACCGTAGGTTCCAAGAAGCTTTGTGGTACAATTTTTAATTCGAAGAGTAGGTCTAAAAAATAAATGAGGACAAATAAACAGACCTGGATACTGATCACCAGAGGTACGGGCGAGCCAGTTTTATAGGTTTGTCTCCAAAAATCTTTTAAACCGATGTTATTCATTGCGCACGATATTAATAAATTCCTTTTCTAATCTTCCACAGTTTAAGCAGTAGATAGCCAAATAGTGCACCACCGACGTGAGCCAGGTGAGCCACAGAATCTCCTGGTCTAGATAAGCTCATGTATATTTCGATGAGGATAAATCCACCGATCATATACTTCGCTTTGACTGGTACAGGAATAAACAAAAATTGAAGCGGTATGTTTGGAAAAAGGTAGGCAAATGCCAATAGTACACCATAAATAGCTCCCGAAGCACCCAACATTGGAATAAGGTAGGTTAATGCTTCGTTGTTCCCGGTATTGGCCATGGAAATAAGTTCGTTCCCGCTCATGCCATGTAGCGGAGCGAAAGAACCCGTCGCATTATAGAGTTGTATGCCATTCACAGCCGTATAAAGAAACCAAGCACCGATTCCTGAAACCAGGTAGAAATTTAAAAAACGTTTTGACCCAAGCACCTGCTCAATCATAGGACCGAACATGACCAGGGAAAACATATTGAAGAAGATATGGGTAATGTTGTTTTTGTCATGCATAAACATGTGCGTGATCACTTGCCAGATTTTAAAGTAAGGCGAGTCGGGGTAATAGACCGCAAGATAATCATATGCTACAGGTACAAGTTGAGATCCAATATAAAATATAATATTGATGATCAATAAATTCTTGATAACAGGTGTCAGTTGTGGAAACATATATTTTATCTTCTAATTTTTACCAAATTTTTCCGCTAATTCTTGCAATGTAAATGTTACAATTACAGGATTTCCATAGATGGAGATATTGGGTGAGTGACAAGCAAAAAGTCTGTCCACAAGCTCTGCCATTGCTGTATTGTCCAATGCGGTGCCAGGTTTAATGGCTGCATTACGGGCAAGGCTTTTTGCGAGATTTTCGCGCTTAGCGAGCTTATACTCAGATTGATTGTTTTTGTAATCCTCCAATATTTTCTCAATCATCTTAATTTCGTCGAATCCTGTCCCTAAATCTGCAGGAATTCCGTCAATAATATAGGAATTTTTTCCAAATTCACGAATTTGAAAGCCTAAGCCGTTGATGTCCTCCAGGAGGTCCTTCATTAACTCATTATCCGCAGCATTCAGATCCAAAGTCTGGGGAAACAAACTTTGCTGACTTAGACCTTTATGTTGGTCCAGCTGTGAGAGAAATTGCTCAAAGAGAATGCGTTCATGTGCCGCTTGCTGATCGATCAGGATAAATCCGGAGTGAATCTGCGAAACAATATATTTATTATGTAACTGGAAAAAGAGCTTCGAGGATGATTTATCTTCAACCTGGATGATCTGCGGGTCATCGGTACGTAATTCCGGCTCGCCATGCAATGGTAACTGAACAGATTCCTCCTTTTCGACGATTTGATACAAAGAATCCCAATTGCTGGGTATGCCACCTGTTTTCTTGTTAAGTCCTTCAGCGTAGCTTTCTGAACGGCTGTAGCTCGAATTGGATTTCGATTTGTCTGTATCAAAGGGGTTGAAGTCCGGATTAAAGGTAACTGTTGGAACGATAATTTCATCCAGTGCCTTTTTTGTAATGAGATTGGTGAAGCTAGTCTCCTGTTCAAAATCCAAGGATGGCATGATGTTGTACCGTCCCAATGATCTTTTTACGGCTGAACGGATAATTGCATAAATGGCTTTATCGTCCTCATACTTAATTTCAGTCTTGGTCGGATGCACGTTGATATCAATGCGTGCAGGATCTATGTCGATAAATAAGACATAGAAAGGAAATGTTTCTGCCTGCAGAATATCTTCATAGGCGTTCATGACAGCGTGGTGCAGGTATGGATCACGCACAAAGCGTTTGTTGACAAAGAAAAACTGTTCACCACGAGTTTTTTTCGCAAACTCAGGTTTCCCCACAAAGCCCTCTACCTTGATGATGGATGTATCTTCTTCCACAGGGACAAGACGCTGATTGTAATTGTTTCCGAAAATATGGACAATACGTTGTTTTAGTGTCTCTGCCGGCAAATGGTAGATTTCATTTCCGTCGCTATGTAAGGTTAGGAAAATCTGTGGGTTCGATAAAGCAATACGTTGAAATTCATCAATGATATGACGCATTTCTACCGAGTTGCTCTTTAGAAAGTTTCTCCGTGCAGGAATATTGTAAAAAAGATTTTTAACTAAAATATTTGTCCCGGCAGCAACAGCTTCGGGGTATTGGTTGACAACTTTTGATCCCTCTATTTCAACGACTGTACCTAGCTCATCTTCAATACGGCGTGTTTTGAGTTCGACCTGTGCAATTGCGGCAATGGATGCCATCGCCTCACCACGGAAACCCATCGTACGAATAGCAAATAAGTCTTCAGCCTTACGGATTTTTGATGTTGCGTGGCGCTCAAAACAAAGGCGAGCATCAGTTACGCTCATACCACAACCATTGTCAATGACTTGAATCAACGACTTGCCTGCATCTTTAACAATAAGTTTTATTTTGTCAGCTCCAGCATCAATAGCATTCTCAATCAATTCTTTAATTGCAGACGCTGGTCGCTGCACCACTTCTCCCGCCGCAATCTGATTAGCAACATTATCTGGAAGTAATTGAATAATATCCGACATATAATACAAAGTTAAGAAATATCCATGTTTGCAGCGTATAAACACTGACGAAAATCAATCGGACATTCCACATGTTCTTTAAAAACAAAAGCGTGTAATGCGTTCATTTATACAAATGAAAATGGAGTAGCAACGACCAACTGTTTAAAGCCGCAAAGAACCTATAAACGTATTTATTCATGAAATATGCCGCCATCCAGTGGACGTCAAAGTCAGTGTGCGTTGTCTAACACCTGTGTAAAACACAGCTGATATCGAGCTGGAAAAATATTCCCTTCGCAATAACCGAGCCACCCTACGAACAGAAACCGCATAATTCGCAGCTGCTGTTTTGTTGATATTACATTTCCAGTTTTAAGAAACGTGCCGTTTCGCTTTTGTTATTTTTAATTAAGTTTTCAGGCGTTCCTTCAAATAGAACCTGACCGCCCTCTTTTCCACCTTCGGGACCGATATCAATGACCCAATCTGCCGATTTAACAACATCAAGATTGTGCTCGATGATCAAAACGGTATTCCCGCGTCCGACCAAGCGATTGATAACGCCCATAAGGACATTGACATCTTCAAAGTGTAGTCCTGTAGTCGGTTCGTCAAGGATATAAAATGTATTTCCAGTATCTTTTTTAGAAAGTTCCGTAGCTAATTTTACCCGTTGAGCCTCACCTCCCGATAAGGTTGTGGAGGATTGACCTAAGGTGATGTATCCCAAACCTACATCCTGCAGTGTTTTGATCTTTCGATAGATACTCGGGACGTTCTCAAAGAAATCCACAGCATCGTTGATACTCATATCAAGTACATCGGAGATGGATTTTCCTTTATACCGTACTTCTAAAGTTTCTCGGTTATAGCGTTTTCCGTGGCATGTTTCACAAGGAACCTGTACATCGGGAAGGAAATTCATCTCAATGACTTTCAATCCGGCCCCTTGACAGGTTTCACAACGGCCGCCTTTGACATTGAAGGAAAAGCGTCCTGGTTTATAGCCCCTGATCTTAGCTTCTGGCAATTGAACAAACAAGGTTCTGATATCCGAAAATACGCCTGTATAGGTGGACGGATTGGATCGTGGTGTACGGCCGATAGGACTTTGGTCGATCTCGATGACTTTATCAATATGTTCTAATCCTTCAATTTTTTTGAAAGGAAGCGGAGTAGCTTTGGCTCTGAAAAAATGTTTATTCAGAATCGGATATAATGTTCCCGTGATTAAGCTGGATTTGCCCGAACCCGAAACCCCCGAAACAACAATGAGTTTTCCTAATGGAAAAGAGACAGACAGATTTTTTAAGTTATGTCCTGTTGCGCCATGTAATGACAATGTTTTTCCATTGCCCTCACGACGTTTCTCCGGAATCTTAACCTCTTTTGTCCCGTTGAGGTATGCCGCTGTCAGAGAGTCTGATTTTAGGATTTCTGCTGGGGTACCTTCGGCAACTACTGTACCGCCGTGAACCCCTGCTGCAGGACCCATGTCAATAACATGGTCCGCATGTAGGATCATGTCTTTATCATGTTCGACAACAAGGACCGAATTGCCAATATCGCGTAGGTTTTTGAGGGCATTGATCAACCGTTCATTGTCTCGCTGATGAAGTCCGATACTCGGCTCATCCAGAATATAAAGTACATTCACCAGTTGGGAACCAATCTGTGTTGCCAGACGGATCCGTTGTGCCTCCCCTCCGGAAAGTGTTTTAGCAGTACGATCCAAGGTGAGGTAATTTAAGCCTACGTCCAGCAAGAAGCCTAAGCGTGCGCGGATTTCCTTTAAAATCTCTGTTGCAATAATAAGCTGGCGTTCATCAAGTTTGCTTTCTACCTGATCAAACCACTCCTTGATCGATGTAATATCCATCGTGGAGAGCTCATGGATGTTTTTATCCGCTATTTTAAAATGTAAAGACTCTTTTTTCAAACGCGCTCCCGCACAGGTTGGGCAGGTGACTTTCGTCCTGAAATCATCTAAAGAAGGGGCTTCATCCGAAGATTTTCCGGAAAACTCTTCCAGCATCTTAAAGATTCCTTCAAATTCAACACGATATTCTCGTGTGCCATAACTGCCATAAGATACTGTTACAACGATAGGCTCTTCCTTATTGCCAAATAAAAGCTGGTCTATCTGTTCTTCATTGAGCTTTTCAAGCGGCGTTGAAATGGTAAAATCTAATTTTTTTGCGACAGCCTTCAAGACTTCTGAAGTCCAGTTCTCCCGGGTAGGTCCCAAAGGGGCTAAACCCCCTTTTTGAATACTGAGTTTTTTGTCTGGAATAACCGCATTTTTATCAATTTCAAAAATATAGCCTAATCCATCACATGTCGGACAGGCACCATAAGGCGAGTTGAATGAGAAAGTGTTGGGCTGCGGTTCATCATAAGAGATACCCGATTCAGCATCCATGAGATAACGGCTGTAGAATTGCTCCTGATTATCCTTGGTGGAGACCTTGATAATACCTTTGGCAGTTTTCATCGCCTGCATAACCGAAGTCTGTAGGCGCTTTTTATCTTCACGCTCTACTTTCAAACGATCCACGACGATCTCAATATCGTGAATTTTATAGCGGTCTACTTGCATTTTAGGAACAAGGTCCAAGATCTCTCCATCCACGCGCACCTTCACATAACCTTGTTTACGGATTTGCTCAAACAATTCCCGGTAGTGACCTTTACGGCCTTTAACCACTGGAGCCAAGATATTTAAAGCCTGCCCTTCAAATTCAGTCAAAATACGTTCGATAACCTGATCGTCCGACATACGCTCCATTTTCTTACCGGTCACATAGGAGAAAGCTTCCCCCGCTCGGGCAAATAGTAGACGCATAAAATCATACACCTCGGTAATGGTTCCAACAGTGGATCTGGGGTTTTTGCTGGTGGTTTTCTGCTCAATGGAGATCACTGGACTTAAGCCCGAGATCTTGTCCACATCCGGACGTTCCATGCCGCCCAAAAATTGACGGCTGTAGGCACTGAATGTCTCCATATACCGACGTTGTCCTTCAGCATAAATGGTGTCAAAAGCCAAAGAAGACTTTCCGCTGCCACTTAAACCTGTAATAACAACCAATTCATTTCTCGGAAAAGAAACATCTATATTTTTTAGATTATGCGCACGCGCTCCAAATACCTGAACTTCACTTTGTTCGCCCAAATCTGGGCTTCTTTTTACTGCCATGAAAACTCCTTAAAGTCCCTGTTGAGGGATAAAATGCAAAACATGCAAAATTACAGATTTTAAAGGAATTATGCGAGCCAATCTGACTTTTGGAATAAAATGTGATATACAAGTGATTTAAAAAAATAATGTACCTTGCACAGTAAATCTAAATTTATGCGAAAATACGACGTCAGCAAACAAGAGAAACAATCGATCGACGATATTGTCCAATTTTGGAAGAAAGAAAACCTGTTGGATGAACAAAAAGCGAACGAGCTGATGGATAGTTTGGACGTAAAAAGTTTTGACTGGGGACAACTGGCGAGATATGCTTTTTGGATTGCCTTGGCTTCTTTGGTCTTTGCTGTTTTTTCGTTGTTTACAGATGCATCATTCTTGGCCTTTGTCGATACACTTTACGAAGCGCCTAATATCCTATTTTGCTTCTTTTTTGCTGCTGTGGCCGTATTATTCTATACGCTGGGTTTTCGGTATAAGAAACGATATCCTTATAAAAATCTATCCACTGAAACGATGATGCTGATTGGGGTTTTTGGAACAGCAGCCTGCATCGGATTTATGGGTAAAGTATTGGATAAAGATACGATGCATTATTCCTTGTTATTTTTACTCTCTGTTGCAATTTATGGCTTTCTTGCTGTTAAGCTTGACAGTAAACTGATTTGGACCTTTATGCTTTTGGCTTTGGGGGTATGGTTTGCGACCGAGACGGCCTACCATAGCAATTGGGGCTTTAAGTTTTGGGGAATGAATTACCCACTTCGTTTTACCATCTTCGGAGCGCTGCTCACCGCTTTGGCCGTTTGGGTTCAACCGCGGTTCGAACGCCTGCAAATCTTTCAGCCTATCAGTTATATTGTAGGGTTGATCTACCTGATGGTCTCCTTGTGGACCCTATCTATTTTTGGGAATTATGCTGATTTCTATGAATGGACGACAGTACGTCAATACCATATGTTCTATTGGGGTATTTTATCCACTGCCGTGTCGGCATTCTTGGTTGTCTACGGCTTAAAGGCTAAAGATAATGTAAGCAGGGAAGTGGGATTTGTATTTTTAGTACTTAATATCTATACCCGATATGTGGAGTATCTCTGGGATAATATCAATAGAGCCGTATTCTTTTTAATTTTAGCGGTGTCCTTTTGGTTTGTCGGTCGTTGGGCAGAGAAATTATGGAACAAGCGGAAAGAAGAGATTGCCGGATAATCCTTAAAATTGAATCGTAAATCCGACTGCTCTATGTGAACTGATACTAAGCTTGGGATCCAGGCTTAAGTATTTTCGGATTCGGGTAATAAAGACATCCATACTCCTTCCGGTAAAGAAATCTGCGTTTCCCCAGACCTTTTCAAGAATTTCTTCGCGTGTGACAAGTTGACCATTGTGTTGCGACAGAAATAGGAGAAGTTGCGATTCACGTTCAGTAAGCTTATATTGTTTCGAAGCATGGCTTAATAATAACTGTTCGGGATAGAAAATATACGTACCTATGGCAATCGATTTTGGGGTACTATTTTTCTGATTTCGCTTTAATATATTCTGTATGCGAAGTAACAGTTCTTCAGGATCACAAGGTTTGGTGATATAATCATCGGCACCGATTTTTAGTCCCGTGAGCTTATCTATTTTTTGCTCCTTGGCTGTTAAAAAGATAAATGGCAACGTGGGGTATAGGGCGTTGATTTCTTTGGCAAGGCTAAAACCACTAATTTGAGGCAGCATAACATCCAGTATAACCAGATCATAATCGGCTAGCTGCTGGAAATTTTCCGTAAGATCATTGGGCTGCGCTATCCAGTCTATGTTAAATGTGGATAGCTCAAGGTATTGCTTGAGCATAAAACCAAAATCTGGGTCATCTTCCACGAGTAGTATTTTGTTCATATGCTATTTTCAGTCGTTAATGTATTGATTGTCTATTCCCTATTTTTTTTTCGCTGATCATCCCTGCTGCTGATTATGATGTCTGTGATTGAATAGCAACGAGGGGCAGCTGAATTTTAAACGTAGTGCCTACATCGGGCTTGCTGGTTACGGTAAGCTGTCCGTGATAACGATCCACGATTGTCTTAACAAGAAAAAGACCGATTCCCAAACCTTTGCTGTCGTGAATATTGTCTTTCTGGATGCGGTAAAACTTGTCGAAAATATAAGGTAACTCGGACTCCGCCATGCCGTAACCATTATCCTGTATATAAATCGAGAGTTTACCTTTCTGATCCTCAAAAGAGATATTAATCCAAGTTGCACCATATTTTACGGCATTGTTCATCAGGTTTTGAAATAGTGTTGTCGCATCATTTAGGCTCAGGCATAATTTACCGTCAGGCAAGGAGCTTAATTGGAATGCGATAGCCGGATTGGTCAATTGAAAGTCTTCGAAAATAGCGTGTAGTTCTCTGTTGGTAATAGGGCGCTGATCCCTTGTCTGAAGATTCTCGCTCAGTGGGTTGAGGGTTTGTTCGAGACGGTTTGCCTGACGTTCAATGACCGTTATGATATTGTCGTCTGTTGATTTCCGTAGTGTTTTAGCTGCAATCTTCAAGGTTGCGATTGGCGTTTTGAGCTCATGAGAAATATTGTCAACGACATCGTGTAGCACGCTGATCTGTTTCTGCTGTTTTCTGAGATTCTGAATGGTTCTATAAAAAAGCCAAAGGAAGGCGACAAGAATAAAAAGGGTGCTCAACAGAAGCGAAGTAAGTTCTTTGAATAATATCCAGTTGAGATTCGTCACCTCAAACGATGTCTTCCTATGTACAAGAAAGGTATATAAGACTTCTTTGCTCTGGATGCTGTTTTCGATTTTCTGTGTTTCTGTTTTTTCTGTTATCCACTCGCTTGAGGAAAGTTCAACGGGCTGCCGAAAAGCTCCAGACGTTGTGTAGATGGTAATGGGACCCGCTGCGATCTGTTTTTCTAAGCTCTTGAAATAGATGCCCAAAATTTCTTTTTTCAGGATGACATCCATTCCAAGTGGCTGAAATAGACTGTCGACATATTGCGTTAGCCTCTGGGATGTTTTATGTGCATTTGCACTGTAAAGTCCTTTCAGTTTTTCAGCCGTAATCTCATTTTTAACCAATTTGATATAATAGTCTCTGGCAATGTCCTTACTCATTAAATCATCATCAAAAAGCTTGTCATTGTCATGAAGCTTGCCAAGCTTACTCTTCACAGTGGCAAAAATATCACGCTGTTTGAGCTGATAGGTATTATACAATTGATACCCCTGTATGCCGATAAGTACAGCAAAAAACAGCGTAAAGAGGACGATATAACTTTTGGGCTTCAATTCCATACACAAATATAACTGCTGACGGCTAAGATAATATACCTTAACGCAGCATTAACCCTTTGTTAACTATCATTTGCTTCAACTATAGGCACTTTTGAAGCATAGAATATCAGCGTATTAAATGGCCGCGGTTGTCAAATACGGATGACCACAAACTGGCCTATGTGTTACAAAACATAAATTCTAACAAATAGAATAATGCGGATAAGCTATACTAGAATTAAAAGACTAATTATTTGTACATGAAATTGATCCTATTTTTTCTGGCTTTCCCCTTGTTGCTTTCGGCACAGACCAAACAAATCGGGGGGCAAGTACAGGATGCAAACAAAATTGTGCTGGCGGGAGCGACCGTTATGCTATTGGATAGCAACTATCAGGAGATCCGGAAAGTAAAGACGGACCATTTTGGAAAATTTATACTTCTGCTGGATCATCCTAGTGGCTACTATCTACGAACAACCTATCTAAACTTCAAGTCTCAGGAACTTTTTTTTCACAGCGATACCATTTCACGCCCTTTCTTGCTTGAACTTCTTCCCGAAGCAAAGGTACTCGAAGAAGCACAAGTCGTCGGTCGCGCTCCTAGATTGATCCGCAAGTTGGACCGCTTGGAATTTAACGTTCAGAATTCAAATCTTTCAGCGCTCAACAGCTGGGACATTTTGAAGCGTACGCCATTGGTGATGGTGAATGGTGCGGATTTAATGGTTCGTGGAAGCAAAAATATTGTTGTCCTCATTAATGAGCGAAAAGTGATGCTCACGGGGGATGAACTGAAAACCTATCTGGAGAATACAGCAGGTAGCGACGTGCAATCGATAGAGGTTATTACCAATCCACCAGCAAAATATGAGGCTGAGGGAAGTACGATTATCAATATTAAACTTTCTAAATCGAACCTATATGGCTACAGAGGCTCAGCGGTTGCATTGGCCGAAAAAAGCAGTACTTGGAAGCAACTGCTTGGACTGACCCAGTATTATAAAAATGAAAAAATCAATCTTCGTGGTACCTATAATTTCGGAAGAGGGACTTACGCCCGCTATGAAACGAATTATGTGTATTATCCGAACGAGCAAACCTCATGGGAAGGTGTAATGGATCGATTTGATACCAACAACAGTCAGAACAGTTATGTGTTTTCGATAGATTATACACCCGATACAACCTGGACAGTCAACGCCGGACTAAATGGATATTACGGACCGAAAACCTATGGTATCTATGAGGTACCCACGATCATATACGATAAAAATCATGTGCAGGAATCCTCTTATCTCACAACTAATGATCATCAACGATCGGCAAAAACGAATAACCTCTATCTTCAGGTAACTAAGAAAATTAATCCCAAATGGAGCATAAACTGGTCATCCTATTTTACAGATAACCATTCTACCAACGATCAGGATGTTTTGACGGCACTGCGATTTAAGGGGGAGGAACCTACAGACACTCGATTTATCAGTAATAATGAAAATAAAAACCGGCTTTTTTCTTCACAGATAGATTTCACCGGGAAAATAAAGAAACTGGGGCTGGAGTTTGGTGGAAAATTTAGTGATGTGAAAACAACAAGCACCCTTGCTTTTTCCGATGATGAATCCGGTACTCTTCAGCACCGGCCCGACAAGAGCAGTGTGTTTGATTACAAAGAACGGAATATAGCTGTATATACCTCATTCGATTATGCTTGGAAGAAATGGAGCTGGAAAGCTGGTTTAAGGGGTGAATATACCAATTTGGAAGGTATTATGTCCGAACCAGCTGATATCAATAAGCGTGATTATTTTGTGCTCTTCCCGACATTTTACATGCAATATGCCTTGGCTGACGATCAGCAGTTCGGCTTTTCTTATGGAAAGCGTATTAGTCGCCCAGCATACTCTTGGCTTAATCCGGCTAAGTCCTACTATAATCGCTTTTCCTATTTTCAGGGAGATCCACGTTTAAGGGCGACGATCGTCCATAACCTCAATCTGACCTGGACCAAAAACAACTGGAATATCGATCTATTTTACCGATTTGAGAAGTGGCCGAATATGGAAATTTCCCGTCAAGATAACAACAATCACCAGTTGATTTTCCAATATACCAATATCAAGAAAGGACAAGGGGCGGGTATAGACCTGGGTAAGAGTTTTCAGCTGACAGGACGCTGGGGATTGAACCTCCAGTTGGAAGGAATGTATAACGAGAATTACTTTGTAGGGACTGATGACGTATTGCACAAGAATGATGTGTATATCGGCAACGGAAACGTAAGTACCAACTATGTACTGCATAAAGATGCTGGCTGGAACCTTGAACTGGGTAACACATTTACATCCCCGACGATACAAGGGCCATTTAAAATAACAGGATATTCAAGTACCTATGTGACGACAAATCGAAAATTCTTTAAGAAGAAATTTGAAGTGAATCTATCATTTATGGACATTTTCAAAACGGAAAAAATGACGATATCATCCAAGTATGGCGACCAAAACAACTTTTATAAAGATTACCGCGATACTAGAAAGGTGAATCTGACGCTGCGGTATCATTTTGGAAACCAGAAGGTCAAGAGCAGCAATCAGCCAACAAGAACAGAAGAGCAGAATCGCTTGTAAATCAGTTGATCTATAAAAAAGGTCATTTAAAAGATTATTTCTACTTCTGTGAAACTCTTAGTTGCGAGAGTTATTTCTTCGATAAAGGTTAGATTGTTGCTGTAAACGATCTAACCTTTATTAAGCTTTTATTCTAAAGATAATTTTTCTCTAAACACGTTTAAAGCGATTACTTGATAAGAGATAGACTAAGCATCCCCAAAAAGGGATAAAGACTATTAATAACAATTTCCAAAGTTGAATCCTTTCTGAAGATTTACTTATCCTATATATTGTAAATATATATGTAAAGAGAATGAGTATGCCAGCGATTAAAAATAATATTTCCATAACATTTTTCTTTTGATTAAATTTTCTAATTGTAAATTGCGCACGCTGCCGCCGCTGCTGCTAACATACACCCTTCACAAGACGGTCCTGTTATATAACAAAGCAAATTACATTTGGGGTCTGCTTCACAAGCAGCCTTTGCTTGTTGAAATACTCTAGCAACGCAAGTTAAATAATCTTCATCTTTAGCTTTATTATTGGATGCAGAATATATCATTGAAAGATCTTTGGGTTTATACATAGATTCATTTGTACTATATACGTATTGGCTCTTTTCTGACCATATTATGAATCCTTGTGCAACCCCCTCATTGTTATATTTTATTTCTTGATAAAAAGATCTATAGCTTTTGTCTTTTTCAAAAACATAAAGATATCCCTTTCTCGTATTTTCTGAAATTACGGGAATAACTTCATATGAGATATTATCAGAAACTTCGGAACAGGCGGGTGTTTCTGCTGTTATATTGTATGAAGTCGTGATATTTAAGCCTTCTTGTATGGACTTTATTCTGTTTGTAATGAATAAGTCTCGTTCCTTATCTAAATGGTGCTTTGGCGAATTCGATGATTTTTTTACATCTATTGATAGTATTTGATTGTTTGGTTCGTTTTTGTGTAGTTCTTTTGAGCACGCGAAAAATAAGGCCAAGGTGATACTTAAGATAAGTAATTTTATTGTTTTTTTCATAATTAAGTAATATATTTTCTGTAAATATAGAATATTTTACTGAAATCGTAAAGGTTAATTATGTTAATTCTTTAATTAAGTGGGTTTTTATGAAACTAATATTCTTGTAAGTTATGGTAGTGGAATGAGTCAATAGTTATCATAAATGATGAAATTAGATTATATGATAAACTGGCGATATTTATTAAACTAAGTGAACTAATAATCCCCATACTAAATAGGGGCTTATTAGATCAAGTAAAGCCTATTTCTTAGTTTATTTTTAGTGAATACGTGATATTGATACCGCCAGCGGCAAGCATATCATGTACTGAGCAATATTTTTTAACGGCCAGTTCAGCCGCTTTAGCTGCTTTTAGCTCATCAATTTCGCCTTTTAGGAAAAAATTGATGTGGATATCTGTAAATACCTGCGGGATTTCTTCGCGTCGTTTCCCTTCCACTTCGACCTGGATATCGTCAATTTGCTGGCGTTGTTTTACCAGTATGCTATGGAGGTCAAAGACGCTACAAGAACCCAGTGCCATTAAAACCAATTCCATTGGACGAACACCTTTTCCTTCGCCGCCGATAGCTTCCGAGCCATCGATGTTGACTTTGACAGGAGATAATTCACTGCTGGCTTCGAAATGCACAGCTTGGTTGACACGGTTTAATTTGATTTTCATCTTATTTTATTTTATTCTTTTTTGCTCGTTTAGACTCCTTTTTCAATCCATACGAGGGTTTTGTTGTTCAATCTATACTAAACAAACTTAGATAAATTACCTTTTATATGCAATATAATTGCGTAGTATATAAAAGTAATTTATCGATCTCTCCTCTGCCTATTGAGGAACTTATTTATAGAGGAAATATACAAAAAAGGCAGACGATTATTCGTCTGCCTTTTGTCAGTATGTAGATCACTCTTTATTTTGTGACGGTATCGGGTAGTTTGACACCGCGATATTTCGCTACATCAACCTGTGGAATCTTTGAGCCATATTTAGAATTGATGGCGCTGATAAAGATGTTCGCCATTAGGGCGTTTCCAATTGGTGTTAAGTGAATACCATCTAAAGAGAATGCATTTCCGGTAATGTATTTTGCACTCACCGCTAGTCCGTTGATACGAACACCTCCCTTTACATTATTCAAGAATTCATGCACATCAGCTAAAGCTAGACCTTTTGAATTTGCAGCAGCTTTGATAGCAGCATTATACTCGTTGATACGTTGTACGACCGTTGCTGTTTCGCTTACATCAAGTACGTATTTGTCTTCGACGGGATTCAGCGGGTGTAAGCCGTATGGAATTTGTGCAGCATTTGGTTTTCCCAATAATCCTGTTGAGGAGAAAGGAAGGACAAAATAATCTTGATCGGTAGCTGCACGGGGGCCTGACTTGGTTGCTATGTAGATATTTGTTACCGGTGTCGGCGGATTTGTTGCATTGACAGCTGCCAATAACGCAGCACGGGTTACCGTTGTAAAATAGGGTGTTGCTGTTACATCTGGAATTGTTGCTAGTACTCCTTTTTGTCCGCCAGCGGTTAATGTCGTCACATAGTTGCCCAATAATGATGTGAATAGCGCAGTGGAGGTTAATGTTGATGTAGGTCCATCTTCTACGCCACCATTTGTAGCCCAGCCTAAGGCATCGTTGTTACCTAGGGCGAAACTAAAAAA
Organism: Sphingobacterium sp. UBA2480; assembly: GCF_002341965.1. Lineage (NCBI taxonomy): Bacteria > Pseudomonadati > Bacteroidota > Sphingobacteriia > Sphingobacteriales > Sphingobacteriaceae > Sphingobacterium > Sphingobacterium sp. UBA2480. The sequence goes on along the minus strand of NZ_DDPA01000004.1, from coordinate 275,263 downwards.
TGTGTGATTTTGCGCTGTGGAATAAGCAAAATACGTTTTCATCGCATCAGCATCAGGCAGCAAGCGTTCGAAATACATATTTCCAGCCTGTGATCCGATTCCAGCTACAAAAGCCATATCCATACGCATACCCGGTACACCAAGGTTGTTGATCGGGTCGGTGTATTTTGTCAATAATTTTGGTGAAGCTGAGCGGTAGGCCAGTTTATCCGTTACCTGTGCCGTTACAGGCTGGCCATTGACTAGCGCTGTAAGTGTAATATAACCAGACCCATTGGCTTGATCTTCACTGAAAAATGGCGATTTGAATTCACCACCACCGACTTGCTTTAACTGTTCGGCAATTAAATTGGGATAGGCTACCCTTTGACCTTCCAGATACAGTCCGCCATCCGCATACCCAGCAGTCAATGAATTACCGATGGCAACATATTTTGAAAAATTGAGCGATCCTGCCGAAGGCGTATATTCGTCCAATGTAGGTTTACATGAGGAGATCGCAAAAAGTGCTAACGCCGCAGCTATATAAAGTTTGTTTTTTTTCATCTTAGTCAAATTTGGCTGTTAATTACCATTTATAGCTTACACCAATACCGGGAGCAAAAATATTTGTCACATATGTACCTGAAAGATGGCTCTCCACATTAGTTGACGGACGAGCCACAATGCGTTGGTAAGCAAACGAACCTGTGACATCAATTTTTGGTGATGGTTTTACCGTAAAACCTCCAGATATCAAATATCTCGTGTTATCGGGTGTCTCAGGATAGACATAGGCGCTCTGTTGTACCGGTGTCGCTATCACACCGCCACCTATACGCAATTGCAGGCAGTCAGAAGCAATGTACTCCAATCCTGCTTTAATAGATCCTGCTTTATCGTATTTTTTTGGTGAATGGGTATCTTGCAATACAGGTGTGTTTTCTTTGTAATCGAAATCTAGGGCTTTATATATGTCGTAGTTGATGAGCGTTGCATCAAGAGCCATCTTTAATTTCTCCGAAATAGGGAAGGCGATGCCTGCGGCAAATGTCGAAGGAAGCGGTAGCTCAGCACTGAATTTGTTACCTGCAGGGAAATTGCTAGCCACCGATTCAGGCACGTCAAAAGTTGCATCACCATTTTTAAGTTTAGTGACAACTTTAGAACGGTAGCTTACCGATATTGCAAATTCGTCTTCTAGGTTATAATGGATACCAACGTTATAACCCGTACCAGTTCCGGTTCCTTTTAGGGTCGCCAATCCGGCGTGACCATCTGGGTAAAATACTGGAACAGAATTCTCGAGGTCTACCGTACCAATGTTGTATACAAAACCGCCACCGACACTAAAATTTTCAGTCAGTTTGAAACTTAATGTAGGCTGAATATAGATTGCACGAAGCGAAAGGCTAACCAAACTGAATTTACCTACCCAATCTTTTCCCCAATCGACGGCTCCACCATAAGGTGTGTAGACGCCAATACCCGCTTTCCACCAGGAGTTTTTAGGACCGAACGCGGCAAATAATGAAAAAGGAGTTGAAATCTGATTTCTAGTATGATAAACAACTGTACTCCCAACCTCTTGAAATGCAGATTTATACATGACGGCATTACCAGCAATCGAAATGGCATTATGATCCATTTTTGCTAAGGCGCCCGGACTATAGAAAATGGAAGATTCATCTAAAAAGTAAGCAGAGCCTGCTCCCCCCATTCCCACTGCCTTGGGACTTTGTAGATTCACTTGTGATCCTTGTGCAAACAGGAGTGACGGACTTGCACAAAGTATTGAGAATAGTAGTTTCTTCATACTAGTGTTTATTGTTTGGTTAACATTCCTCTATCAAATACAATGCTAACATAATAAATGTTTGACTAAAATTAATAAATGTTGTGTAATATTTTTTTTGCTCGTACCTTTAAGTGCAAGGATACTAAAAATTAAACGATCATATTATATGGCTACAATCACTTTTAAAGGCAATCCAGTAAACACAAAAGGCAGTTTACCACAAGTTGGCGAGCAAGCTCCTGATTTTAAATTAACTGCAGGCGATCTTTCCGATAAATCTCTAGCGGATTTCAAAGGAAAAAAAATTGTATTAAATATTTTCCCTAGTGTAGACACCGGAACTTGTGCCGCTTCCGTACGTGCATTTAATAAAGAAGCATCGCAGTTAGATAATACTGTTGTGTTATGTATATCGAAAGATCTACCTTTTGCACAAGGTCGTTTTTGTGCAGCAGAAGGTCTAAATAATGTGGTGACATTATCGGAGTATAAAGATTCAAACTTTTCAGATGCTTATCAACTGGCTATCGCCGATGGACCGTTGGCAGGTTTGTTGAGCCGTGTTGTCATTACATTGGATGAAACTGGAAAAGTGTTGTATGAAGAGCAAGTTGCAGAAATTGCTGACGAGCCAAACTATGCGGCAGCGATCGCATCTTTGAATTAAGAATAACTTTGGAATAATCTAAAAAGCCTTTGCTTATGCAAAGGCTTTTTTAGTTGATCTATATTCGCTAACTATAACAAAGCGAATGTTTATCTTGTTTTTTCTAATGCTTGTAAGATGTCGTTAATGATATCTTGTTGATCTTCCAAACCTACAGAGAGGCGGATGCTGCCCGGTTTGATGCCTAAGTTCAAGCGTTCATCTTCTGACAATTTTGAGTGGGTAGTAGAGGCTGGATGCGTCGCGATTGATCTTGAATCTCCTAGATTAGAGGTGTATAAAATCATTTCCAAATGATCCACAAAGGCTTTTGCTCGCTCAAAACCACCTTTGACAACAAAGGTTACAATACCGCCACCAGCTTTCATTTGTTTCTTGGCCAGCTCATATTGTGGGTGGCTTGGTAAAAATGGATATTTTACATCCTCAATTTCCGCATGATTTTCTAAGGCTTCGGCCAAAGCCAATGCGTTGGAACAATGGCGGTCCATACGAATGCCCAGCGTGTCTAAACTTTTTGATATGATCCATGCATTGAATGGGGAGAGTGCTGGACCTGTATGACGAATGAAGAACATCAATTTGTCGATTAGCTCTTGTTTTCCAACCACAATTCCACCTAAGACACGACCTTGCCCATCCATATATTTGGTGGCCGAATGGATAACTAGGTCAAATCCATATTGAATCGGTTTCTGAAGATAAGGCGTAGCAAAGCAGTTGTCGATCGACAGAATGATATGGGGATATTTCTCCTTGAATTTACCCAACCATTCCAAATCAACCAGTTCCAAACCAGGATTGGATGGCGATTCCAAAAAGATGATTTTTGTATTGGGTTGAATCGCTTTTTCCCATTCTTCAGGATTAGCAGCGTCTACGTAAGTTGTGGTAACACCCCAACGTGGGAAGAGTTCCGTAAATAACTGATGCGTAGAACCGAATATCGCGCGTGAAGAAACGATATGGTCTCCACTTTCGATAATGCCCGCAAAGGAGGCAAATACTGCTGCCATACCTGATGCAAAAGACAACCCTGCCTCTGCGCCTTCAAGAATACAAACTTTGTTGATGAATTCTGAAGTATTTGGATTGGCATAGCGGGAATAAATCATTGCATCCTCTTCGCCAGCAAAGACCGCCCGACCTTGTTCAGCGCTGTCGAAGATAAAACTTGATGTAAGGTATAAAGGAGTCGAATGTTCGCGAAGTGCTGAACGATCGACCTGTTCACGTATGATTTTAGATTGATCTTGTTTCATGATGTGTAAAGGTACGAGATGAAAATTTTATATTCATATAATTAGCAATGAAATAACCCCTTTTTATAAAAAAAAAGACTATCGCCCTCTATTATATTCCTTTTGCCTTATTTTTCCTATTCAAAGGACGTAGACACGATGCGAAGAGGAGGTGAAGAAGATAACAGGCTCTTGAACAAAAAAGGCCGGTACATGTACCGGCCTCCTCTTTTACCTTAAACTAACCTATTTTTTAACAAACTGCATGACGACGATGTCGCCAGAAATAAATGTTAATTCATTATCCCGTACATCGAAGTTTGTCGTAGACTTCAAACCATTCATAAATTCGTTGTAAGCTGCATTCTCACAGTGCATCATAGTTGAAACCAATTTATCACCAATTTTGATCGAATTGCCTTTTTCACTTTCGTAGGTTCCACCAATACCATTACAACCATTGTTACCATCTACTTTGTGGTCTTTCGTATTGAAAGTCAATGTTGGAATTTTGTCCTTAAATAAATCCTTAAGTTGTTTTCCTGCTGTCTCTGCTGTGGTCAGGGATTTAAGTTCCCAGGTGCCTTCCAAAGATGCATTGTCCACTGTGCTCGGTTTTTGGACGGTAGTAGCCGTGTCGCCGGAACCTGTTGCCTCAGCTTTTTTTCCAGTTGTGTTACATGCGATTGTTGAAAACGCCAATGCAACCGCTAAAATCATTAAATTTCCTCTCATAATCATTTTTAATAATATAAAACTTTTGTTATTTCGTCAGTATCTATATCCATGAAAGCAATCCGAAACTCCTTTCTGGTCAATACGCTAGCGTAGCAAGCTCATTGATACCTTAATGAAAAAATACAAATCCGTAAAGACAGATACGTTCAGAAAAAACATTCCTTTTTCTGCCCTATACTTATAATTATCATGCCAATCTCAAGGATAGCCTAAGCGAGCATCTAGTCGAACCCTGCTAACTACCTTATCCTCTATTAATAAAGGATGAATGATTTTTGTTTGATCAATAAGCGAAAGAATCCGATTTTTCAGGGAATTAGCGTGAAAAAAGGACGAAAAATTAAAAGATTGGCTGTAAAAAGCAGCATGGATAGATTGGAAGACTTATTTTAATCAATCGATTGATTTGATCAAAAAATACGATTTGCCCCAGGAATACATCCTAATGGAGCTGAGCATCGCTCGGTTTTGTACGCAAATGTTACATACAGCATTTTGCAAAACTTCTTATCTTAGGGCTTTACAACCTAATTTTCTAGCACATAAATATAGACTATGTTGACAATCTTGTTATCCTCCATTTTACTTTCCAGCGGGCCTGTAGCCAAATCAGATACTTTAAAAGCTTACGGGGCCTTGCCAACCGAGCGTCAATTAAAGTGGCAGGAGATGGAAACGTATTGTTTGATTCATTATACGCCGACGACTTTCCAAAATAAGGAGTGGGGCTATGGTGATGCACAACCCTCATTGTTTAACCCTTCGGCTTTTGATGCAAATCAAATTGCTAAGGCAGCTGCAGCAGGTGGTTTCAGGGGTTTAATTAGTGTAGCAAAGCACCATGACGGATTCTGTTTGTGGCCAACCAAGACAACATCCTATAGTATCGCTTCTTCACCGTGGGAAAACGGGAAAGGTGATATGGTCAAAGATTTTATGCAAGCGACCCATCGCAATGGGATGAAATTTGGTGTATATCTTTCTGCTTGGGACCGTCACGATGAGCGTTACGGCACACCGGCCTATGCCGATGCCTACAGACAGCAGCTGACCGAACTGATGAGCAATTATGGCCCATTGTTTACGTCATGGCACGACGGAGCAAATGGCGGTGATGGCTTTTATGGCGGACATGAAGGGAAGCGTATCATCGATCGAACAACATACTATGAGTGGCATGAGAAAACATGGCCTATTGTAAGAAAATTACAGCCTGAAGCCGTTATTTTCTCAGATATAGGTCCGGATATGCGTTGGGTGGGCAATGAAAAAGGATTTGCTGCTGAAACATCATGGGCAACATTTACGCCGATTGGCTTAAATGGAAAAATCGCTGTACCTGGAGCGACAGAATCACACAATGCCGAAACGGGCGACCGTAATGGTAAATATTGGATACCTGCTGAATGTGACGTACCACAACGTCCGGGATGGTTTTATCATGAAGAACAAGATAGCCGTGTAAAAACACCCAATCAGCTTTTTGAGATCTATTTAAAATCAGTGGGAAGGGGAGCATGTATGAATCTTGGCTTAGCACCGATGCCTCCTGGTACATTACATGAGAATGATGTGAAGTCGCTGCAGGCTTTTGGAAAAAAAGTGAAGGAAACTTTCCGTACCAATTTAGCCAAAGGAGCGACCATCACGGCATCCAATACCCGTAATAGTGATTCGAAATCCTATGGTACTTCCTTTATTACAGATAACGACCGCTATAGCTATTGGGCAACAGACGATTCCAAAACATCGGCTACATTGGAAATAAAATTAAAATCCCCTGCGAAATTTGATCTTATTCAGTTAAGAGAGAATATTAAGTTGGGACAACGTATAGATAGTGTCTCCATTGAACGTTGGGAAAATAACAGCTGGAAACCTTTGGCCAAAGCAACAAGTATCGGCGCAAACCGCCTCATCAAACTCGAGCAACCTCAAACTGCAAGTAAACTACGTCTTCATGTTTATGCTCCGGTAGCAATCACGCTCAGTGATTTTGGACTGTTCAAGGAGTACAACGAACCCTTTGCATTTAATACCAAAGAGGTGAAAAAGCTGACAGGGTTTAAGATTTCGACGGGAAGATCCAATAATAATGCTTATTTATCTGACGGAAAACCAAGTACTTTTGCGACTGTTGCCGATCAAGGTGTAATCGTTGTCGCTACAGATAAACCTGTTTCTGGTATCGGCTTCCTTCCTCGTCAGGATGGAAAGAACGTAGGGACACCAACACATTATAAAATATCAACTAGTACTGACGGGAAAACATGGACCCTTGTCAAAGAAGGTGAGTTTTCCAATATTAAGGCGAATCCGATTTTGCAACAGGTGTTTTTCGATACGAACAGCACAACCAAGTTTATCAAATTTGAACCAAAACAATTTATCGATGGCAATGAATTAGCCATAGCGGAATTTGAATTGTATGGTAAATAGATTTTTAATGCTTATCGTGGTATGTATATGTCATACCACGATACTTTTTGCTCAACAAAATCCACTCGTACTTTGGTATAATAAGCCCGCGAAGGTTTGGGAAGAGACCTTGCCATTAGGAAACGGACTTATCGGCATGATGCCAGATGGAAATCCTAGTCATGAAAAGATCGTACTCAACGAGATTAGTATGTGGTCGGGCAGTCCAGAGGATCCCAATAATTATGAAGCCTATAAAAATGTTGAAGCTATTCAGGCGCTGCTTAAGGCCGGTAAAAATGATGAAGCCGAAAAATTGGTCAATGAAACTTTTGTGACCAAAGGCAAGGGGTCGGGTTTTGGTAATGGGGCAACGGTTCCCTACGGCTGTTATCAGCTATTCGGCGACCTTATACTCGATTATAAATTGCCTGCTGGAACGATCGAAGGTTACAAGCGTTCCCTGGACTTAGCGACGGCCTCTGCACAAACTTCATTCAAGATCAATGGACAGCAAGTCCAACGCCGTTATTATACTTCTTTTGACAACAATGTCGGTGTTATCCAATTAAGCCAAGGCAAAGATGTGGTACAGCAGTTAGGCATATCATTCCAGCGCCAGGAAAATATTGACCGTTATACCTTGTTGGACGATGGGATTCTGGTTGAGGGATCTTTGCCTGATGGAAAAGGTGGTAAAAATCTGAAATTCGTTGGATTTATTCAGGTTAAAGGTAAAAGTCTGCAGATCAACAAAAAGGATAAAACCTTAGAGGTGTCGGCAAATGGTGGTCTTACGATCTATTTCTCAGCAAGTACTTCCTATTATGGAAAGGACCCCTTACCTGTTGTCAAAGCAGCGGTTACAGCAGCAAAAACTGCTGACGAACAAAAGGTATATCGGAATCATCTCGCTGCGTATCAAAAGGTCTTCGATCGGGTAAGTCTTAATCTGTATGGAAATACAGCGAATAACGCTATTCCGACCAATGAACGCATTGCTAATTTTTATAAAAATCCGGTTGCTGATCCCGATTTGGCAACGGTTTATTACCAATATGGAAGGTATTTGAATATTTCAAGTGCTGCCCCGAAAAATACAAAAGCGCTCCCGCCAAACCTTCAGGGACTATGGGCTAATCAGATCAATACGCCTTGGAATGGTGATTATCATCTCAACATCAATGCACAGATGAATCATTGGGGCGTGGAGGTTAATAATCTGAGCGAGTATCATAAGCCTTTCATCGAAATGATAAAACGGATTGCAAAGACAGGTGAGCAGACTGCAAAGGCATACTATAATGCACCGGGGTGGGTGGTCTATATGATGACGAATATCTGGGGCTATTCCGCTCCGGGTGAGCAGGCTTCCTGGGGAGCGAGTACGGCATCGGGCTGGCTATGTAATCATCTCTGGGAACATTATCAGTTTACTGAGGATAAAAATTATCTCAAGGAGATTTACCCGATACTCAAAGGAGCAGCAGAGTTTTACGATCATACGCTCGTGCAGGACCCTAAGACAGGATGGTGGGTCACTTCACCGTCGGTGTCGCCGGAAAATGCTTTCCGAATGGCCAATGGAAAAGTTGCTGCGGTTGTGATGGGACCTACCATTGACAATCAGATCGTACGGGAGTTGTATCAGGCAGTAATTCAAGCAGATTCTATCCTGGCGATGAACGATAGTTTTGCCGGTACCTTGAAAACAAAGCTGAAGGATATCCCTCCGCCTGTAGTCGTTAGCCCATCGGGGCGCGTGATGGAATGGCTCGAGGACTATCAGGAAGTTGAACCTAAACACCGACATGTATCACATTTATATGGTCTGTATCCCGCAGCATTTATCTCGCCACAGACCACACCTGAATGGGCTGACGCAGCACGTAAGACTTTAGCTGTACGTGGCGATGAAGGAACGGGCTGGTCTAGAGCCTGGAAAATATTGTTTTGGGCGAGATTACAGGACGGTGATCATGCACTCGAAATTCTAAGGCAGTTGCTTAAACCTGCTTTTACCAATGAAACAACCTATCAGGGAATCGGGGCAGGTACCTACCCTAATTTATTCTGTGCGCATCCGCCTTTTCAGATTGATGGAAACTTTGGCGGTGCAGCCGGGATTGCCGAGATGCTGATACAGAGCCACAATGGTTATATCCATCTATTACCTGCTCTACCCAAAGCTTGGTCAAAGGGTGAAGTTAAGGGACTTAAAACCCGTGGAAACTATACCGTAGACATCAAATGGGAAAATGGAAAGGTTTCCGCCTTGCAGATTAAAGGTAAAAAAGGAAAGCTTCGTCTATTTGAAAACGGAAACTATAAAGATTATGAAGTTCGTTAAATATTTTTGTTTGGTGTCTGTGCTGGCCTTGGGGACGACAGCTTGTACCCAAAAGTCCGAATCGGCGAGGACAGCCGCCTTGTTGAATAGCTTTAGCTATAAAATAACCGGAAAAACTACCGCCGGGGACGGGACTCAGGTGAGCCTCGTCGATCACGATAATAAATTGCAGCAATTTGTAAAAACACAGGTTGCCAATGGGCAATTTGTTCTGGAAGGTGAATTGGCTATGGCCGGATTTTATGATATTCAGATAAAGGGTATGGAGCCCTATACGTTATTTGTCGAAGGCGGGAGTGAATATGATTTGAGTGAAAATCAGGGCAAGTTTACCTTGACAACCTCTTCACAGAATGCGAACGATTTTGTGCAGTTCAATGCAGCCTACCAAAAGCGTGAACAGGAGGAAAAAAATAAAACGGCAAATAAAAGTCAAAGGGTAAGGCAACTGGAGAGCCAGTTGCCTTCGATGGCTGCAAGAAATGACGGTTCCTATGAAAAAACAGTAGATGAAATACAGCGCTTAAGTGGCAATACAGCATTTAATCCACGCACACTATACGCCGATTTTATTCTCGATAGTACCCATCGTTCATCCTTGGTATTGCCTTATTTTTTTAAATACATCTCCTTGGATCAGACGAACTATAAAAAATTCGATGCCGCATTGCTGAGTTTTAATGCAGATTTACAGAAACATCCTTATTTTAAGTTTGCACGTGAAAAGGTCGATAAGGTGAAAGACTTCTATGAAAATATGCCTGTATTTCCTGCTATTAGCCCCATGAATGTAGAACGGGATAGTTTGAATTTGAAGGATTTTTCAAAAGCTAAAATGCTGATTGCCGCGTTTTGGAGAACTTCCAATACAAATAGTAAGGCGGATATAGAGATGTTACGGAAAAAAGAATCTCAGTTGAACGCTATGGGGGTAAGGGTTATCTATTTTTCGCTGGATAAGGATCTGGATAAATGGATCAAATCAAGTAAAGAGCTTGCCCTGGGCAAGCAGAGCTATTTTTTGAATTATAACGACCAAGCAACGATGGAAAATGATTTTGGTATAGATCGTACGCCAAGTTATCTATGGATAAATCCACGGACTTTCCAAATTTTATCCTTGAGTGGTGAGGACCCAGCGATGCCACAGTTTTTAGGGAAGGTAAAGGAATTTCTTGCTAAAAATTAACGATTATTGTCTTAAAAAATCTTACATTTGAATTAACTGTTTAATATTTGTTATTTCAATACGTAATGAAAGTCGTTCAATTTACAGTTCCGGTAGTTTACCAAGGATCTATTTGTGTGCAGGAAGATATTCTGCCTTCATTCTATAGCAACTACCACCGACACAAGGAAATCCAGCTGACCTATATTTTGAAGGGGCGGGGAACCTTTATGATTGGCAACTTTACCCACAATTTTGAAGAGGACGAGATCTATATCGTTGATGCGGATGAACCGCATATGTTCAAAACAGGGGAGGATATAAAGGATGGCATTCATGCCATCCATATTTTTTTCGACTACGAGCATTTTAAACCTTTTCTGGATTTCCCTGAATTTGATGATGTTAAATATTTTCTGGAACACATCAACGTCAGTAAAAAATTGGATGCGGAGCACTCCGTTGCGTTGAAAGAGAAGTTTGTACAGATTAACGTGAGTGCGGGCATAGATCGCCTCCTCTCGTTTGTGAAGCTGATTAATTTTTTAAGTAAAAAAGTAGATCAATGGACTTCGCTGTATACAGGTATTCCACAAAAGAAGTTCTCCGATGCCGAAGGATTGCGAATCAATGAAATATTCCAATATACTTTCCAGCATTTTGGAGACAAGATTTCTTTAGAAGATATAGCAGCGGTGGCACACATGACCCCACACGCGTTTTGCAAGTATTTTAAGAAGCATACACGTAAAACCTATGTGACCTTCCTCAATGAAATCCGGATTGAACGCGCCTGTAAAATGTTGATTGACGAATCTTCAGAAAGTGTTTCTAATATCGCTTTTAAAACAGGGTTTAACAATGTTGTCAATTTCAATCGGGTGTTCAAAAAAATAACCAAGCTTTCGCCGAGTGAATATGTACAGGAACATCGTATGCGTGACTAAGCTGTTGGTCGGATGTTACGATGCGGGAACCTTATCCCATTGATTTTTGGTAGGCTCCCTGCGGAGATCTGAAGAAGGATTTTATTGACAATATCGGAGAAAGACTCGTCAATAAAATTTAAAGATAGCAGGTGCTAAAATGTTATTTTTGAGTTCTAACGATAACCATTCCGATGAATAAAAATCTATTTATTGCACTTATAGTTTTATGTATATCTGTGCTGCAGCTGCGGGCCCAAAATTCTCTTTTTAAGATCGATACACTGCAATACCAAGGGACGGATAAGCATATTGTCAATCTGGTGATTTTGGGGGACGGTTATACGAAAGCGCAACTGGATGATTACGCTGCCGATGCCAAGCAGTTTACCAACTATTTTTTCTCGATCGAACCCTTCAAACAATACAGCAGTTTTTTTAATGTGTTTGCAATCCGTACGATTTCCGAGGATTCTGGTGCAGCGCACGATTGCAAAGCGGGTGATTGTGTGCATGGTGAGACCGATTTAAGTAAATATCCACCACGTTACAACAAGTTTACACGAGATCATGCTGTTCCGGTTGCCCATCCAAACACGATTTTTGGAAGCAGCTTTGACAATGGTGGTTTACATCGTTTGGTTGTACCGCAAAAAAATGATCGTATTGAAGAGGTATTGAAAATGCATACCCCAAATTATACACAGGTCGTTGTATTGGTGAATTCCCCGTTTTATGGTGGTTCAGGAGGAAAATGGGCAACTTCTACGGTTAATTTTAAGAGCAATGATATCGCGGTACACGAAATTGGACATTCTTTTGCCCAGCTTGCTGATGAATATTGGGCTGGAAATCAATATGCCATTGAATCTGTAAACCGCTCACAATCGGCAGATGCAAAGCAGGTCCCCTGGAAATACTGGCTTGGAAAAGACGGAGTTGGTATTTACTCTTATGGTGGTAAAGGTTCGCCCTCTAACTGGTTTAGACCACATGAATATTGTAAAATGCAATATCTAGTAGCTCCATTTTGTCCCGTTTGTCAAGAGCAATTTGTTGCTTCCATCAAGAAAAAGTCAAGTCCATTTATTCAGGTAAAACCTGCACTCGATAAGCCGATTACTTTAGATAGTGTTCAGAAGTTTTCGCTACGTTTGGCAAAACCTTCTCCGAACACCTTTAAAATGTCCTGGTTGTTGAATGATCAAACAATTGCGACCGACATTGATTCGATTTACCTTGATCCAGGAATGCTAAGCGTTGGAGCAAATACGTTGAAGGTCATGATTCAAGATACGACAAATCTAGTGCGTAATCCATCCTATGTCAACCACCGGGACTCGGTTGTGTGGACCTTTAATCAGGTAAAATTGATTGATTTAGCGAAACCATCTACCACATGGGGCGATACATTGGAAACCTGTTATGGTGGTGCTCAGGTGCTCACGGTAAAGCATCCTGTTGCCGGACTTGAATATCGTTGGTATGATGCCGCTACAGGATTTTGGGAAGAGACAGGCAATAATATTGTGTTACAAAATATTGTGGAATCAAAAGTATACTTCGTCCGTGGTATTTGGGATGACCGCACCTCCGAGACGACAAAAATTCATATCCATACACTGGGTAAAATCGATAAACCAAAGCGTATTGAGGTAAAAATCGATAAGAAGAAGAATACAGTACAGTTGACGGTAAAGGATAAAGTCGATGGGCGTTATAACTACATCTGGTCGAATGAAGATGGCAGTCCGATCTATGAATGGGATGAATTTAATGGGGAGTATGTACGCCCAACGGGGGTAAATAATGTGCTCACAATGAAATTACCAACCTCCTCTGGAAAGATATATGTTCAAAAAATAGATAAAGAGACAACGTGTAAAAGCGAGAAAACAATTGTAACTTTTTAGTTGTATTCTTGGAATGAAATGATTTATAAGTTAATTTTAATCTGCCGGTTAATTAACTTATAAATCATTTATATTTATGAAACGAAAATCCAAGTCAACTTGGGGAATTCTTTCATGTGTATTCATCTTGGTTTTAGCCGCGATGCCTTCGTGCAAAAAGCATGCAAAACTTCCCGATGAAAACGATGAAACAATTCATGCTGTAAAATTCAAAGTCAAGGATTTTGAAGCGATTGTTACTCCGCTAAAAAAACAATCAACCAAAGCAAAACGGGCTGCGCTAAGCGGAGCTGCTTCCGAAAACGAATTGCTGTACCACTGGACATTTGATAACAGCAACACTATTCCTGATATGGCACTCGATGCTGCTGTTTTGATCGATTACAACAATGAAAAGACAGACTATGATTTCCTGGCCGGTTGGCCCGCAACGGGAAAAGCCTTAAGTTTTAAAGGCGGGAAAGAGATCCTAATCAAAATCCCCACCAAGGGTATTCAATCCTTAGGCAACTGGACGTTTGATGGCAATAGTTCGAGTTCAGGGCCAAGGGCGTTATTGTTGAGTTATTCTCTGGATAAAGGAAATAGCTTTTCGGTGCTCTCAGACACCATTAGGTATCCTCCAAATGTGTCAATTTCTGCTAAAATTCCCATGAGTACACCGCTAGCAGATATTTCTCTTGGCAACAGCAAAGAGTTATGGTTGAAAATCTCATTATTTGCCGGGAGCAGAGACGGTGGGATGGGCTACAGCCCAACGACAGGTACGTTTAAGATGGATAACTTGATGATTTATGGGCAAGTAAAGCCAGAGGCTTTACCCAGCAAGTTTTACTACCATGTGTTTGATGCGAAAACGAAGGCCATGATCAAATCGGGAGTGCTTAATTCGCAGGAAACTTTCGATGTTGAATTGCCGATTGGAACCTATTACCTGAGTCTGATTGCTAAAAATTCAACATTGCCGCTGATTATGGCAGAGGCTGTGGATTTTGAACACTTTTATGCTACGAATGCTTTTTCTGAACAATCTGCGGAGTTGTTTGCAGGTCGGGATACCTTTGAGGTTAAGGGCGCACTAGAACGGGTCCTAAACTTAAACCGGATCTACAGCGAGGTCAAGTTGACTTTTACAGACAGCGAAGATCTGAGCGCAATTGATAGTATTCAGGTGGAGCAACTTCATCCTGTATTTCATTATTATCCTTTTATGACGCGAAGTAGCGATCAGTTCGATAAAAGTGTGTTGACGGTTGTCCCACATTTTACGGTAGCTGATCAAAGTTTTTCGTTCAACCAATTTATGGGCTATTATCGCGATAACAAGGTTATTAGATATCAGTTCCGAGTTTTCAAAGGCGGCCAACTGTTGCGTACATTTGAACTGGGAAGCGAAATCCGAAATAATGTTCAAATACAGTTTAAGGGCAAATTGCTGGAGACCGCCAATGGGAATCTGGGATTTCAGGTCGTGAAGAACGAACAGTGGGACGACAATATTGTGATAGAATACTAGCACAGTTGTTGTACTTAGCATCTAGCCGCCCTACATCTATTAAAAACAAAAAGGTGTCCAGCAATGGACACCTTTTCTGTTATAGCGATTTGACTATATTAATTTTTTAAGTAGGGTGTTCCAACCAGCCAAGTCATTCAATATTTTTTCAAGATCGGCAATGGCAACACGTTCCTGTGCCATCGTATCACGGTGACGGATGGTAACGGTGTTGTCTTCTAGCGAATCGTAATCGACTGTGATACAGATTGGTGTTCCGATTGCGTCCTGACGACGGTAACGTTTTCCAATGGCATCTTTTTCGTCATATTGGACGTTGTAATCCAATTTTAGCGTATTTAGGATCTCGCGAGCTTTTTCTGGTAAACCATCTTTTTTGGTCAATGGTAAAATTGCCGCTTTTACCGGTGCCAACGCTGGTGGAAATTTCAATACAACACGAGAATCTTGTTTTTCTGCTGTAGAAAGATCTTCCGTTACCAGAGCGTTACATAATACAGTCAAGAAAAGTCGGTCCAATCCAATTGAAGTTTCAATTACATACGGAATATAGTTTTGATTGATTTCAGGATCAAAATATTGCATTTTCTTTTTAGAAAATTCCTGATGTTGTTTCAAGTCAAAATCTGTACGCGAGTGGATACCTTCAACTTCTTTGAATCCGAATGGAAAGTTGAATTCAATATCAACTGCAGCATTTGCGTAATGTGCTAATTTATCGTGGTCGTGGTAACGGTAGTTTGAAGGATCGAAACCCAATGCTAAATGCCATTTCAAGCGTGTCTCTTTCCATTTGTTATACCATTCCAATTCAGTACCCGGGCGGCAGAAAAATTGCATTTCCATTTGCTCGAATTCGCGCATACGCATGATAAACTGACGGGCAATTACTTCGTTACGGAAAGCTTTACCAATTTGGGCTATACCAAAAGGTATTTTCATGCGTCCTGTCTTTTGAACATTCAGAAAGTTGACGAAAATACCTTGTGCCGTTTCAGGACGAAGGTAAACCTGATCTGCTCCATCTGCCATAGCGCCCATCTGAGTGGCAAACATCAAATTAAATTGACGTACTTCAGTCCAATTTTTGGTACCTGAAACCGGACACACGATATTATGTTCTTCAATGATGGTTTTTAGGCCAGCTAAATCGTCAGCATTCAATGCGGTATTCAAAGCGTCTAATAGGGCAGCAGCTTCTGCTGTCTTACCGTCTGCTTCATAACGTGCAATCTTGTCTTCGATCAATTGATCGGCACGGTAACGTTTTTTTGAATCCTTATTGTCGATCATTGGATCATTAAAACCATCAACGTGACCCGATGCTTTCCATGTTGTCGGGTGCATGAAAATTGCTGCATCAATACCAACAATGTTTTCGTGCAATTGCACCATGGATTTCCACCAATAAGTCTTTAGGTTGTTTTTTAATTCCGAACCTAATTGACCGTAATCGTAGACGGCACTTAATCCGTCATATATTTCGCTCGATTGAAATACAAAACCGTATTCCTTCGCGTGTGATACTACACTTTTGAAAAAGTCGTCTGTCTGTTTGCTCATAAGTGGCAAATATAGATATTAGTATTTAGATTTTAGATATAAGATTCTTGATAAGAGGTATTCTTTAAATGCCTAAATCACGGATCTGCTGGGACGCATTTTTGTTATCTACTTTTTTGATGATATGTTGGATAATGCCATCTGCATCAATCACAAAAGTGGTGCGTGCTGTGCCCATATACTTTTTGCCATACATGTTTTTCTCAACCCATACGCCATAGGCCTCGACAAGGCTCTTGTCTTCATCTACAAGCAATTGAAAAGGTAGCTCATGCTTACTGATGAATTTTTGATGCGACGCCTCCCCATCTATACTTACACCGATGATTTCAAAACCATCTTTTTTCAAAGACTGATAGTTGTCCCTGAAATTGCAGGCCTCCGTGGTGCAGCCTGGTGTATTGTCTTTTGGATAAAAATATAAAATAACTTTTTTCCCTTTAAAATCTGAAAGATGGACTGTTTCACCATGTTGATTTTTTGCACTGAAATCCGGTGCTTTCTGTCCTATTTCTAGTGTTGCCATATTATCTTGTATTTAGTCGATTAAGATACGATTAATCTCTTGAAACCGCTGATTTATTGCCCAAAATCAGGTGTTTACCTTGTAAAAGAAGCTTCGTATGTCTTTAAATTTCCTTTGTTGTCTTTCACTTCGAGTTTAAACTCATGTCGGCCACTGCTTAAGTCGGGTTCGAAGTCATGCCAAATATGTCTTGTTTTCGGGTCATATTTCATCAAAGCCCATTTCCCATCAATGTAAGCATTAAAAGTATCTATTCCAGAGAGATTGTCGCTGATTGTAAAGTCAATGGATTGCTGTCCGCTCACATTCTTTCCGTCGGTCAGGTTACGTGCTACAATATTCGGTGCAATGGTGTCAACAGCAACATAAAAACCGCCAAATTCGCGTACATTGGCCACCACCCAACCGTTCTCATATTTACCGCCCTGTGCTCCACCATCGGAAGAAACAATCAAAGCTTTGTCATAAAGATTTTCAGATAAGCTGTAGTCTGGTTTGATCATGAGCTTGTAGTATCCGAAGACCGGTGTATAAGCATTGTGGATATAGTGCATTGCCGAGTAGCCTTTTGCAGGTTTTGCTCCTTGTGAATAATTGAAGTAAAGATCGTCGTACAATACATTTTTACCCATATAAACACGCGCATTCTCTGCTTCGTATTTGTTCTCGTCTGCGTAGTGGAACATTTTTAAGCCGGCAGCATTGGCGCGACTGATCGAAAGCGAAGGGTTATTTTGCACCTTAAAATTCAATTCGCTCGTATTCCCTTGAACATCCTTGACGACATATTTTACCTCATGGACCTCATTGTCTTTCAATTCGATTTTCCCCAGGTTGTCCAGGTGTTTATAGATGTTGATCGGATTGTTTGGATCTTTAAAACTTTTCTGAACCCGTACACCGGATTTTTTTAAGTAGGGGTAGTCTACGTAAGACTGGATCGCACGGGTCTGATCAAAAGGGATTGATTCAAACAGCACCGTACTGATGTTTTTGTTGTCCAAAAAAAGTTCGATCGAGTAGACACCATACGTAAATGAGATACCACTGCGTTTATCTACCGTGTTAATGCCTAATCCGAAGGTGCCGTTCACAGAGATAGGGGCGTTTGTTGCTAAACTATAATTGCCGCTACCAACGGACTTAATAGTTTGATGCCTGCGGGGTGTATTTTCATCAAACAGTTCGGAGCCTAAATCATAGACTGTCATGCCGCGAATGATCGGCTTGACACCATCCGGAAAGAGTAGTCCAAACAATTGGGGATTGAGTGGCAGTTGTGCCTTTGTATCACGGATTTCAAAATGAAGATGCGGACCGGCAGAGCCGCCGGTATTGCCCGAATTTGCAATAAACTCACCTTTTTTTACAGGAACCTGATTTGGTTTCAGGAATACATCTACATCAAAACGTTTTTGCTTGTACTGCTCATCTTTGACGATTTTAGCAAGGTCCGAATTGAAACTTTCCAAGTGCATGTACACCGAGGTGTAACCATTGGGGTGATCAATATAAGCATAATTACCACCACCGCCTATTTGTACCCTGACACGGGATACAAAACCTTCCGCGGCTGCATGCACCGGAATATTGATGCGTTGTTGTGTCCGATAATCGTCCCCACCATGGAAATGTGTTGCCCGCAATTCGCCGAATGATCCCGAAGCCTGTGGAGCAATGTCCATCGGACGTACAAAATAGTTTTGTGGATAACTGCGGCTTTTGATAATATCTTGTCCCTGGCTTAGACCTGTTATGCAGGTTAGCAGAGAGAGCAATGCTGTCGTTTTTTTTATCATGCTATTTCCCCTACTATTTAATTTTACAGCTAAACATTTTCTGGTCGCCGATGAAACCTTGCAATAAATCGCCGATGGCTACAGAGCCAACGCCAACAGGCGTGCCCGTGTAAATAAGATCCCCTTTGCGGAGGGTAATAAATTTGGAGGTATACACAATCAGATCTTCGTAGGAGAAAATCATGTCCTTGGTATTTCCCTGCTGAACTGTTTGCCCATTTTGCTGCAGGGAGAAATCAATCGAATTCACATCTGTTAGCTCCTCTTTAGGGATCAAGTTGCTGATTACTGCGGAATGGTCAAATGCTTTTGCCAATTCCCAGGGAAGGCTTTTTGCTTTTAGTTCTTGCTGTACATCCCGCGCTGTGAAATCAATTCCCAAACCGACGGCATCAAAGTATGTTGATGCAAATTTTGGTGTGACATGTTTTCCCTCTTTACAGATCCGGAGGACAACTTCGGTTTCGAACTGAATATTTTTGGAGAATTCCGGGTAGTAGAAATCTTTGTTATCCTTTAATACCGCAGTATCGGGTTTTAAAAATATAATGGGGTTTTCAGGGACTGGATTATTGAGTTCTTTCGCGTGGTCGATGTAATTGCGACCGATTGCAATTATTTTCATGATATAAATTTTTTAGGCAATGAAGCTTCCAGATTTCTTGCGAATTCATGAGCTCGGTTTTCATTGCGTGTACGTTTGAGGCGGTATTCGAAAGTACTATATGCTATTCGTGAGGGACCTACACTAGGCCGGAATGCGCTATCCTAACGAACGTCATGTGAGGAACGATATGGCTATCTTCTAAAAGCTTGTCGTGCATCCCTACTCGGTATACCCTAGTTTTCCTTTACCACAACAAACTTAATAAATGTCCAAGGCTTATCCAAAAATGAAGGAAAACAACAACATCTGTACCTACTACCAAAGCAAGCTTTTATATAGGGTTTAGTTTTCAAAAATGCCATTGATGTGGATGTCGAAAATAAACCAGTTATTAGTATGGAAAAAGTGCAGGTATTTGTCGGGGATCTCGTGTCTCCCGAAGGTGTTCAGGCTCGTTGGGAAGACGGTCTGCTGAAATTATCCTGGATACCGAATCCAAAATACAGGGATAGCATGTTTAAATTAAATCTGGCCTTAGTCAGTTTAGATAGGGAGGGCGACCTCAAAATGGCCGTAGCGGATGCGGCGCAAGGGGAATGTACGGTTGATATCGCGACATTTAGAAAGGATAAATTTGAATATCATGTCTACATCGGTTTTTGGGATACCTATCATGGTGCATTCTCAAATTCGACCTATTGCGGTGTCATTTAATAGGATAATTCAGTCTACTTGTGTATCTTTAACACTATGAATAAAATACAGGCGGTATTGTTCGATCTGGATGGTACGTTAATTGATTCGGAATATTTCTATTTCAAAAATTGGGCACCTATATTAAAACAGGAATTTAACCTTCTGATCAACTATGAAGATTGGATTCGCGATTTTGCTGGACATACTTTAGCACATAATGTTAAGCGTCTTACCGAGGACTATGGCTACGACGTGACGGAAGAACATATGTGGAAGCGTACACGTGCGGCTTATGCCGATTCTAACATGAGCGATATTGAATTAATGCCTGGAGCGCGAGAAATTTTAGCTTTTTTGAAAGCAGAAGATATCCGTATTGGGCTTGTGACCTCGAGTTATAGAAGCACAGTCGATACTGTTTTGGGCAAGCACGAGCTCTTGGATTATTTTGAGTTTTTTGTCACGCGAGAGTGTGTGGAGTTGCCAAAACCCAATCCGGAACCTTATCGTTTGGCATTGACAAATCTGGATCTACCAGCTGATTGCTGTGTGGCTATTGAGGATACATCGACAGGAAGTACATCGGCGTTGGGAGCAGGGACGCAGTTGATTGCAGTTACGAAACAGGAGGTGGAACGTGCTAGACTAACAGCTGTTGATAACATTGTGGAAAACTTGTCTGAGGCAAAAGCCCTGTTGGCGCAATGGATTTAAGGGTTGTAAAATAATTTAATCGTTTTAGCATTTGTATTTTTATTCGGATATATGTAATATTACCGAATTGTAAAGGGAACTCTGATTATGAACCGTAGAACCGCAATAAAGCAATTTTTCATAATAGCTGGCGGACTGACAATTTTGTCGTCCTGTCTGAATGATGGAGGTGCATCAATTGTATTGAATAAGCTGAAGATTTCGGCAGAAGATGAGCAATTTTTGGGCGATCTGGCTGACATCCTGATTCCGAAATCGGATACACCAGGAGGGAAGGATCTGAACTTACATCTTTTCGTCATTAAAATGGTCGATGACTGTGAGTCGCCAGAAAATCAGGCTAAATTTGTCGCTGGTTTCAATAAATTGAGAAAACAGTTGAATTTAAAAAATAGCAAAGAGACGGAGACCACTTTGGCGGGGTTAAAAGACAAAACCGACGAGAAGGCTTTTTTTGAGACCTTCAAATCGCGTGCAATTCAGGGGTATATGAACTCAGAATACGTGATGAAGAATAAGGTGATCTATAAACTTATTCCGGGTCCGTACAATGGTGCGGTAAAAGTTAAGGCATAAATAGCACATGGCAAATCTAAATATTGACAGTGAAAAAAACAGAACCTACGATGCAATCGTGATCGGTTCGGGAATTAGTGGCGGTTGGTCCGCAAAAGAGTTGTGCGAGAAGGGATTGAAAACATTGGTTTTGGAACGTGGACGTGATGTACAACATATCAAGGATTACCCGACCACCAATATGATGCCTTGGGAGTTTGAACATCGGAACGAAATGCCTTTCAAAGTAAAAGAAGAGAATCCGATTGTCAGCAAATGTTATGCATTCCATGAAGATGCGGCCCATTTTTTCGTAAAAGACAAGGAACATCCTTATATTCAGGAGAAACCTTTTGACTGGATCAGAGGCTATCAGGTTGGCGGCAAGTCGTTATTATGGGCGAGACAAACGCAACGTTGGTCTGACTTTGATTTCGAAGGGCCGGCTAGAGATGGTTTTGCAGTAGATTGGCCCATCCGTTATGCTGATTTAGCCCCTTGGTACGCTTATGTCGAAAAATTTGCCGGTATTGCAGGAAATCACGATGGACTTCCTGAATTGCCGGACGGCGAGTTTTTGCCAGGCTACCCATTAAATATTGTCGAGAAGTATTTTAAAGAAAGCGTCCAAAAGAAATTTCCGGAGCGGAAAGTTATTTCAGCACGTTGTGCCCACTTATCCAAACCAAATCAGATTCACATCGAACAAGGACGTGTACAGTGTCAGAATCGCGTACTTTGTCAACGAGGATGTCCTTTTGGTGGATATTTCAGTTCCAATGCAACGACAATCCCTTGGGCTGCGAAGACTGGGAATATGACCTTACGTCCATTTTCGGTTGTTCATTCAATCCTCTATGATGAACAAAAAGGAAAGGCAGTGGGTGTACGTGTTATTGATACCAATACAAAAGAGGAAATTGATTTTTATGCCAAGTTGATTTTTGTCAATGCGGCGGCAATCAATACGAATTTAATCTTATTGAATTCTAAATCCAACCGTTTTCCAAATGGTTTGGGCAATGATAGTGGTGTGTTAGGAAAATATGTTGCCTTTCACAACTATAGTGCACGCATTTACGCGGAGTATGAAGGGATGTTGGATTTTACGGCCGAAGGGCGGAATCCCGCAGGTGGAGGGTATATTCCACGCTTCAGAAACTTGCACAAACAGGAAACGGACTTTTTAAGAGGTTATGCCGCCGGTTTCGGTGCTTCACGTAGTAAAGAATCTGATCGTTCGGGTTTAGGGTTAGATCTGAAGAACAATTTGTTAAATCCTAAATTAGGTGTTTGGCAGGTTGGATCTCACATGATGGGTGAAACAATACCAAAAGAATCGGGAATGGTTTCATTGGATAGCAGTAAGGAAGATGACTGGGGTATTCCGTTGTTAAAAATTGCTGTCGATTATGATGAGAACGATGAAAAAATGAAAAAGGATTACATTGCCGTCATGACGGAGATGTTTACAGATGCTGGTTTCACAAACATTCGCCCGGATACACACTGGCAGGCTCCAGGTTTGGATATCCATGAAATGGGTGGTGCACGTATGGGCCACGATCCGAAAACTTCGGTATTGAATAAATGGAATCAGATGCATGCTGTGAAAAATGTTTTTGTCACAGATGGTGCAAGTATGACCTCCACATCAACACAAAATCCTTCATTGACCTATATGGCATTTTCGGCTCGGTCTGTCGATTATGCGATTAGCGAGATGAAGAAAGGAAATATTTAGTTTATTGGGGAAAGGTTTTGAAAATAAATCTTTCCCCAGTAAAATTAAAGTGCTATCTTTCCAAAGAATAGCACGTTAAAACCAAGAAATAATAACCGAAAAGGAAAGATAAAAAGTAATAAACAATTAAAAAACCAAAATAGGGAAACCAAAAAATTTTACAAAAAAAGCAAAAGCGATTTAGCTCAATTTATTATGAACCCTTTGGGTTAATGAGCCCGGAGGTAGTCTAAACCTACTGTTTTCTCTTTTATGTTAAATGAACGAATGAAAACAAAAAAGGAATTGGATGTACAAATTTTTAAGAGAGCGGATCGATTTTAAAAACATCAATTAAGGGAAACTAAATTAAACTAGACGTTTTAAGCATCTTTTGCTAAAACGTTTTTATAAACCAAATCACTATTAATATGAGCAAAGTTGACGTAAAATCATTTGCGCAGCTTGGGAAAAAATCAAAGTTATTTTTCTCATTGGCTGTCATTGCTGGTACTTTCCAACAAGTCAATGCCGCTGTCGGAACTTCAGTCAATTACGAAGGAAAATCCTTTGTAAAAGAAGTAAACCATGTGCAGCAGCAAGTTAAAGGAAAAGTATTGGATGCTGCTGGAAAACCAATTTCAGGAGTTAACATCGCTGTAAAAGGAACTTCGAAGGGCACACAATCTGATGCCTTGGGTAATTTTACTTTGGATGCTAAATCGGGGGATGTATTGGTGGTTTCTTCCATTGGTTACAAAGCCAAAGAAGTCACTGTTTCCGGTGCAACTGTTTCTGTACAATTGGACGATGATCAAAGCCAATTGGACGAAGTTGTCGTTGTTGGTTACGGTACCATGCGTAAATCGGATGTAACAGGTTCTATTGCGATGGTTAAAGGAGCCGACATGATCAAAGATCAGAATTTTAGTCCGCTGGATAACTTAAGAGGTAAGGCTTCTGGGGTGAATATCTTTTCCAACTCGAGCCAACCAGGTGCTTATGCGAACCGTGTGGTCATTCGTGGTGTGGCTACGATCAATTCATCATCCAATCCACTCTATGTTGTGGACGGGGTTGTGATGGAAGACTTTCAGTTGTTGAATCCGAATGATATCGAGAATATTGAGGTATTGAAAGACGCATCTTCGGCAGCGATCTACGGTGCACGTGGTGCAAACGGGGTTATCTTAGTAACGACAAAACGCGGAAATAAAGATGGGTCCAGAACAATTAACTACCAAGGTTCAGCGGGTGTAAGCTCCGTTCAACGTTATATGGATCTATTGAATGGGCAGGAATGGGTAGATGCCTTTATGATCGGCTTGGAAAACGAAAATAAATACCAGGGAAAATCTTGGTCCTTGGATAAAAAGACCTGGTTTAATGACCCCAACTATTTTGATGCCAGTGGTAACCCTTTGTATAATACAGATTGGCAGCGTGAAGCAACACGTACAGCTATTTCGCATAATCATCAGTTAAGTGTGCAACAAGGCGATGACAAATCATCTGTTGGGGCTTTCTTAAATTATACCGATCAGCAAGGTGTCGTTAATAATACCTGGAATAAACGGGTAAATGCAAAAATGGCCTACGACGCCAAACCAACTTCATGGCTTTCTACAGCAATTAACTTAACCGTTAATCATACTTGGGGACGTTATACACCAGAAGATGGTGGCGGACAGGAAGCACGTCGTACCATGATTGAAATGCTTCCTTGGTATCCTGTGTACGATAAAAATGGACAATATACATTTTCATCATCTTCGAATGTTTCGGACAAATTAGGGTTTGAAGGAATGGCAAATCCTGTGTCTATATTGGATTTACAAAAGAGGATGCGTTATAATACACAGATATTTGGTAATGCGGCCTTAACATTCCATTTGGCCGATGGTTTGGATCTTAAGACACAATTGGGTATAGATAATCATAAAAAAGCGTATAAAGGATATTCTTCCATTACCTTGAATAATATTTCTAGACCAAATGGCTGGGCTGAAATGAACAATACCAATACCCTGTATTGGCAAGAGGAGACTTATCTGACCTATAATAAGCAATTTGATAAACACCGCATTAATGCTATGGCAGGTTTATCATGGCAAGAAAGAACTTACGACTTCAATAGTTCTAGAACCGAAGGCTTTTTCGACGATGCTTATGAGTACAATAATATGGGAATTGGAATTACACCATCGACACCAGGATCTAGCTGGAACAAATGGGCCATGAATTCCTATTTCTTAAGAGCAGCTTACTCCTATAATGATCGTTACTCGGCGACAATTACAGGACGTTATGATGGATCATCCAAATTCGGTAAGAATAATAAATATGCTTTCTTCCCATCAGCAGGTTTTGCGTGGAATGTGTCGAATGAGGACTTTTTGAAAGATAATGCCACAGTTAGCAATTTAAAGGTGCATACTAGTTACGGATTAACAGGTAACTCGGAGATTGATCCATACAGGTCCTTGGCAATCGTAGATGCCGGAACGATATTGCTCAACAATTCAAGAGCTCCATATTCCTTTGTGAATTCTATTTCGAATCCAAATTTAAAATGGGAAAAAACCGCTCAGGTTGATGCTGGAGTTGAATTGGGCTTATTTCAAAATCGTTTAAATTTTGATGTGTCTTTCTATCATAAGAAAACGACAGACTTGCTCCTAGATGCGCCAATTCCAACTGCCTCAGGATTTAGTACTGTGATGAAAAATATCGGATCCGTGCAAAATCAAGGTTTGGACATTATGGTTAAGGGAACCATTATCAATAAAGAAGACTTTAGCTGGAATGCCTCACTTAATGCCAATTATAATAAAAATAAGGTGTTAAAATTAGGCGAGAACAATGCCGATATCCAAATGAATAGCTGGGTAGGCGGTGCTAATAGTGTTATCCGCGTTGGTGAGAACTTAAATAGTTTTTATGGTTACAGAAGATTAGGGGTATATACTCAAGCTGATGTGGATGCCGGAAATGCGACGGTAAGTCAAATCGGACGTGCAAAAAGAACGACTGAGAAAGAGATTATTGGTAAAGGATTGCCCGACTGGACAGGTAGTTTTATCAACAATTTGAAATATAAGAACTTCGATTTTACCTTGGATCTGCAATTTGTTAAAGGTGTCGATGTGATGCAACAATTTTTCCATTCGACTTATGACCGTTTTGGTATCACCAATGGTTTGAAAAATATCTTAACCGACGCGTATAATGGATCAAATCCGAATACCATGCAACAGGCTATATATTTGACAAATGGTGGGCATGCTGGACAAGATACCAATGTGGATGATGCTTGGGTAGCTGATGGTTCCTATTTACGGGTTAACTTAATTCAGCTGGGGTATACATTCAACCCAGAAGCTTTAAAGGGTATCGGTCTAAAACGTGTTAGAATCTACGCAAATGCAAATAATCCGTTTTTATTCACTTCAAAAGAATTTTTAGGATATGATCCTGAAAGTACTTCTCAAGGTGAAAGTAAGTTTGGACAAAACATGACGTTTTTCTCGTATCCAAGAGCGAAGACTTTTTCGTTGGGTCTGAATGTAACATTTTAAAAATTAGAAAATAAGGAAATGAAAAATAGATTTTTTATGTTGTTAATTCTTGGATTAGGTTTGACGACATCATGTAACAAATTTTTGGAAGAAGATCCGAAGTCTAATTTGTCTCTGGACGGATATTATCAAAATTCTGCTCAAGCACAGGCTACGGTGAATTCATTATATAGAAGGGGAGCTCCACAACGCTATTCGCTAGCAGGAAGTGCATATGTCGGGCCAGCTGCGTCGGTCAATACCATGTTGACAGGATATTTTTCAAATAGTTATGAGGGGCAGGAACGTGTTTGTTTATTCGCTAGGCAGTTAACTAGACAACAGAATACCAATTTGATCACCGGACAGATGAATACAATTTGGGATGAAAGCTACAAGGCTATTAATATTGCAAATGCCGGAGTAAAGTATATCCCTACCATTTCATTTGTTTCTCAAGATCAGCAAAAAGCGCTATTGGCCGAAGCAAAATTCTTTAGAGCTTATAATTATTTCTATCTGGTAAAAACCTTTGGTGCTATTCCTTTGAGTACAACACCAGTTGAAACGCTTGAAGATAACCTATATCTAGAAAGAACTGAGGTTGCAAAGGTGTATCAGTTAATTGAAACTGACCTGAAAGATGCAGTACAAGACCTGCCGGCAAAAACTTTTGCAGATAATGGACACAGAATTACCAAATATGTGGCTGCAATGACATTGGCTAACGTTTATTTACAAGAAGGTAAATATAGCGAAGCCGCTGAGATTGCTAAAATCGTTGTTAATTCTCCGCATCGAATGACAGACAATGTCGATCTTAAATTTAATAGTGCTTATAATAAATTGCGTACAACAGATGATTTAAGTGAAGTGATTTATGCACAGGAATATGATGCAACGATTAGTACCAGCAATTGGTGGACAACGTATGCATTTAATTCTTCAGCAACCACCGTTTTCGATAAATATTCTATTTTTGAGCGTGTTTTTGGTCCTACCAAGCAATTTCTTAATGTCTATGATACTAAAGATTTGCGTATTCAGCCAAATCAATTCTTTCATTGGAAATATACCAATCCAGTGAATAATAAGACTTGGGAATCTACAGACGCTGGAATATGGTATTATTTTGATGAGCAGGCAGCTACGGTTACTGGCCGAGGAACCAAAGACTGGAACTTCTACCGTTACCCTGAGGCGTTGCTTATCGCTGCAGAAGGAATTGCCAAAACATCTGGCGTGAGTGCCGAGGCTGCAGGTTATTTAGCACAGGTAAAAGCACGGGCAAATACCGAAGGGAAATCAGTTGCTGCTTATACGGCCGAATTACTAACATTATCAGCGGACAATTTTGTGAAAGAATGCTGGAAAGAGCGGCTACGTGAATTCCCATTGGAATTTAAAATGTGGGACGATATTGTTAGAACTAAAATGTTCCCTGTAATTTCAACGACTGAGGCTGGTAAAGTAGATTTCGTACCATTGATTGGAGCTAAGAACGGATCCGGTGCAACATTCAAAGAAACAGACTTATTATGGCCGATTTCTCCGGATGAAATTCAGCGAAACAACAAACTGACTCAGAATCCAGGATATCAATAGGCATACCTTATATAAGATAAAGGGTATTCAATCTACCCTTTATCTTGTCAATGTATAAAATAGGGCTTGTGAATATTCATGAGCTCTTTTTATGGGGTATAAGTTGCTTTTTAACTGAATTCCATAAAAGCAATAATTCTAAATTATTTTTGATTTAAAATTAAAAATACCTATCTTAACGATTGAATCATACACTTGAACTAAATAATAAACCAAGAAAGAAATCAACAACGTATATTTCTAAAATAGCTTCCATTTTTTTTAATTTTTTAGCAAAACCGATTTTGCTGATATAGGATGGCGATTTTGAATCACGTGCCGATACTCAATTAATATTTAATACTAAATGTTTCCGATAGAATGATGTGTATTGAATAAAACAATAATCACTGTTTTCGGCAACTATTATAAATAATAATAAATAAAAATGCCTTTACCAATAAGCTAAATCGTTTTATATACTTAATCACCATAATAAAAATATGAGCAAAATTGATTTAAAAACAGTTGTGCGATTAAAAGGAGAATCTAAGCTATTCTTATCTTTGATTTTTATCGCAGGAGCAATGCAGCATGCGCAGGCTACTGACACTTCGCAACGGATGTTAAGCAACTCTTTTCTAACGGAATCGAAAAAGCCCCAACAACAAGTTAAGGGAAAAGTCTTGAATGCTAATGGAAAGCCAATTTCAAGTGTAAACATCACTATTAAAGGAACATCGAAGGGAACACAGTCAGATGCGTCAGGTAATTTTTCTTTGGATGCTAAACAGGGAGACGTGTTGGTTGTCTCTTCAATTGGTTACAAAGCGAAAGAAGTTACAGTTTCTGGCGAGACCATTTCTGTTCAATTGGAAGAAGACCAAAGTCAGTTGGAAGAGGTTGTAGTTGTCGGTTATGGTACGCAAAAAATAAGGGAAGTTACTTCTTCAGTAGCCCACGTAAGTGCAGATCAATTTCGTCAAAGCGGCGCAAGAAACCCCTTGGATCTCATTCAAGGAAAGGTCGCGGGATTGCAGGTGTCTAGAAGTGGGTCGAATCCTAATTCAGGTGTAGCGACTCAATTACGGGGCGCAATTTCTGTTACGGGTAGTGCCAGCCCATTGTTTGTTATTGATGGGATACCTGGAGGCAATCCGGATCTATTACAACAAGATGATATTGAGTCTATAGATGTGCTGAAAGATGGATCTGGTGCTGCGATTTATGGAACAAGCGCCAATGCCGGTGTCATTCTGATTACGACAAAAAGGGGAAAACCGGGTAAATCAGTATTCAACTATTCCAGTTATTTTCGCAAAGACTTTGTCTATAATAGACCTGATTTTTTAACTCCACAAGAGTTTAGGGATAAGATTGCATCTGGTGAGCTAAAACAAACTGATTTTGGCCATTCTACCGATTTTTTTGATGAATTGATTAATAAAGATAATTTTTCACAGAATCATAACCTTTCACTGTCGGGAGGTAATGAATCAACTACCTATCGTGGAAGTGTCAATTTTCGAAACTTGGAAGGTATTGCAAAGGAAAATTCAAGAAAGGAATATACAGTGAGAACGAGTATAAACCAGAAGGGTTTTAACGATCGTTTGAATTTTCTACTCAACATCGCTACTAATACGAATAATGCAAACTTGCTAGGCGGTGGTGGCTGGGAAAGCGAAGCTACGAAAAATCCGACGCTCTCAAATTATAACGATGATGGATCTTTTCGTTACGACCGAACGAGTACAAATGAATTTGCTCGATTGTTTACTGAAACAAGTTATCGGAAACAACAGACATCTTCTTTAGACGGAAAAGCAGATTTAAACATAATTGAGGGATTAAAGGCCAGTGTTTTTGGGTCGGTACAACGTAATTCTTATACAGATGGTGCTTATAGAGCGCTCAATAGTGAAGCATCTTTAGAAGATCAAGACTATCCTGGTGGAGGATATGCTTCCAAATCCAATCTGTTGAATGAAAAATATGCATTTGAACCGACACTTCAATATAACACTACCGTTGCTGAAAAGCATGCAATCACAGCATTAGCAGGCTATAGTTATCGTTATGAGAAAGACGAGGGACAAAGTGCAGACAATAGGGGATTTATAAATAATAATTTCCATGAAGATAATTTGTCGGAAGGACAAGCGCTTCGGGATGGACGTGCTAATATGGACAGCTATAAGAATGATAATACTTTGATTGCCTTTTTTTGTCGGGTAAACTATACCTACGCGGATAAGTACATGGCTCAGTTTATTCTAAGGCGTGAAGGTTCGTCTAAATTTGGAGCAAATAACAAATGGGGAAGTTTTCCGGCAGTATCAGTGGGGTGGAACATCAGCAATGAAGACTTTATGAAAGATATCGATTTTATAAATAATTTAAAACTACGTGCTGGTTATGGAGAAACGGGAAATACAGGCTTTGCTAATAATGCCTCTCGATTAACTTTGGGCGGAGGAGGAAAATATCTTTTCCCTGATGAGTCCTACCGAGAAACCTACGGACCCGACCGTAATCCGAATCCAAACTTGCGGTGGGAGACGAAGAAAGAAACAAATATCGGTGTTGATTTCACAATGTTTAACAATAAGCTTTCAGGTTCAATTGATGTTTTTCAACGAAAGACTGTTGATCTTTTGGATACATATACTACCCCACAGCCTCCTTATATAAGAAATAATATATATTCCAACGTAGGTACACTTTCTTCAAAGGGTATTGAGCTAGCGCTTAGCTATCGTGCTATAGATCGTGCGAACTTTAAGTGGAACATGGATTTTACAGCTAGTACGCTAAAAAATGTTTTGGATAGTTATTCGAATGATATATTTAAAGTAAAATATAAAACATTTGGTGCAATCGGCGGAGCAGGAGCATTGGGCGATGCATTCACAACGTACGAAGGGCACAAGATCGGTGAATTTTTTGGTAAACGATTTGCTGGATTTGATGATGAAGGAAAATGGCTGTTTTATAACCGAAATGGCGAGGCTGTGCACAATGATGCGATTAATAATTCAAGAGATGATTTGAATTCCTCTGATTTAGCGGTAATAGGAAATGCAGTCCCCAAATATTATATTTCTTGGACGAATAATTTTTCCTATAAGAATTTTGATCTGAGAATTTTTATGCGGGGTAAATTTGATTATGATATCTTAAATACGACAGCACTTTCTTATGGCAATAAGGTCTGGTCAGAGAATCTCTTGAGAGATGCTTTCACCAAATATAAAGATATTAATGATACCTATATGTATTCTGATTACTATTTGGAAAGTGGTAGTCACTTAAAAATTGATGAAGTTACATTGGGGTATCGATTTAAATTGAAAAGTAATACTTGGGTAAATAATGTGCGTATATATTTGACGGCTCAAAATTTGGCAACAATAACAGGGTATTCAGGGAATGATCCTGATTTTGTATTGGATACGGGGCTTGGTAATGAAGTAAATGGACAACGTCTAGGTATTGATAGTAGAGGACCTTATCCCAATACGAGATCGTTTTTGTTTGGTGTAAATTTTGGTTTTTAATAGATAGTATTATGAAAAATATTGTTAAGATTTTATTTTTAGCTTGCGTAATCAATGCATCAAGTTGTACAAATTTAGATGAAAACGCTTATGATATCATTGTAGCGGATGATTTTTATAAAAATAAGAATGAAGTTATATCAGCTGTATTGCGTCCATACACCCATGCAAATGCGTGGATATCACCATCAGGGCAGGATGGTTGGTGGCGGTCAGCAGAATTATCCGCGGATCAATTGGCCTGGCCGACCAAAGGGCGGCATGGAGAAGATGGAGGCAAATGGAAAAGGTTACACTATCATACTTGGACAGTAGATGAAGGTGGGTTGAACAACGCATGGGTATTGATGTATTGGGGAGTAGGTTTGTGTAATAGCCCCATTGATATTCTCGAAAAATCTGACGTCGCTCGCATGGGAATAACAGATGCTGAAAAGAAAGAGTTTATTGCTGAACTAAAGCTTTTAAGGGCATTACATTATCTAAAGCTAATGGATCTATTTGGCAATATTCCAATAACTACCAAGGCCCCTAGTTCAGCAGAGGAGCCTTTACCTCTGCCTTCTTCCACAAAAGAGGTTTTTGCATTTATTGAAAAGGAAATTTTAAATAACATTGGTTCCGCTCCAAAATTAACAAAAAGTATGCTAGGAAGAGTCTCTCAGGCTTCAGGCTATGCAATGCTCGTTGAACTATATTTGAATGCTGAAAGATGGTCTGGTCAACCGCGATGGGACGATTGTATTGCGGCTGCTGATAAATTGATATCGGGTGCTGGAGGAGGTTTGAATGGTGCTATGGCATTAGATCCAAATTTAACAGATTCCTATGTGCCGACGAATGACATGTCTAAGGAAACTATTTTTTCCATTGCCTACGATTATCAGACAGCAGACTTTGAACCTGGATTTCCAGGTGAATTTTATCATTTTGTGCAAAGCGAGATCTATGGAGGCGGAAGAACTGGCAATAACGGTATTGTGTTAATACCAGGTGTTTTCGATCAATATAACGAAAAAGATTTGCGAAAAAAAGAATGGTTTTTAAGCGGACCGATGGTTAGGTTTGTGGATGGTAAAATCGTGCAAGGTTCCGAGGAATACAAGGGAGAACAGCTTGTTTTTGTTGATTATATTCGAAGGGCTAAGACTGGAGGTACATCTTCTACAATGAGCGACGGAGAAGAGAATAGTGGTATCCGATTTAATAAATATAAGCTTGGTAATTCTGTAGAGGGTACTGTCAACGGTGTTAAAATACCTGCGAATGCAAATTACAACAATACAGATTGGAACGTCTACCGTTTAAGCTGGATTTATTTTGCAAAAGCCGAGGCATTGATGCGAAAAAATGGAGGACGCCCGTCACAAGAAGCTGTGGATTTGATTAATAGTTGTAAAAAGAGAGCTTTTTCTGATGCTGACTGGAGTGAAGCAAAGTATACCACAAGCACACTGACACTTGACGAGCTTTTGGCAGAGCGAGGACGCGAATTTATTTTTGAAGGATTTAGAAGGGAGGATTTAATCCGTTTCGGCAAATTTCATACAGCAACTTGGTGGGATCATAAGCCTTCTTCTGACACCAAAACAGTGTATCCAATACCTCAGCAACAGATATCGATGAATCCCAATTTAAAACAAAACCCTGGATATTAATGTTCGGGAATAGTAGATGCCCATGCGGGTGTCTACTATTCCTTTACCTAAAACATATGAAAAGATATTTTACGTTGTTTCTTTTGAACTTTATCGGTGCTGCATTATTCGCGCAGAAAGGTAATTTTCAAAACTATGCTATCCAAACTTTAGATAGCATCTATAGCAAGTTTGGAAATACCAAGAATCAGCTTTTGGCTGAAAAATATCCCTTTGATGAAAACTTTAAAGCTGATTATCTGGATAATAATCAACAGGCCGAGCAGCAAAAGATATATGCTTATCTATGGCCTTTCTCAGGCAGTTTCTCAGCTGTAAATGCCTTGATGGAATTGCCAAAAACAAAAAAGGCATTTCAGTTCATACTTGACAAAAAAGTCCTGGTTGGGCTACAGGAATATAGGGATGAAAGTCGGTCGCCGGTTGGTTATGCTTCTTATTTAAATACAGCTCCTCCCTCGGATCGTTTTTATGACGATAATATCTGGTTGGGGATCGATTTTACCGATAGCTATATTCATACAAAAAAAACAAACTACCTCACTTCGGCCAAAGAGATCTGGAATTTTGTAAAGAGTGGGGAAGATGATAAATTAGGCGGCGGCGTTTATTGGTGTGAACAGAAAAAGGAATCTAAAAATACCTGTTCGAATGCACCAGCAAGTGTATTTGCACTTAAGTTATTTATGGCAACCAATGATAAGTCCTATCTGCAGGAAGGGGAACGTCTTTATGAATGGACAAAAAGAAATCTTCAGGATCCCGAAGATAAGTTATACTGGGACAATATGCAGCTCAATGGAAAGATTGGAAAAGCTAAGTTTTCGTACAACGCCGGACAAATGTTGCAGGCCGCTGCATTGCTTTATAAGTTAACGAAAAATAAACGGTACCTCGAAGATGCGCAACAGCTGGCTGAGGCCTGTTTAGGCTATTTTTTCGAAACGAAGGAGAAATTGGATTTTCCAAAATTGAAAAATAGCAATTTGTGGTTTCATGCTGTTATGATGCGTGGTTACATAGAGCTCGCTGTAGTGAATGGCGACCAAAAGTACCTCACCGTGTTTGCGAAAAACCTTGAATTTGCCTGGCAGCATATGCGCGATAAAGATGGACTTTTCAGTGCAGACTGGACCCTGAAAGATCAGCATAAATCGAAATGGCTGCTCGATCAATGTGCTTTTGTCGAAATGTACGCACGGTTGGCAAAAGCTGGGTATTAAAATCGATGTAAAACGGTATAAGGTTAAGACGCCGAAAATAATTTTTCAGCGTCTTTTTTTGTTCTGTAACATATTGGTTAGAGAGATTAAATAATGTTTACTTAACATAATAGATGCTGTAAAATTTCTATTTTTGAGTTAGGTCAACTTATTACAAGCGTGGCTTGTAAAATATGATCGATAAACCTTGATCTAGCATGTGAGCGATTCATTGGATAGGATGGACACCAGGTTATCTATTCTGGATACAAGAAAGCTTGAATAGGTTGCGTACTCATTGGATACCAAGTTATTTTATTATGAAACCATCATGATTTATCCAATCACATTAGGGAATGAATAAATCTGATAGCTTCATCGCAATTGAAAAACAAATTTATACAGATGAAAATTAAAAATCTATTATTACCATTGATCGTACTGGGGCTATCCACAAGTGCTGTGTCGGCACAGAGCAAAAAGATCAAACATGTTGTTTTAGTTGGTTTTGACGGTTTTGGAGCGTATGCTTTACCAAAAGCGGAAATGCCAAATCTTAAAAAAATAATGCAGGAGGGAACCTATAGTACGCATGTACGTACCGTTTTACCTTCTTCAAGTGCCGTGAATTGGGCTTCTATGCTCATGGGAGCTGGTCCTACAGCCCATGGATATACAGAGTGGGATAGTAAAACACCTGAGATTCCTTCTACAGCCAAAACAGCAAACGGCATGTTCCCTTCCTTATTTAATGCGGTTGCCAGCAAAAATCCTAAAGCACAGTTTGCAGTGGTACATAGCTGGCCAGGTATAGGTTATTTGATCGATAACAAAGTCGTTCAAAAGGTCATTAATACCAAAGATGATGATGAAGCGGCTTTGAATACCACCGTGGACATTATAAAGAAAGAGAAACCGACCATTACTTTTGTGCATTTCGATCAACCTGATGGTGTAGGGCACAATATTGGACATAATACCCCGGAATACTATGCCGAGCTAAAACAGGTCGACAGACGCATAGGCACTTTGCAGCAGGCGGTAAAAGATGCGGGAATAGCGGATGAAACAATTTTTGTTATTGCTGCGGATCACGGCGGTACCGGAAAAGGACACGGTGGTAAATCGCTGGCGGAGGTGGAGATTCCCTGGGTAATGACCGGACCTGGTGTACCCAAAGGGAAAGAAATTAAGGAAACTCTAATGATTTACGATATCGCACCTACGTTAACATGGTTGCTTGGTGCACCGCTCGATGCCGCTTGGCGCGGACAGGCGATCAAAGCGTTCCAACAATAGCCGTTGCCCGTCAAACAAAAAGCCCCAAANNTTTGGGGCTTTTTGTTTGACGAATCGTCAATATTATATGTCTACGACCACATCCATTTTGAAGTCGTCATCTTTTAGATGGACAATTTCCGTTGCTTTTTCGTAGTTAGTTGATTTCTTGGAGAAGAAGTCATGTTGTGTCGTTTCAGTATTCAATCCATTCAATACGATTGGGTTGACTTGTTTTACTTCGAAGATCGGATCAAAGCCCAAATTCATCAATGCTTTGTTGGCATTGTAACGAACATATTCTTTTACCTCTGCAGTTAAGCCAACTTCAGTATAGATCTCTTCTGTATATTTCAGCTCATTTTCATACAAATTGTAAAGCAAGGCCAAGAAACGAGCTTTTACCTGATCTTGATTTTTTAATTTTTTGAATTGATCTTGGGCTATTAATCCAACGAATACACCGTGAATAGATTCGTCTGCGATAATTTTCTTAATGATATCGGCAGAAGCAACCATTTCACCTTGTCCACATAACCATAATGGCAAGAAGAATCCAGAATAAAATAAGAATGACTCCAATAATACGGAGGCAGCCATCGCCATATAAATCTCCTCGTCCGAAGCATCTTCTTTATCGATTGCGCGGTAGTAGCCATCAATCGTTTCTGCTTTGTATTGAAGATATTTATTTTGTTGAACCCATTCGAAAATGTCGTTTATTTCTGCGGTTGTAGAAACTGTCGTGAAAATAGTGGAATACGATTTTGCGTGGATAGCTTCCATCATACACATATAGGACAATACAGCTTTATTCTGTAATGTATCGATATGATCGATGATTTTAGGCATACCAGTATGGCTTTGAAGGGTATCCAATAGGGTCAATCCTCCTAAAGCTTTTTTATACGCATCTTTCATTTCTGGGCTGATACGTTTCCAGCTATCGATATCTTTTGATGGAATGTATTCCGTATCGATCCAGAATTGACGGATATTTTGTTCCCAGAACATCAATACATAATCGTTCTCAGGGGTATTCCAGTTGACAGCTTTATATGTTTTACTCATTTTTAGTTTAAAGTATTAGGCATTTATTATCACGTATTTGGATTGTTGATTTTAGATAAGCCAAAAGCCGCCAATGGCGTAGGCAACTTTTGACTTTCTCCCATTATATATCCAAATACTAAAATCTCAAAATTAAGCTGAACAAGAAACACATTCGTCGATGGTCGATTTTCTTGTCCGTGTATAATAAAGGGATTTCAATCCCAATTTATGTGCATAGATATAATATCTAGACAAATCTCTCGTCGAATCCTTTGAGTTTGTATGCAAAATTGTAGATACACCCTGATCAATATGGCGTTGGATGACCGAAATCAATTTCAAGACTTTGAATTGATCCATGTCATAGGCCGATTTGAAATAGAAATAATTATCGTTTGTCAAGTATGGCATTGGATAGTAAGTTGTACTATCTCCATACTCACGCACTTCAATGATATCGACGATTGGCATAACTGATGCAGTTGCATTCATGATATACGAAGTCGATTGATTTGGAGCAATGGCCAAACGGTAAGCATGGTAAATACCATGTTCTTTGATTTTTGCTTTTAATTCCAACCAATCTTCTACCGTTGGGATATGTATCCCTTCAAATAACTCCGCTACCTTAGCAGTTTTAGGCATATAATCGCGGTTTACGTAATTGTTGAAATACGTACCATCGGCATAGGCTGATTTTTCAAATCCAACAAATGTTTTGCCACGTTCTTTGGCAATTTCCATCGATGCTTCCAATGAATAATAGTTCATCATCATAAAGAAGGTATTGGCAAAATCGAGCGCTTCGTTAGATTCATACATAATGAAGCTTTTTGCAAGGTAACCATGGAGGTTCATTGCACCTAGCCCTACAGAATGTAACTCACGGTTTGCTTTTGCAATAGATGGAACCATATCGATATTGGTCACGTCTGTAACGACAGTCAAAGCACGCATCGCCGTTTTTACGGTCTCTTTGATACGTTTGTTGTCCATTACAGTTGCAATATTTAAAGAGCCTAAGTTACAGGAAATACCATAACGGATCGTGTCCTGTTTGCCATAGATCTCAATATCGGATACTTGAGATACTTGCATGATTTCAGTACACAAGTTCGAGAATTTCACTTGACCGATTTCATTCAATGCATGGACACGGTTGGTGTTCTCTTTGAAGAAAATATAAGGATATCCTGATTCTTTTTGTGTCTGTGCAATTTTAACTAAGAGGTGACGGGCATTGATTTTTTTCTTTTTCACGTTTGGATTCGTGATCAATTCGTCGTACATCTTGTCCATATCCATTTCATCCAAGAATTGTCCATACTCTTGCATTACCGTATGTGGGTAGATCAAATAGCATGGTTCATCTTTTTCTGCCAATTCCATGAATTTATCCGGAACGATGATACCGATCGACAATGATTTGATACGTACTTTCTCGTCAACGTTGATTTTTTTACAATCCAAAAATTCTTCGATGTCAGAGTGGAAAATATTGAGGTATACTGCCCCAGCACCCGGACGTTGTCCCAACTGGTTCGCATATGAAAATGTATCTTCCATAATCTTCATGATTGGAAGCACACCGCCAGCACGGCCTTCAACACCTTTAATCGCTTCTCCGCGAGCACGGATTTTGGAGATATTGAACGATACACCACCACCGATAGAAGACAGCTTCATGGCGGAATCAACAGCATAACCGATACCATTTAAGTTGTCGCCGATTTCATCCAAGAAACAAGATACCAATTCACCCGAGCGTTTCTTTCCTGCATTCAAGAATGTAGGTGTCGCTGGCTGGTATTCTTGATTGATCATGATTTCAGCATATTCGATCGCTTTTTGAACACCCTCTTCTCTTGCCAAGAACAAGGAAACAGCAACTACACGGTCTTCATAACGCTCTAAAAACTTCTCGCCAGAATCGTCACGTAAAGCGTAGCTCTGGAAGAATTTGAATGCCGCCATAAAAGATTCGAAACGGAATTTCTTCGCATACACATAGTTGAAGACCGTTTCCATTTCTTCAAATGTAAACCATTGGTAAAAGTCAATGTAATAGTTGTTTTCTACCAAATAGTCTATTTTTTCTTTTAATGTATAAAAGAACACTGTGTTCTTATTTACATATTCCAAGAAATATGCACGAACCGCTTCCTTATCTTTATGTAAGCTGAATTCGTCATCATGCTTAATCATGATTTCATTATTAAGCAATATCCAGTTTTTTGCTACTTCGTTTGCTACCATCGCAAAAGTTCTTTAAGATGTCAATAAATTGATTAATATCTTCCATTGTTCCGGACAGTTCAAATTTGAACGCCAGTGGAATGTCGAAATCCTGTGAAATGCGATCAGCTGCTAGACCAAAATTCGGCCCCCAGTTGCGGTTGCCACTGGAAGTAACAGAATAAATATTTTTAGCTTCGCGTTTCATGAATTCTTTTGTGTTTTCGGGCACCTGACCAAAATTTGTGGTGAAAGTGACCAAATGACCGGGATCTTTTACCGTTAAATCGGCGGTGATTTTATGGATTTGCCAACCCGTTATCTGAGCTACTTTATCCATAAAACGTTGTACGTTCCCCGTTCTGGAATCATAATAAATGTGTATCATGTCACTGTTTAATTTTAATGATACGCTGAATTTATTAAAGTGCAATGGCAGCCAATTCCTCTGGTTTAAAGCCAATGATACGGTGTTGAATCTCTTCATTTTCCAACACAATTACCGTAGGAACAGTGCGGATTTTGAATCTTGCGGCCAAGTCTGGTTCATCAAAAGGATTAACCGTTTCATATTGGATACCTTTTTGATCCAAATAAGCCGATACTTGCGCACAAGGAGCACAATCGTTTTTCTCAAATTTGATAATTCTTGCCATGTTTACTTGTTTATTTTTTTACTCCAATCTTTATAGAAAAACCCGGTACGAAGTTAATGGTATCAATTTTAATCGGGGAGACTAGATTGAAGGTTAATCTAGCCATTTAAAATAGACAATTCGTCAAAAAGAAAAGTCTGTATTTCGATACTTAAAAACTTCGTTGAGTTGCCAATTCTTTCATTAGCTTAACAAATATCTTATATTTTCTTTCGATGCGGTAGTTTGACTTTTCCACATTTTGGGCAAAAGTTTGTCAGAGAATGCGTTTGCTGAAGATTCGTGTTTGTAAATTGCTGGTTTTCTGTATTTTGTGAATGTGGATAACTTTAAATTAGTAATTTTTACCGCTATTTTACAAATGATTTAAGTTTAATTTTAGTGTCATAAAAAAGCTACAAAGCTTGCTTTTTTATGAAATTTTTATTACCTTATTTTGCCCTAATTTGAAAAATAAATTTATGAAGAAACTATTCTATGGTCTCTTGCTTCTAGCATCGCTACAGACGCAAGCGCAGGAAAACATTACCTTTCAAAAACCCTCTACTGAAATTTTGGCCTTAGCCGATTACGTGCGCCCACCTCAGATAAAGATTTCAAGCGATAAAAATTGGATGTTATTTACGTTTCGACCTACGTATAAAAGCCTGACCGACTTAGGCCAGGAAGAAATGAAACTGGCTGGATTGCGGATTAATCCGAAGACGAACATGGAAAGTTCAACAATCTTTTTCGATAAGATTGCCTTGAAAAAAATAGGGCAAAATGTGGAATTTTCCGACTTCACGGGGATACCCGAAAAAGCGGCGATGGCCAATTTTGTATTCTCTCCAGACAATAAGCTTTTGGCATTTAGCAATACAAATGAAAGCGGAACGGCCTTATTTGTCATTGATCTTGCAACGCGAAATGTCAAACAGTTGACTGCCTACAATCTGAATGGAACATTAACAGCGCCATTTCAGTGGCTGAGAAATTCTTCCGGTTTACTGATTACAAGCCTGCCAAAGGATAGGGCTGCACTGTTGGATCCTTCAAAAGATTTGCCGACAGGACCTATTGTCTCAACAAGTGATGGGAAGGTGTCCCAATTGAGAACGTACCAAGATCTGCTTAAAAATCCGCAGGACGAAGCGAATTTCGAAACATTGGTGCAATCCAATCTTGAACTTGTGGACCTTGACGGTAAGATTTCTTCCTTTAAAGATAAAGCCATTTATACGGGAATCAGCTTCTCTCCGGATGGCGAGTACGTGATGATCACGACCATCACAAAACCTTATTCCTATGTAGTTCCCGTCTCGTCTTTTCCACAGCAGATTCGTATTTATGATCGATCGGGCAAGGAAATAGCGCTTGTGAATGAGACCCCCTTGACAGAGGTAATGCCAAAGGGTTTTTCGTCGACACGATCGGGAAAACGGGCCTGGCATTGGCGGAGTGATCAGCCAGCTACGTTGGCCTATGTAGAAGCTTTGGATGGTGGGGACGCGAATAAACCTGCTGAGTTTCGTGATGCCTTATATACTTTATCTTACCCTTACAACGGTGCGGGGAAACTTATTTTTAAAACCAAAGACCGTTATGCTGGTGTAACATGGGGAAATGATAAATATGCATTGATCAATTCGCAATGGTACGATACGAGAAATGCAAAAACTTTTGTGGTGAATCCTTCTACTGGAGAATCCAAACTGTTGCAAGAGCGGAACAGTCAGGATGTGTATAATGATCCAGGAGATGTGTACATGGAAAAAAATAGTTTAGGCACTTATTCGATGTATATAGATAAGGATAAGGTGTTGTTTGTAGGTAAGGGTTTTACTAAAAATGGTGAGTTTCCTTTTGTGGATGAGCTTGATCTGCATTCATTGAAGAAAAAACGCATCTACACTGCTCCAGCATCTGAAATGCAAGAACGTATCGCCCAACTAGTGAACCCTAAAACTGGTGATCTGTTGATTTCGCTTCAGTCAGCATCGATTTATCCGAATTATTTCATGAAAAATATGAAATCGGGGAAACAGGTGACGCTCACCACGTTGGAAAACCCGTTTAAATCGTTGGAAAAAGTCCATAAAGAGATTTTAAAATACAAGCGCAAGGATGGAGTCGAACTTTCCGGAACGTTATATTTACCTGCCGGTTATGATTTTACGAAGAAAGAGAAGTTGCCTCTGCTAATGTGGGCTTATCCACGGGAATATAAGGACAAGAATACAGCCGGACAAAGCACGGCCAATCCGAAGGAGTTTACCTTCCCAAGTTATGGCTCTTTTATCTACTGGGTATCGAAAGGCTATGCTGTATTGGATAATGCGGCCTTCCCTATTGTTGGAGAGGGAACTAAAGAACCGAATGATAACTTTATTGAACAACTTGTGTCCAATGCCGAAGCCGCAATTGATGCAGTAGATCATTTGGGTTATATCGATCGAAAAAAAGTTGCTGTGGGTGGACATTCCTATGGTGCGTTTATGACAGCACATCTGTTGTCCAATTCAAAATTGTTTGCCGCAGGAATAGCGCGTTCTGGAGCATACAATCGGACCTTAACACCATTTGGTTTTCAGAGTGAGCAACGTAATTTCTGGGATGATCCTGCCTTGTATATGACCATGTCTCCATTTGTGAGTGCTGATCGGATGAAAACCCCTCTTTTGTTGGTTCATGGCGGAGCCGATAATAATCCCGGAACATTCACCCTGCAGACAGAACGCTATTTCCAGGCCCTGAAAAACTTGGGAGCT
Source organism: Sphingobacterium sp. UBA2480 (assembly GCF_002341965.1). Taxonomy (NCBI): domain Bacteria; kingdom Pseudomonadati; phylum Bacteroidota; class Sphingobacteriia; order Sphingobacteriales; family Sphingobacteriaceae; genus Sphingobacterium; species Sphingobacterium sp. UBA2480. Next base: position 232,833 of record NZ_DDPA01000004.1, on the reverse strand, counting down.
CCTGTGCGTATGGTCATTTTACCACGTGAAGCGCATGGATATGTCGCCAAAGAAAATATCTTCCACTTACTTTGGGAACAGGATCAATTTTTGGAGAAATACCTTAAAAATTAAGGTGAACATCGAAAAAAATAACAAAAGGTTGCAAAAATGAATTGCAGCCAAAAAGTTGGACAAAGTTAGAAATTAATTGTTCAGGTGATGAGCTCGATATTTTATCGGGCTCATTCGTTTTTGATGGGCAACAGCCCCCATTGGATTTGCATTAACTTGATGCGGGAACCATGAAGTAAGGGGTCACCTCTGGAAAGCTTCTGCTTGACCGCGCGCAAATGTGCTGAAGCACCAATGGATTATACATATTATTTTTTAAGTTTGGGTAATTTACTGGAGGGGAAAATCCAATTATGAGACCTGATATATTTAGAGAGAAATCGCCATTATCTTCCGATGACTGCTTTGTGGTCTTCGATCGGAGAAAGTCTTCCTTTACGTTTCCTGTACATATTCACCCTGAATATGAGCTCAATTATGTTGAGGGGGCAGTGGGGGCACAACGTATTATTGGCAATTCGATAGAGTCTATTGGAGAGCGGGATTTGGTACTCATTGCAAGCCCCGAGCTTGAACACGCCTGGAAAGATGGCGATTGCCAATCGAATGATATCCATGAGATCACCATTCAATTTCATCCTTCCTTGATTGAACAATATCTGGATAAAAAGCAGTTTGCAAGTATACAGCAATTATTATCCAAAGCTTCACGTGGTGTAGTTTTTGGGAAAGACACAGTAGATCGGGTATTACCGCTATTACGCATACTGACTTTGGAAAGGGATGGATTCTATTCGGTTATGAAACTCCTGGTGTTATTGTATGAATTGTCCAAGGGTGAAGATATCCGTGTCTTATCTACTGCGACCAATACGGTGCTGAGCAATAGCGAATTGATGATGGGACGATTGCAGGAATATATCGTTGCCCATGTAAACCGGGAACTGAGTCTTCCAATGGTTGCCGCGGTGATGAACATGAGCAAATCAACATTTTCCCGTTTTCTGAAATCGACTACAGGGATGAATTTTACCGATTATCTGCTCGACTTTAGGATCAATATGGCGGTGCGATTACTGAAAGAAGAAACACTGATTGCCGATATCGTCGAACAATGTGGCTTTAACAGCGTTTCGTATTTCTACCGTGTATTTAAAAGGAAAAAAGACCTCACTCCAGTCGAGTACAGGAATAGCTTACGTAAACAGCAAATGATTATTTAGTTTTTTCCTTTTTTCATTTCCCATTTCGCTTTTCCAGCAAGCGGAAAGATCTCCTATGTCTATTTTTTCTGAAAGTGTTTGTTTCAATTGGCCAGAAAGAACGTTCAGTTTGCTTTCATTGCTGTTGGTGTCTGCGAAGTCATGAAGGTTTTTTCAGGATACGAAGATATTCGATAAAATCCTGTCTATCCGCTATATGATAATTCAATACAAGTGAGTCCAAAGTTCAATAAAATAACTTAATATATTATTTAATTAGCTGTTTTACAGTTGTTTATTGTTTCGGTTTAATGCAATGCTATTTTTTCTATTTTGTAGTCATTTCTAGTTTACGCAATCGTTTGTGCTAGCTTTTTTCTGATTTTTCCGACAGAAATATGAATGAAAAGTACAATACAAATGAGTTGATTTTGCTATTTACGGCTTCTCCTTTTCTCTAATTTCGTCAGACAAACCAATATTAGAATACCAATTAAGTATAGACATATTATACAAATCATCTATTTATTGTAAACCTTAAATACACAAAATATGAGAAAAACAGCTTTACTACTCTTACTTTCCACTTGTGGGAGCTTAGCTTTTGCACAGCAATCCCAAAAGGTGAGAGGCAAAGTCCTCGATGCGGATAATAAGCCAGTGGCAGGAGCTACGGTCAATATCAAGGGCAGTGCCAACGGAACTAAAACCGATGCCGATGGTTCTTTTATACTTGATGTTGCGAAAGGCAAAACCTTAAAAATTACCTATGTAGGAATGAAAGAGCAAGAGGTTGTTGTGAATGATGCTTCAACCTATAGTATTGTACTTCAATCGGGCAATGAGTTGGATGAAGTCGTGGTGATTGGTTATGGTACGGTGAAAAAAAGTGATTTGACTGGTGCGGTTGCATCTGTAACTGGAAAAGATCTACAATCCAATTTAGCAAAAAGTACTGCGGGTGCCTTGCAGGGGCGTGTTGCCGGGGTTAGTGTTTCAAATGCCGGCGGGTCGCCAGGTGCAGGGATGAACATTAATATACGGGGTATAGGCTCGATGGGCAGCACGAATCCTTTATATGTAATTGATGGTGTATTTGGCGATATCAATACAGTAGACCCAAACGATATCGCTTCATTGGAAGTGTTAAAAGATGCATCAGCAGCAGCTATTTATGGTTCTCGTGCTGCTAATGGGGTGGTGATTATTACAACGAAAGGTGGTAAAAGGGCAAGCCCAGCCACTTTGAGTTTAAATGCCTATACTGGAGTGCAAAGTCTTCCAAAAAAAATAGATTTGATGGATGGACCGCAATGGAAAGAATTTATGCGGAATCAGAAAGAGCTACCACCTCAAGCGGAGAGTTTTAATGCAAATACCAACTGGCAAGACGAGGTGTTTGAAACAGCTCCAGTCAATAAGATCAATTTGGACATCGCTGGCGGTGGAGAAAAATCTACTTATAGCGTGTCGGCTGGTTATCTGAATCAGAAAGGTATCTTGAAAACAACGGGGTATGAATCGTTCAATGTACGCAGCAAAAATACGTTTAATTTTTTCAACGACCATGTTCGCGTCGGGAATACCTTCTTAATTAAATCAGGTGACCGAAAATACGCTAATTTGGTCATTACGGATATCCTACGTCAAAATCCACTGTTACCGATCTATGACGAAAATGTTGTGGGAGGGTACTCTACTTGGGCCCCTTGGATGAAAAATTTGGATAACCCTGTAGGTAATTTGAACTTGAATAATAACCATGTCTACCAAACAGACATTATGTTGAATGGATATGCGGAAGCAGATTTATTTATTAAAGGGTTGAAATATCGATTAAATGTTGGTATTAACCGAACAACAGGAAGAAATTATAATAAAGCTGACCGACGCCCCGACGGTACTGCAGTACTGAAATCTTCGCTCAATGAAAGTGCTTTCTTCAATAATCAATGGTTGATCGAGAATACCTTGCATTATGACAATACTTTCGATAAGCATACTATTTCCTTATTAGCGGGCTACTCTTCGCAAGAAAATTCCAATAGAGGTTTTGGAGCCAAAAGACTTGATATTCCACCAGGAACGGATGCTATTGATGCAGCTTCACCAGCGGAACAATCGACTTCAGGTAGCCTGCAGGAAGCAGCCATGATATCACAATTCGGCCGCGCAATGTATAGCTATGATAATCGATATTTGTTTACTGCAACAGTACGTCGAGATGGATCTTCAAAGTTTGGAAATGGACATCGTTACGGGGTATTTCCTTCTATCGCATTAGGCTGGAATGTAATGAATGAAGGATTTTTTGAAAAGGCAAAAAATACAGTCAATGAACTGAAGATACGTGCGTCATACGGTCGTTTGGGTAATCAAGAAATTGCCAATTATACGACCCAAAACGTTACTCAATACGGAATTAATTATATCCAAGGCGGAGCATGGTGGCAAGGGGCAATTCCTGGAACGAGTTGGGTTTCACCATCTAATTTAACCTGGGAAGAGACAGAGACGAGCAATATTGGTGTAGACCTTGCCTTCTTGGAAAGTAAGCTGCGTATTAGTGCAGATTATTACGTACGAAATACGAAAGATATTTTGTTATCGATCAACCAACCTCCTTCTGCAGGGAAATCGGGTTCACCTGTAATGAATGCAGGTACCATTCAAAATAAAGGCTTTGAGTTTTTAGCGAGCTATCGTGATGCCATTGGCGAAGTAAATTATAATATTGGGGTGAATGCCTCTGCCGTTAAGAATAAAATGAATGCGATTACGGTGGGAAATACGCAAGAGTTTGGTGGTTATAATCCGCAAGGTGAAGGTGTGATCAGCTGGGCTAAAGTTGGTTATCCGATAGGCGGTTTTTGGCTGATCCAAACGGAGGGGTTGTTCCAGTCAGATGCCGAAGTACAGGCCTATAAATCGGCAAAAGGTACCGTAATCCAACCGACAGCGAAAGCAGGGGATATCAAATTTATAGATTACAATGGGGATGGGCAGATTGACAATAACGATCGTCAATATATGGGGAGTCCTTTTCCTTCGCTAGCTTACGGTATTCGTGGTGGATTGGATTACAAAGGCGTCGATTTTGCCTTCTTCTTTGATGGTATGTATGGTAATAAAATTTATAATTATACCCGTGCTCGGATGGAGACTACCGGTGATATAAATAATTATTCTATTGATCTTTTAAATTCTTGGACACCAACAAATAACAATACCGAGATCCCACGTTATACTCGAACAGATCCAAATAGTAACGGACGTCGGGTAAGTGATCGCTGGTTGGAAAGCGGTGCGTTCTTCCGTTTAAAAACAATAGAATTGGGTTATACGCTACCCAATACTTGGTTGAACAAGGTGACTTTGAAAAACGCACGGATCTATTTGGCCGCTGACAACCTGTTTACTGTAACGAAATACAAAGGTTATAGTCCTGATTTAGGCCCTAGCAATAACGATAATGGAGTCGGTCAAACGGGTGTAATGACAGCAGGTACAGATCATGGACGATATCCGCTGGCCCGCACGATTATGTTTGGTTTGCAGGCAAATTTCTAATGGGTTGCAGGGGTTTTACAATTAAAATTTAAAATGACAAAAATGAAGATTTCAATTAAAAAATATACAGCGGCCGCAGCAGTTCTTTTGTTAATGGGAAGCTGTAGCAAGGATTTTCTCGACCGCATCAATCCCAATAAGCCGGTGTCGGAGATTTTTTGGTCAAATGAAGGCGAAGTACAGGCTGCAATGGCTACAGTCTATTCACCCATTCGCGGACAAATGTATGGTTATTATGGTGCTTACACAGGTTATCAGACGATGAACCGTGCAGATGATGTTTGGTTTCTGGTTGGTGAAGAAAGACATACATGGGAATATGTTACCTTTCTCAATACACCTGGAACAGCTGAAAGTGATTTTGGAAGTTTATATAGTGGAATCAATCGGGCTAATGTGCTTCTTTACAATATCGGAAAAGTTCCGATGGATGAAAATAAAAAGAAGGAACTGATTTCTGAGGCAAGTTTTTTACGGGGAGTATATTACTTCTTACTTGCTTCCAATTATGGCGACGTCCCGCTGTTGTTGATTCCTGCAGATGTTGATCCCGAAAACAAGCCATCAACACCAGAAGCAGATATCTGGAAACAGGTGATCGCAGATTTCAAGGCTGCAAAAGAGAATTTACCTGTTACTCGGCCGGCAGCAGAGGCAGGACGCGTTACTAAAGGGGCTGCAATAGCTTTTTTGGGAAAATCCTTGGTATATACCAAACAATATGGAGAAGCTGAAACTGAGTTAAAGGCACTCTTAACCGCACCCTATAATTATGATTTGGTCGAAAATTTTGAAGATAATTTCAAGGACAATACGAAATTAAACAAGGAGTCTGTGTGGGAATTAGTATACGATGGTAAATATGGTTCGGACGGTATCTGGGGATCAGAGAGTCCTAATAGTCGCCAAGGATTTATTATCCCCAATTTTGCAGGTCCTGCTGGAACGGGTGCTTGGTTTAAATTAGTACCAGGTATTTCTGTAGTTCGTGACTTTATTTCGGAAGAGCGTCCAACAGGATCAGATACCCGTTTTGATAAACGTATGTATACGAGTTTTTACTGGAAATATTCAGACTACGAAACTGGTTTGACCGATGGTGCTTGGTATGGTAATCTTTCTTTCGATAAGTTGTGGACAGAATCCTTAGCTAAAATTTCCGTAAACCCTGGACTTGTCTATCCAACTATTAATGGTAAAGAAGGCCGTTTTTTGATTAAGAAATACACTAACTTCTTTAGAAATGTAAGCGGTGCAAACAGTATGTATGATGCTGCAAATACTAATAATAACTTCCGTTTGTTGCGCTTTGCCGAAGTATTGCTACTGCATGCCGAGGCATGTGCTAAGAATGGTAACACTGCTGGGGCAGCTTCTAGTTTAAAACGCGTTCGTGATCGTGCAGGATTAGCCAATAAAACTTGGACTAATGCGGATGATTTGATGAAAGAGATTATTCACCAGAACGAACTTGAGTTTTTCTTTGAAGGTCATCGTTTCTTTGATTTAAAACGCTGGTATCAGTATGCTGACATGAAAAAAATCTTTGTGGACAATAAAAAACAAGGTGCTGAAAATTTTCAAGCTAAGCATTATTACCTCCCATTGCCTGAAAGTGAAATCAATACCAATACAAAGATTCAGCAAAATCCGTTGTGGAGGTAGGGTAATATGGAGGGCGCGTTCCCATTAAATTGTATAGAATTATGAAGAATTATTTAACATTATGTTTGTTGTGCTGTATGGCCTTTGTTGCCAGTAGCTATTCTGTTTCTGAACCAACTGAAACTAAAATAAATCCAAATAGTAAGGGTTATGAAAAAGCGAAGAAAGTCGTGTTTGCTAATACCGTTTCTATAAATCTCAATAATTCAACAGGTGGGGCATTACCTAGTTCTGGCGTTTATCTTAAACAAAACGGAAGTATTGTAATGACTCTATATTATCCTACTTTACCAGGAGTAAATTTTTATACGAATATTCCTGCGGGGACTTATGAAGTTGAAGGTTTCTTTTCAGGCTCGAATTCTGGTAATTATATTTATGGATTGCCTATGAAGGGATCTAAATGCGGGGGGCCAGAATCAAATTTTGGAACTTATAAACTGAACGATTATGATCAATTTTCTATAATATGTGCGCTGGCCAGTGAAGGTTTTTTCTTCTGTACAAATCATTAATATCTTGATACACAGATAAAAATTTATTCTCGATTCCACAGTTGAGTGTTAGTTTTTTCCGGTAGGGGAGTAGATGCCTCTGCCGGAATACTTTTTAAAAATTCTTTTAAACAATAGTAAGTATGATTGCAGTACAACGAATGTGCAGATTTTTCACCACTTCCATTTTACCGGGGGTATGCCTGGTGTTGTTGTTATTTTCCTGTAAGAAAGATCGGGAAACTGCGAATCAATTGCCCTCCAAACTGGCGTTAACATCGAAGATCGATGCCGGAGAATTGTTGCTTGACGTCAAGCAGAATTCACAGGATTATGTCTTCAACTTTGAGAAAGGAACCGTAAATATTCCTGTTCCGGATATTGTAAAGGTAACGCCCAACTTGGATCGGTGGGTCACTAATCTGATATTCAGTGATGGTTCGGAGTTGATCGTGCCCACAAAAGGAACTTCACTCGATTTCATGGTCGAAGGAATAAAGCTTGATCCTTCAGGTTACAATCCACTGGCAGCATTGGTGAATGTTGTGCTACCCACTTATGGACGTGTTCGTGTAACTGTGCGTGGCAAGCATGGCCAATTTGGTACGATCACGCATCTATGCAGTGATGAGACACCACGTCAAAGTGTGCCCATATTAGGCTTGTATGCTGATTATGATAATGTAGTCGATCTCGCTTTTACTGATCTTGAAGGCAAAGAACGCGGAAGTACAACTATTCATATCCGTACGCAGGCAGTGACTGTGCAAGACTTTCCCAAATGGAAGATCGTCAAAGGACAAACCGACAAAATGGAATTTGGAGTTAATTTGGTGAGTTATCCCGGTCAGAGTGAGATAGATACTTCTCTACCTTATATGATTGATAACGAGGGTGAATTGCGTTGGTTGTTGCTATTGAAGAAATCACCTGATTTACAGAAGTTTTCAGGATCGATAGGTCTTAAACGAACAAAAAAAGGAACTTTTATTTCTGGTGATCAATCGCAGCAACGTGTGGTTGAAATGGACATGTTTGGTAATTTGATTAATCAATGGGATCTGGCCAAACTGGGGTACGGATTTCATCATGAAATTACCGAGGCTGCCAATGGTAATTTCTTGATCAATGTAACCAAAGCTGCGGCCCGTTTAAACAATGGCCAACCGCGTATTAACGACTTTATCATCGAATTGAATCCGCAGACGGGCGTTTTGGCTAATGAGTGGGATCTTGCCAAGCAACTCGATACAACGCGTTATATCAAGCCTGATGGCGTAACACCGCCCGCCTTTTCGCAAAGCCCAAATAACTGGGCTCACAACAATTCCATTACAGAAATTGGCGAAGATTTATTGGCTACGGCACGTTATCAGGGGATTTTTAGCTTCAACCATTCGGGAATAACACAATGGATTATATCGCCCCATAAAAATTGGGGAGCCAAATATCAGCCCTTGTTGTTAAAGCCAATTGCCGAAGATGGTACAGCAATTACGGACCCAGCAGTGATCAATGGAGATGCTGCGCTGGCAGGCTTTGATTGGCCCTGGGGTCCACATACACCTGTCGCCTTGAGCAAGGATCGGATTTTGGTTTTTGACAATGGGTATAATCGGCAATGGAAATCAAATTTTGCTCCCGGGGTGAACAGCTATAGCAGGGTAGTGGAATATAAAATTGACATGGCCAATAGAACGGTGCAGCAAGTTTGGTCTTATGGAAAAGATCGCGGAACGCAAGGCTTTTCACAAGCCATATCGGGCGTGCAATACTTGGGGCAAACGGGACATGTCTTATTTTGTCCAGGGATGGGTGTAGCAACCTCTATTGGTTCGGGCGGACGTGTTGTGGAGATTGATCCCAAAACAAAGGAAGTGATATTCGACCTTGAGGTCGCTACGGGTAGCGGCACTGCATTCCATCGTGTGACGCGTATGCCGCTTTATCCTGAAAACATGTAAAGTAACTATTTTTTTGAACTGAACTAAATTTATGGCCGAATCATTTGAATGTCAGCAAGCTTATATTATCGAATCACAACGCTTATTATTGGAAAGAGCCAATGTTGAACTGTCTAATCCAGGAAAAATTGTTAAGCGTTATTTATATCCTGTTGTTACCAAAGAGCATATCCCCTTGACCTGGCGTTATGATTTTAATCCATTAACAAACCCTCTTTTTCTAGAGCGAATCACCTTCAATTCAACAATGAATGCAGGGGCACTCTACTGGCAAGGAAAGTATCTGTTGTTCGTTCGTGTTGAAGGGGCTGACCGGAAATCTTTTTTTGCGATAGCGGAAAGTGAAAATGGGGTGGATAATTTCCGCTTTTGGGATCAGCCATTGGCTCTCCCGGAATTAGATGAGGAGGAAACAAATGTATATGATATCCGTCTAACTGCGCATGAAGACGGTTGGGTATATGGTATTTTTTGCAGTGAAAAACGCGATGCAGCTGCTGCTCCTGGAGATCTCTCCAGTGCCGTTGCCGCAGCAGGCATCATTCGATCAAAAGATTTGAAGCACTGGGAGCGATTACCCAATTTGAAAGCGAGTAGTCAACAGCGGAATGTCGTATTGCACCCCGAATTCGTTCAGGGGAAATATGCTTTGTATACACGGCCACAGGATGATTTTATCCTGGCAAAACGTGGTGGCGGAATTGGATGGTCATTGATTGATGATATTAAAAATGCTGTTGTTGTTGAAGAACAAATTATCAACAAACGTTTTTATCATACCATTAAAGAACTGAAAAATGGTGAGGGACCTGCGCCCTTAAAAACAGCGAAAGGTTGGCTACACCTCGCCCATGGCGTGCGTGGCACTGCTGCTGGCTTACGTTATGTGCTCTATATTTATCTGACCAGTCTGGATGATCCAAGTCAATTGATCGCCGAGCCGGCAGGTTATCTGATGGCGCCAGAGGGAGAAGAACGGATCGGTGATGTTTCCAATGTGTTGTTTTCCAACGGTTGGATCATGAATGCCAACGGTATGGTTTATATCTATTACGCATCGAGTGACACACGAATGCATGTTGCTGTATCTCCAGTCGACCGACTTTTGGATTACTGTCTAAATACAGCACCCGACGGCCTTCTCTCGTCAACCTCGGTAGACAATATCCTCCAGCTTATTAGCCGCAATGCGCTATATGCCACGGAATCTGGAATTTGTTTACCTAATGATGTGAAAAGAGCCTGACAGTAGGAGGTGAAAATTGAAAGCCGGTCTCCTATTTTAAATCGCATAGCCCGGCTTGTTGTTCGTTATATAAGGCTTACTGTTCGTTTTAAAATCGATATTTAGGAGTATACAAATGAAAAATCTGATCAAGTTTTATGGGGTGATCGCTTTACTTTCTCTGTGTTTGACAGTGAAATCTCAGGCCGATCAACCGCTAAAGATAATATCTTATAATATCTGGAATGGGTTTGAGCGTACGAAAGCAAGATCGGATAAATTTGTCCATTGGATGGAACGACAACAACCGGATATTGTTGCTTTAGAAGAACTGGTCGATTTTAAACAGGCCGATCTTCAACAGCTTGCCAAATCCTATGGACATCATTATAGCATTTTACTCAAAGAGAAGGGCTATCCGGTAGGAATCACGTCTCGCTATCCGATTACGCTAATCAAAGCCCAGGTGGATGAGTTCTGGCATGGCATGCTGCATGTTAAAATTAAAGATATTGATATTATAGTCACACATCTCAGCCCTTTTTCCTGGAAGTATCGATTAAAAGAAGCGCAACAGATTGTGGATTATATCAAAAGTAATTCCTTGAATAACTGTATGATCATGGGAGATCTCAATGCGTATTCTCCATTGGATGCAATTTGGCTGGAACACAAAGCACCATTGAGAAAGAATTTATCGAATTGGGATCAAGCGCATCCCGAGTATGGCAATATGCGTGGCCAGCATTTTGACTATAGTGTGCTGTCGACTTTTATTGCTGCAGGTTTTGATGATTGTATCGGACGTACCGTATTTCCGGAAAATAAGCGAGTCAGTTTTCCAACAGCCACGCTTTATGGCTGGAATTGGGGCGACAGCCGATTAGCTGAAGTGTCGGAGAGACTTGATTATATCTTATTGTCGGAGCGATTGTCGCCCTTGGTTCAGCAGGTCGAAGTGCACAATGGTCCTGATCTCGAAGGAATATCAGATCATTATCCAGTTTCGGTCGTGATTGGCCAATTGGAGAAGTAGAAATATAATTGTAGATTGCGGTTGACCACGAGAAGAATATTCATGGAACTTTCCGTAATAGATATAGTTATCATTGTCTGTTATTTGCTGACGATGATTGTCATTGGCCTGATTCTTAAAAAGCGAGCTTCTAAGGATCTCGACTCTTATTTCTTGGGAGGGAAGTCACTTCCTTACTATATGCTTGGTATTTCTGATGCTTCGGGGATGTTCGATATTTCGGGCACGATGTGGATGGTTTATCTTGCCTTTGTTTATGGCCTCAAGAGCATGTGGATTCCTTGGTTATGGCCTGTCTTCAATCAGATTTTTTTGATGGTTTACCTTTCGGTATGGCTGCGGCGTTCAAATGTCTTGACGGGAGCTGAATGGATCCGAACCCGTTTTGGACATGGTAAGGGTGCAGATGGAGCTTACACCATGGTCATTTTATACGCCATTGTAGCGGTATTGGGTTTTCTATGTTATGGATTTATCGGAATCGGTAAATTTATGGAGGTATTCTTCCCCTGGGAACAGCTGTCGCGCTTTATTCCATTGACCATTGACCCGATGCATGTTCCCCAGCTCTATGGCATATTTTTCACGGCAATCACGACTTTTTATGTGATGCTTGGCGGCATGCATAGTATTGTGTGGGCCGATATGGTGAAGTTCGGAATCATGATTGTATCTGGTATTGCAATTGCCGTGATTGCCATGCAGCAGGTAAGTCCCGAATTGTTGGCCGCCAATACACCTGAGGGTTGGGACTCTCCCTTCTTTGGCTGGCACCTGGATATGGATTGGAGCAATTTACTCCCTTCTATTATGGACCGAATAGCCGATGATCAATACAACCTGTTTACCGTATTTGTGATGATGATGCTTTTCAAAGGTATTTTCATGAGCATGGCTGGGCCCGCGGCCAACTATGACATGCAAAAGATTCTGGCTTGTAGATCTCCAAAAGAGGCCGCATTAATGAGCGGATCGGTATCTGTTATCTTGCTTATCCCACGTTATCTGATGATCATGGGCTTTACGGTATTGGCTCTTGTATTCTTTCGGGACGAGTTTACAGCAATGGGAAGCCATATGGATTTTGAGATCATCTTGCCCAAGGCAATTAGTCGGTTTGGGAAGGTTGGATTGACAGGTTTATTGTTGGCGGGACTTCTGGCTGCTTTTATGTCTTCTTTTGCTTCAACGATAAATGCGGCGCAAGCATACTTGGTCAATGATGTCTTGCTGAAATATTTTTATCGTTCGGCTTCGCCAAAAAAACAGATTCGGTTGAGCTATATTGTTTCTGTTTCTGTGGTTGTCTGCAGCACGATCATCGGATTGTATGTTCAAAACATCAATTCGGTGCTGCAGTGGATCGTTTCAGCACTCTATGGCGGGTATATTGCCGCGAATGTGCTCAAATGGCATTGGTGGCGATTTAACGGGGCTGGATTTTTCTGGGGGATGTTGACCGGTATATTCGGGGCGATTATTCTGCCCCAGTTTTTCCCGCATACTTTGCCGCTATATTATTTCCCATTTTTGTTTGTCCTATCGCTGCTAGGCTGTCTGATGGGGACCTGGCTGTCCAAACCTACTGAAGAGGATGTGCTTGTCGATTTTTATGTCCGTGTTCGTCCATGGGGCTTTTGGGGACCAATTCACCAGAAAGCGTTGCAGAAATACCCTGATCTTAAAAGAAACAATCACTTTAAGCGCGATTTATTTAATGTTGGCGTGGGAATTATATGGCAATGTTGTTTGACATTGATCCCGATGTATATCGTTATTCAACAGGGACAGGGCTTACTGACTAGTATATTGATCTTAGGGATTACAACACTGATTCTTAAAAAGAACTGGTACGACAAGATGTGTCGCGATGAGGCTGAATACGACGCTTTTATGACAAAATATAGAATGAATAAAGCGGATCGATAAACAAATAAGTTTTTAAAATGGGGCTGAGAGAAGAGAAGAATCAGGTAATCGAACGGCCTGTTGTTTGATTAAAAAACCGATCGTACCGTACCGATTACCGTGATAATGTGTTTTGCGTTTAGTTGCTCGCTTTTACCGTAAAAGGAACGACATACTGTCCCCACTCCAAGGAAACGGTTCCTTGCGGCGTTGCATTGATCTTAAACTGTTCCTGCGAATTGCTTGCTGTGGCATTGTTGACTGAAACACGTAAAGCATCTTCGTTGGCATCATATTTTGTTCCCCACTGATTCCACACTTTATTGAACATAATTGTTGTTTCGTGTTCTCCAGGGATGCTGTAAAGGCCATATTTACCAGCAGCTAATTTCTTGCCTTCAACCAATACATCTTTATTAAATTCGATGGTGGTCGCTTCATTTGCTCCAGTACGCCATACAATACCGATAGGGGCGATATCAACACCAAGCTGACGACCTTTCAATGAAGGGCGGCTATAATTAATGTCAATCGTGACACCATCGGTGGTGGTTACCTTCGTGTTGTCTGGAGGACTTGGGCGTTTACTTTTGTCGGTCTGAGCAAAAGTAAGTTGACCTATTAAGGTCAGAATCGTTAAAATTAGTACTCTCATTTTTCGTATAGTATTGATTAAACAATTAAACTTAGATAAATTACTTTTTATATGCAATATGCCTTTGGTCAAATTAAAATAATTTATCGCTCTCTCCTAAGCTATTGAATATCTTTTAATAACGGAAATATACGATTTTTTAGGTTATGGAATTGTTCGTTTTTTGAAGGCTTTGAGTGGGATATTTTGGTTATATAAACGAGAAAAGCCAGTGATTCATATCCTGGCTTTTCTCGTTTATACCTATTATTTATACAAGATATTCAAATAGTGTCTGGTCTTTGTTGATTTCAATGACATCAAACTTATATTCTTTCATGCGTTCAATCAGTGTTTCGTAATCCTCAGGCTTGTTGAGCTCAATGCCGACTAGCGCTGGACCTCTTTCGCGTTCTGTTTTTTTGATAAACTCAAAACGGGTAATATCATCCTTAGGCCCCAATACTTCGGAAACGAAGAGTTTTAAGGCGCCTGGACGTTGTGGGAAACGAACGATAAAATAATGCTTGTACCCTTCGTAAAGTAGAGACAATTCTTTGATTTCACTCATGCGGTCGATATCGTTGTTTCCACCGGATATGATGCAGACGACTTTCTTACCTTTAATTTCATCTTTGTGAAATTCAAGAGCGGCCACGGATAGAGCGCCTGCAGGCTCAACGACAATTGCATCCTTATTGTACAGCTCTAGGATACAGGTACAGATCTTTCCTTCGGGAATAGAGCGTGTATCATCCAACAATTGTTTGGCAATTTCAAATGTCGTTGCACCGATTTTTTTAACAGCTGCCCCATCAACAAATTTGTTGATATGCTCGAGCTCGATCGGTGCGCCGTGAGTCAAGGCCGCTTGCATGGAGGGGGCTCCTTCGGGTTCAACACCATAGCATTTGATTGCGTTGTTTTTACTTTTTAGGTAATAGCTCGCTCCCGCGGCAAGTCCACCGCCACCAATTGGGATAAATATGGCGTCCATATCGGGAAGATCTTGTAAAGCTTCAACGGCTACAGTACCCTGTCCTTCCACAACTTTGAGATCATCAAATGGCGGAATGAAAGTCATGCCATGCTCTGCTGTATAAGCCAGCGCTGCTTTTTGGCAGTCATCAAAAGTGTCTCCGGTCAAGATAATTTCTACATTGCCGTTACCCCACATTTCCGTTTGTGAAATCTTTTGGCGTGGTGTCGGACCCGGCATAAATATCACGCCTTTGATGTCGAGTTTATTGCAGGAGAAAGCAACGCCCTGAGCGTGGTTGCCTGCGCTGGCACATACAACGCCACGTTGTCGCTCTTCCGCTGTTAAGGAAATAATTTTATTGTAGGCACCGCGTAATTTATAGGAACGTACGACTTGTAAATCTTCCCGTTTGAGATAGACTTCAGCGCCATATTTTTCGGATAGATGCCGATTATATTGAAGCGGTGTTCTGTTGACCACAGACTTGATGCGGTCAAGTGTAGCTTCTGAATTGATGTTTAAGGTTGATAGATTCATTGTTAGATGATTGCCTAGTTAAGGTAGCAAATAAAACGCAGATATTCGCTGTTATATGAGAGATTCTACCTATACAGTATTTAAATTTAGTTGATTTTAAATGGAAGATCGTTTGTACGTATGATAAAATAATAATTAGCAACGTATCATTTGGATCCTTTTAAAAAAATGTATTTATGATAAAAAAAGGCTGCATCTGCAGCCTTCCTTTTTTTATATTTTTTCTTGGATGAGGCTTTTTAGGTCATCATCACAAATATTTTTCTTTTCGTCGGCCAAAACCAAGAAACGTTGATAGCAATCAGCTAAATCATCTTTTTCAAGATGGAACCCTAAACGCTCCAAATGGTGCTTAAGGGCATGTCTTCCTGAACGTGCAGTTAAGATAATATCAGCTTCAACCAAACCAACATCTTCTGGTCTGATGATCTCATAGTTCTCACGGTGTTTTAGGAAACCATCTTGGTGAATCCCCGAGCTGTGTGCGAAGGCGTTGCGACCAACGATCGCTTTATTCGGTTGTACAGGCATGTTCATCATTTCACTTACCTTGCGCGATAAGTACGTAAACATG
Organism: Sphingobacterium sp. UBA2480; assembly: GCF_002341965.1. Classification (NCBI taxonomy): domain Bacteria; kingdom Pseudomonadati; phylum Bacteroidota; class Sphingobacteriia; order Sphingobacteriales; family Sphingobacteriaceae; genus Sphingobacterium; species Sphingobacterium sp. UBA2480. Next base: position 216,988 of record NZ_DDPA01000004.1, on the reverse strand, counting down.
CGGCTATCGATGTTTGATGTCAAGCTTCCAAACGACTGGTTGTGCACTTTAAGGATCATGGCTACTTCTTCAAGTGACGTGTTTCCGGCACGCTCACCGATACCGTTGATGGTACATTCCACCTGACGGGCTCCATTTTGAATCGCAGCGATAGAATTTGCTGTTGCAAGTCCCAAGTCATTGTGACAATGTGCCGAAATAATGGCCTGATCGATATTGCGTACATTCTCCTTGAGGTAATTGATTTTTGAGCCATATTGGTCTGGCAGACAATAACCGTTTGTATCGGGGATATTGACTACCGTAGCACCGGCAGCAATCACCGATTCAACCATTTTAGCTAGAAATGCCAAGTCTGCGCGACCCGCATCTTCTGCATAAAACTCGACATCTTCCACATAGGATTTGGCATGTTTTACAGCCGCAACGGCACGTTCTAAAATTTCTTCTCTTGTGCTGTTGAATTTATATTTGATATGCATGTCCGAAGAACCAATACCCGTATGGATACGTGGGCGTTTGGCATATTTTAATGCCTCGGCAGCTACGTCAATATCGTTTTGATTGGCACGGGTCAATGCACATATAATGACATCGTTTACCGCTTTAGATAATTCGACGACCGATTGAAAATCACCAGGGCTAGACACTGGGAAACCGGCTTCGATAATATCCACCCCTAGTTTTTCCAGGTCTTTAGCAATCTCAATTTTCTCTGGAGTAGTTAATTGGCAGCCTGGTACCTGTTCGCCATCACGTAAAGTGGTGTCGAAAATGTAAAGATGATTAGGATCGTGTAACATAATTTCTTAATTCAAAAGATTTACAAATTAAAAAGGGTATACTATTTAATAAACTCCAATACTTTTTCACCCATTTCCTGAGTACCTAAGATTTTTGAAGCTTCTGTGCTGCTGTTGGCAATATCACCGGTTCTCCAACCAGCTTTTAATGTTTCAGCAACAGCATTGGTAACCGCTTTAGCTTCCTCCTGTAGACCAAAGCTAATATCAAGCATCAAGGCAGCAGATAAAATTGAAGCCAATGGATTTGCTTTATTTTGACCAGCGATATCGTGTGCAGAGCCGTGGATAGGTTCGAAGAAGCCTGTGCCATCACCTACGGAAGCAGAAGCCAACATACCCATCGAGCCTGCGATCTGTGACGCTTCGTCTGTCAGGATATCACCAAAAAGATTGGCTGTCAATACCACATCGAATTTCTTTGGGTTTTTCACCAATTGCATGGCCGCATTATCGATAAACATGTGCTCGGTTTCAACATCCGGATATTCTTTTGCGATTTCCTGGACAACTTCTCTCCACAGACGGGATGTTTCCAATACATTGGCTTTATCAACAGAGCATAGTCTTTTGTTACGCGTGCGTGCTGCATCATAAGCTTTACGTGCGATACGCTCAACCTCGTAACGGTGATAATTCATCAAGTCTGAAGCAAAGGTATTATCCTCATTGCGATTTTTCTCACCAAAATAGACATCACCTGTCAGTTCACGGAAGAAAAGAATATCTGTACCTTGAAGAATTTCGGGCTTTAAACTCGAAGCATCCAATAACTCATCGAATAAAAGGATTGGACGAAGATTTGCGTAAAGACCTAGTTCTTTACGGATTTTCAACAAGCCTTGTTCAGGTCTTACCTTAGCAGAAGGATCATTATCATACTTAATATGGCCAATGGCGCCGAAAAGGATCGCATCAGAAGCTTTTGCTTTAGCTAATGTCTCATCAGGAAGCGGGTTGCCTGTCGCTTCAATTGCAGTATGGCCCATGATAGCTTCATCAAAGCTGAACTCATGACCATAATTTTCACCTATTTTTTCTAAAACTTTTTTACCCCAAGTTGTTACTTCTTGGCCGATGCCATCTCCAGGTATGATTAAAATATTTTTCTTCATTGTATTTTTAATATTGAGCTATCAGAGATAGGTCTAATGAAACTTTGGAAAATAGGCCTAAAACCTAGTTATCTTTATTTTTGACTTTTGATTTCCAGTGTTTTCCGATATCTTGATTCTCTTTTTATTTTTTTGTTCTTATTTTCGAATTAATTGAAGTTTTCCACAATTTTTATGTTGATAAAGTTTCTTTTTTGTGGATAACTTCGGATATAGCCTTTACTTCTCCCTTTTCCAACACGATTTTATTGTCAATGCACGTTGGTAGCTGGGTTTGGAAGTGACCTACATAAATGAGCGTCTGGCCACTTTTACTGAGGTCATCGATGACGTCGTTGAAATACTGGGTCTGCTCTTGGTCTAAACCCTGACAAGGTTCGTCCAAAATCAGCAATTCTGGATGTTTCACGATCGTGCGGGCCAATAGGACCAAACGTTGTTGACCTAAAGGCAATGATCCCAATGTTTTGTGTTTAACCTCTTTGAGGTCAAAAAAATGGAGAATTTGCTCGAGCTTTTGCTGTTGTTCAAATCCTAAGCGTTGGTATAGGCTCATGGAGTCAAAAAATCCAGAAGCAATCGTCTGCCCAACGTTGGCATTCATATCATAGTACCAATGTAATTCCGGAGATATAATACCCAAATGTTCTTTGATATCCCAAATACTTTCTCCAGATCCTCTTTTTTTGCCAAAAAGATGGATGTCATTGGCGTAAGCCTGTGGATGATCGCCGTTGATGAGACTAAGCAAAGTTGATTTTCCTGAACCATTATGCCCTTGTAGCAACCATTTTTCACCGGCTTTTACTTCCCAGTCAATATTCTTTAAGACTTGTTTTTCGCCGTATGAAATATTGATTTTGTTCATTTTTACCATGACCTGGGCAGATACCTGAGGTGCCTGTTGTAGAAAATAAGGCAGCGCCTTTCTTGTTCGGGGCAAGCCTTTGGATAGCTCTTCACTCCGTTGGCGAATCCTGATTTTACCTTCCTGAATTTCCGCAAAACGATTGATACAATCCGGTTGTTCGTCATCATTACTGATCAACAACAAGGTGACCCCTTTATCCGCAAGCTGATCGAAAATCTGATTGAGATCTTTTCTGGACTGTGCATCCAGTCCTGTATAAGGCTGGTCGATAATGAGCACCTGAGGTTGAAGCCACAAGGCCTTGATCAATTGCAGTCTTTTGTGTTCGCCACTCGAAAGTTCAATCAACTGCTGATCTTTGAAATTCTCGAATCCAAAAATGTTCAGGTAAGAACGTACGTTTTCAAAAGAAAGCTGTTCTTCTTTTGCAAAATGTTTCAACTCGGCAAAAACCGTTAATGTATCGTTTTTTGCAAATTTATTGTAGCGCTGTTGGTAATAGAAATTGCGATCGCCTTCAAGATTGGTAAACTGAAACCAATTGGAAACGTAATGAATTTTTGCCGGCAATAGGCTCGTTGGGTCAAGATGGAATGTAATCTGGCCTTCATACTTCAATTGCCCGGCAATCGCTTTTGCCAGCGTGGTTTTTCCTGTACCGCTCGGACCGCCTAAGATCCATTGCTCGCCAGGAAAAATTTGCCAATTTAAGTCTTGCAGTACGGTATCTTTACCGTACTGAATGGTTAAATTGGCAATATGGACGACAGGATCTACCATTGTCTGTTTGCTTCAAATGCTTCGATTGAATCTTTCTGGTTAAGGATAAAATCAATGTCATCATAGCCATTGATCAAACATGATTTTTTGTATGGATTGATTTCAAACTCAAATTGATCACCCGTCTCTGTCAACATGACTGTTTGTTTTTCAAGATCAACGATAATCGCCGTTGCCGGATTTTGGTGCACCAATTCGAAAATTTTCGCCAAAAACTCTTCGGGTACCTGAATCGGTAATACACCATTGTTAAGGGCATTTCCTTTGAATATATCGGCAAAGAATGAGCTGATAACCACATCAAAACCATAGTCTTGAATAGCCCAAGCGGCATGTTCGCGGCTTGAACCACAACCAAAGTTTTTACCGGCAACCAATATTTTTCCAGTATAGGTCGGGTTGTTCAACACAAAATCAGTTTTAGGCTGATTGTCTGTGTCAAAACGCCAGTCGCGGAATAAATTATCACCAAAACCTTCACGCGTGGTCGCTTTTAGAAAGCGTGCGGGAATAATTTGATCAGTATCAATATTTTCGATAGGTAGTGGGACTACCTGTGACGTTAAAGTTTCAAATTTTTTCATTTTTTTCTGCTTAGATCAACTCTCTTACATCTGTTACTTTACCTGTTACTGCCGCAGCTGCTGCTGTCAAAGGAGATACCAGCATGGTGCGGGCATTCGGTCCCTGACGGCCTTCGAAATTTCTATTTGAAGTCGAAACACAATATTTACCAGCAGGGATTTTATCTTCGTTCATCCCTAAACATGCCGAACATCCTGGTTCACGTAGCTGGAATCCTGCCGCTTCAAATATTTTATCCAAGCCTTCTTCTTTCGCTTGTTTTTCTACTTGTTTTGAGCCCGGTACAATCCATACTTCAACGTCTTGTGCTTTTTGCTTGCCTTTAACGAATGAAGCTACTTCACGTAAATCTTCAATACGGGAATTGGTACAACTTCCGATAAACACATAATCAACACGGTTGCCTAAGACTGTTGAATCATCTTTAAAACCCATGTAATCCAATGCTTTTTGGTACGATGGCCGTTCTGATTCTGGTTGTGCGTTAGTTGCTGGAATATGTTCCGCGATACCCATACCCATGCCTGGGTTGGTGCCATAAGTAATCATTGGTGCAATATCTGCAGCATCAAAAGTCAACACTTTATCAAAGATGGCATCTTCGTCAGAATATAATGTTTTCCAGTATGCTAGGGCTTGATCCCATTCCTCACCTTTCGGTGCGAATTCACGGCCTTCTACGTAGTCGAAAGTGATCTGATCTGGAGCAATTAAGCCTCCACGTGCACCCATTTCTATACTCATATTACAAATGGTCATACGTGCTTCCATGCTTAAAGAACGGATTGCTGAACCAGCATATTCAATAAAGTAACCTGTACCGCCCGCAGCAGAGATTTTAGAGATGATATATAGGATGATATCTTTTGCTCCAACACCTTTTTGAAGGGTACCGTTGACTTCAATTTTCATTGTTTTTGGCTTCGACTGCAACAAACATTGTGTTGCGAAGACCTGTTCAACCTGAGAGGTTCCAATACCAAAAGCAATAGCTCCAAAAGCACCATGTGTTGAGGTATGACTATCGCCACAGACCATCGTTTTACCTGGTAGGGTGATACCCAGCTCCGGACCAATAACGTGTACAATCCCTTGGTATGGATGCCCTAAACCATATAATTCAATACCAAATTCAGCACAATTTTTGGTGAGCATATCAACTTGATAACGGGATAGCTCTTCTTTGATCGGTAAATGTTGATTGAGTGTCGGTACGTTGTGGTCGGCAGTAGCTACCGTTTGCTTTGGACGAAAAACTGGGATTCCTCTTTTACGCAAGCCATCGAAAGCTTGAGGTGAAGTAACTTCATGAATCAAGTGGGTGTCGATATATATAATATCCGGAAACCCTTCTTCACGCTTGACGACGTGCGCATCCCAAATCTTTTCTACTAATGTTTTTGACATTTTTTAATCTCTCTTATGTTATTTTTATATGAACCAAGGTGATATTGCAAATGTCTCAATATCACCTTGATTTCGATATACTAAATTACGAAATATTCATGATTTTTGGAGCATGTATAATTTCGTATGGACTTTTAAACAGTTTTGATTGCTTTCATTGCAGTCATCGCTTTGCGCAATTTGCGACCGACGATTTCTACAGGGTGATCGCGTAGAATTTCATTGATGACAACTAATTGTGCGTTATCAACTGCAGCATCTCTACCTTCATTGAAGTTTTTACCTACGAGATCAGTATCAACAGTTTTCATGAAGTCGGCCAACAAAGGTTTACAAGCTTGGTCGAATAGGTAACAACCGTATTCTGCTGTATCAGAGATAACACGGTTCATTTCGAACAATTTCTTGCGAGCGATTGTGTTAGCGATCAATGGTGTTTCGTGCAATGATTCATAATATGCTGATTCTGGTTTGATACCTGCTTCAACCATTGTTTCAAATGCCAATTCAACACCTGCACGGATGAAAGCAACCATCAGTGTATAGTTGTCGAAGTATTCTTGTTCGTTGATTTTAACATCACCAGCAGGTGTCTTTTCGAATGCAGTTTCACCTGTTTCGGCCCTCCATTTCAATAAATTCGCATCACCATTTGCCCAGTCTTCCATCATGGTCTTGCTAAAGTGACCTGACATGATATCATCTTGGTGTTTTTGGAATAAAGGACGCATAATATCCTTCAATTCTTCAGAGATCTCAAAGGCTTTTACTTTTGCTGGATTGCTCAAACGGTCCATCATTCCGCTCACACCACCATGTTTCAAGGCTTCCGTGATCACTTCTACACCGTACTGTACCAATTTGGATGCGTAACCAGCTTCGATACCTTTCTCGATCATTTTGTCGAAAGATAAGATCGAACCTGTTTGCAACAATCCACAAAGAATCGTTTGCTCACCCATTAAATCTGATTTTACCTCGGCTACGAATGAAGATTTCAATACACCGGCTTTATGTCCACCTGTTCCTACGCAGTATGCTTTTGCTTCAGCCCAGCCTTTTCCTTGTGGATCATTTTCTGGGTGAACAGCGATTAAGGTAGGAACACCAAAACCACGAAGGTACTCTGCGCGAACCTCAGAACCTGGACATTTTGGAGCAACCATGATGACAGTGATATCTTTACGGATTTGCATACCTTCTTCAACGATGTTGAAACCGTGTGAGTACGATAATGTAGCACCTTCTTTCATTAACGGCATGACAGCGTTGATTACTGACGTATGTTGTTTATCTGGAGTCAAGTTGATAACTAAATCCGCAGATGGGATCAATTCTTCGTAAGTGCCTACGTTAAAGTTATTGTCCGTAGCGTTTTTCCAAGAATCTCTTTTTTGTTCAATAGCTTCTTTACGCAAAGCATAAGAAACGTCCAGTCCGCTATCTCTTAGGTTTAAACCTTGGTTCAAGCCTTGCGCACCACATCCTACGATTACGATTTTTTTACCTTTTAAAGCATTTACACCATCTGTGAATTCAGTGTTGTCCATGAATTCAGCGTGACTTAATTGTTCTAACTGCTCTCTAAGCGGTAAGGTGTTGAAATAATTTGCCATTGTTTTACTTTCTTTCTGTTATGGGTTGTTGATTATTTATTTTAATTATTGTACTAATCTGCGTTGCGCCATGGCGTAACCGAAATGAACGTTATCGTGACCTGATGTCAGGGCAATAACTTCTTCGATAGTATCCATTGGATAGCCATAGGTTGCTGTTGAAAAGGAGGTGATTTCTCCGAAAACACCGTGTCCATAGTCAGCAGCAATTTGCTCAATACTGCGGATTGCGATTTCTTTCAATTCATCAACCTCTGCTTGTTCAACAAAGCGGGTTGGCTTGGTGTCTTTTTTATAATCTTCATTATATTTTACCCAGGTCGTGTCGGCTTTAATACCTGTACGGACATAGACTAAGGTCTGTGTACTGACGACAATGTGGGCAAAATTCCAGATGATATTATTGTTAAATCCCGTGGGAATTTTGTTAAGCTGTTCAATGGAAAGACCGTCAAGTAATTCAATGAATTTTTGACGTGACTTTAAGATAAATTTAAATGTCTCTTGCATAATACTTTTAAAGCTTACATTGTAAATACATCATCTCTTTTGTCGAGATACTCGTTCTCTACAATTTCTATCGATGGTTCCTTGGCTTCAAACTGAACCAATTTGGAGTGGAAACCTGCGCTATCTTTAATGATGGCGATACGTGCGCCACGGACAAATTCGATCAAACCATATTTGGTCAATTCTTCTGTCAACTTATCGATCTCCTCACGGTGACCTGCAGTTTCAAAGACGATATAGTCGTTGCGGATCACAACAACATTGGCACCATATTGACGCAATAAACGTTCTACATATACCTTTTCATTCACAACATCCGCAGGCACTTTATAGAGCGCCTGTTCTTGCCAGATCACTTCATCATTGGTATTGTAATAGGCCTTGAGGATATCAATCTGTTTTTCCAGTTGACGACAAAGCTTACGCAGAACATCTTCAGCCTCCGTGATGACGATGGTAAAACGATGTATCCCTTCTACTTCAGAAGGGGAAGTATTCAAGCTTTCAATATTAATTTTTCTTCTTGAAAAAATTGTTGAGATTCGACCGATAAGACCGATTGAATTCTCTGTATATAGGGTGATGGTATATTCTTGTTTTTCCATGTCAAATTCTACTTTAAACGTATCTCAGATACCGATGTTCCTTGTGCAACCATTGGAAATACATTGTTTTCCTTACCTACCATCACTTCCAATAGATATGCTCCGTCGTGATCAATCATGGTTTTCAGTGCATTACGTAAGTCTTTACGTTCCGAAATCTTCTGACCGTCGATGTAATAGCCTTTCGCAACAGCAACAAAGTCAGGACTCGTGATATTCACGAATGAATAACGTTTGTCATGAAACAATTGCTGCCACTGGCGTACCATGCCCAAGAACTCATTGTTGAGGATCATGATTTTGACTTTTGCACCAAATTGCATAATTGTTCCCAGCTCCTGGATCGTCATTTGTATACCACCATCACCGATGATTGCTACGACAGTTTTCTCTGGCGCGCCATACCAGGCACCGATTGCTGCCGGAAGACCAAAGCCCATCGTTCCTAAACCCCCGGAGGTTACATTCGATTTGCTGTTGTTGAACTTAGCATAGCGACAAGTGACCATTTGATGTTGACCGACGTCCGTTGTAATGATCGCATCACCGCCTGTCAATTCATTCAACACATGGATGACCTCACCCATGGTCATAATATCGGTTTGTGGGTGAAGTTCGTTTTGGATGACTTCCTTGATTTCTTCTTTTTCAAGTTCACGGAATTGTTCCAACCAAGCGGAGTGATCTGCGGCATTTACCAATTCCGTCAGCATGGGAAGTGATTCCTTACAATCGCCCCATACAGGTACGGTTGTTTGTACGTTTTTGTCAATCTCTGCGGGATCTATATCCAAATGGATTACTTTTGCCTGTTTGGCATATTTGTCCAAACGACCTGTCACACGGTCATCGAAACGCATGCCGATGGCTATTAAAACATCACATTCATTGGTCATGACATTTGGCGCATAGTTGCCATGCATACCCAGCATCCCGACGTGAAGTTTATGATCCGTTGGAAGTGCACTTAACCCCATGACAGTCGATGCCGAAGGAATGCCAGTTTTCTCGATAAAAGCTTTAAATTCTTCCTCTGCTTTTCCAAGAATGATGCCTTGTCCAAAAAGAACAAATGGTTTTTTTGCATCGTTGATTAACGCTGCAGCTTGCTCAACATATTCTTTACGAACTTGTGGTGCAGGTCTGTAACTGCGTACATGGCTGCATTTTTCGTAACCGAAGTAATCGAACAATTGTAGCTGTGCATTTTTGGTAATATCGATCAATACCGGTCCTGGACGACCTGTGCTGGCAATATAAAATGCTTTTGCGAGTGCGGCTGGAATTTCAGTTGCGTCGGTGACTTGGTAGTTCCATTTGGTGACAGGTGCCGTGATATTGATGACATCTGTTTCCTGAAAAGCATCCGTTCCCAAAAGTGAAGCAAAGACCTGGCCTGTGACACAGACGATAGGGTTACTATCGATCATGGCATCAGCCAGTCCAGTAACTAGGTTTGTTGCTCCAGGGCCACTTGTCGCAAAGACGACGCCTGTACGACCTGAAGTTCTTGCATAACCTTGCGCCGCGTGGATTCCACCTTGTTCATGGCGCACTAAAATATGCTTCAGACGATCCGTATAATCATAAAGGGCATCATAGATCGGCATAATTGCGCCTCCAGGATAACCAAATACGGTATCAACTCCTTCGCTCAATAAGGCCTCCAATACAGCTTTCGATCCCGAAATTTGTGTCGGAGTTTGCTGCGCTGTAGCGGCCTTATTTTCTGTTATTTCCAGTGTACTCATTACGTTGATTTTTTTATTGTTGATTATTCAGTCTTTTAGTATTTAGATATTAGATCTGAGACATTAAGCGTCGATTGTTTAGGTCTGTATTTGCTTAATGTCTCTGTTTTTTATTTTCTACTGATCCGTTACACAGCCTTCTGATGCATCGGCAACAGTTTTAGCGTATTTGTATAAAACTCCTTTGCTAACTTTTAACGCTGGCTGTACCCAAGCGGCACGACGCTGCGCAATCTCTTCATCGGAAAGTAGCACATTGATGCTGTTATTCACTGCATCGATCTCGATAATGTCATCATCATTTACAAGACCGATTAATCCGCCTTTGTAAGATTCTGGAGTGATATGCCCTACGACAAAACCATGTGTTCCACCCGAGAAACGGCCATCGGTGATTAAAGCAACAGATTTACCAAGACCGGCACCGATAATCAAGGAAGTTGGTTTAAGCATTTCAGGCATGCCTGGCGCTCCAACAGGACCTTCATTTTTGATCACCACTACATCTCCTGGTTTGATTCTACCAGATGCGATACCCGCTACTAAATCATGCTCGCCATCGAATACGCGTGCAGGACCAGTGAATTTTTCACCTTCTTTGCCGGAGATCTTGGCAACAGAACCTTTCTCTGCTAAGTTCCCGTAAAGAATTTGCAAGTGTCCTGTAGCTTTGATTGGATCGCTCAAGGGTTTGATAATCGGTTGATCATATTCCATGATTGATTTAACATCCGCCAAGTTCTCAGCGACCGTTTTTCCTGTTACCGTGATACAGTCACCATGCAATAAACCTTCATTTAAAAGATATTTCATGACAGCAGGTGTTCCTCCAAATTGCTGAAGATCTTGCATCAAGTATTTACCAGACGGTTTAAAGTCAGCTAATACCGGGGTTTCATCACTCATGCGTTGGAAGTCGTCTTGCGTGATGTCTACGCCTACGGCTTTGCCTATTGCAATAAAGTGAAGTACAGCATTGGTACTACCACCCAAGATAACGATGGTACGTAGCGCGTTCTCAAATGCTTTACGTGTCATGATATCAGAGGGCTTGATATCTTTCTCAAGCAGCGTACGGATATGTCGACCTGCTTCTAAACATTCATTTTTCTTTTCTTCCGAGATCGCTGGATTGGAAGATGAGTAGGGTAAGCTCATTCCCAAAGCTTCAATTGCCGAAGCCATGGTATTTGCGGTATACATTCCGCCACAAGCACCAGCACCTGGGCAGGTATGTTTGATAATGCCTTCATAGTCTTCATCGGAAAGATTTCCGCAGATGCGTTGTCCCAATGCTTCAAATGCAGACACAATGTTTAATTCTTCACCTTTATAGTGTCCTGGAGCGATGGTACCGCCATATACCATTAGAGAAGGACGGTCCAAACGGGCCATGGCCATAATAGCACCAGGCATGTTTTTGTCACAGCCAGGAATAGAGATCAAGCCATCATAATATTGTCCGCCACAGATCGTTTCGATACTATCAGCGATCACATCACGGCTTACCAACGAATAACGCATTCCATCGGTACCATTGCTCATACCGTCACTGACGCCAATAGTTCCAAAGGTCAAACCCACTAACTCATTGTTCCAAACGCCCTTCTTGACGATTTGTGCCAAATCATTTAAGTGCATATTACACGTATTACCATCATATCCCATGCTGGCAATACCGACCTGTGCTTTGTCCATGTCGGCATCTGTAAGACCGATACCATAAAGCATTGCTTTTGCAGCAGGTTGCGTTTCGTCTTGTGTAAATGTACGGCTGTATTTGTTCATTGTGTTTTCGCCGTTAGATGATGACTTCATAATTTTCGTTCTCTAATACTAAATTTTTATATCTTCTTTGGATTGATGCACCTATGCTGTGTTCCCAGGCTTCTTTGTAGATGACATCATCGACTTGTTTGATTCCGATAATTTCTGCCGCAGTTCCACATAAGAAAGCGCTGTCAGCAGTGTAAATATCCTCTACCGTCAATTGCTTTTCAATGACTTCGAAGTTTAATTTTTTACAAATGTTTTTTACCGTCTGGCGTGTAATGCCCGGAAAGATATTCTTCGCTGGCGGCGTATAGATTTTGAAATCCTTTTCGATGAAAATATTTTCACTGGATGCTTGGGCAACGTAGCCTTCGTGGTCGAGCATCAAAGCTTCGTCGTAGCCTTTCCTGATGGCTTCTGTTGTCGCAAGGATGGAGTTAACATACTGCCCAGAGATCTTCGAGTCAATTTTAAAGGATTTTGGATTGGGTCTTTTGATATCAGAGATACATACCTTTAATAGGTTTTGACCAAGATATGGACCCCATTCCCATGCTGCCATCATGAGGGTTGCTTCGGTTGATGAGGTTAGATGCATATTTGAACCAGTCAATACCAAAGGACGTATATAAGCTTCTCTTAGGTTGTTGTTGGCCAAGAGCTCATAACAGATGTCGATCAGCTCTCGGTTGCTCCAGCGATAGGGGATATTAACGGCTTCACATGATCTCTTTAAGCGATCGAAATGCTTGTCAGCTTTAAAGATACGTGGTCCATTGTGGGTGTTATACGCACGTAAACCATCGAACACCGCATACCCATAATGCAATGACTGTGCAAAGGGATCCAATGCAGCCTCGGAAGCTTTTACAAAAGCTCCATCTAAATAGATCAATGTGTTTTTATCGTAATATTTCATAACCCAAAATTTACCTGATGATAGTAGTTCCCTTTGTTGTAATATTGGTGGTAAATCATGCTATCTCGAGCTTCTATAAAAACTTTCGATTTTCATTTCCTCAAGGTAGCAGGAATTACAATAATTGGCAATAGGTAAAGTGCTAATTTTGTATTTAGAATAAAATTTCATTAAATGTGTTTTTGTGAAATTTTATTTTTTAATAATGCCTTTTATTCGGTTTTATATTTTGTTAGTCGCATACCATATTTAAAATTGGTCTACACGGTTGAAAAATTATTTTTTGTTACAATGATTGATTTTCTTCCTAAAATGAAGAAAATGTCAAAAAAACTTTAAAAAAAAAGCTTCCGATATTTCTATCGGAAGCTTTTTAGATTTTATAAAATCGATTTGATTTAATCTCCGATAATTCCTTCAGCAAGCACGGTAATGACATTGTTTTTTGCTTCCACAACACCACCTTTAATGAACACTTCCTGTTCACCTTTACCTTGTTGAATAATTACTTTTCCATCTTCCAAAGTAGAAACAATGGCAGCGTGATCTTTTAAAATTTGAAAAGAACCCGCAGAGCCCGGTACAGTAACTGAAGTTACTTCGCCTTCGAATGCTAATTTGTCTGGAGTGATAATTGTTAACTTCATTATTCTTAGATATAATCTAGATTAAACTGCTTCTGCTAATAATTTTTTACCTTTTTCGATAGCATCATCAATGTTACCGACTAAGTTGAAGGCAGCTTCAGGGTACTCATCTACTTCACCGTCAATGATCATATTGAAACCTTTGATGGTATCTTTGATGTCTACCAATACACCTTTTAAACCTGTAAATTGTTCTGCAACGTGGAAAGGTTGAGATAAGAAACGTTGTACACGACGTGCGCGGTGTACTGTTAATTTATCTTCTTCCGATAATTCGTCCATACCTAAAATGGCGATGATATCTTGTAATTCTTTATAACGTTGAAGAATTTCTTTTACACGTTGTGCAGTATTATAGTGTTCGTTACCTAAAACGGCAGGAGAAAGGATACGTGATGTAGAATCCAAAGGATCCACAGCAGGGTAGATACCTAACTCAGCAATTTTACGAGACAATACTGTCGTTGCATCCAAGTGAGCGAAAGTTGTCGCTGGAGCAGGGTCAGTTAAGTCATCGGCAGGTACATATACGGCTTGAACCGAAGTGATTGAACCGTTTTTAGTTGAAGTGATGCGCTCTTGCATTAAACCCATCTCAGTTGCCAATGTTGGTTGGTAACCTACGGCTGAAGGCATACGACCCAATAGGGCAGATACTTCAGAACCTGCTTGTGTAAAACGGAAGATGTTATCAATGAAGAATAATACGTCACGGCCTTGACCTTCGCCATCACCGTCACGGAAGTATTCCGCTACTGTCAAACCTGATAAAGCAACACGTGCACGTGCCCCAGGAGGCTCGTTCATTTGACCGAATACGAAAGTACATTTTGAATCTTTCATCAGTTCGTGGTCAACAGTTTCCAAAGGCCATTCGCCTTTTTCCATGCCTTCCATAAAGTGCTCACCATATTTGATGATACCAGACTCCAACATCTCGCGCAATAAGTCATTACCCTCACGTGTACGTTCACCTACACCGGCGAATACAGAAAGACCACCGTGACCTTTTGCGATATTGTTGATTAATTCTTGGATTAATACAGTTTTACCTACACCGGCACCACCGAATAAACCAATTTTACCACCTTTAGCATATGGCTCTAAAAGGTCAATAACTTTGATACCAGTAAAAAGTACTTCGGATTCAGTTGACAAATCTTCGAATTTAGGAGGTACGTTGTGGATAGGACGACCATTCTCTTTATTCAAATTTTGGATCCCGTCTATGGCATCACCAACTACATTGAATACACGACCTTTGATTTCTTCACCAACAGGCATTTTGATAGGAGCACCAGTATCGACAACTTCCATTCCGCGAACTAAACCTTCAGTTGCGTCCATGGCAATTGTACGTACACGATCCTGACCTAAGTGTTGTTGAACTTCTAATACAACACGTTGTCCATTTTCTTTTTGAATGTACAATGCATCGTAAATTTTAGGTAGATTTTCACTGTCGGCGAAGTTGACGTCAACAACTGGGCCGATAATCTGCGCTATTTTACCAATCTTGGGCATATTATAGGGACTAAATATTTATTAATCAATTTTATATAAGAGACATAAAAGGCCTCTTTTTTGGTCAGCAAAAATAAGGTTATTCGTTTTTAAAAACAAATAGAATTTGCAATTAAATTACAATTTTATTAATGTAGGTCAAAATGTTATCTATTGTAATTCTGTATGTTTCGATTTCTATACCTGCAAATATAGTTTTTCTCTTTTATTCGGCTAGGTATTTTTGAAGTTTACTGCATTACTTCGTTGAATCTTTTGTTTGTTTTGAGGAATGGTACCTGATGAAATAAAATCGACCTGTAACGGAGTACCTCAAGGAGTCGTTACAGGTCGATCAAAATAAATATGCTATTTTATGAGAAGCAGGACTATATTTTTTTATTTAGTTCGTCCTGCAACTGGCGCTTGAGCAGCTGTTCCTTTTCCATGGATTTTTTACGGAACGTAGCGAATTCTTCTTGCGATTGCTCCGCTGTCTTTTGGAATTCCACCGTGTCCACTTTCGCTTTCCGATAAGAAAATAAAAAGATAAATGCTGCTACGGCCAATACCGCAATGATCGTCCAAACAACTGTATTGTAAAAAGTTTTAGAGGTATTGATGCCCAAGAAAGAAAAACTTTCTGTTTTTTCCTTCTCCTGCGCCAGCTGATCTTTTAAAACCTGAATAGAATCTTGCAAAGTTTTGGTATTGGATGTATAGTTGCTTGAAGATGATTTTAAAGAGCTGATTTCCTTGTGGAGTTTTGCTACGGTATCTATGACATTTCGTTTCACAATATCCAGATTGGTTTTTCGCACCATCTTGAAATCATAGTTGTTTTTCGAAATATAATTCAGGTGGTCAAATTGATTTGCCAAACTTCCTTTTTTTAATCCATCCGGACTGTACTTGAAAGCATTATCCTGTTGTGCTGCTGTAGTGGCGGGAGCCGCAGTAGGAGTTTGTGCCTCCAGTAATGTATGTGATGAAATAAATAAAATTGTAAAGAATATAAATGCTAATCTCAATTTGCTCATGTTGTTTATTTTATAAAATGCGTTAATCCAGCCTATCCAAATTGCAAAACCAGGATATACCTGTGATAAATATAAGGAATTATTGAAAAAACGAAAATGTTAAGTGAAATATATTCCAATACATACCTGATTTTCCGTCACTTTATTATGATTCGATCGACCAACTTGGCAAATACCGTAAAAAGGACATGATCTTTTCCTTATAGATCGCCGTGTTTAGTTTGAAATAGTAGGCTCCTTTTTTTGAATTTTCCTTATCCTTTTCCTCCAGTTTGATGATGAGGTCTGAGGAAAGCAGTTTTCGGCTGAAATTCCGCTTGTCCAACTCAATATTGTAAACACCCTCATAAAGTGCTGCAATTTGGGGAATCGTGAATTTCTCGGGCAGCAGTTCAAATAATATCGGATACAAAGCCGCTTTCATGCGTAGACGGTGTTGTGCCGAAGCGATCATTTGATCATGATCGAAGATCAGTGTTGGGTGCTCCCGCAATGGAAACCATTGGGCTTCGTAATCGTCGCTTAGGATATGTTTATATTGCTGTGTGTCAATCAATGCAAAATAACAGATACTGACAACCCGGTCGCTAGGCTCCCGATTAGGTTCGCCGAATACACTACATTGCTCCATATATACATTTTCAAGTCCTGTTAGCTGTTTGAGTACTCGGCTCGCGGCCTCTTCCGGACTTTCGTCGGATTGAACGAAACCACCCATCAGACTCCATTTATTTCTTTCTGGTTCGAAATCACGTTTAATTAAAAGTACTTCAAGGGATTCGCCGTTAAATCCAAATATGATGCAGTCTACTGCCAAAAGGATCCCTGAATCTTTTTTATAATATTCCATCGTCTATCGTTTTATCTTTTTATCTGACACCACCCCATTTATTCCACGAGCAAAACTATGTAAAAAAGTAAATAGCTAAAAATAAGTATAATAATTGTCTGATACATCCCTTTAAAAGGCATTTATACCCCTATATCAGGAATTCGGGTTAACCATAATTTGCTGCTATGAAGTTAGCTCTATTTTTTAAATATGAAAATTTTCTTTCATATTTAAAAAAATAAATGTTTATTTGACACTAATTATTTTCCATGGCTAACTTCGAAAGGGAGGTATTGGAAAGTAAGGCATTAGAGACAATTATAAGTTATAAACCAAATTCAGCAAAAATGAATAAATCGTATGTCATTGGGGTGGACTATGGAAGTGATTCGGTCCGTTCGGTATTGGTTGATGCTAACAATGGCGAGGAAATAGCTGCTTCTGTATTTTACTACCCCCGTTGGAAAAGGGGGGCGTATTGTGATGCGGCTTTAAGCCAGTTTAGGCAACACCCTTTGGACTATATCGAAGGCTTGGAGGCGACAATTAAAGATTGTTTGCTCAAATCGGGAGTCGACAATATAGCAGCGGCCGTAAAAGCAATTTCCGTGGATACAACGGGGTCTACTCCAGTTGCCGTCAACGCCGCTGGGGTTCCATTGGCGTTGTTGGACGAGTTTAAAGACAACCCCAATGCCATGTTTGTCTTATGGAAAGATCATACAGCCGTTAGAGAGGCCAAAGAAATTAACCTGCACAATCAAAATAGTCCAGTGGATTATCTAAAGTATGTGGGCGGCGTATACTCTTCGGAATGGTTCTGGGCCAAATTACTTCATGTTTTTAGGACTGATGAAAAGGTCCGTGCAGCTACAGTTAGCTGGGTAGAGCATTGTGACTATATTCCTTTTCTATTGACTGGCGGAACACAGGTATCTGCTATGAAGCGTGGAGTTTGCTCCGCAGGCCATAAATCGCTTTGGGCCGAAGAATTTGACGGTCTACCCCCAAATTCTTTCTTTTCAACGCTTGATCCACTGTTGGATGGTCTGGTTGATCGCTTGTTTTCCCAAACATACACTGCTGATCAATCTGCTGGTCTGCTTTCGGAAGAATGGGCGCAACGTTTAGGTCTTACAACATCAGTCGTTGTTGGTGTAGGTGCATTTGATTGTCATATGGGCGCAGTCGGAGGACAAATTGAGCCCTATTATCTGAGTAAGGTGATGGGTACATCAACCTGTGATATGTTAGTTGCTCCAAAGGAGGAGGTTCAGCATACCTTGGTCAGGGGAATCTGTGGTCAGGTAGACGGTTCCATTATTCCGGGAATGATTGGTATGGAAGCTGGGCAGTCTGCATTTGGTGATGCTTACGCCTGGCTGAAACAGGTGTTACTGTGGCCAACGAAAAATTTGATACAAGATGTTGAAGGGATCGAAGCACATACGCGCGAACAGTTAATCGCAACGTTGGAAGATAAACTATTGGTCAGTTTAAGTGAGCAGGCTGCATTACTTCCCGTAACTGCAACATCCGAATTAGCTTTGGATTGGCTCAATGGCCGCCGAACTCCGGATGCGGATCAATCCTTGAAAGGAGCGATCACAGGCTTACACCTCGGAACAGATGCGCCGCGGATCTTCAGAGCGATTGTCGAAGCAACCTGTTTCGGTGCAAAGGCTATTGTTGACCGTTTCGTTGAGCAGGGTATTCCTGTAAAAGGCTTGATCGGTTTAGGCGGTGTTGCAAAAAAATCACCTTTTATTATGCAAATGATGGCCAATGTGATGAATATGCCTATTCGTATTCATAAGAGTGAACAGACTTGTGCCATTGGCGCAGCCATGTTTGCCGCAACAGCAGCTGGTTTATATAACCAGGTCGAGGATGCCATGAAGGCAATGGGGCAAGGTTTTGAACGAACCTATATCCCTGAGGAAAAATGGGTGTCCATTTATGCCGAGCGTTATGAACATTACAAAGCGCTGGGAGCTTTTGTCGAAGGAAAGGAATCGCTCGCCATTACTGTTTAACCATTCAAATTTTAATCATGTATAATTCAATTAAAGAAGAAGCCTACCATTGCAATATGCAATTGCCCCAGCTGGGATTGGTGCTTTTTACATTTGGAAATGTGAGTGTTGTTGACCGTCACCATGAAGTTTTTGCCATTAAACCCAGTGGGGTCCCTTATGAGGAGCTTACACCGGAACATATGGTGATTGTAGATTTTGATGGTCATGTGGTTGAGGGTAATCTTCGGCCATCATCAGATACGAAAACCCATGCCCTATTGTATAAACAGTGGAAAGAGATTGGCGGTATAACACATACACACTCCACCTATGCGACAGCATGGGCACAGGCACAGCGGGATATTCCCATTTTTGGAACGACACATGCCGATCATTTGACCGTCGATATTCCTTGTGCCCCACCAATGCACGATGAGATGATCGCCGGAAACTACGAACATGAAACGGGGTTTCAAATTATCAATCACTTTGTCGAAAATAAGCTGGACTATAAAGAAGTGGAAATGATTCTGGTTGGCAACCACGCGCCGTTTGCTTGGGGTAAAACCGGAATAAAGTCTGTCTATAACAGTGCGGTGTTGGAACAGGTGGCGAAAATGGCTTGGTTGACAGAACAGATCAACCCGAATGCACCTCGATTAAAGTCTGCGCTGGTCAAAAAGCATTACGAGCGGAAGCATGGGGCCAATGCCTATTATGGTCAATAATTTTAATAAAAAATCTATAGCAAAAACTACAATTTACATGAATATCAATTTAAAAGAGCTTGAAGTCTGGTTTGTCGTGGGAAGCCAAGACCTTTATGGTGAAGAGACCTTGCGACAAGTGGCCCTACATGCTGAAGAAATAGCCCATTATTTAGATACCCAAGCGGTGATTCCGGTAGCGGTAAAATATAAACCGATCGTAAAAAATACAGACGAGATTTATGCAACATTGGCAGCCGCCAATAGTGAAAAAAATTGTATTGGGGTCATTACTTGGATGCATACCTTTTCACCTGCAAAGATGTGGATCCGAGGATTAAAAGCGTTGCAAAAGCCATTGTTGCATCTGCATACGCAGTACAACCAGGATATACCGTGGCATAGTATCGATATGGATTTTATGAACCTTAACCAAAGTGCGCATGGGGATCGTGAATTTGGACATATCGTTAGCCGCTTAAAAATAGCGCGTAAAGTCGTCACTGGCCATTGGCAAGATGCGGAAGTATTGGAACGGATTAATGTTTGGGCGCGTGCAGCCGCAGGCTGGCATGACTGGCAGGGAGCTAAGTTCGCACGGTTCGGCGATAATATGCGTTATGTGGCTGTTACAGATGGCGATAAAGTGGAGGCAGAGTCGCAATTTGGTTTCGCTGTAAACACCTATGCCATTGGGGATCTAGTGGAGGTGATTAATGCGAGCACTGAAGCGGAAATCGCGGCATTATTAGTAGAGTACGAAGCAACTTATGAGCTGGCGGAAAATGTGAAAGCTGGCGGTGAATATCGTGCTAACCTCATCGAAGCTGCTAAGATAGAAATTGGCCTACGGAAGTATTTGGAACAAGGAGACTTTAAAGGTTTTACGGATACTTTTGAGGATCTGCATGGCATGGTACAACTTCCGGGCCTGGCGGTACAGCGTTTAATGGCTGAGGGTTATGGTTTTGCCGGTGAAGGGGATTGGAAGACGCCGGCTTTGGTGCGTGCTTGCAAAGTAATGGGAGCAGGATTACCGGGTACGACGGCATTTATGGAAGACTACACCTATCATTTTGATCCGCAGAATCCCATGGTACTTGGCTCACACATGTTGGAAGTGGACCCCGCATTGGCAATTGGAAAACCACGAATAGAAGTGCATCCACTAGGCATTGGCGGCAAGGCAGATCCTGCTCGCTTGGTTTTTAATGGCCAAAGTGGTGATGCATTGAATGCTTCTTTGGTCGATATGGGAACGCGTTTCCGTTTGATCGTGAACAAAGTACAAGGTGTTGCTGTAGAAGAAGAACTCCCTAAGCTTCCTGTCGCACGGGTGTTATGGAAACCGCTGCCCGATATGAAAACAGGTTGCAGTGCCTGGATTGTGGCTGGGGGTGCGCACCATACTGCCTACAGTTTGAGCTTAACACCCGAATACCTGGAAGATTTTGCACGTATGGCGGGTTTAGAATATGTATTGATCGACGAGGACACTACGGTAGCAAGACTCGAAGACCAATTGAAATGGAATGAACTCTATTATTTACTGGGTAAATAATAACCTAAGCCATTTATACCTGTTCTTCGCGGTATAAATGGCTTATTGATAATAACCAATTTGGGAAATATGGAAAAATTTGCAACGGTAGATTACATCATCTTCGTAATTTACTTCTTTATTGTAGCCGGCTATGGCTATTGGATTTATCGTAAAAAGACGAATAGTTTAAGCAGCAGCAAGGACTACTTTCTGGCGGAAGGATCACTGACCTGGTGGGCCATAGGCTCTTCATTGATCGCATCGAATATTTCTGCCGAACAGTTTATTGGCATGAGCGGCAATGGATTTGAGGTCGGTATTGCTGTAGCTGCTTACGAGCTCATTGCTGCGGTAGCGTTAATTATTGTTGCGGTTTGGTTTATTCCGGTCTATCTGAAAAACAAGATTTTCACGATGCCTCAGTTTTTGAACAACCGATACAATGAAACGACGAGTCTCATCATGGCAATCTTCTGGTTGTTTTTGTATGTTTTTGTCAATCTGACATCTATCCTGTATCTCGGGGCAATTGCCATTTCGAGTATGGCCGGAGGTGGCGACAGCTTCCACACCATTACAGTTGCTTTAGCCGTATTTGCCGTCATCATTACGCTGGGGGGAATGCGTGTTATTGGTTTTACAGATGTTATTCAGGTTGTTGTATTAATTATTGGCGGTATAGCGACGACGTATGTGGCATTGACCTTGGTCAGTGAACATTTTGGTTTGGGACAAGACGCCTTGGCTGGATTCAATAAATTGATGGAAGATTCGCCGGAGCATTTTAACCTATTTGTCGATAAACCAGGGCCAGGAGCTAGTCAGGAAGATATCAATAAGTATCTGATGCTGCCTGGAATAGGAATGTACCTTGCTGGAATCTGGATTGTCAACCTAAATTACTGGGGTTGTAATCAATACATCACACAACGCGCTTTGGGAGCCGATCTAAAGACTGCACGCACAGGGATTCTTTTTGCGGGATTTCTAAAATTGTTTATGCCAATTATCGTTATGCTTCCAGGGATAGCCGCTTATGTGCTATACAAAAATGGTGCGTTACAACACGAAATGGCTCCTGGAGGAGTGTTTCACGCCGATAATGCATATTCAGCGATATTGGGCTATCTGCCCAATGGAATGAAAGGGCTTGCGCTGGCGGCGCTTACAGCGGCTATTGTGGCCGGATTGGCCGGAAAGGCCAATAGTATCGCAACGATCTTTACATTGGATATCTTTAAAAAATACATCAATAAAGATGCGAGCGAAGCAAAAATGGTGTGGGTTGGAAAGATAACCATCGTGATCTCTATTCTACTTTCTGTTTTGTTTACCTGGAATGATGCGCTGGGCATCGGTGGTGCCGGCGGATTTACTTTTATCCAAAAATATACAGGCTTCATCAGCCCCGGTGTTTTTGCGATGTTTTTGCTAGGGATGTTTTGGAAAAGGACGACAGGTGCAGCCGCCATTACAGGCCTTGTTACGGGATTTGCGTTGTCTATATTTTTCAATGAGTTTGCAACAAAGGTTTTCGGACCAGAGACATGGATCTATACGGCATATCTCAACAAAGCGGGCGTTTATGAAATACCATTCCAGATATGTATGGGACTCGCATTTGTATTTACAATGATTGCTATGATTGCTGTGAGCTTATTTGGACCAAAGGTTAATCCAAAAGCTTTTGTATTGGATCGGTCGATGTTTAAAGTAGAACCATCCGTATTGGCATTAATTGTTGTGACTTTATTGTTGGTGACCGCTATCTACGTGCGTTTTTGGTAGAATGTTGCCATTTGAATAATTAAAAAATTATGAACCATTCCTAATGAAAATTAGGAAGCCTCCATCAGACCGATGGGGTAAAACTTAATTACAGATGAATAAGAAAATTATTATTGGTTTGTTGACTTGTGCTTCATTGGCCTATGGCTGCCAATCTTCATCAACTCAAAATAAGCAAGCAGCAACGATGGCTGATTCTACTTCCAGCCCGGCTTTCGACAGTCAGATTGATGGTAAAGAAGTTAAACTGTTCCAGCTCAAGAACGACAAACTCGCCATTACGTTGACAAATTATGGTGCACGTCTGGTGAGTTTAAAAGTCCCGGATAAGAACGGTAAAGCGACTGATGTTATTTTGGGCTATGATTCGGCCAAAGAATACAAGGATAACTATAATAATTTTTACGGCGCCATTGTAGGGCGTTATGGTAACCGGATCGGGAAAGCATCATTTAAACTGAATGGTGAGGTGTATACGTTGGAAAAGAATGATGGCGAGAACTCACTTCATGGCGGTACCAATGGCGTTTACAATAAGGTGTGGGATGTCGTTAGTAGCACTAATACATCAATCACATTAGCCTATACCTCACCTGATAAAGAAGCGGGGTATCCAGGAACGGTCAAGATGGAGGTTACCTACACCCTGGAGGACAATGGTGCTTTGGCCATAGCCTATCAGGCGACAACAGATAAAGAGACGGTCTTAAATCTGACCAACCATGCGTATTTTAACCTCAATGGAGCCGGAGATTCTTCTATTTTGGATCATGAACTTCAGATTGATGCAAAGGCAATTACCGAAGTTGATAATACCTTGATCCCAACAGGAAAGAGCTTGCCTGTCGCGGGCACCGCATTCGATTTTACCAAACCGACACGCATTGGCGCTCGTATTGAAGATCAAAATGCTCAACTGAAGATTGGAAAGGGCTATGACCATAATTTTGAACTCAACAAGAAGGATGGTTTCCAGAAGGTCGCACAGGTGTATGCTACCAAGACAGGTATTGAAATGGACATCTACACAACCGAACCAGGCTTGCAGTTTTACAGCGGTAATTTTATGAAGGATTCGGATCCTAAAGGGAAAGAGGGAAAAGTGTATCCATTCCGTTCTGCCTTCTGCTTGGAGACACAACATTTTCCAGATGCACCAAATCACCCCAGTTTTGCGTCAACGGTGTTAAAACCTGGCGAAAAATATAGTTCAAAGACAACCTATCAATTCAGTGTGAAATAATAAAATCGATATGATGAAGCTAAGATTAAAATTAGGCGTTGTTTTTACGCTGGCCACTGGATTACTGTATGGACAGAGTAGTGTAAGATTGGAAACACCACAGCAGGAGCAGATTATAAGTCGACATATCTATGGACATTTTGCCGAACATTTGGGACGCTGTATTTATGATGGATTTTATGTCGGTGAGAAAAATGATTCGATTCCCCATGCTGACGGCGTCCGGAAAGATATCATCGAAGCTCTTAAGAAGTTGAATATTCCCAATTTGCGTTGGCCAGGAGGATGTTTTGCCGATACGTATCATTGGAAGGATGGCGTTGGCCCCAAAGCCCAGCGTCCTGCTATCGTAAACAATTGGTGGGGCGGCGTGACAGAGGATAACTCTTTTGGTACACACGATTTTCTCAATATGTGTGAATTGTTGGGTGCAGAGCCTTATCTGGCGGGAAATGTGGGGAGCGGTGAGGTGCAGGAACTTGCCGACTGGGTTCAATATGTGAATTTTAAAGGCGAGAGCCCCATGTCGGATTGGCGACGAAAAAATGGTCGGCAAGAGCCTTGGAAGGTGAAATTCTGGGGCGTAGGAAATGAAGCCTGGGGCTGTGGCGGAAATATGACTGCCGATTACTATACAGACATCTACCGCAAATACGCCACGTTTATGTCGGACTGGACCAATGGAAGCGGTTTGTATCGAATCGCCTCGGGAGCCAATAGTGCCGATTATAATTGGACGGAGACTTTGATGAAGAAAATTCCAAGTGGTTTGATGAAAGGCATGGGACTTCATCACTATGCCGTGATCAACTGGGACGACAAAGGCTCTGCAACGCAATATTCGGAGGAGGAGTATTTTAAAACCATGAAATCAGCTTGGTTTATGAATGAGCTCGTGGAAAAGAATATCGCCATCATGGACAAATATGATCCGAAAGGACTGGTGGATCTGATCGTAGACGAATGGGGCGGCTGGTATGCGGTAGAACCTGGCACGAATCCGGGCTTTCTCTACCAACAAAATACCATGCGTGATGCCATGATTGCAGGAATGACACTCAATATCTTTAACAATCATGCTCGCCGGGTGAAGATGGCCAATCTTGCCCAAGCCGTGAATGTATTGCAAGCTGTTATCCTGACAGAAGGAAAGAATATGATTTTGACGCCGACTTATCATGTGATGGAAATGTATAAGGTACATCAGGATGCCAAGTTAATTCCTATTTCCCTTCAATCAACGGATTTTGAATTTAACCAAGAAAAAATTCCGGCCGTGTCGGTTTCAGCCTCTCAAGATCAGCAAGGTCGTACACATATCTCCTTAGTAAATATTGATCCGAAAAAGAATAATAAGGTAAAGGTAGATTTGGGTTCGGTGAAAGCTGGAAAAGTAACAGGTCGAATTCTTACCGCGGACAACCTACGCGATTATAATTCCTTTAAGAAACCCGCAACAATTGCACCTGTTGTGTACAATAAGGCAAAGGTTGTAAATGGTACCATTGAAGTGGACATTCCTGCATTTTCAGTTATTGTATTGGAATTAATATAACAGCTAATTTTGATAGGGTTGTCATGTCGTGTTACCCTATTTGTGCTGTTAAAGCTGGTGTAAAACCTGAAATAATAAATTATTGTTGAAAAAATAAATATAGGGATGAAAAGAGTACTGTCAACACTTCTACTGTTAGCGAGCTTGGGCTCTTCAGCAATGGCGCAGTCACCGATAACATTAAATGTTGCGTTGGATAAACCTACAGGCAACATATCGCCGCATATGTGGGGCGTCTTTTTTGAAGATATCAATCTTGGTGCCGATGGGGGGATCTATGCAGAATTGGTAAAGAATAGATCATTTGAGTTTGATCAGCCTTGGATGGGCTGGAAAAAGCTCGAAAATGGTCCTGAGGGAAGCTACCTGCTACTAAACGATGGCAAACGTAAAGGGAACAAACGTTATTTAAGGATACATAGTGCAGCTAACCTGAAATTAGGTCTACAAAATGAAGGCTTTAGAGGAATGGGAGTGAAAGCGGGTGCAGCATATGAGTTCTCAGTACAATACCAAAGTGCAGCTAAAGGGATGAAAATCCATGTTGAACTGCTCGATCAACAGAATAAGGTTATTGGAACAGCTGAACTTCCGCTTGAATCCGTCGGATCATGGTCTGAAGCCGCAGTCAAATTTCCTGCCAACCAAACGACAGATAAAGCCAAATTAAATGTGTGGTTTACAGGGACAGGTACGTTAGACGTCGATATGCTTTCGTTATTTCCAGTAGACACCTGGAAAGGTAGACCGAAGGGTTTACGTAAAGATATGGTTCAGATGCTTGCCGATATGAAACCCGGCTTTATCCGTTTTCCTGGCGGCTGTATTGTTGAAGGGAGAGATTTGGCCAATCGGTTTCAATGGAAAAAAACGGTTGGACCAATAACGGAAAGGGAATTGATTATCAACCGCTGGAATACCGAGTTTAGCCATCGTCTGACACCTGATTATTTTCAGACCTTCGGTTTAGGATTTTATGAATACTTTTTGCTGGCGGAAGATATTGGCGCATCTCCGGTGCCAATTCTCAATTGCGGTATGGCCTGCCAATTTAATACCGGTGAAGTGGTACCCTTAGATGAGTTAGATACATATGTTCAAGACGCTTTGGATCTGATTGAATTTGCTAACGGCACAACAGCTACAAAATGGGGAAAATTACGAGCGGATATGGGGCATCCTGAGCCTTTCCACCTTAGCATGTTGGGCGTTGGAAATGAAAATTGGGGCCCGCAATATATCGAGCGGTTAACCGTCTTCAAGAAAGCGTTAAACGAGAAACATCCGGAGATCAAAATTATCGCCAGTTCGGGTACCGATCCCGAAGGAGATCGTTTTGACTTCTTAGATGATAAACTGCGGGCGATGAATATCGATATCATTGATGAACATTATTACCGCCCACCATCCTGGTTTCTGTCGAGCGCCAATCGTTATGATAATTACCCTAGAAATGGGGTGAAAATCTTCGCAGGGGAATACGCTTCGCATACCACACGACCAAACGGTCCTGGCAAAAGTACCTGGGAGGCGGCCCTCTCGGAAGCCGCTTTCATGACGGGCCTGGAACGAAATGGCGACGTAGTGGAAATGGCATCTTACGCGCCATTATTCGGCCATGTCGATGGCTGGCAGTGGTCACCTGATTTAATTTGGGTGGATAACTTGCAGGTATATGGAACACCGAGCTACCAAGTGCAAAAATTATATGCGACCAATAAAGGGACAAGCATTGTTCCGATCAAACGGGATGGTGAAATCGTAGCGGGCAAAGATAGCCTATATGCTTCTGCAGTATTTGATGCCGTTGCGCAACAGCTTATCGTGAAAGTCGTCAATTACAATAGTAAGCCGATGAAAGTGAACCTTGCCATAAATTCGAAGAAAAAGCCTGCTGCGACAGCAGAGAAAATCACCTTGGCCAACGCCAACTTAAACCAGAGTAACAGTATCGAGGAACCATTGAACATCCGTCCAAAGCAAAATACAATAACTTATAAGGGGAAGACAATTGTTGAAACATTTGAACCTTACTCCTTGACCTTGATAAAATTGACCGTAAAATAAGATGAATATCCGCATACTCATTTTTACAACCCTGATGCTATTTGTGCAGAACTTGTTTGCACAGGTGAAGGAATCGGATCTGGCTGCTTACCTCATGGTTTATTTTAAGGATGAAAGCCATGGTCTGTATGTTGCTGTCAGTCAGGATGGCTATTCTTTCACCGATATCAATAAAGGAAAACCGATCATTGCTGGTGATAGCATTGCACAGCAGAAAGGTATTCGCGATCCCTATATCATGCGTGGAAAAGATGGTTATTTTTATATGGTCATGACGGATCTACATATCTACGGACAAAAGCAAGGGTATAGAAATACGGAATGGGAGCGCGACGGAGTCGCATTTGGATGGGGTAACAACCGCGGTATTGTCTTAATGAAATCGGCTGATTTAATTCAGTGGACCCATACGGAGCTATACTTGGAAAAAGCCTTTAAAGGCTGGGAAAATGTTGGCGCCTTTTGGGCTCCCGAACTCATCTATGATGATCGTACTGGTAAGATGATGATCTATTTTACCATGCGGTTTGGCAATGGACTGAATCAGCTCTACTATGCCTACTTAAATAAGGAGTTCACAGCATTTGAATCAGAACCACAGCTCTTGTTTCAATACCCCAAATCAAATAAAAATTATATCGATGGCGATATGACGAAGGTGGGGAATAAATACCATCTTTTTTATGTTGCCCATGATGGTGTTCCAGGCATTAAGCAAGCTGTTTCAGACCACCCGAATGGACCCTATCAGTATGATGATCGGTTCTATGACCCTGAGCCAGAAGCCTGTGAAGCTCCGAATGTGTGGAAAAGGATAGGGGAAGAAAAATGGGTGTTAATGTATGATATCTATGGGATATCACCACATAATTTTGGCTTCAGTGAAACCACAGATTTTAAAAATTTTGTTGATCTGGGACACTTTAATGCAGGTAAAATGAAATCTACTAATTTCACTTCGCCCAAACATGGTGCTGTCATCCCAATAACAAAGCAAGAGTTGCAGCGATTAGCAAAGCATTGGCAGTTTGATTTGTCTTTCCCAAAAAAATAGAAGCGCGTTAGCGCTGATCTTCGTACCTTATTGCCTTTGTATGGCAATAAGGTACTTAACCAAATAAATTGCTAGTGAATTTCAGCTTAATACCGAGTTGAAAATTATGGATTGTTTTGAAGATCTCTTTAATTGTCGCCTTTTCGATATTGGTTAAGCTATCGATAGGTACGTAATTGTTGGGCGCCAGTTTAGCGATACGGATCTGGTTGGCCTGATTTTTTAAACGGATCGACATCAGGTAATAATAGGATTGATTTAATTCCTCGTACTGTTCTTGTGTGAAGATGCCCAATTCAAGGAGCTGTTTTAACCTACCACCGGTATTTTCTTCATAAATTCTGTTTTGCAGTGCGTAAACCCGGACTAAGTCAACAATGGGTGTCATCGCTTTCTTGATATTGAAGACTTCAGAAGAACCTATTGTTTGCGTTTTTATTGCCTTGAAAAATGTGAGCGGCGGTTCATATTGTAGCGCATTCTTTGCAATGAACGTAAAAAAACGCTCGTTGGGTTTTTGTAGCTCAATATTGAGAAATTCTTTGAGTTGATCAATAATGCCCTGGTCACCATATAATCGCCTACAGTCGAAGAAGGTCGAAAATTTAATCGCATTCTCGGGGATGCTCTCTTCAATCCATTTCTTGTAATTTTTCTTCCAATGCGACAGCGAATGTGTCCATTCGGGATTACTGGCCATATATCCACCGGTACAGTAGCTAAAACCGATGGTATTGAGATGATCCGACACACGACTGGCAAAATTGAGGAAATACGCGCGTACGAGCTCCCGTTGTTCGTTTGCTTTATCTTCATAAATAATGGCGTTATCTTGGTCGGTCATTAGCGTTTGTTCTTTCCTTCCTTCGCTGCCCGTTACCATAAACACAAATTTGGCGGGTGGCTCGCCCATTTCCCCGATCACTTTTTCAATTACTTTAAGGGCAATACTGTCGGCAACGGTCGTGATGACCTGGTTCGCAATCTCGGCATTTACACCCCTACCGAGCAATTGGTGGATAATCTCGGGAACATTATTCCATTTTTCACGCAACTCATCCAGCGTTTCGGCGAGTTTAACCGATTGAATGAATACGAGCGGAGACTGCCCCTGTTCACTCAATAGCCGATTTCGACTAAGGAAACCGATATAATTGCCCGCCTTCTCGACAAGGAGATACCTCGATTTCGTGCGGAACATCATCAGTACCGCCTCGTAAAGATAGGCCTGATCGGAAATACTGACAATGGGGTTATCCATAACCTGAGCGATAGATTGCGTTGCCGGAATCTGCTGGGCCACGACATTGTCTCTTAAGGTAATATCGGTTGCATAGCCGAGAATCTGCTCCTCCTTTTTAATAAATATGCAGCTTACCTTGTGTTTCGCCATGGTCTGTGCAGCCTCAAAGATGGGGGTATCGGGTGTACAGGATACGATATCTTTATAGGTAATATGCTCAATTTTGCGCGAATAGAGTTGGTCTGCCGCAAAGTAGCTTTCCTCAAAGGAAGCTGGCGACTTCACAAAATGAGAAAACTCCTCATCTAACATTCTTTTTCCAAAGGAATTGGTGAAAAAATGGAAAAACTCTTCATTCGCATTACACAACTCAATAAAGTCTTTTCGGGGTAAACGATAAATAATTGTACCTTTTTTGGCGATAACAGACTTGAGTGCTTTTGTTCGGTTTAATAAGACCGATATTCCACCAAAACAATACGGCTTATGGTGTATCTCGACCAATCGTTTATTATCAGAAACATCCAGAAAGAACGTTTCATATTCACCTTCGAGGATTAAATCAACACCATCCATGTCGGTAATGTTCTGCCGATAAACTAAGGTATCTTTGGAAAAACGATGTTCATTGAATCTGTCGACGATACTCAATTGTAGGGTTTCGGGCAGAATTTGAAATGGCTGAGTCGATTTCAGTAGGCGTAGTATAGCGTCGGGGTTTTTCATGGAAGTTACATTAACAGATGTTTTCGAATTCAGCTTGCTGATTTTGTATGTCCTGCTCGGATAATTCATCTTTTCGAATCATTTCAAAATAACATTTAGCGGTAATCTCGGCATCTTTTTCTGCATTATGCATTTCGGTCGCTGGACTCGAAAATAGCGTTTCATGTAGCGATGAAAGTGGAAGATGTACCATATTTGGATTCCGAACGTATTTTTTGCTATGCAACAAGGTGCAAAAATATGCTAAGTTATGAAATGGAATAGCCAAGTTGGATCGATAGAATTCGGCTGCTAATACCTGCAGGTCGAATGATAGAAAATGGCCGATTAACTGCGGCTTATATTTTTTGATGTCATGACTGAATTTCCGTAATACGTCTTTTTTCTTCTCACCATATTTCATTAGAAAAGGTGGTGTCAATCCATGAATCTGTTCGGATGCAGGGCTAATTGGTATTAACGGCTCGTAAATATATTTATTGGTTCGTTTAACTTCCTGTTGGTCTTCGTCATAGATGATCCAGGCCAATTGTAAAATATGGGGCCAATTGTCACTGTCCATATAACTCTTGTTCCATTTTTTCGGTAAACCAGATGTTTCCGTATCTAAGAATAGCAAATATTTTTTCAATGAATTGTCGGTAATTAATAATTAAAAATAGTCAAAATTTGCCGAGGAAAGATGGTAAATCAGCTTATATTTTTGCTGTGGGAGCGCAGGGAAGGCACTGATGCTATCTAATAATTTTAGTTACACTAAAAAGGCTGATTTATTTTGTAAACCAGCCTTTTTTAAAATGAGAATATCTCTTATTTCTTTAAAGTTTTTACAGGAAATAGGTCAATAACACCTTTTGCAACTTTGCTGATGTTATTAATTGCCTTTTCAGGATTATCAACATCGCCAGAACCACGTGCCTGCCAGATTACTGCGTTTGTTTTGCGATCGATGGCTTCAATAATCAAATGGCCATATCGATAGCGTTCTTTTGCAACGGGGTAATAGCCGCCGCCATAGTAATAAGGTGAAAACCATGGACGGTACCAGCCCCAGGGACCACCCCAGCCGTAATAACCGCCGCCACCATAAATTAAACGGCTTTTATTGTTGACAATGGTAATATACCGAAATAGTAGATCAGGATTATCTTTAGAATATTGCAGGCCCTTTGCCTCCAACGCCGTATTCGCGGCATCCAAGATATTGGCTTTGGCGATATCGTTGTCAAAATAAGACTTCGAAAGCGAGTCTACCGGAGGTAACCAAGCATAGGTCTTGAAAGGAGTAAAATCCATCTTTTCTACCCGAGTGGTATTGTATTGATAAGACGAACATGATGCGAGTGCAACGCAAAGCACCAAAAATAATAGAATCTTTTTCATCGTAGTAATTTATTTATCAACTGTGATGAATCTACCATGAGTATTTTGTCGCCGTATTGGACAACCACACTCATGATGGTTCATGGCCTATATGGAACTTATATTTATTTAACTAATTTGTTTTTATTCTTTATCCGCATACCTTTCAATTGTAAAAATAGTACAGTTGACGGTCTTTATGGCAATTGTTTTTTTACCGTCCGGGATGCTACCATCCTTTTAGGTTTTACAATCTATTACTTTAGACAAAAAACTAGAAATATGGTTTAATCCGAATTGTAAAATTAATAAGGATATTTTGCCACCAACGGAATCTGTCTTCCTGGACCAAAAGCTTTTGGACTAACACGCAGGATAGGAGGAGCTTGAAAACGTTTGAATTCCGCATTATTAACCAATTTACATACCTTTTCTACTAACGATTTTTCAAAGCCCATTGCTACAACTTCAGATCCTGCTTTCTCATTTTCGATAAGCTCAAAAAGGATTTGATCCAATAAGTCGTATTCCGGTAAGGAGTCCGAATCTTTTTGATCTGGTCGAAGTTCCGCAGAAGGTGCCTTTTCAATGGTATTGATTGGAATGATCTCCCGTTCTCGATTGATATAGCGTGCTAAATCATAGGCTTTGGATTTGTAAACATCACCGATCACGGAGATGGAACCTGCCATATCACCATAGAGTGTACCATATCCGACAGCAGCCTCACTTTTGTTGGATGTATTGAGTAAAATATTGCCGAATTTATTGGAAGCGGCCATCAGAATTACCGCACGCGCACGCGCTTGAATATTCTCTTCAGTCGTATCTGGCTGTAGCCCTTCAAAAAGAGGAGCTAAACTATGTTCGAAAGCATTGGCAATATCTTTTATCGGAACGATATAATGTTTACAGCCGGTATTATTGACGAGATCCATCGCATCTTTTATCGAATGGTCGGAAGAGTAGACCGATGGCATCAGTATGGCTAACACATTATCGGCGCCCAAAGCCTCACAGGCCAAGGCGGCGACTAAGGCCGAATCGAGCCCCCCGGACAGACCTAAAACCGCCTTTTTGAAACC
This sequence comes from Sphingobacterium sp. UBA2480, assembly GCF_002341965.1. Classification (NCBI taxonomy): domain Bacteria; kingdom Pseudomonadati; phylum Bacteroidota; class Sphingobacteriia; order Sphingobacteriales; family Sphingobacteriaceae; genus Sphingobacterium; species Sphingobacterium sp. UBA2480. Next base: position 183,840 of record NZ_DDPA01000004.1, on the reverse strand, counting down.
AGATTTTTGAAAATAATCACGGAGGCCAAGGATCAATGCATCATGTATAAGAGCCATCTCAGCTATAGACTCCTTTGAAGAAGCCGTGGTGGACGTTATATTTTGTTGATGGTAGGTGACAAATTGAAGGTCTTCTTCAAAGCTTTTTAGTTCTGCAATTTTTGTTCCTTCATTATTCAGGGCGATTGAGCGTCCATCAAAGATAATATCCATGTGAGCGCCAATTTGATTGACATAAATGAGCGGTCTACCAGCCTTTGCTACCTGTTGGCTGAGGACCTTGATCCGTTCATCAAAATGGGTATAGGAAAAAGGGGAGGCCGCAATGTTGATGAGGAGGTCTGGATTTTCATTTCTCAATTCCGCCATGGGATCACCAACGTAAGAATTGCCCCCGTCGTCATCATCCCACAAATCTTCGCAAATGGTTAAGGCGATTTTTACGCCGTTCAACTCGATACAATCAAAACGTCTGCTGGGCTCAAAATAACGATATTCATCAAATACATCATAATCGGGCAAAAGGCCTTTTTTAACAATGTTTCGGACTGCCCCATGCTCAATAAATACAGCAGTATTATAAAGCTCTTTGCCCTCAGGATCACTGTTTTTGACTGGTGCCCCAATGATACAGGCGATATCCTGACAATGGGCTGCGATTTGATGAATAGCTTCATCGGATTGACGTTTAAAGGCCTTACTTCGCAAAAGATCCTTGGCAGGGTAACCACCAATTGCGAGTTCGGCAAAAATAATAAGATCGGCCGTTGCTTCTTTGGCCTGTTGGATCGCGTTAATTATTTTTTTAGTATTTGCTTCAAAATTACCGATATGGTAATTCAATTGTGCTAAAGCTATTTTCATATGCTATTAATCGTCTAACTAAATAGGATACCAATTGATGTTGGATCTTCTCACAAATTTATTTCTTTTTTTTGATACTCTGCCCGCCCTTATGCGAATAAAAGTGCTAAGATTTTATTGCCTCTTTCGGCTCGCAAGCGGAGTGCGTGCACATTGAGTCCACGTTGGGTCCACCTTTTAAACTGCTGTCATTGTAGATGCACGCTTTTTACAAGTTGGGAGCAAATCGACGTTAGGAATAACTTTTTTATATGCTATTTACAAGGAGCAGTATGGGAAATTGCAAATGAGCACCGATTGGTTATACAGCTCTTTGGCTGAAGATTTTGTTATTGAAAGTCGAAAGGTTAGTAGACTCCCTTTTTAAGACACAAGGAGTGCTAAATTGTTTTAACATAATTTTAACAACGTTAAATGCTGTTAAATTTCTTGACATGAAAGCAGATCTGTAGTACCTTTGATATATCAAAAGAAACGAAAGATATTAAAAATAATATATAAAGAACTTTTCATAATTTAGGTTAATAATTGGTTAGGTAAAGCTCGGAGTTCCCCACTTCGAGCTTTTATTTTTTCTAAAATCCTGTTTCGAGTGGTGTTTCAATTTCCTCCTTGGTTTAATTAATTTAAAGTGTTGTTTTCGGATCATACCATTACCGCACGGCAGCGATCCTTTTGTTACTTAAGTATAGCGCCTTTCTTTTTTCTCTTTCATTTTTTCTACAGAAAAATTAGAATTAGATAGTGACCAAATTAACTCTTTAGACAGTGCTTGTTCAGTGATCGTTCAGTGCTTGTTCAGTGATTGCTCAGTGAGCACTGAATTACTAGTGACTGATCACTGTTTAAAAATTGATTAAAAATTATTATTAGGTATAAGTAGGTATCAAGATATATCAGTATTAATATCTATCTTACTTTTGAGTTTTTGGATAATTTTGGAAACACTAAAACTATCGTCCAATAAACAGATCAATCCTTATTTCTTAGTTTGAAGAGATTGTGGGAGCATATTTCCCTGTAGAGAGGGGTCGATATGAGGCAATGATGCTGTGAAGGTTTATGTTGAAAACCTCTTTGAACTAAAAAGCTCCTAAAATGAGATCATTTTAGGAGCTTTTATGCTTTATTGCTTCAGAAGGGGCGATAATTATTTGATATCTGTAACTTCAATGACAAAATCCAATGGTGAGTTTGCCGGAATAGTTCCGACAGCCTGGTTTTGGTATCCATAAAGGGAAGGTGCCATGATGTGAATTTTACTGCCTTTTTGTAGACCTTTTTCGGTTAAGCCGCCCAATTTCATGTCACCGATTTTTTGTGGTGCAAATGCGAAGGTCCAAGCAGGAATAATGGTGCTATAAAATGGATATTGATACCCCGTGTTTGTGATGATTTCAAATTCTTTGGCCGTATCAGTTTTATCAAATACACTTCCACTCAATAACTTTCCAACATATTTTACAGTCGGTTTAAATTTTAAGTATTTGCCATTTAATGTGTCAACCACTTTATATTCATAGTTCCCTGTTCCTTCGGCAAGAATTTCATACCAAATTCCCGTTTCGCTGTTGTATTGTGCATCGGGGTAATTTTGGCTAACGTAATTTTTAAGTGTTACAGAATCCGTTTTAAATTGTGCATTCGCATCATAAACAGGTGCATCGTCACTTTTGTTACAGCTTACAATAAGGAAAGCGATTGCTGCAATTCCCATGAATAGTGGTGATAACAGTTTTTTCATTGTATTTTTTTATTGGTTTTTCAAGGAAAAGCTATTTTCTTTATGAAAGTAGCTTTGCAAATGTATATTATTTTTTCTTCGTTAAAAGTTTTCACTGTAAGAATTAACATTTTGATACAGTAATTTACACTTCTGGACGCGGTGTCACAAAAAAGCCATTCTCACGAGGAAAATGGCTTCGATGAATGCATTGTTTTTATTTTTTATTTAACAGCACCAACAGCTTTTAGGTCGATGGTGTATACTACTGGTGTATTTTTAGGAACAGTTACCTTTTCGCTTCCTGTTGTATATTCTACTTGATCAAAAGAATAGTAAGAAGGAGCAATAAAGCTAATTTTATCCCCTTTTTGTAATCCTTTTTGTAATAAACCTTCAAATCTTACATCTTGACCTTGGATATTAATAATGGTAGGAATAAATGCTTGTACCCATGCTTGTCCATAAGTTTTTATGGCAACGCGAATGTCGTCGTAAACTTTAGGAACACCATCGGTATTTTTGTCAAATACAGTTCCATTCATCAGTTCACCTTTGAAGTTTAAGGTTGCAGACCACGCGTTTGCTTGTGGACCATAATAGCCAACACTTCCTGTGTAACTATATGGTGTTGAATTATCTGTTGCAAGCTCTACTTTGTACCAAATTCCTGTGGAGTCGGAAAACCGTGCGTTTTCTTTCCAATTGGTTTTGGCGTATTGCTCTAAAAGAGGAGCTTGTATTCTGAGTAGAGAATCCCTGCGTGCTTTTTCTTTTCTAGCAGCCTCTATTTGTTGTCTATTCAATGCATCATAATCGATATTATCTTTATTACAAGCCGTAAAAAGAACCCCCAGACACAAGAACGCCATTAATAATTTCGTGATATTTTTCATAATTTCTTAAAGTGTGTATTAATTATAAAATCCAAAACGCAGGAATAACGGAGTTCGCTACAAGTAAATGTTAAATTATTCTAAAAAAGCAACTAACTCCTTTGAATTCAGGTATTTTTGCTGTATATCTTTTAGACGAAATTCGCCGTCAAAACGTAGGAGAGTTGGAAAGATCATTTTTCGTCCCTGCAGCAGCTGTAATGCTAACGGATGGTATTGCCCCGTTTTCTTTCTGTTGCTTTGGGGCTTCCAGATACTGTTGTCAAAAGCAATGTCTTGAATAGATTCGGCATCGAGCTTCACCGCGTAGTAGCGTTTGTTGATTAATTGGACAATCTCCTTTTTTGTAAAGATTTCCTGTTCCATTTTCCGGCAATAGCTGCACCAATCTGTATGAATAAAGAGCAGTGTTTCGCGTGGTGAAACGGCCAGGAGTGAATCCAATTGTGCAAAATCAATCCAATTTATCCGCTCTTGTCCATAGTGACAGAGCGGATTAAAGAATAGGATTAAGAGCACATATATTTTTTGGAAATGCTTCATATCCCAAATTTATGTTAATGAAAATGACCAACACGAAGTCCAAACGTGTAAGTACGGGGGCGTGTTGGACCATAGATATAGTCTGAATCACGTAGCGCTCCCTTGTCGAAGTCCTTCTGAAAAGCATTGAACATGTTTTGTACGCCCCCAAAAATTTCAATGCTGAAATCCTTATGTATTGGAAAGGTGTACCCTAAACGGAGATTTAATTCCACAAAGTCCCGGGCATTTTTAAGAGTCATCACATCACGTTGAATATGCGGAACAATCATTTTTCCCGTGTACACTCCGGTCAGATCGATCGCAAATTGTTTGGTCGCTTTCAGGTTGCTATTCAAATAACCATAGATATTGGGTGTACGGACATATTTCTTGGTGAGGATATCCTGCCCATCTTCTTTTCCGGTATAGATGAGTTGGTCTTTCTTGTAGCGTGAGCGCTGGATCGTTCCGCCGGTTTGGAAAGAAAACCAGGAGGATGGCGCGATGTTGATTTCAATATTGGAACCATACACCCGGGCTCCTTCACCATTTTGCATTTCCTGGATAATCAATCCATCTTTTTCAGACGCCATGACGTTGACAAACTGATTGTTTAGATCCGTGTAAAATCCCTCTACCAGCAAACTTGTTTGTACATTTCCAAAATTTTTGTTGTAGCTAAAGGAACCTGTGTAGGCATTGGAATATTCTGTTTTCAGATTTTCACCGATCAATACAAATACTTGGTTTCCACCAATGGAAGTGACGTGCATGTCCTCATTGAATGCCTGCGGTGCACGGAAGCCACGTGCATAGCCCCCTCTAAATTGAAGGTCTTTTGTGATATCGTATAAGATCGTCAACCGTGGGCTAAAGGTGCCGAAGCGCTGATCTGAGTTTCGGTTTATACCTGCAAGACTATATTTACCGTCTACATAGGTATAATCATATCGCGCTCCAATTAACGTTTTAAAATTACTTAAAGGTTTCCATTCGTATTGGGCATAACTGCCTAGTCCTTTATTCTGCTGATCGATGGTTCGTTTATACCCCGGTATTTCATCCTGGGTATCGTTGTATGAAAACTCCACTCCGGCAGTAAATACATCTCTTTCAAAGTTGTAGGTATATTGTCCCCCGGCAACCAGCGCGATATCATTTGTTTTTCCATAGGCATTTGCGGCTAATGTGCTGTCGGCAAGTGTTGTTCCGCCCCCAAGACCGCCATAGTAGCTGTCGCGAACAGTTTTCTGCACAGAGCCATATAGGGACATTTTTTGCTTATAATCTGTGGAATAATGATCGTAGGTGATTCCGCCAACAAGCGAACTGGTTTCCAATTGCTCGGTGATTTGCGTCAGATGGGGTACTTTATCAAGTTGATCGCCACCGCGGCGGAACTCATTCACGGTGCTAAAATCTACCGTTATCTTATCCAGGTCAGTCGGTTTGTAAAATAATTTTGTGCCAAAAGTGGTGTTACGAAGTTTGGTTATTTCCGAAAAACCATCACCATTTGCATCGTAAGCTTCCCGATTACGGTGCATACCGTAGAATGTGGCTCCTCTTTTGAGGTCTTCCGAAACTGTTGAGGTATTAAAATCAACGGTATTATCCCAGCTTTTGCCACCAATAAGTGAGTTGGTGGATTTGACCTGCCAGTCGTTCTCTACCGGATCTTTTGTAATAATATTGATGGTCCCTGCAATGGCATTGGCACCAAATAAAGCCGAACCGCCGCTACGCACAACCTCAATACGATCGATCATACTGGTTGGAATCTGATCCAAACCGTATACGCTATTTAGTGCGGAAAATACCGCCCTACTATTGATCAATATTTGTGAATAGGGGCCCTCGAGACCATTAAGCCGGACTTGTGAAAAACCGCAATTCTGGCAATTGTTTTCTACCCGTACCCCCGGTTGATAATTCAATGTTTCCGACATAGCGACAGATTGTGTCGCATTAAATAATTTGGGACCAATGACATTGACCACTACAGGAGCGTCCTTACGTTTTACGCCATAGCGTGTAGCTGAAACCACAACCTCATCCAAATTGAGGTTGTCTTCCTCCAGTTGGATTTGCAATGGTGCCTTCAACGTGTCTAAAGAGATGACTTTGCTGAAGGAACGATAGCCCACTGCAGATATATTCAAGGTTACTTTTTGCGTTGATATTGCAGACAGCTTAAAGTAGCCATCGGCATCGGATGTTGTCGCGAGCTTGCTGTTTTTTAAGGTCAGGGTACCGGAAGGAACCGCTTCATGATTTTTATTGAACAAGTAGCCTTCAAGTTTTGACTGGGCGTATATAGTGGATGTACCAGCCAGTAATGTGGCCAATAATGTGTATTGCTTTAGCATCGTAATTTGATAAAAATTTAAAACATTTAAGCCTCGTATAGCGAGGTCTATTCCTATTGCATAAATGGCGATCGAGGTATTGCAAACTTCTCGAAAACAGGCGAATGGCTTGTTTTTTAGTAAGGTGCTTTATACCAGGCAACGTACTGAACTCCCGCCAAGGTTATTCAGCAAACGTTTTCGCCATTGTGAAAAGACAATGCTCGAAAAGGAGGCAACGAAAAGATGGTATCAAAAGATACTTATCGATAGGTACTACATTCCATAGCAACTGGACCAATCAATTGAGCGCATGGCTAACATATTGTTTTTTGCACAACACGAGTTTGGCCACCCTGGACTGCAGACCTTCGAAATCTTTGATTTTTGATTTATGCTAAGCTGGGGGGACCACGTAAGTGGTAATGATCGACGGTTGTGGTGAATGCTTCCGGACAAAATAAATGATAGCGTTCCTCTTTTACTTCACGCGGAATAGGAAGCTCAAGGACGGTAAATTCAGTTTGTACGTAGGTATTGTGATAGATGACATTGAGGTATTCGATTTGGTCATCTGTTTCTTGCGGCTTTTGTTTCTTGGTAAAATCATAAGGGTGGGTGTGCATGACAATCTCACCGGTTGATTTTACCTCTTTGTGCATAAAAACAACACCCGAAATAATAATCAGCGACATTAATACCAATTGGCAAAATGCGATAAGCTGACGTGGGGATTTCGTTGTTTTTCGGTACATAAAAAAGCGTTACTTTTTAGGGTAACGCTTCAAAAATACGATTTTATTTTGTGAGTATTCGTGATCCACTCATTAAAAAATTATAAAGTTTCTATGTGCTAAGCTTAACTTGCTTCCTGACTATTTAATCAGATGATTGTTGTCGTCTGGAAATACAACGGAAGGTTTAAACTTCTTAGCTTCCTCAAAATCCATGTTTGCGTAGGAAATGATGATGACGATGTCGCCGACCTGAACCAGGCGAGCAGCAGCACCATTCAAACAGATAATGCCTGATCCACGTTGCCCTGGGATGACGTATGTTTCAAGACGGGCTCCATTATTGTTGTTTACGATTTGAACTTTCTCGTTAGCGATGATATTTGCGGCATCCATCAAATCTTCATCTATCGTGATACTACCCACATAATTCAATTCCGCTTGTGTGACTTTAACGCGGTGAATCTTGGATTTCATTACTTCTATTACCATGGCGCAAAGGTAGGGCTTTCTACTGAATTTGAAAGATTTGTCAATTAATTTGACAAATTATTCAGAATCATATTATCAATCAAACGAACACCTTCAACCCAGGCAGCGACAAGTGCGACATGCTGCTTACTGAAATCGATGTGATTGACTTCTTTTAAGGTCGAACTCTCACATAGGGCAAAATATTCAACGGTTAGTCCTTCGGTGTCTGTTAAAATCTGCAAGGCTTTGTCCTTTATTTCCGCTAGCGGGATAGCGTCATGTATATGATCTTTTACATATTGCAGGGAGCGGGAGAGCGCCAAAGCTGTTCTTTTTCCAGCGTCGCTTAAGCGCGCGTTTCTAGAGCTCAGTGCTAGGCCGTCTTGATCTCGAATGATAGGACATATCGCCAATTGAATCGCGAGATCCTTCATGGCTATCATGCGTTTGATGACCATGACCTGTTGAAAATCTTTTTGCCCGAAACAAGCAATATCCGGTTGTACTAAGGTAAATAATTTATAGACCACCTGGGTGACACCTTGGAAATGCCCGGGGCGTTTTTCACCTTCCCAAATCTGATCCAGTTCGCCAAGGTCAAGATGCCAGGCTTCATTTTTATCGGGATACATTTCATCGACACTTGGTAAAAAGAGAATGTCGCAATCGACGGATTCCAGTAATCTAATGTCGTTTTCAATGGGCCGTGGATATTTTTCGAGATCTTTCGGATCGTTAAATTGTGTGGGGTTAACAAAAATGCTGCAAACACGAATATCGCTGATTGGTTTTGCATAATTTAATAGGGATAAATGTCCTTCATGTAAAGCGCCCATCGTAGGGATTAGAGCGATTTTTTGACCTGTTGATCGGGCTTGTTGCAGGTATGCTTGGAGAGATGCTTTCGTTTTGAAAATTTCCACTTTGCTATTTAGTTTTTGTTGGCAAAGTTGCATAATATTTTGGGAATATAAAACGATGATTAATAGTAAATTGCATAGTAAGTATTTTTTTCGTACCTTTGTAGACCGATTTTACTGTTCGAAAATAATAAATAAAAATAACTGGAGATGGCAAAAACGAAGATATTGTTTATTACTCACGAGATGTCGCCTTTCCTCGAATTAACTAAAATTTCTGAAATTACACGTCAACTTCCGCAAGCGATGCAAGAAAAGGGTTTTGAGATCCGGATCTTAATGCCGCGTTTTGGGAATATCAATGAGCGTCGAAATAGATTACATGAGGTTATTCGTCTTTCAGGCTTGAACATTGTTGTGGATAATAATGATAATCCGCTAATTATTAAAGTTGCTTCATTACCTGCGGCCCGTATGCAGGTATATTTCTTGGATAATGAAGACTACTTTCAGCGTAAAAAAGTTTTTAGTGATGAGCATGGCGAATTCTTTGCAGACAATAATGAGCGTTCGGTGTTCTTCTGTAAAGGAGCATTGGAAACTGTGAAGAAATTAGGTTGGTCCCCTGATGTAGTACACTGTCATGGATGGTTCTCTGCTTTGGTACCGGCTTACGTGAAGACAACGTATAAAGACGATCCTACATTCAAGGATGCAAAAGTGATGTACTCTTTGTTCAATGAAGAATTTAAAGGTACATTAGGTACAAAGTATGCTGAAATGGCGCCCGAGGGCTCCTTTAAGGCTGCGGATGCGCAGGTGTACGGCGATGGTAGTTATGAGGCGATCTACAAAGGTGCTTTGCATTTTACCGATATGGTGGTTGTCGCTGACGAAAATGTCAACACGGAAATAGTTGATTTTGCTCGATCAAAAGATATTCAGGTTTTTGAGCCTAATGGCGATCAGGACTACGATGCTTTTGGAGAAGTATATGATCAGTTTGCGCCAGAAGAAGTAGAAGCTTAAGCTTTACCTTTCGAAGCGTTTCGAAAAACAAACAGACAATAATATAGAAAAAGGCTATTCTCAAGGATAGCCTTTTTTTTATGCGACTCTTTTTCTTCTGGTCGAACCGTTATTTCAATGATTTTCGTTGCGCTACCTGCCAGAAACCTTTTGTCGCAATAAATATAGCTGCGAATTGCTATCTTCGCAGTAATCTGTCAATGATTTTAGATGTTCATACCAGGGAATCTCAGCGAAGATGAATCGGTTTTGATCTATACCTATGCTAGCTTATCAAATAGCATACATTGGCCGATTTAGTGTATATAAACCGCGTGTTTGGGCATATCTTAAGGATGTGAACAGACAGCATAGCTATAATTCGTGTAATGAAAATTAAGGTAGGATTTGGATTTGATGTCCATCAGATGAAAGAAGGTCATCCGTTTATTGTTGGTGGAGTGCAACTGGAGCATCATGCTGGAGCCTTTGGGCATTCTGATGCCGATGTATTGGTTCATGCGATATGTGATGCCATTTTAGGCGCCGCCAATTTGGAAGATATTGGCTACCACTTCCCAAATACAGATATGCGCTGGAAAGGCATTAGCAGTTTATTGTTATTAAAAGAATGTATGGCGCTGATTGCTGCGAAGGGATATACGCTTGGCAATATTGATGCGATGCTGTGCCTGGAAGCTCCTAAGATAAAACCCTACATTCCACAAATGAAGGTTAAACTGGCTGAAGCAACGGGTTTGGATATCGATGACATCTCTATTAAAGCAACAACAAATGAAACGATGGGATTTATCGGTCGTCAGGAAGGGGTGGTTGCCTATGCGGTTTGCTTGATTGAACGCGCGTAGTTCGCCACAATATTTTCACGTTTAAATTCTTGCTTTTGGCCCAATTAGTAATACCTTTGCCAAAGTAGGGATTCTTGGCACACTATCTGATAGAGTGTGCATTAATGTCTTAATTGAAGTCTTTAAAGATCAAAATGATGCCCTATCCAAGTTTGCAAAATGCAACTGCGGTTGGAAAAATGGTCTCTGCATTGCGGTCTTTACAATGAATAATATTTACGTTTGAAATTTAGTAAATAGATGAAACGAGTATCAAAAAAAAATCAACTTACTGAGGCTGATGTCAAGCGGTATACGTTCAATTTTTGGAAAATTATCGTCGGGATTGTCGCGATAGGTTTTCTCTTTATATTGAGTATACGTCTTGGCCTATTTGGAAAATTACCCTCCTTCAGTGATTTGGAAAACCCCAAAAGTAATTTAGCGTCTGAAGTTATCACGGAAGATCATAAGGTATTGGGAACGTATTATGTCCAAAACCGTTCCAATGTAAAGTATAGTGAATTGTCACCTTATTTGGTCAAAGCATTGGTTTCTACAGAGGATAAACGCTTTTATGATCACTCCGGGATAGACTACTCACGGACATTTACAGTTATCTTTCACACCTTGACAGGTAACAAACAGGGGGGAAGTACCATTACACAGCAGCTTGCTCTGAATCTATTTTCGGATGGACGGCAAAAGAATTTTCTAAAGCGTGTCATCCAAAAATTTCAGGAATGGATTACCGCTGTTCGTTTGGAAAGAAATTATACCAAAGATGAGATTATTACCATGTATTTTAATACGGTAGACTTTGGTGCTTATAATACCTACGGAATCAAATCCGCTGCGCGGACTTATTTCAATACGACTCCGGATAAACTGACGGCGGAACAAGCAGCCCTTTTGGTAGGAATGCTTAAAGGCCCGGGAGCATATTCTCCTGTGCGGTACCCCGAAAAATCACGTACGCGCCGTAATACAGTATTGAACAATATGGTTGCCGCTAATTTTATTTCGGCAGAGGAGGCTACCAAAGCGAAGGAGAAACCACTTGGTTTAGAACTGAAGATTGCAAATTACGGTGAAGGTTTGGCACCCTATTTTAGAGCGGTATTAAAGGATGAAATCAAAAAAGAATTCGCAAAATTGTCCATCACCAAACCAGATGGTACGCCGTATGACCTCGATCGTGATGGATTGAAAATCTATACGACGATCAATATGTCGATGCAGCAATATGCAGAGGATTCGCAAAAAGAATGGATGAAGCAATTGCAGTCTAAATTTTCCGCACAATGGAAAAATAGGGATCCTTTTAAAGGCGACAAAGCCAAACTGCTCATGAGTGGAATGAAGCGCTCTGACCGTTACCGTATTTTGAAAGAAGAGGGCTTGAATGAAGACGCAATCAAAAAGGCTTTCAATGTAAAGGTTCCGATGAATATTTTTACGTGGAAGGGAAGTGTTGATACGATGATGACGCCAATGGATTCCATTAAGTACAATAAACTCATGTTGCGCAATGCGATGATGTCTATGGAGCCGAAGACCGGACACATCAAAGCTTGGGTTGGTGGTATTGATTTTGACCACTTCAAATATGATCAGGTAAAAATGGGTACACGTCAAGTCGGATCGACGGCGAAACCATTTACGTACGCGGTTGCGATCGACAATGGCTATTCACCATGTTACAGTATTCCCAATTACCAACAAACCTATAATGGATGGACGCCAAGAGGAAATGCACAAGGTGGGAACCCGATTACTTTAGCGAAGGCATTGGCTTATTCGCAAAACTATGCGACGGCCTATTTGGTACACGAAGTTGGTGCTGCAGAAGTGGCCGCATTGACTAAACGGATGGGTATAACAAGTGATGTGCCTAATTATCCTTCGATCTCATTAGGTGCTTATGAAGCGTCGGTCTTTGATATGGTGGGTGCTTATTCGGCATTTGTGAATCAAGGAACCTGGATTGAGCCAACTGCGATCTTACGTATTGAAGATAAAAATGGTACACCGATCTATGATAAAGCACCAAAGGTCGTAAAAGCCCTAAATAGTGAATCTGCTTATATTATTGTTGATATGTTGAAAAAGGTGGTATCCCAAGGTACGGCGAGACGTATTCAATGGATGTATAAGCTCACCAATCCAATTGGTGGTAAAACAGGTACAACCAACGATAACTCAGATGCCTGGTTTATCGGTATCACACCGGAACTGGTTACAGGGGTTTGGACCGGTGCAGAAGATCGAGGTATTAGTTTCGACAGGATGGAGTACGGACAGGGGGCCGCAGCAGCGATGCCTGTATTTGCGTACTATATGCAGAAAGTATATAAAGATTCAAATCTGAAGTATACCAAGGGCGATTTTGAGCAACCGCAGGGTGGGCTTACCCGTGTCATTGACTGTAATCAGTATTGGGGCGGTGGTGGCTCTGATGTCGAAGATGGATCTACGGATTCAAGCGGTAAAGATGCGACTAAACTAAAAGATGATCGCTTAGGTTTCTAAGTTATTTTGACGAATACCATTGGGCCAGATAATAAATTTTTTCGAGATTTGTTGTCTGGCCTTTTTGCTGAACATGTTTGATATTGGAACGTAATGGACGTATTTGATTATAGAGAAGAATTAAAAAAGATACCACATCGACCGGGAGTCTATCAGTATTTTGATAAAAATAGTGAGCTGATCTATATCGGTAAAGCGAAGGATCTGCGTAATCGGGTTGGTTCGTATTTCGTGAATGAAAATCAGCTGAATGGCAAAACCCGTGTTTTGGTTCGCAAGATCAACCGTATATCTTTTACTATAGTTGATACAGAGATTGATGCTTGGTTGCTTGAGAATTCATTAATCAAGAAACACAAGCCCAAGTATAATGTTCTGTTGAAGGATGATAAAACCTATCCATGGATTGTCATCAAGAACGAACCTTTTCCGCGGGTTTTTTGGACCAGACAATATATCAAGGATGGGTCTCGTTATTATGGCCCCTATCCTTCGGTGGGGATGATGCATATTGTACTGGATCTGATCCGTGAATTGTTTCCCCTACGTACCTGCAATTTGGCCCTCACACAGGAAAATATACGGAAAGGCAAGTTTAAGATCTGTCTTGAATATCAAATTGGAAATTGTAAGGGGCCCTGCGAAGGGTATCAGTCCGAAGACGACTACGATCAGAACCTGAGCGATATCAAGGATATTCTGAACGGAAAGATTGCTGTGGTGACCAATCGTTTAAAGGAAAGTATTGGGACAGCAGCAGCGGCTTTGGATTTTGAAAGAGCGCAGTTAATGAAGGCCAAGTTGGATAAGCTGGACAATTACCAGAGCAAGTCGACGGTGGTCAACTCATCCATTACCAATGTGGATGTATTTAGTATTGCTTCAGACGAGGGTTACGCTTTTGTCAATTACCTGAAAGTCATGAATGGTGTTATTATTCAGACACAGACCCTCGAAATGAAAAGGCGTTTGGACGAGAGTGAACAGGAGCTTTTGGCCTTGGCGATACCGGAGATTCGGGAGCGCTTCAAAAGCCTCTCGCGGGAAATTATCGTACCTTTTGAATTGGATATTGAAGAGAACGAACGGATTCGATTTACGATTCCGAAGCTGGGGGAAAAGAAAAAATTGCTGGAGCTTTCCCAAAAGAATGTGGCATTTTTTAGAAAAGAGCGTCTGTTGCAATATGAAAAGCTTAATCCGGATATTCGGACGGAGCGCATCTTAAAGCAGATGCAAAAAGATCTGCGCATGAATGTGCTCCCGCAACATATTGAATGTTTCGATAACTCGAATATTCAGGGGAATTATCCCGTATCGGCTATTGTTGTCTTTAAGGATGCAAAACCTTCGAAGAAAGATTACCGCCATTTTAATGTGAAAACCGTGGAGGGGCCCAATGATTTTGCCACGATGGAGGAGGCTGTTTTTAGACGCTATAGGCGATTATTGGATGAAGATCAGCCTTTGCCGCAATTGATCATTATCGATGGGGGAAAAGGGCAGCTGGGCGCAGCCTTAAAGAGTCTGCGCTTGTTGGGGATAGAACGGAAAGTCACGGTCATCGGCATTGCCAAAAGACTGGAGGAGCTATTCTATCCGGGTGATCAATATCCACTTTATCTGGATAAGAAGTCTGAAACCCTCAAGGTCATTCAACATCTCCGGGATGAAGCACACCGTTTCGGAATCACCTTCCACAGAAATCAACGGAGCCGCAAAACCTTCGTTTCAGAGCTGGAAAATGTTCCGGGTATTGGAAAAACAACGGTTGAGAAAGTGTTAACTGAGTTTAAATCGGTAAAAAAAGTGAAGGAAGCCTCCGATGAAGAACTAAAAAAAGTGCTTAATCTGAAACAGATTAAAGCACTTCGTGAATATTTTGCAACGTAAAAATTTAAAAGAAGAATAGTTCGTGCAGTAGAGGTCGGTAAAAAAGGTCTCCGTACGAACTTTTCAAAGCGAATTAATCATCGTAACCAAAACGTTTAAGGTAGTTCTTTTTACTTCTCCAGTCAGGAATCACCTTAACAAAAAGTTCGAGGAATACTTTTCCATCGATAAACTCTTCAATATCCTGGCGGGCATAGGTACCGACTTTTTTGATCATGGCACCTGCTTTTCCGATGATAATATTTTTTTGAGAGTCGCGCTCTACAATAATTTCGGCAGCAATACGAGTGATATTTGCTTCTTCTTTGTATGATGTGACGATTACTTCTGTACTGTAGGGGATTTCCTTATCGTATAGTTTGAATACTTTTTCACGGATCATCTCAGAGACGAAGAAACGCATGGATTTATCCGTTAGCTCATCTTTCTCATAATAGGCTTCGTGAATCGGTAACTTGTCCTTGATGTAGTGCATCACGGCGGCGACATTATGATTTAATTTTGCTGAAATCGCAAAAACGGTATCTGGGTTTAATTTTTCCTGCCAAAATTCAATCTTAGCCTTGACCTCTTCTTCCGAAGATTTATCAATTTTGTTGATAAGCACGGCAACAGGGGAATTTGTTTTACGCAATTTCTCCAGGACATCGTTCTCATCGTATTTTTCGTGGATATCTGTCACAAATAAAATAATGTCTGCATCGATCAACGATCCTTGGACAAAATTCATCATCGATTCTTGCAAAGAATAGTTTGGTTTGATAACACCAGGGGTGTCCGAAAACACAATTTGATGGTCTTCATCGTTTACAATACCGATAATGCGGTGTCTTGTCGTTTGCGCTTTGGGTGTAATGATAGACATTTTTTCACCCACTAAAGCGTTCATTAGGGTGGACTTACCAGCATTTGGCTTTCCGATGATACTTACGAATCCTGCTTTATGTGACATTTTTCTAAATTTTATTAGGATTACAAAGAAACAAAATATATCTTTGTACTCCAATTCGGAAGGATCATAATCTTGTTTTTTCAAAAGAAAAAAGCAATTTTGTTCAAAAATATATTGCGGGGTGGAGCAGTTGG
>NZ_DDPA01000004.1:0-167848 GCF_002341965.1 Sphingobacterium sp. UBA2480 | reverse complement strand
GGTCCCCGCTACTAAAAGAAAAAAGCCGAGGTGAATATCTTGGCTTTTTTTGTGCCCTAAATCACGCTATAATACCACCTGTTTTTCAAGATTATCTTTTTCCTGCTCGTCTAAATTTTCATTATCGACTGTCCTGAGGCTGTTAAAAAAAATTGTCTTTCGCTGTTATTTAATCGCTCTAATTTTTTGAAGTTGGATTGCGCTGTAGAATATGTGTTTATGCAATCGTTTGTTTAATTGGCGCAATCGATTTCGTTGTTGCTAAATTTTGATATACTGTCATCATCCTTTAGTTTTAGCATTCATGTACCTAAATTTTGATTAGCACGCTAATCAATTTTTAAACTAACTATTAAATATTATGATTTCAAAGATTCTCGACAATCACAAGTTGAGTCTGTTATCATTAGCTTTACTCATTACAAGTACACACAACTCGGCTAATGCTAATGGTCTTACGTTTCCAGGCAACAATATTTTGTTGAATGACGCGGTTTATCAACAAAAAGTGAATGGAAAAGTGCAGTCAACAGACGGCCCATTGGCTGGTGCAACCATTAGTGTTAAGGGGAGCGCTAAATCGACATCGGCAGGAGTAGATGGACGGTTTACCATAGATGCTAAAAATGGGGATGTACTAGTCGTTACAAGTGTTGGTTATAAGACACAGGAAGTGACGGTGACAGGACCGGTTGTTAACATCAATCTGGAGTCCAATAGTGAAGCACTTCAGGAGGTTGTTGTCGTTGGGTATGGATCACAGCAGAAAAAAGAAAGTTTGACTGGTGCCCTTCAGGCTGTTAAGGGAAACAAATTGCGTGATGTCACTACGCCATCGGTTGAAAACATGCTGAATGGTAAGGCTGCCGGTGTATATGTTGCACCAGGGGCTGGTAAACCGGGGTCAAATGGTGGTGTTGTGATTCGTGGTCAGGCAACCTTAAGTGGCACGACGAGCCCATTGTGGGTTATTGATGGTGTTATCGTCGGCTCAAGCCCAGGTGATATCAATCCAGATGACATTGAATCGTTAACGATTCTAAAAGATGCTGCCTCAACGTCAATTTATGGTTCGCAAGGTGCAAATGGCGTTGTTGTGGTCACAACAAAAAATCCTTCGGCATCCAAAACAAGTATTAGCTTTTCTACAAAAATGGGTATCAACCAGCTTTCCAATGGAAACATGGAAATGATGAATGGGGCTGAACTTTATGACTACTTTGCTTCGTTTTCAAATCCCGCTGATATCAAATTCCCGCGTTGGAATTCGGATTTGCGCAATAGCAACTTTGATTGGTGGAAGCTGGCAACAAAGACCGGATTTGTCCAAAACCACAATTTATCCATTCAGGGAGGAAATGATAAACTACAGTCTTATTTGTCTTTAGGGTACTACAACGAAGCCGGTGCTGTAAAAGGGTATGATTACGATCGTTATAACTTTAGATTACGTACCAACTATAAGCCTTTTGACTGGTTGACCATCAAGCCATCTATTGCCGGTTCGAGACGTGCGGTAGATGATCGTCAATATGATGTCAATGCCATGTATGGAAACCTACCTTGGGATAGTCCATACGATGCAAATGGAAATTTAGTGCCACACCGTTATAGTGGCTGGGTCAATAATGCAAGCACGAATTACTTGTATGACTTGCAATGGAATCATAGTGCCAATACCAATTATGAATTTATGGGTAACTTAGATTTCGATGTCAAATTAACGGATTGGTTGACCTTCTCTTCTGTCAACAATTATCGCTACAATACGTATTCTGACAGTGGTTATCAAGATCCGCGATCAAACAGCGGTGAAAGTGTAATTGGGCGTGTGACGGATTACCGCATGGAGTTTGCGCGTCGTTATACCAACCAAATCTTGCGTTTCAACAAGACCTGGGATAAACATAGCCTGAATGGATTGGCTGCATACGAATTTAACGACTACTGGACAAAAACTTTAGATGCTTACGGAACGGGTATTGTAAATGGTTTCGAGGTATTGGATGTTGTTGCAAAACCAGAACGTACGAAAGGTGGAATTTCCGAATGGGCAGTACAGTCATTCTTGTCGAATGCAAACTATGCATACGATAATAAATATCTGGCACAGGTGTCGTTTCGTCGAGATGGAGCATCCAATTTTGGTACCAATGCGAAATACGGAAATTTCTTTTCAATCAGCGGTGGTTGGAATATCAATAAAGAAGAGTGGTTCAAGGCTGATTGGGTAGATAACTTAAAACTGCGGGCGGCTTACGGATCAGTAGGTAATAGACCGAGCTCATTATATCCACAATATAGCCTTTATTCGGTATCGGCATCATCAAGCTATAATGGAATACCAGGGGCATTAATTAGCCAAATCGGTAATAAAGATCTGACTTGGGAAAAAACATACACAACAGGATTTGGTGTGGATGCAGCCTTATTTAAGAATAGGCTAAGACTTAATGTTGATTATTACGATAAGAAGACTGATAATGTGCTTTATCAAGTGCCGATCAGTGGTCTGACAGGTGTCACTTCTATCTGGAAAAATATTGGTAAGATGCAAAACCGGGGTATTGAATTGACCATCGGTGGCGATATCGTTCGCAATGATAATGTACATTGGAGTTTGGATGTTAATTTAAGTCACAATGTGAATAAATTGACGGAGCTATTTGCGACAAAAGATGCCAATGGTAATCTTGTTTCGAAACCAATTATCGCAGGGGACGGATCAGGGATAGCTGGATCGGCGCAACGTTTGCTTCAACCTGGTTATCCGGTAGATACCTATTATCTAAAAGAATGGGCTGGTGTCAATGTTGATAATGGTTTGCCGATGTGGTACAGATACGAGACAGATGCCAATGGCAATGAAACGAGGACTACAACGTCGAACTATTCCAATGCAACTTTCCGTAATGCAGGAAAAGGAAATGCAGATCTCTTTGGCGGTTTCAGTACAGCCTTAAGTTATAAGCAGTTTGATCTAAATGCCGTGTTCGGGTTCTCTTTGGGCGGTAAGTTGTATAATTATTCGCGCCAAGAATTTGACTCGGATGGAACTTATACCGATCGTAATCAGATGAAGTTACAGGATGGTTGGAGCCGCTGGGAAAAACCCGGTGATGTTGCTACTCATCCGATAGCAAGATACGATAACCAAGATAAAGGTAATTCACCGTCAACACGCTTCTTGGAAAGTAACAATTTCTTAAAAATGAGATCCTTGACTTTGGGTTACAACTTCGATCTGAAAAAGTATAACATCAAAAATTTACGTGTATTCTTAGCTGGAGAGAATTTGTTTACGATTACAAACTACTCGGGTGTTGATCCGGAGCTTCCATTGACTGAACCAGATGGTAAAGGCGGGGGTGGTCAAATGATCAGATCTACAGGCGTTTCTGTATATCCAATGGTTCGTAAATACATGTTCGGCGCAAGTGTGACATTTTAATTTTAACGTTTAGAAAATCAATAATGAAAAAGATATTAATCGGACTTTTGATCGCATCGGCAGTATCCTCCTGCGATATCGATCGTCTTCCTTATACTTCGATGGACGAAGAGAATATTGTGAGTAATCCTGATGCCATGGTAACAGGTACTTATGCGCAGTTAAAAGCTTGGTCCGACCCAATGCACCGTCTTGGTGAATACGCTGGTGATAATATGATGATCCGCGGGTCATCGACAGACGCATTTTACGAATTTATCTCCTATGCGAGAACACCTAATAATTACCGTTTGCAGAACTTCTGGGATAGCGGTTATAAAGCTATCGCGCAATCTTCGAACGTCATTAAGATGTTTGCCGAAGGTCAAAGTGAAGAGATGGATAATAAATTGGGTGAATGTTATTACATCCGTGGAATGATGTATTTTTACCTTTGCCGTGCGTTCGGGAAGCCTTATTACCAAAGTCCCGAGACAAACTTGGGTGTTCCAATTGTCAACGGTACACCTGAAGATGTATTCAATGATTTGAACTTGCCAGACCGTGCGTCTGTAAAAGATACCTATGCGCAAGCAATCAGTGATCTGAAGAAAGCAGAAGCTTTATTGAAGATCGATAAAGGGGCAGTGTATGCTTCAAAGGGGGCGGCACAAGCAATGCTTTCCCGTATATACCTGTATATGAGCGGCACGTATAAAAATCCAAATGCAGAATATGCACGTCTTTCTGTAGAATACGCAGACAAGGTGATTAATTCAGGTAAATATGTTCTATTGGCTCGTGAGCAATTCATGAAATACAATACCTTTAGACCAGAAGATAACAAAGAGACGATCTTTGCGGTGAAACGTGTCGCTTCTGAATTTTCAGGTGATGATCACTATTATGGTATTGGTGGTATGTACTCCAATATCGGTGGTATGGGCTGGGGCGAGATGTATTCCAGTGCCAAGTACATTGATTTATTAAATGAAACAGGTCGCAATGACTGGAGACCTGATCATTATACGATTGTCGATGCACGTGCGGCCTTTATTGAACCTACTTATTCCAAAGATAAGGCCGGCAAATACTCAACTGTGTTTCGATTTATCAAACAAGATATACCTGCGAAAGCCGGTGATCCTAAAACAATGAGCTATCTGCAAATTCCAGTTGTAATTAACGGAAATACTGTTGTTGCACGAGAAGTCAAAAAGATAGGTGATAATGAGGTTGTTAAAGAATATACATTGACGGCAATTAATGCTAATCAACAGACCTATTCAATTACTTATGAAGATGGCAATACCTACTCCGGTATGATCGATTACTATATTTCCTTAAACCGTGCTTATCCACAATTCTATATTGTGAAATGCTCACGTGAAGGCGAGGAGTCGCAATTGCACTCACCTGTAATCAGCCGCTTGGGTGAAATTTATTTAAATCGCGCAGAGGCTAATGCAAAATTAGGTAATTATGGTGCTGCGCTAAATGATTTAAATACCATCAGAAATCGTTCTATTGTCAATGGGGGATATACTTCAATTGATGCTACCAATGCAAGTAAACTGATCGACAAAGAGCGTCAGTTGGAATTGGCTTACCAGGCTGAACGCAGTTATGATGTGTTTCGTAATGGCTTGCCGTTAAATAGAACTTATCCTGGGCCACAAAAACAATTTGAGGATATTGTGCCGACAGATTTTAGAGTGACTTATTTTATTCCACAGGATGCGATCAATTCATATCCAGGGAAATTGACTCAGAATCCAACGTCTAATTAGGCGAATATTGATAATTTAAACCCTATAAATGGCTTTACTTCACGGTAAAGCCATTTTTGTTTTTGTGTCGCGATAATCCCTTTCGAATCCGTATCTTTGTTCCCTTAAGTATATTTTTAGCATAAAAGTGCCACCTGCTGTGATAGTGGGTGGATCAAATAAAATAAATATGGCAAATATTGTTGCAATTGTTGGTCGTCCAAATGTTGGTAAATCTACCTTATTCAATCGTCTTACAGAAAGTAGAAAAGCGATTGTTGATGACTTTAGCGGGGTGACGCGCGACCGTCATTATGAAACAGCCGAGTGGATCGGAAAGAAATTTACAGTAATTGATACAGGTGGTTTTGTACATGGTTCGGATGATGTCTTTGAAGAGGCTATTCGTGATCAGGTCTATATCGCTATTGAAGAAGCTTCGGTCGTTATATTCATGGTGGATGTCACCACTGGCATTACCGACTTGGATGACGAAATCGCTGATATTCTGAGAAGAAGTTCTAAGCCCGTGTATGTCGTGGCTAATAAAGTCGATCACGCTAAATTGCACCATGAATCGGCAGAGTTTTATGCTTTTGGTTTAGGTGAGGTTTTTAATATCTCGTCGGCTACAGGATCCGGTACAGGTGAATTGTTGGATGCTGTTGTTTCTCATTTTGAAGTGGAAGAGGAAGAAGAAGAATCTTTACCGAAATATACCATCGTGGGGCGCCCGAATGTGGGTAAATCCTCCTTGACAAATGCCTTGATCGGCAAAGATCGCAATATTGTAACGCCAATGGCCGGGACAACACGTGATTCAATCCGTATACATTACAATCAATATGGACATAACTTTTTATTGATCGATACTGCTGGTCTTCGTCGTAAGTCCAAAGTAAATGAAGATATTGAGTTTTATTCAGTGATGCGTACCATCAAAGCTTTGGAAGATTCTGATGTGACAATTTTAATGCTTGACGCACAGGATGGATTAGAAGCGCAGGACGTTAATATTTTCAACTTGGCGGAGAAGAACCGCAAAGGTATTGTCATTGTTGTCAATAAGTGGGATTTGATCGAAAAAGACAATAAGACAATGAAGGCTTTCGAAGATCGTATCAAAGAGAAAATAGCACCATTTACAGATGTGCCTATTATCTTTACTTCCGTAACCGAAAAACAACGTGTCCTTAAGGTGTTGGAAGTTGCTGATAAGGTATATGCTAATAAGACGAAAAAGATCCCTACTTCCAAGTTGAATGAAGTGATGTTGGATATTATCGAGAATTATCCACCGCCATCCTTAAAGGGTAAATATATCAAAATTAAATATGCAACACAGTTGCCTGGACGGACACCGATGTTTGCATTCTTCTGTAATCTGCCACAATACATCAAAGATCCATACAAACGTTTTATTGAAAACAAATTGCGTGAGCACTTTGACTTTACAGGTGTGCCAATTCAAATATATTTCAGACAAAAATAGATTTCCAAGCAGCGATTAAACATGGACCATAATCTCTATTTATACAATACGCTTTCGCGAACAAAAGAAAAATTCGAACCTATTCATCCCAACCTCGTTGGTATGTACGTATGTGGACCCACCGTATACAGTGATGTGCATTTGGGTAACTGTCGGACGTTTGTGTCTTTTGATTTGATTTTTAGATACTTGCGTCATCTTGGTTATAAAGTGCGTTATGTGCGCAATATTACAGATGCGGGGCATTTGGAAGGCGATCGTGATGAAGGGGATGACAAATTTGCAAAAAAAGCAAAATTGGAACAATTGGAGCCGATGGAAATCGTTCAAAAGTACACGATAGGTTTTCATGACGTATTGCGTCTTTTCAATACGTTGCCACCGAGTATTGAGCCTACTGCGACAGGACATATCTCCGAGCAGATCGAAATGATCGAACAGATTATCGAGAATGGTTATGCCTATGAGCGGAATGGTACAGTCTATTTTGATGTTGAAAAATACGTTGAAACATACGATTATACGATATTGACCAATCGTAAATTGGAGGATATGCTCAATAATACCCGTGAATTGAGTGGTCAGGATGAGAAAAAGGGGCGTTTGGATTTTGCCTTGTGGATCAAAGCAAAGCCTGAAACGATTATGCGTTGGCCCGCACCTTGGAGTGTTGGCTTTCCAGGTTGGCATATCGAATGTTCGGCCATGAGCAGAAAGTACCTAGGTGATCAATTTGATATTCATGGCGGTGGAATGGATTTGGCAGCAACCCATCATACCAATGAAATTGCACAGTCCGAAGCATGTAACCATACGAGCCCTGCCAAATATTGGATGCACACGAATATGTTGACTGTCAACGGTGCGCGTATGTCCAAATCTGCAGGGAATGGATTTTTGCCGGGCGAGCTATTTACTGGAAATCATCCCTTATTGAATAGAGGCTATTCGCCGATGGCTGTACGTTTCTTTATGTTACAGGCCCATTATAGAAGTACGTTGGATTTCTCCAATGAGGCGCTGGATGCGGCCGACAAGGGGTATAAAAGGCTGATGACTGCAATCAGTCTATTAGACAAATTGAAGGTGTCGAAAGGTGCTGATTCATTCAATTTGGCTGAAATTCGCCGTAAATGTTACGCGGCTATGGATGACGACTTTAATAGCCCTGTACTCATTGCTGAATTGTTTGAAATTGTACGTATCATCAACTCGATTTATGATGGTAAAGCGAAAGTAACGGCAGAAGGATTGGAGGGCCTTAAACTATTCATGAAAGAATTTGTAGAGGATATTCTAGGCCTTCGAAACGAT
The DNA here is from genome assembly GCF_002341965.1 of Sphingobacterium sp. UBA2480. Taxonomy (NCBI): domain Bacteria; kingdom Pseudomonadati; phylum Bacteroidota; class Sphingobacteriia; order Sphingobacteriales; family Sphingobacteriaceae; genus Sphingobacterium; species Sphingobacterium sp. UBA2480. The sequence goes on along the minus strand of NZ_DDPA01000004.1, from coordinate 159,843 downwards.
CAGACTTCAGCATCCGATGATATCGATGACGTCATGAATCTGGTCATCAAGCTACGTAATGAAGCAAAAGCAAATAAAGACTTCGTCACCTCAGATCGTATTCGTGATGAGCTTAATTCTATTGGAATTCAATTGAAAGATAGTAAGGAAGGAACACTTTGGAATAAGATTTGATAGATAAGAAATCGAATTTATACAAGAGGAATGCAATGGAATATTCTTATTGGGAAAACACGTTATCTGTGGAAACCAATGGATATTTCATATCACCTTTAAAAGAAAGATCATTTTGCATATGAATTTTTGGAATAGGCTATCCGTCGTCGCATTGATGAGTGTTGCTGGTACAACACTATATGCGCAGATACCTGAGAAAGTTGGAAGCCTATTGCAGGCCGATAAGGATGCTGCTGCATTGGCGAAAGCGTCTACGCCACACCAGGCGTTTCTTTCGATCATTGATAAGGAATCTACGTTTTATGTCCCATCGGCAGTAAATGCCTATAACTATCTGAATAATAGACCAAATATTCCCGATGTTTTAAATTGGCAGCCTACCTTTGCGTTGATTGCTAAAAGTCAGGAGTTTGGTGTGACTTCGGGGTCTATGGACTTTCAGAAAGTAGGTGCAAGATTGCGCCATGGAGAATACTTGACTGTCTGGAAACGCAACAAAAAAGGTAAGTGGCTGGTCGATATTCGTGCCGAAGTTGAAAACAACGGGAACGACGGGGAGTTTGATCTTGAATATATCGAACCTACCGACTCGTGGTATCTGAAGCATCGTTCTAAAGTACGCTTAAACCAGCGTGAAGATATTGTCCTGGAGACAGACAAATTGATGTCAACCGTTTTGAAAGCCGACAATCCAACCGCATATAAGGAGTTTTTAAGTGAGGATGTCCGGTTTTTGTTCCCTTGGACCAATCCGATGGAAGGAAAGGCTAAAATGATGGCCTATCTCAAAAAACAACGCATGACGATAGAGACAGTCCCCGAAGAAGTAAAACGTTCATATAGTGGCGATTTTGCCTATACCAAGGGAACTGCAACGGTGCGACAAAAGGATAAGGTGGTGAAGTATAATTATATTCGTATCTGGCAATTGAGTGAATTAGCGAAGGATGATGTGAAGAAAGCGAACTGGAATATTCTGATCGAGATGATGTTTGAGAAATAATAGGACGATTGCAACATAAAAAAAGGGCTTGAATATATACTATTCAAGCCCTTTTTTATAGGATAAGTGTATTGTACACTTATTGTTTTTTCCATTTTTTCAATCCTTCACTCTGACCGAAATCATCACTGATATTGATGTAGGTGGTCTTCAATTTATCATCGAACCATTTGCTCAGATTACGATTGGTTTTATCCTGAACGGCGGCTTCTTTGATCTTTGTGAAATCCTCGTCCAAGTTCGCTTTGTGCGGTGGTATACGTGTTTTCAGGTAATTGAAACGGTAACCAACATCGCCCATTTTGTCTGTAAATTGCTCTGGTTTGGAGTATTCTCCCGGTTTTAGCGGATCGATCGCTGTAAATACTGATTTCTCCAAGCCATCCATAGGAATTACGGTTGTGCGGCTTGAACCCTCTTGATTTAGGATCATACCACCATTGAATTTACTCTCCTCCGCATCAGAATAATTTGTAGCGGCATGATAGAAATCCATTTTTTTGTCAACGACCAATTTATAGATACTGTCCAATTTATTTTTTGTTCGTTCTAATGCTGCAGGGCCAGGATTGATCTTCATCAGGATATGGCGTGTGTGTACCTCTTCGCCACGTCTTTCCAGCACCTGAATAATATGAAAGCCATATTTGGATTCGACAATAGGTGATATTTCTCCCGGTTTTAATTTAAAAGCCATGGCAGAGAATTCTTTGACATAATTATCACGTGTACCAAAGCCTAAATCACCGCCATAGGGGGCAGATCCGGGATCTTGAGAGTATATACGAGCCATTGTACCAAAGTCGGAGCCATCTACAATCTGTTTGCGGATACCTTCAATCTTCTCGCGCTGTTCCTTTTTCTCTGCATCGGTCAATTTGGGCATCATGACAATTTCACCGATTTCTACCTCGGTATTGAAGTAAGGGAGACTGTCTTTATTCAAGCCCTCAAAATAACGCTTTACTTCCAATGGAGTCACATCTATTTTGGAAACGATGTTTTGTCTCATTTTCTGTGCTTTTAATTGCTCGAAAACACTGGGACGCATCTCTTCTTTGTATTGTAATAAGGAACGGTTGAGGAATTTTTCAAGACGTTCTTGCCCTCCTGCCTGTTGTGACATGTGGCGCAGACGCGCATTGAGGTTGTCATCCACTTCGGTCTCGGTTACATCGATGGAGTCAATTACGGCTTGTTGTGATAATAATTTTTGGACAATTAACTGTTCCAATATACCATCTTTATAGTTTTCATCTGGTTTATTCCCTTGCGCCAACCATTGAGAATATTGCATATCCACGTCGGACTGTAAGATAATGCCCGATCCAACCGTTGCTACAACGCGATCAATAACTTGACGTTGCGCAAGACTGGCCTGAATTGATGCAAAAAGCAATAAAAACAATATATAAATGTTTTTTTTCATCCGTATAAATTATTTATGATATTTATGAGTGATCTTCATGTGTATAAATGAACTCGTTTCACTCGGTTATTTGTTCATCATTTGTTTTTTGTCACAAGCATTCACGCTGCCTTCGGCGGTATGCGTAGTATTTGTGTTCAATATATACTTTTTTGAACAACAGCACAAAATTATCAGATTATATGAATTATTCGTACTTTTATTTAACAATATTTTTGTATTCCCAATATTTTAAATGGGTGATTTTGGAATTGTTAAAATTGATGTGCTAAAATACGCATTTGCCTATTAGAAAGGACGGTTTTAACCAAATTTAACAAGTCTATTGACGATATTTACGCCTATAAAATGGCGGGGTTTTAGATCCTCACACTGCGGAATGAATGGGGAAATTTGAGTGGGATCTCGTATAATTTAGAAACAAACTTGATGTAACGGCTCATTCAACAAATGAGTAGCTACATTTATAAAATAATTTCAATGAAAAAAGCATTTGTTTATTTGATGACAATTTTACCTCTGGCTAGTTTTGCGCAACAGATTCCCATGTTTGTGGGAACATATACGAGTAAAACCGCGAGCAAGGGCATCTATATTTATAATTTTGATGTTAAAACTGGTGAAACAACCTTGTCGAGCACACAAGAAAGTAAAGATCCATCCTTTTTGGCGCGAAATAATAACTTTATTTATGCCGTTAATGAGGTTCCAAATCAAGAGGGGACTGTTTCTGCCTATTCTTTTAAGGACGGTCATTTAACTTTTCTAAACTCACTTCCTTCTGGAGGGGAGTCGCCTTGTTTTGTTGAAGTACATCCGAAGGGTAGCTTGCTCGCTGTGGCAAATTATACAGGCGGCTCTGCAGCTTTGTTTGATTTAGAAAGTAATGGTGTGTTAAGCAAAAGAGCGCGTTTAATACAACACGAGGGTAAGGGGGTGGATCCCGTACGCCAAGAAAAGCCACATGTACATTCTACTTTTTTCTCCAATAAAGGGGATAAGTTGTACGTCCAAGATCTTGGTTTGGATGAGATTTCTATTTATCCGGTGAATAAAGCGGGAAATGTCTATAGTCTTGCTGATGAATCGGAAGATGTCTTTACTCCAGCTGGAGGAGGACCACGTCATATCGTGTTTGATAAGAAAGAGAAATTCCTATATGTCGTCCTGGAAATGACCGGTCAAATTGCATCGTATAAGAAAGATGGAGATGCATGGATGTATCAAAGTACTTTTGATATCAACCCCGAAGGTTTTAAAGGAAGTAACGGTGGAGCTGATATTAAGATCTCCGCTGATGGAAAATTTCTGTATGCGACCAACCGCGGCGATGCCAATACAATAGCTACTTTTTCGGTAGAGAAGGACGGCGAATTGAAGAAAATTTCTAATCTTTCAGTGAAAGGCAAAGGACCACGCAATTTCAACCTTTCTCCGGACGGGAAATATCTTTTGGTCGCAAATCAATATACCAATAACATTGTTTTGTTTAGCCGGGATGCCAAAACGGGTTTGTTGACAGATACTGGAAAAGAAATCGCTGTACCAGCTCCTGTTTGTATTATATTTTAATCCAGAAAGGACGTTCTAATAAGAAGAAGATTTTTAGGAATAACTGTATAGGCTTTTCTTAAAAATCTTCCTTTCGACAATCTAATTTACCTTCCTTTTCGAGATCATTTAAGGTGGTACCCTTCCATGTTTTCACACGCTGTATATAAGCTGCTCTGCCAATCATGTGTGCGGCAACCGGAGCCGTTAGGATCAGAAAAAATCCAATGGCTATAGCCTTGGTTGTTACGGATACATCCGGGAAGGTCATGGCCGCACAGATGAGTAAAAGTCCCACACCCAGCGTTGCTGCCTTTACCGTAACCGAAAGGCGTAAATAAAAATCGGGCATCCGCAAGATGCCAATAGACGCAAATAGTATGGCCAATGCCCCGATGGTACTGAGTATGGCTAAAGTAATATCAATCATCTTTGCTTTGTTTTTCTAAATAAAATGAAAACGCGATCGTGCCAAGAAATGCGATCAGTGCCAAGATCATGGCAATGTCTAAAAACACTTCCTGCGACGTTCGTATACTATACACGGTAATAATGCCGATCCCGATGGTGATAATGAGATCGAGGGCAATCACACGATCAAATATCTGAGGGCCTTTATACAGACGAATAAAAGCCAGTATGACTGAAATAGTCAGGATCGGAAGGATCACATAATCAAAGTAGCTATTTAAAGTCATCTTAAGAGTTCTAAAAGTCTTCGTTCAACATTATTTTTAAGGGTAGAAACAAACTGTTCTTTGCTTTTCATGTACATGACGTGAATAAAGAGCGTTTTTTTATCTTCACTTACGTCGAGGATAAGTGTGCCGGGTGTCAACGAAATAAAGGTTGAAAGCAGGTTTATTTCCAAATCGGTTTTTGCATCCATGGGGTATTTAACAATCGCCGGTTTGATAAAAAACTTGGGTGTTATCACGTCGTAGGCAACCTGCACATTGGCGACAATCATTTCCCACAGGAAAAAAAGAATAAAACTCAATGTTTTGGGTACCCGATAAAAGTAGCGTTGATCCACCTCATTTCTGTTCATCAACCAGAGGATACCAAATCCCAACATAAAGCCGAATAGGAAGTTGGTATAGTACATCGATCCCGTCAGTGCGACCCAGATAAAGGATAACATGAGGTTCATTAAAAACTGTTTAATCATATCATTTCTGCCCTCCTAATACAGCGTTTATGTAAGGTGATGTGTCCAATAATTGTGTAGCGATCTGATCTGCGACATGGATAATTGATTCGGCGTTGAGTCCGATATATAGGGACGCTGATGCCAAAATAACGACAGGAAGTATGAGCATTGTTCTTTTATAGCCGATCATGCCCGCAAATTTATCCTCAATGATTTCCGGATCGGGGGCATCTTTCCAGAATACCTGTGCCCACATTTTGGCGATGACAAACAAGGTGATAAAACTGCCAATGATCAGAGCTCCCGCGAAAGCATACTTCTCTAGGTGAAAGGCATCTTTGAATAGATAGATTTTAGGCCAAAAGCCCGAGAGCGGTGGGATGCCCACCAGTGAAAAAAGAACAATGGCAAAAAGCAATGAGATCTTTGGGTATTGCGCATAAAGTCCGCCCAGTTTATTCATATCCATGGTACCACGGAGTTGTCGTATAACACCGGCGATGAGGAATAAATTCGTTTTGACCATGATATCATGGATCAGATAGAAAACGGCGCCCAATAAAGCCCATTTGCTATACAAGCCTAATCCGCCAATCATAAAACCAATATGGCAAACGATCAAATAGGAAAATAACCTCCGGATATTGGATTTGATCAATGCACCAAAAGCGCCCGTCAGAATAGTCAATATAGCCAGTACGATAAGGAGTTCTTTGGTAAAATGATTGGGAATAAATAATAGGGAAAAGACCCTGAACAAGGCGTAAATCCCAACTTTGGTCAATAAGCCCCCAAATGTCGCTGCTACGGCCGAAGGCGGCGTATGGTAAGAAGAGGGTAACCAGAAATAGAGTGGGAAAACGGCGGATTTAATGCCAAAACCGATCAGGAAAAATGTTGCTGTAATTTCTACTAATGCCTGATTTTGTATTTTGGGGATACGCAGGGCTAAGTCGGCCATGTTTAAGGAACCTGAAATGCCATAAAGTATGCCTATTCCGGTTAGGAAAAATGTGGAGGCCAGGATATTCATGGCCATATATTTTACAGCCCCCTCCAATTGGGATTTTCTACCCCCTAAGGTCATCAGTACAAAAGAGGAAATAATAATGACTTCAAACCATACGTACAGGTTGAAGATGTCACCTGTCAGAAAGGCGCCGTTAAGTCCCATCATCAAAAAGTGAAAGATCGGGAAATAGCCGTAGAGGATGCGCTGGCGTCCCACACCGACACAGGAAAAGATGGAGACCGCCAGCCCTGCGATTGAAGTCAGGAGAACAAGGGTACTGCTGAATAGGTCGGCAACAAAAACAATCCCAAAAGGAGCTTTCCAATTGGCCGCATTCATGGTCAAAATACCACCGTCATAAACCTTGAAGAATAGTTTAAAGGCAAGAATGAGTGCAAGCAAGCTTCCACCAACGCTCAGAAAACGTTGTGCAGTGGATTTGCGCCACAACATCAGTTGGACAATAGCAATAAATAAATGCACGATAATCGTGGCAATAATGTGGTTGTCTATCATATATCTTCTTCCTCAGGCGTGTTCAAATCATCCAGATCATCGGTACCCAGCAATGCATATACACGCTTGAGTAAAACGATGGCAAAGGAGGTCAGGCCAAAGCTGATCACGATGGCCGTTAAAATAAGGGCTTGCGGAATCGGGTCCGCATAAATATCGGTGAATACCTTCAAATCGGGACCTATAATGGGTGGTTTACCTTTAATAATATTTCCCAATAAGAAGATCAATATATTGGTACCATTGCCCAGTAACATAATACCCAGCAACAATTTCACCATGCTTCGACGCAGGATGAGGTATATTCCGGCAGCATAAAGGATGCCGATCAAGAGTACGAGTATCAGTTCCATTATTATTCTTCTTCTGTCGTTAAAGCAATTGTAAATAAAATCGTCAGGACAACGCCAATGACAACAAAGTACACACCAAGGTCAAAAAATAAGGCGGTTCCTATCATCCCGATGACGGGAATTTTCTCTTCCAGCCAAAGCCCGGTCATGACGGGATAACCAAAAAATGCAGGTAGGAACATACTGATGGCCGAAATTCCCAGTCCGATGGGGATGAGTGACAGGGGTTTGTATTGAATCAATTTCATGGTATTTTGAGGGCCAAAGGCAAAACTATGCAGGACAAAAGCAATCGAAGCAACCAGGCCGCCCACGAAACCTCCGCCTGGGTAATAATGCCCCCGGAGTAGAAGGAACACCGAGAAAAGTAAAAGTATTGGTAATAAATACCGCGTAGCGGTCTGTAATATTGTACTGTTCATTTGTTATTATTTAGCAATGAGTTGTCCGCTCATTTGTGCATCACCTTTATCTATCATTATTCTTTGTCAGAGGACTTTAAACGTAATTTTAATAAACTATATACCCCCAGTGCAGCGATACTCAATACCACAATTTCAAACATGGTGTCAAAACCTCTGAAATCGACAAGTATTACATTGACGACATTTTTTCCTTTAGCAAGCACATAGGCGTAATCGCCATAGAAATCACTGATATTTGTGGTTGTTGGTTCGTGCAGAACTCGAAGTGCGACCATGGAAAGCAAAATTCCAAAAACGATAGCGACAATGGCGTCACGAATGATGGTGCGCCGGTTGGCCAGGTTCAGGAAAGAAGGTAGTTTAAAGAGTACCAATACGAAGAGTACCACAGTAAGGGTATCGATGGTAAACTGTGTCATCGCTAGATCTGGAGCACTGTAAAACACGAAAATAAGACATATAGCATAACCTACAACACTGGTGGCTACTACGGCTGTTAAACGGGATGAGGTGCGGATGGTGAGTACAATGGCGCCGATCAAAATGCAGACTGTGGTGACTTCGTAGAAACTCACCGGAGATAAGGTTTCCCATTTAATATGGAGTGGCCCACCCAGGTATAGTTGGTAGGCGATGAGTAATTCGGCAAATAAGATAATTTTCAACAGATACGAACGCAAATAGCCGTTGTGCATTTTGCTGGTGAAAAAAGTAGAGAATAAAACAATTTCCTGAGCACATAATCGAATGATATATTCAGGCGAAATCTTATTGAAATTTGCAATCCAAGCCAATTTTTTAGCACTGGGTCTGTTTGCGAAATAAAGTAAGGTACCCGCGGCAATTGTAATAGCGCTTAATAGCAGGACTAAATTAAAGCCATGCCAGATTTTCAGTTGAAAAGTTTCCGGTTTTGCAAGTATGCTTACCGCGGTTGGCCCTGCAATCCAGTCGCCGATAAGTCCTGGGATACAGCCAAAAGCAACACCGAGGACGGCTAAAAGTAAAGGCGGGATCCACATGGCTTTATAGGGTAGGTGGATTTCATGAAATTGCTCGGGCAACTTACCCATAAAAGGTTTGATGCCGGCCATAAATCCAGCAGAGACCAGGAGTATATTGGTTGCTACTGCAGCGACGGTCAAATAGAGAAATAAATCAGGTGTGGCATGTAGTGTTGCCTCATAAATCAGATCCTTTCCAATAAACCCAAATGTAAGTGGAATACCGGCACTGGAAAGTGCCGCTAGGAAACCTGCTATAGCGACAGGCATTAATACCTTACGTAGCCCCCGTAAGATGGTAAGATCCCGCGTTCCCGTTTCATGGTCTATAATCCCCGTAATCAAGAATAAGGCAGCTTTATACAAGGCATGTACGAGTATAAAGACACTTACTGCGATAACGGCATCCTTGGTGCCTAGTCCCAACAAAAATACTAAAATACCGAGGGCGGATATGGTTGAATAGGCGAGTACTCCCTTGAGGTCTGTTCTAAAAAGCGAATGGAATGCAGCATAAAGCATCGTGAAACCACCAATGGCCATGAGGGAATACGTCCAGATCGGGTTGCCCCCAAGAATTGGTGAAAAACGGGCCAAAAGATAGATTCCTGCCTTAACCATCGTTGCCGAGTGTAAGTAGGCTGACACTGGCGTTGGCGCCTTCATGGCACCGGGTAACCAAAAATGGAAAGGGAATTGTGCTGATTTCGTAATTGCTCCAAGTGTTATGAGGGCAAAGACCAGGGGAAATAGTGGATGTTGCTGAATGAGGGATACTTTGTCGATGAGTGCTGTAATATGGTAAGTACCCGCAATATTACCCAGCAAAATAAAACCTGCCAGTAGAAAAAAACCACCCAGACCAGTAATGGAAAGTGCAGTTAATGCGCTTTTGCGCGAATCATTTTTGTCATTGTTAAATCCAATGAGAAAAAATGAGCTGATCGAGGTTAGTTCCCAAAAGATGAAGAGCAACAGCATATTGTCCGACAGGACTAGCCCCAGCATAGCCGACATAAAAAGGCAGAGGTAGCCAAAGAACCGGTCGATATACCGATGACCTTTGAGATAGGCATTCGCGTAGAAAAAGATGCAAGCTCCAATCCCAGTGATCAATAAGGCGAAAAGTAGGGATAGTCCATCTAATTTAAAATCCAGATTGATGCCTAAGGAGGGCACCCATGGTGTTGATTGCACGAAATAGGAGCTTTGACCAATAGGTACGATATACTGCGCAAAGTATAGAAATAGAAGTACCGGTAAGAATGCGAGAATAAAACCCCATCTGGTTTTTAGGAACCGACCAAATGGAACAATAAGGCTCGATGTTATTAATCCTGACAGAACAGTAAATAGCATTTAGTCTTTGTTTTAATTTTTAACCTTCAATATTTCATCGTTGCCAATGCTTATATGGCGATGAAGGTTTTTTGAAAGTTTACAATATAATAAAAAAAAGCGAAAAAATGCTAGTTTTTGATCATTTTCCCGCTATATAAAGGATGAAAAAGGGGATTTTGTTTTGGGTATTAGAATTATTTATTTTTTTTATAAAAAAGTATCTTTTTTATGGGTATTTGATAACTGGTTGGTAATTGGATGTATTAACTATTGTATTTGGAATTTATTAATGTTATTTTAGCGAGCGTTCCTATAGAATTTTGATATAATTGACTAGTTCTTGTACTAACCTTAAGTATAAGATTAATAGTAGTGTTTTATTGACCTACAAAAATGCCGCTTAATTAGCGGCATGACAAATTTTTTTATCTAGGTGACGGAATAGGATTAGGTACTGGAGGGTCTGATGGATATGGAACTTCGGGCGGAGGTGCTGTTGGACCGTATTTACAGTAATATACTGCTAAAATGAATTCTTGATTTGCAGCATTCCACGCATCAGTTTCTGAATACCCTTGAGCGATCATTCTCAAATAAGTGGAGTGTCCAGCATTTCTATGAATGTCCTCACAGCTTCCTGGCATATAAGGTCCCGGGTTATGGCCGTCTGAACTAGCCGAGGACAAATTAAGTCCTCCTAAAAATACCATCATTAAAATGGTGAAAAAACTTTTTTTCATAATTTATTGGTTTTTTTTTATATAAATTTAAATTACAAAAAAAAATAGAAAAGTAATACACTGGGGTAATAAATTAAATTTTGACTTATTGATTCCACACATTCAATGTTGCCTAAATTTATACGGAACGATAATTTTTATAAGATTATAGAATGTTATTATTCAGATTTTTGGATTAATTATAAGTGATTCATCTCTAAAATGGCTGTTATATTTCAAATTTAAGGCTCATTTTTTAACAATTTTATAGTAGTATAGTGAAATTTATTGATATGTATCTTTTATATTTTTCAGATTCAGTTGAAATTTTACTCTTAAGGCCATTTATTTTTGCTTTAAATTGTCACAAGCGGATAGCCTTGTGATGTAAGGGGGCATAAGTTAATTTTTTTTTGTACTTTTTTGGAAATTATAAAATATAATTTCCATTTTTATGAAACAATTATTACGTGAATCGAGCAAGGTACACATTATGCCCTAAAATAACCGCTTTTAAGTGGTAAGAGAAGAGATTTAACTATGCAGAAGGAAGAAGTATTGTTTAAGACGCACTATAATGGACTTTGCCATTTTGCATGGAAGATTGTTGGTGACCTTTCTGTTGCAGAAGATCTGGTACAAGACTCTTTTATTGCGTATTTCAAAAATACCGATCAAGTCAGCGATAATAATATTGCTATTAAGAATTACTTATACAGTTCTGTCCGTTTTGGCTGTTATAATCATATCCGTCATGAAAAAGTGCGACAAAAGTATTGGAATGTCGTTGGTTTTACCGAAGAAGATAATACGGCGCTTGAATTGAATATGATTCACAGTGAGGTCATTCAGGAAATATATAAAATTATTGAGGAAATGCCTTTTGCCTGTCAACAAGTTTTTCGGCTCGGTTATCTCGAGGGGTTATCCAATCTTGAAATTACACGAGAGCTACAAATTAGTATCAATACCGTAAAAACACAGAAGCAGCGGGGTATGAAAATGTTGCTCAAGCGTTTGAATCCCGAATTTATTCCGCTTATTATTTTTTTGTTAAAAAATATTTAAATTCTTGTCACCCTTTTCTTTGTCTTAGGTTTCTTTATTGTAATTGATGAAAGAAAACACAAGACATATCACTGAATTAATACAGAAATTCCTTTATGGCCAATTGACTGCGGAGGAAAATGTACAACTTGATGAATGGCTCAATGCCAGTTCACAGAATAGACAGCTTTTAGAGTCCTTCCGGAAGGCAAAAAATATAGAAGAAGATTTAGCCGTTATACGGCAATTGGATGCAAATAAAGCATGGCACAAGCTGAACAATAAAAAAACTAATGGAGTGAGGCCTTACGGAAAATGGTCCTTAGGCATTGCGGCATCCATTGTATTTTTATTGGGAAGTTTCTTATTATGGCAAGGCGATCTTTTTCAATCCGGTTCCGATCATAAAAATGCAATAGGTTCAGAAAAACAAGATATTGCCCCTGCAACAAGTGGTGCGGTATTAGTGCTGGCTGACGGCACCAAGGTTTCTTTAAATAGTGATTCCACTAAAACCTTAACTAAAAACAATAGTTTAATCGGAAACAGCAATGAGCTCGTCGTAAAACAAACGGATCAAGCCATTCCATTGCAGTATAATTCTCTTATTGTGCCCAAAGCAAGTTTTTATAAAATGACCTTGGTCGATGGCACTAAGGTGTGGGTAAATGCGCTATCTCAATTGAAGTTTCCAGCACAGTTTTCACCTCATGAACGCCGAGTTTTTTTGGAGGGAGAAGCCTATTTTGAAGTTGCCCCTAATGCAGCGCAACCTTTTATTGTAGAATCCAGAGGGAATGAAATTAAGGTACTGGGAACGCATTTTAATATTAACGCCTACTCCGATCAGGTGCGTACAACGTTGGCTGAGGGCAGAGTCGAGGTTCGGCAGAATAATCAGTTTGTTGAGTTATTACCTGGTGAATACGCTTCTTCTTTTAAAGATAATTTGGTCAAAGGGCGGGCAGACCTAGCACATGATCTTGCTTGGCACAACAATGAGTTTTATTTCAAGAAGGAAACGATTACGAATATTGCACATCAACTATCGCGTTGGTATGATCTCGATGTTACCTTCCGAGGAGACGTGCAGCTGGACAAGGAGTATACCGGAAGTATCGAGCGTGATGTAAAACTGTCTCAAGTATTGGAGATGTTATCCTATGTCAGTAACCTAAGATTTGAAGTAGAAGGCAATAAATTGATTATTGCTACGAAAAGTTAAGGATTAACAATTTATAAAGAAGTAAATAGCACGCCTATGATAAAATAATACATCAAAAGCAATGACCTAAAAAAAGAGAACAGGAATGTTGCAGCATCCCTGTTCAGAAAAAGATGTGATCATCAGGTCCTAAATCTAAAAATGAACAATTAAATCCCAATTAACCACAAAGTGTAAATGTATGAATAACTTACCACTTAGCAAAAGGTGGTCCTTGATCCCTCAAGACCCACGATTTTGCAAACCATTACGTATTATGAAAATTAGTACATGTCTTCTATTCGCATTTGTGACGGGTGTGCACGCTAAGAGCACGGCACAAAAGGTCACGTTGAATATGAAAAATGCCCGTATTGAAGAAGCGCTCTCTGCCATCTCCAAGCAGTCTCATCTCCGTGTGCTGTATAGTGAAAACCTAAATTCCAAAGCACGGATTTCGGTCAATGTCAAAAATGCGTCAGTCGAAGAAGCGCTGAATGCCGTTTTGAAAAGCAATAATATTGAATATAAAATTATTGCTAATACCATTTCGGTCAATAGTAATTTGATTAACACTATTACGCCGTCTTCTATTGAACTGCAGCAGCAATCGATTACAGGGACTGTTAGAGATAAAGACGGAAAAGGATTGAGTGGCGCTACAGTAACGGTCAAAGGAACATCAGTTTCCACCCAGACAGATGAGCAAGGGCGTTTTAAAATTAATGCACCATTGAATGCAACCTTGGTCGTCAAATATATCGGTTATTCAAGTGCGGAGATTGCTGTAGAAGGTAGAACAACCGTTCCCATCGTACTGAAATCTCTGGATAATCAATTGGATGTGGTTGATGTTGTTGCCACAGGTTATCAAAATATCGATCGCAAGCTATTTACGGGAGCAAGTACAAAAGTAAATGCTAAGGATGCTGAACGGAGTGGTGTTCCCGATGTTTCTCGGATGTTGGAAGGACAAGTTGCTGGTGTATCCGTTCAAAATGTTTCTGGTACTTTTGGAGCAGCTCCTAAAATTCGTGTTCGTGGAGCAACGTCTTTGTCTGGTGACAATAAACCACTATGGGTTGTAGACGGTATCATCTTAGAGGATATGGTGAATATCTCAAATGAAGCCTTATCCACTGGAGATGCCAGTACGTTGATCGGATCTTCGGTAGCGGGATTAAACCCTGACGATATTCAGGATTTTACTATCCTCAAAGATGCTGCAGCAACCGCGATGTACGGTGCCCGGGCGATGAATGGTGTTATCGTTGTAAATACCAAAAAGGGCAAAAATACCGAGGGGAAGCCAAATGTCAACTATTCGGGGACGTTTACGACCTATTTAAAACCGAACTATAACCAATTTGATATCATGAATTCAGCAGAGCAGATGTCTGTTTTGTTGGAAATGGAGAATAAGGGTTATTATAACCATAGTTCAGTAGCTAATGCATCGAATGGGGGAATCTTTGCCAAAATGTATAACCAAATGTATGCTTATGATCCGAATACAGATTCATTTGGACTAAAAAATACGGTTCAGGATAGGTTGAACTATTTAACGCGTTATGCCCAAGCTAACACGAACTGGTTTGATGTCTTATTCAAAAATTCGCTATTACAAGAGCACTCTATTAGTATTTCTACAGGAACATCAAAAGCACAGACTTACTTTTCGACAAGTTATACGAATGATAGTGGTATGACCCTCGGTGATAACGTACAGCGTTATACCGCTAATATGCGTAACAACTTTCAATTAAGTGACAAGTTTAGTGCTGAATTATTGGTCAATGGATCCATTCGCGATCAGCGTTCTCCAGGAACATTGACACGTCAGTCAGACCCTGTATATGGTAAGTATTCACGCGATTTTGACATCAACCCGTATTCTTACGCTTTGAATACAAGTCGTTTGATAACACCTTATAATGAGGATGGTAGTTTGGAATATTTCACCCGAAACTATGCTCCATTCAATATTATCAATGAATTGGAGAATAATTATCTTAATTTAAACATGATGGATTTGAAGGTCCAGGGAGGAATCAAATATAAGTTTCTTCCAGACTTCACTTATTCTGCCAATGCAGCCTATCGTTACGCTAAATCTGAACGGCAACATTATATCAGGGACAATTCCAATATGGCTATGTCATTTCGTGCCAACGATAATCCTACGGTTAATGAAGGCAACATTTTCTTATATGATGACCCGGATTTTCCAAATGATCCGAAAGTAGTTGTGTTACCTGAGGGAGGTTTTTTCAATTCGGTAATCAATAATATTAAATCCTATTATTTTAGACAGGATTTAGAATTCAATAAAACGATTGAAAAACATAAGATCAATGTGTTTTCTACCATGGAGTTGCGGACTGCCGATCGCCAAAATTCCAATTATGATGGTGTAGGTTATCAGTATGAAAATGGTGGTCTTGTCAATCCAAATTACCGTTATTTCAAAAAGGCCATCGAAGGTGGGGATCCATATTTTGGCATGGGCTATGGAAAGGATCGTCAAGTTGGATTTGCGGCGCGCGGCGCCTATAATTATAATGATAAATATAGTGTGAACGGAACATTCCGATACGACGGATCCAATAAAATGGGGAAATCTCGTACAGCAAGATGGCTCCCTACTTGGAACATATCCGGTGCATGGGATATTGATAGTGAGAAATTTTTTGAATCCGTGAAACCCGTGGTTTCTGGAGCGAGAGTCAGAGGTACCTATGGTTTGGTTGCCAATATGGGGAATGCAAGCAACTCTGCAGCTGTATTTTATAGTACAATTGCTAAACGCCCATATGAAAATGAAAAAGAATCGTTGATCTATAATGATGGTTTAGCAAATGACCAATTGACTTGGGAGAAGTTGTACGAATTAAATATAGGGGCCGATTTAGCCTTTTTTAATAAAGTGGATGTCACCTTCGATTATTATAAACGAAATATTTTCGATCTGATAGGTACGATCAGAACCTCGGGTATCGGTGGTGAATATGAGAAGAATGCCAATTATGGTAAAATGAAAGCTCATGGTTTCGAATTGACAGTCGCAGGTAATCCGGTTAAAACCCAAGATTTCAAATGGCGGACTCAATTTAATTTTGGAATCAACAAAAATGAAATCACTGAACTGGAGGTAAATCCAAATATTTGGTCCTTGGTGAAAGCTGAGGGGGGAGCGATGAAAGGTTATGCACAGCGCGGACTATTTTCACTTCAGTTTGATGGCTTGAATCCCCAATATGGATACCCTACTTATGTGGGTGTAGAAGGTGAAAGAAATGAGACCTATATTTGGCTTCAAGACAATACTGTGGATTATCTGAAATATCACGGACCAGTAGATGCAACATTTACAGGGGGATATTATAATAATTTTAGTTATAAAAACTTTACTTTATCTGCCTTATTTACATTCTCTGCAGGGAACTTTGTTCGCTTACAACCAACCATTTCGGCTACTTATGATGATATGACTTCGATGTCAAGGGATATTACCAATCGTTGGATTATGCCGGGTGACGAAACGCGTACCAATATACCTTCTATTTTGGATGCATTTTCAAGAGGTGCAAGAGTGTATGCAGCAGATGGATCTACAGTTGATGCCGTATATCCCTATAACGCCTATAATTACTCAACAGAACGTGTTGCGAAGGGTGATTTTATACGCTTAAAGAATATCAGTTTGTCATATCAAATTCCTAAATCAATTACTTCTAAACTTAAACTAAGTACAGCATCGGTTGCCTTGGTTGGAAATAATATTGCACTGCTCTATTCAGATAAAAAGCTTAATGGTGCAGATCCGGAGTTTTTCAACAATGGTGGGGTAGCCATGCCTATTCCTAGACAATATACTTTTTCGCTAAAAGTTGGATTTTAATAGACCCTAAAAATGAAAAGAAATAAAAATATAATATTCGCACTTGTATGTGGTATCGTTGTTTTTTCGTCCTGTAATAAATTTCTTGACGAAGAACCAGATATGCGTACAGATATAAACACCGTAGAGAAAGTCGCCCAATTAGTCGGATCAGCATATCCAGGGTACGATTATTTAGCGATGTCTGAAACTTATTCGGACAATGCGGTGGACAAGGGCCCCAATGTAGGGCATAACAATGAACCATTTGTTAGTCTTTATAATTGGAAAGATATCATTGATGATGGTACAAATACACCGACACAGTATTGGAAAACTTGTTATGAAGCCATTAATAATGCCAACCAGGCACTAGCGGCAATAGAGGAGCATCATATGGGTGTTGACGCCAATCCTTATAAAGGTGAAGCTTTGGTAGCCCGTGCTTACTGTCATTTTATGCTGGTTACTTTTTTTGCACAGGCCTATGAGATCGGAAAAGCGAATTCTTCCCCAGGTGTTCCATATATTTTAAAACCTGAAACAGATGTATTGCCCAAATATGAGCGTGGTACGGTGGCATCCGTATACGAAAATATTCAGAAAGATTTAGAGGAGGGCATCACACTATTGGAGGGCGGTGTATGGCAAGTGCCAAAATACCATTTCACTCCGGCGGCAGCGCATTTATTCGCTTCCCGATTCTTTCTTTTCAAAGGAGATTGGGATAAAGTGATTGCCCATGCGAACGTAGCGGTGCCAAATGGAGCTTACTTGACTTACTTACGGCCTTGGAATACCACATTGAGAAATTATACATCAGAAGAATTTCGTACCGAATTGACAAAAGCCGATAAGAACTATAATATTCTGCTGGCAAACACCTATTCAAATTATCAAAGAAGTAATGTGGGGGGGAATCCACGCTATGGTTTCGGTACAGCAATTTTCAATGGTGTTTACAATAAAAGCACCGCTTGCGGCGCTCCATTTTACAATAAAGGTCTGCGTTGGTCGGATAACAACTATACGACTTATGTATTTAAGGAGTACTTCTATTATACGAACGTTGCAGCAGGGATTGGTTACCCGTATATCATGCAACCTTTGTTCATTGCGGATGAGGGTTTGATGAATAGAGCTGAGGCGTATATCCAGAAAGGAGACTTTACCAACGCGCTGAAAGATTTGAATGAATTTGTAAGTGTACGTGTGGTGAACTACAATAGTGCGACTCATGCTGTGACGGCAGAAAAATCAAAAACCTATTTCAACGCTTCGGATGATAAAGATGCTTTATTGAAGACTGTACTCCAGTTTAAGCAAATTGGTTGGTTGTGTGAGGGGATGCGTTGGTTTGACATCTTGAGACACCGCATTCCTGTGGTGCATAATCATATTGATGTAAGTGGTGCAGAGACTTTTGAAACATTGTCGCCGGAAGATCCGCGAAGGGTATTCCAGATCCCACAAGAGAGTACATTGGCTGGTATCGAGTTGAACCCTAGATAATCATAACAAATTATGAAAAGATTTTTTAATTACATGATATGTGTTTTTGCTCTGGGCAGTTTGCTTTCCTGTAGCAAAGACAACGACAACCTAACTGTAGATCTGACAAAATATAATCCAGATATTACAGCACAGAATGATGTGGACAAATGGTTGACCAGCAATTTGGTCAATCCCTATAATATTGAAACAGTCTATCGTTTCGAAAGAAATTTTACGGATGTCAACCGGGATATTTCTCCTGTTGCCCTTGGTCAAGTAGAACCCATGATGAATGCAGTCCTGACGACCTATCTGCAGCCCTACGAAAAGATTGGTGGAAAGACATTTATTAAAAAATACACACCAAAACAATTTGTACTTTACGGATCTCCATCCTATAATACCAATGGATCCATTACGCTCGGCACTGCGGATAACGGTAGACGGATTGTATTGTATGAATTGAATAGCTTGGACTTTAATAATCCTGCTGCGGTAAAACGACCTGTACGTACAATCCATCATGAGTTTACACATATTCTGAATCAGAATATTGTTATTCCGCCAGCATTTGAGCAAATAAGCAAAGCGGATTATACAGCCGATTGGACAGGAGCTGCAAATACGCCAGCATTAGCAAAGAGTTTAGGTTTTGTATCCCAATATTCCAGGAGTTCGTTCGGTGAAGATTTTGCTGAAATGAATGCCCATTTGCTTGTTGAAGGACAGGTTTGGTTTGACAATTACTGTGCAACAACAAGTCCATCAGCGGCGGCAAAATTGAGGGAAAAGGAGAAACTTGTGGTGTCCTATTTTAAAGATTATTATAATATCGACTATCGTGCATTACAGGCGGAGGTACAGCGTGTGTTGAAAGAAGGATATGGTGCGACAGATCCAGTAGATCAAACGAAGACATTTAAGGCTTATCTGATCGGGAACAAGGTGGCGTCATTTACTTTTAACCCGACAGCGTCACATTATGTAACTTATGGTAAATCGAGTTCGTTCCAGACTGTTTACGACAATTATAAGAACGCGATGGCAGCAGAGGAATGGGCGGTACAAAGTGTTCAGTTCATCTTTGCAAGTGCTACTAAAATGACCTTTAGATCTACATTTAAATATGGGACTAGTACCTATAATGCCGATTACGATTTTAATATGTCGGTAGATTACGCTACTGGTAAAACACAGTTCACGAAGGCACTGCCTGAGGGGGCCGGTACAAATTATACGTACGGTGCTGATTCTTCTGTTAAACCCGCTTTCGAACGTTTTATCCTCCCATATTTAACAAATCGGGTATTTGTAGCTTCATTCTTCCCGACAGCCATGACGGCATCCGATCCTGATTTTGGGAAATTTGGCGGGTTCTATGTAGACGGGACAGCAAGCAATTATTTTTATGGTCCTATTGTTTTAAAATAAATAGATGAAAAAGATATTTTATATAGCACTTTTGAGCATCCTGTTTTTGGGCTGTTCAAAAGAAAAGACCGAGTTTGTTTTCGGTGAAGCACCTGAGGAGCGAATCTCGGAGGAACTGGCACAGTGGAAATCAGCTCTCGTCTCGGCACCGAATGGCTGGATTGCTGGCATGGGCACATCGGCTAAAGGTGGCTATGGTTTTTATATGAAGTTTGCTGATGATGATAAAGTGTCAATGTATAGTGATTACAATGCAGCATCCGCTAAAACAAGTCAGACTTCAACCTATCGCCTTAAGTGGGGAATGAAGGGAACATTGATCTTCGATACCTACAATTATTTGAGCATAATGCAAGATCCTGTACCGGGTGTTGCAGGTGGTGCAGCCGGTAAGGGGTATCAAAGCGATGTGGAGTTTGAGTTTGCACGGCTTTCAGGTGATTCTGCTATTTTTACAGGAAAAAAATACCAGAATACGCTCGTATTAGTAAAAGCTACTAAGACACAGGAAGAACAATTTCAGAAAGGAGATTACGAGACTAGCATTGCCAAGTTTAATTCATTTTTCAATACCAATGCCTATTTGAAATTGAGTATTAACAACGTCGTGCAACAGGTAGCCTTTGATTTGGCCAACAAATCATTGTCATTTACCTCGTTACAAGAAGATGGAGCATTTAATGCTAAATCTGCGAAATTCTATTATAGTATGAATACCATTGAAATACTTGATGGTCTAGTAATCGATAACATTGCTATGAAGAGCTTCTCGATTTCTGCTAATGGAACACTTGTGGCATTGGATGTCGCTGGGAAAGAATATAACATTGAGGTTGTGGATAAACCTGTGTTTCCTTTTGAGTTGTATTTTAACTACAATAAGACATATAATGCTATTTACATTGAAGGTAGCAAAATGCCAGCCGGAGTAACGTCAGATTTTAATATCTTATGGAATAATCAGATTGCTAATTACACCGCGAATGGCGTTTCCATGATTTCCATGACATTTAGGCTCATTAGCTCTAAACAGGCAAAGTTGGAAGTCTGGTTCCAGTCTGGTACAACTAATTATTTAGCGGATGCTTCTTATGATTATGTCATCAGTGGTAATACAATCAAACTATCTAATTATGTACCATCGGTATCAAATGCGAACTGGAATAATGGCTGGGTAATAACGGCGATAAAAAATTATTTCATTGATGCAGAGTTTGAAATGGCTTGGGTAGCCAGTTCTACCTCGAAGTCAGCGATGATTGGTGGCTTGATTAAGAAAAATACACCGACTTCATTTTTCTATGGAAACGTGAAAAAGATGTAGTGAAAGGTAGTTATTAAGGAGAGTACTCATGTACTCTCCTTTTTTTAATAATTTAATTATTAATATATCTGATTTGTAAAAATGGTTATGAAAAAAGTATTGTTCACTAAACTGATATTTGGGATATTGTGCTTACTCTCAGCTTGCACAAAGTCAACAATTGTTAAGGATCAGAATGAGATGGAATCCCAGGGGCTGGCTCACTCAAAAAGGATGTCCAATAGTGCAGGAAGTAATATAGACTTGTGTGGTGTAAAGTATTCAGATTCGACCTTAAGAATTCTACGTGGAAGAAATAGCTTTGATCTTGTCTTAACTAATGGGTTTAGGGATAGCTTGTTAAGGTTTTCTGTTGGTCGGTCAACAGGCTGTTCTAATTCACCTAATAATCCTCAAAGTGTTGCTCCGCAACCCTGGGCTCCTGTTCCAGTTGACGTTAATAGAAATTTCTTTTCACCTAGTCAGGTTTTTGACTTTTTAGAACTAATTCCGGTGAGTAATGGTGGTCAAAATGGAAAAAATGCATTAATAAATGCTTATCATGCAGCACTAAATTCTTTCCAAGATGTGCCTACTAATTTTGAGAAAACGATAGCTATTATTAAAAAAATTAAAGATTTAGGTTACGAGTCTATATATGATTATACATATCCTATTATAGTTGATGCTCCTCAGAATCGATATAGAGAGTCTATAATTCTAGCGGCAATAAATTATGTAATTGGAGCCTCTCCAATATCTGCAGAAGTTTATAATAGTAATTTTCTTTTACCCAATCAACCTATTATTTCATATCCAACAACAAACCAAATTGGATGGATCAAAATAAATAAAGCGAATGAAGCAGATCAGGATCCCCCAATTATTAATATACCCACTTCTCAAATCGCCGATATCGATCTAAATATTTTTTCTTTTGGGGATGAAATAGGAAGAATCGAAAATATCATTAATGGCCATGAACCCGCTTATTTTACAACAATTTATTTCTTTCAGGGACGGTACTATCACGATGTTTTTTTTGAGAAACTACTGCCTTCGGGGTTTTATACATCAAACAGCCATACAATATACGAGGTATCCAATGGAGCCTTTGTCAGATTGTTTAGTTTAAATCCATGTCCGAGTTGCCCATTTAATAATTTACCTCCTTTACTAAATCCATTTGGATCGCTTTAAAACTAAAAAATTATATTGACTGTTGTTACAAGGGTGTGTATTTTTTAATGAACAGTGTTTCCTAGTTGTGTAGTATATATGTATATTGTATTAACTAAATAAGAAGTAGTTTAATCACTACTTCTTATTTATAACTTTTGATTTTTCCGGGAAAAATATAGTCACCAATAGTCAGCACTTATAGATTTTAATGAAAACACACCGCAAATTATTTTTTATCTACTGCCTGATCATGTTAGTAATCATAATAACTCAGCAACTTATTGACGTTTACTTTCGAGATGAAGTGACAGAATTCACGGTCAGTAGAATAGTTGCAACAGTTGTGTATTTGATAATCGGAGCGTTTGTGCTCACATTTGTGGAAATAAAAACTAAAGAAAATAAAGATTTCCCTGACAAAAGTGGCAACTAGAGCGGGACGACAGATAGGGTAAAAGCGAGCTATAAGATCGAAGGGGGTACCAGCACTTTTCAATTGGAACCATTACCGGTCGCGCACAAGTTAACTTATCGTTATACTTTTGTGAATGGACTACTTGAACTCGTTGTAAATGATATAGATAGCGATTCGGATGGAGAGCCTGTGATTCATAAAGAAGTATGGATGTTGCAGAAAGCAAAATAATGCGATAACTTAGCGTATTGCCTAATTTTTGAAAATCTATTAAAGCTCCAATGAAACGGACCATTGTCATCCTGTTGATTTTTATAAATACATTTGCCGTGCAAGCGCAACAAAAGGCCAGAGCATTTCTATTTACGAAACCACATAAGATCGTCGAGAACACTAAGTATTGCAAAATAAGCCTATACGACGCAAGAGAGATAAAAGATAATCTCGGCGTTATACAAGTCGGTATGTTGAACGCTAACCGGTTGCTGGTGGCAGATCCATCATTGGAAAAGCAATTGCAAAACCAATTAGAACAAATGACATCAGGCCATAAAGCTGATGGGGAATTACTGATGCGGTTGGAGAAGTTCTGCATGGCCGAATTAACGGGAGCTTTTTCCGAAAAGGGATTTTTGGATTTTAGAGCGATATTATTTTGTAAGGAGGCTAATGGAGATTATTTACAGGTTGCCCGTATTGATACGTCGATCGTTGTGAAAGGGATGGATGTAACCAAAGCGACTTTGGCGCGTGCAAGCGAGGTGGTCAATAACCTGATCTTTGATGCTTTAACCAAAAACGGCGATACGACAAAAAGCTACAGTTTCACTGAAATCGAAAATTACGACTATATTCAAAAGAAACAATTAGCACTTTACAATGCCACAGATTTGAAAGATGGGTTATATCTGACCTATGATGAGTTTGCCCATCAAACACCATCCGGAGGAGAAGCTCAATTGAAAGATGGTGATTTATACTTAGGATTCTTTAAAGAAGATGAAAAAGGGAAGCTTAAAAAGATAAAACCAAAGGATTATTACGCAGTAGTGCATACTGGGCATCCATTTGTTTCAAGTCAAGAGCAGTTTTATGCACTAAGCAAGGAGGATAATGATTTTATTTTTGTTGGACCAGTTAAGGAAACGGCTTCTGCAACCAATGTCGTTGTGGCTTCCGTGTTACTGGGTGCAATAGGAGGTGCGTTGGTAGCAGGCCCTGAAACAAACTACTATACGCAGAAACTCGATTATGCAAATGGTAGCTTTATTCGGCTGCTGAATAAACAATAATATGTATCTCTTATTTACATCGTAAAAAGCTTTCGGCCGAGCATAGTATATCGTCTTATATTTCGTTTAAAATTTGATGTGTTCGAAGTTTTCCACAGCTTGTTAATAACATTGTGGAAAACGTTCTTACTCCAGAGTAGTTAAATAGTGTTCATAGTTGCTGAAATGGATTAAAGGTATAAATTGAATGAATTTACCTTTATATATTAGATGTCTTTTGTATTTTAAGTTGTACTATATTAACCCTTAACTAATGAAAACCAAATTTATACTTGTTTTAATATTGTCCTTCATCGTCTGCTTTTCAATAGCATCTGCTATATACTATTTCCTGGATGAGAAGTCTTCCATTGGTGATTCCTTATTTGTAGGTTTTATCTCGAGCAGTGTCGTGGTTTCTTTATTCTCAAAATTCGACACTGCGGAACGGCGTACATAATCATACTTTTTCTAATACCAACTCCATCCCAACTTATGGTCAACTCCCCACTATAACCACTTTGTGTGCATAGGAGTTCACGTTGAGTCTATCTTCTAAGGGGCTTTCATTGTGTAGAAATTCTTCCTACATTTTGCTTACACTCTAGCTGCTTTCCAGTTATAAAAGTGATCTTAATCTTTACGCATATTTTTTCCTAGCGGAGCGGATATCCATTTACCGCCCCATTACCTCCATTTACCGACTTTTTTATTCTGTTGATCTAAATGTAATAAAATGGGATGCTGCGTTGTCTTACTTTTGAATCAGAATCTTAAAGGAAATGATGCAACAAAATCAACTTCCTTGCGACAATAAGAAAAGAGATAAAAAACTAACAATATAAAGTATAGCAATTATGAAAACTTTAGTAAAGACATTCGCAGCAGCAGCATTGATTACACTATCAACTTTCGCAATGGCAGCAGCTGACCCTGGTAAAGCATTGAACCTTTCCACAGCCGATTTGGCTATCGATAGCTACGTGTCAGTAATGACAGAAGGTGCATCTCAGGGCGTAGAAAAATTGTTTGCATCCGAATTCAATCAAAAAGTTCAGGGAAAAGCTACACGTACCAATAGCCGTTCGGAAGTCATTTCCTTCCTGAAAAAGCAAAAAGGTGAAAAATTGAACTGCAGCACAAGTACTGAGGTCCTTGAGGAATCTGAAAACTATATGGTAGCGCGTATCACCATGAAGTTTGACGATTTCACGAAAACAGATCTAGTGACATTAATCAATGAATCGGGAACCTGGAAGGTTACAAGCTCCGTAAACTCCTATAAATAGAAACTGTTTAATTAAATTCATATGTTTATTTTAGCCACGTCGGGATGATGTGGCTTTTTTGTGTTTAATGCTTTTTTATGCTGGTTAATCTTAATGTGCTTTAAAACTTATCAACATCGTTATTAACATTGTGTGGAAAACTGTTTATGGGTCAGTGTTGAAAAGACCATCAAATGAATTGTGTAAATTGCCTCCTACATTTATTATACTGCGCATTTTATGAAATATTATTTAAATCAATTGTCAAAATTCGCTTGCCTCATTGTACTAATGATTTCTTGCCTGCAGACTACTGTAGCCCAAGATATCGACACAACATTTCATAAAAAAGATGGGGAAGAGATAACAGCGAAAGACCCCGCTTATTTTAAACGTATCATTCGTCCTGTAAGCGAACAAAACAAAAAATATTATGTAGTCGAAGAGTACTATATCAATAGCAACACGATTAAGTTAAAAGGAACCAGCAAAGACGCTGGTTTTCCATTTAGATTTCAGGGTCAGAAATCTCAGTTTAGCTTTCAAGGTCAGAAATCACAGTTTTACGAAAATGGAGTGTTAAGGAGCCTGGAAAATTTCAGTGAAAAGAGTGAACTGATAGATTCTGCATACTATTGGTACCCAAGCGGTAAGCCTGAATTGACGGTGTTTTACCCAAGCTCATTAAATAAAAGAGGCGATCGGATGGCAGAAGATCCTATTTATGTGGCTTATTTTGACTCTTTAGAGAATAAAACCTTGTCGGATGGAAATGGTTTAATTCGTTTACGCGAAGGCGGTGACGATGATGTTGAAGAAGGGAGGATGGTCAATAATTTGCGTGATGGAGAGTGGAAAGGACGGGCAGATAATGAAACTTTTGTCGAAACATATAAAAAAGGAAAATTATTAAAGGGTAGTAAAATCAAAGAAAATGGGGAGCTCATAAACTATGATGCGAAAACTTATTTTGTGCAACCGGAATACCCTGGAGGTATATATAAGTTATTGACTTTTATTGCCAAAAATTACGAATATCCCAAAGAAGCCGTCAAAAATGGGGTAAATGGTTTAGTAGAAATAGATTTTGTGGTCGATAGGGATGGTCACATCGAAGATATAAAAGTAAAGAGTGATTTAGGATTTAATACTGGTGAAGCTGGTATCCGAGTTGTAAAAATGCTTAAAAAATGGAAACCGGGTATTCGGAGAGGTGAGCCCGTAAGAGTGGGTTATACCTTGCCCATACGGCTAAATCTTGCGCGTTGATGATGATGACCGTAGCTTTTTATGTTATCCACAATGTTATTAACATAATGTGGATAACATAAAAGAAGTGTTTTGCAATCCCCCTGGCGATAAAATTAAACATTATTTAACCTATTAATTTTTTAATTAATCTCGATATTTCTTATTATTACCGTTGCATTAACAATTATTATGAAGTATTATTTAGACTTTTCGACGAAACTTATTTGTTTTTTTCTATTGAACCTGTGCGGATTGAGGCTTTCGGCACAAGTTACTTTTACCACTTATCATAAGAAAAATGGGGAGGAGACGAAGAAGCAAGACTCGGCTTATTTTTTAAGAGCAATTCAGATCGATGCGGCGGGAAAGGATAAAGTGTATCGAATAGCGGA
The DNA here is from genome assembly GCF_002341965.1 of Sphingobacterium sp. UBA2480. Classification (NCBI taxonomy): domain Bacteria; kingdom Pseudomonadati; phylum Bacteroidota; class Sphingobacteriia; order Sphingobacteriales; family Sphingobacteriaceae; genus Sphingobacterium; species Sphingobacterium sp. UBA2480. Next base: position 133,022 of record NZ_DDPA01000004.1, on the reverse strand, counting down.
GTATTATCTACGCAATGACTCGCTAAAGTTAAATGCGATAAGTAAGAGTGGGAACGCACCTTTCAATTTTCTAGGTAAAAAATATGAATTCTATGAAAATGGCACACTCAAAAGTCTTGAGAACTTTAACGATGAGAGTAAATTGATCGATTCCGCATTTTATCTATACCCCAACAATAGGTTGAAAATGGTCGTATTTTATCCAAGCGAACTTAAGAAGAAAAAAGTGCTGGTGAAGAAGCCGATCTATGTGGTGTATTATGACTCTTTAAACACTAAAAAGTTAGAAAATGGAAATGGTATTATTCGTTTTAGTATAGATGAAAAGGAAGAAACTGAAGAAGGTCAGCTGGTCAATAATATGCGTGAAGGGGAGTGGCGAGGAAAGAGCGGTCGTGATTCCTTTGTAGAGTATTATAATGCAGATAAATTACTGTCAGGCACCAAAACAAAAGAAAATGGTGTCGTCATTCCATATGATTCTACGACCTATAAAACGCAACCCGAATATCCTGGAGGCACCAAGGAAATGTTGTATTTTGTGGCAAGAAATTATGAATATCCAAAACAAGCCATGATGAATGGTGTAAGTGGTACTGTAGAAATAGCGTTCATTATAAATCAACACGGCCGAATAGAAGATTTGAAAGTAAAGAACGATTTGGGTTTCGGTACAGGGGCGGCTGGTATACAGGTCGTAAAAAAGCTTAGAGACTGGAAACCCGGTATCCTCCGTGGTGAACCTGTGCGGGTTGGCTATACATTGCCTATAAGGTTAAATTTGAGTGGGATATAATCAAAAGTATCTAAAAAAATAACAGCCTTCGATTTTGGACGGCTGTTATTTTTTTAGATACTTTATATGCTATTTTCTCAAAGCTGCAGCGCCTTTGATGATTCCTTCTACAACGGCAGGATCCTGAAGTGTCGAAGTATCACCTACATTGGCGATATCGTCTTCGGCAATCTTGCGCAAGATACGACGCATGATCTTTCCTGAACGTGTTTTTGGTAGATCATCAACAAATTGGATGATGTCTGGTTTAGCAATTGGGCCAATAATGCGTGAAACGGTTTCCATGATATCCTTTTTGGTGGCTTCTGCATCGGTATGGTGATTCGCAATGACATAAGCATAGATACCCTGTCCTTTTACGGGGTGCGGATACCCAACAATGGCAGATTCAACCACGTCAGCGTGCATATTAATGGCATTTTCCACTTCTGCTGTACCAATGCGGTGACCCGAAACATTTAATACATCATCTACACGGCCTGTGATTTTGTAATAGCCCTCTGGACTACGGAAACATCCATCGCCCGTAAAATACATATCTTTATACGTCGAGAAATAGGTTTGACGACAGCGGTCATGATCGCCCCATGTCGTGCGTAACATACCTGGCCATGGGAATTTAATACACAGATTGCCAGTTACGTCATTGCCTTCGATTTCTTTTCCATTCTCATCCATCAAAGCGGGTTGAATGCCCGGCATCGGGAACATCGCATAACTTGCTTTTTCTGGTGTTACTCCGGCCAATGAAGTGATCAAATGGCCTCCATTCTCTGTCTGCCAATAGGTGTCAACAATAGGGCAATTCTTTTTACCAACTTTTTCGTTAAACCAGTTCCAGGCTTCTTCGTTGATTGGTTCGCCTACAGATCCCAAAACACGTAAAGATGAAAGGTCGTTTTTGTCGACAAATTCGTCCCCAAAAGCCATCAATGAACGCAAAGCAGTAGGGGATGTATAGATAATATTGACTTTGAACTTATCAACGATATCCCAATAACGGCTCGCATCCGGGAATGTTGGAATACCCTCAAACATTAAAGAAGTAGCTCCTTGTGATAACGGTCCGTAAACGATGTAACTGTGTCCTGTAATCCAGCCGATATCCGCTGTACAGAAAAATACATCGTTTGGCTTATATTGGAAGGTATTCATAAAGGTATAGCCTGTATACACCATATAACCACCACAAGTGTGTACTACACCCTTAGGTTTACCTGTGGATCCCGATGTATAAAGGATGAATAAATTGTCCTCAGCATCCATCTCTTCTGCTGGACATGCTGGATTTCCCTGTGTTTCTACTTTTTTGATCTCATCTTCCCACCATACGTCACGTCCTTTGATCATCGATACCGGTGTACGCGTACGTGTTAAAACAATTACTTTTTCAACAGTGTCACATTGCATTAAAGCATCGTCCACAATGTTTTTTAAACCAATGGTTTTATTGCCGCGGTAACTACCATCTGAAGTGACGATCAGTTTGCATTCCGCATCGACGATACGATCCGCGATAGATCGTGCTGAAAAACCTCCAAACACCACCGAGTGGATAGCGCCGATACGAGCACAGGCTAATACAGCAATAACCAATTCAGGAACCATTGGCAAGTAAATACATACCCGGTCTCCTTTTTTGATGTTATTATTTTTAAGTACGTTGGCAAATTGCTCTACCTTTTGTAGTAATTGCTTATAGGAAAGAATGCGGTGCGCTTCATTGGGATCATTAGGTTCCCAGATGATGGCTGGTTTATCACCATTAGCATAAATATGGCGATCTAGACAGTTTTCTGTAATATTTAATTTAGCACCCTCAAACCATTTGACATTGGGTTCCTCAAAGTTCCAGTTCAGCACTTTATTCCACTTTCTCTTCCAGAAAAAATGATCTGCAATGCTCGCCCAAAACTCCTCAGGTTGTTCTACACTTCGCTTATATTCACTTTGATATTCTTCAAATGATTTTATTTGTAGGCTCATCGTTATTAGGATTATTATGAATTATTTTAATTTATATTGTTATCGTTGCGAAATTGTTTTTGATATTTCGATTTCGGTGTACAATTTAGCGGTTTTTGCCCATTTTATCAAAAAATTGATGTTTAATATAATGTTAAACTACTTTTATCTATAAGATTGTTATCTTGCATCAAGATTTTTCAAGATGTCTTTTCTAAGAAAGCTATTCTATATTACAATCTATACAAATCTTCTGATCGCCATGGCGGCCATGGCACAATGCGCATTGACTTATATCATATTTGAACGGTCTATCAATTGGTATATCGTTTTAGTAGAAGGAACGGCGACCTTGCTACTCTATAATTTTAGCCTGTGGTGGTCCAAACCGAAGCACCCAAAAGAATCAAAATTCCCCCGGACACGCTGGATCTTTAATCATGAATGGGTCATGTGGTTAAACAATGGTATCGCTTTGCTTGTGCTTGGTTATTGCTTGTGGTTTATTCATGTGTATTCCTTTTTGTTTTTGGGATTTATTGGAATCCTGAGTCTACTATACGGAATGCCTCTATTTACCTTCCGTGACCGCAAAGTGGGGCTTCGACAGATACCCGGGGCCAAGATTTTTCACATTGCCCTGGTCTGGGTCTGCAGCAGTGTGGTGCTCCCTTATGTGGAACTAGCCAACATCGGTGTCACAATAGATCAGTGGGTTTTTATTGCGCTCTGCGGATTGAAGTTTATATTTTTGGTTATCTGTACATTGCCTTTCGATATTCGGGATATCCAACAGGATTCCTATTATCATCTACGCACTTTACCTAATATGCTGGGCGAACAAAAAGCTAAAAATCTAACCTATGGACTATTAGGCCTGCATTGTGTTTTGATCTTGACCGTGCCTTATACAGCACCTATTAAAATCGGATTGATTCTGACCAACGTACTCATATTTGCCTTGCTTAAGTTGGCTGTTTTCAAAACAAAAGACCATTACCACTACGCTTATCTACTGGACTGTAGCTTGGTGCTTCAGTTTCTGATTGTTGTTGTTGTCGGTATCTTTAGCCCCGGAACCTGATTTTTTAGACCTTTCAAGAGCAATGGCTTACTTTACTCTCCTGTACCTGTATGAATAGGGGATGCTTAATTGATTACTTGCTCGCTTGCTCGCATGATTGATTGATTGATTGAAGATTTTGGCAAATAGCTCTTTGCCAAAATTAAGACGCCAAAAAGGCGATGATCTTATCTGCGGCGATTTCCGACAATTTATAATAACTTTCAAAGGTCCATCCGGCAACATGCGGCGACAAGATTACATTGTCTCTACGGATAAGATCTGCATACCAGCTCTGTTCGGCGAGTTTTGGGAACTTTTCTACGGGCAACACATCAAATGCTGCTCCGATAATGGAACCGGAATCAAGGCCGTTAAGCACTGCTGGAACTTGTACAATACCGCCTCGGGCACCAAGTAAGAAGAAAATGGGTTTCTCAAATTTTGCCAGATAATCCACATCAATCATACCTCTTGTTTCATCCGTTAAGGGGATATGGAAACTTATCACATCGGCTTCTTTGCAGATCTTTTCCATGTCTGCTGCCGATGCATATTGATCCGTATAGTCGATTCGATATTTATCATAGGCAAGTACCTGTACATCAAAGCCGGATAATTTTTTTGCCATGGCCACACCATTGTGTCCATAGCCGATCAAACCTACAGTACGCCCCTTAAGTTCATATCCACGATTGGCCTCACGCAGCCACTGCCCAGATCGTATTTGTTGGTCACCACGATTCAAATTGTTCATTAGACTAAGCAACATACCGATCATATGTTCACCTACAGCATCCCGATTGCCTTCATTGGCCGGAATTAACAGCACGTCTCTTTGCGCAGCAATTGTATCGTCGATATTGTCCATCCCAGCACCAGCACGAGCGATAAAGCGGAGGTTTGGTGCCAAGTCAAAAAAAGCTTTATCTACCTGAAATTTGGAACGGATAACCATACCCGAGTAATTAGCGATGATTTTTTCAGTTTCTTCTCGGCTGATATCAGGTTGATAATTGTAGGCGATCCCCGCCTGTTCGAATTTCTCAAGCATGATTTCATGAATGTCGTCGACGATCAAAATAGTAGTTTTCATTCAATTTTTTTTTATGTGGCACTGATCAGTGAATACCGTTGCTGTGTAGTACGATGATTTAGATCCCAGCGTCATGATTATGGTTGATCTGCATAAAATCTACAGACAGTAATTTATTTAACTGTTGTTGTTTCATGCGATTGGGCATTATTTTCATGCCAAAATTTCGCATTCCTATCAGGAAAGGATTTTCCCATTGCGCTATTTTTCCTATCCTCCAGGAAGTATTACAGATATAATTTACCCTATCCAATCGTCTTTTTTCGAATCGTTGGAAAGCCAAATTAACGGAAGCTGAGGTTTGGAGTTCATCCACGAGAACAGCAACATCTTCAATAGCCTGACAGGCTCCCTGGCCCAAGTTGGGCGTCGTCGCATGTCCAGCGTCACCCAATAACAAGATATTGCCAAAAGCGAGTTGTTGAAGTGGTGTGATGTCAATAATGTCATTTGCGATTAGTTCGCTATCTTTTGTCTCCGACAGGATCGTTGGAATAGGGGCATGATAATCTTTAAAATTTTCGAGGAGCTCCTTTGTTTTCCAGTTTTTTAAGACCGGATTCTGTGCTTCTGTATTGATGCAGGCGTACCAATAGATGCGGTTATTGACAAGTGGGGTCATTCCGAAGCGTCCTTTGCTGCCCCAAGTCTCCGTTCCTTTACTGAGCTGTATGCTGCTATTGTCAATGGTTGCCCGCCAACAGGTATAGCCTGAATAACGAGGGGCCGAGCCTGGTATGAGCTGTTGTCGTAATGCTGAGTGTACGCCATCAGCAATCAAAAGAGCCTGGCCGCGTACATGACTTCCGTCTGCGAAATAAACTTGAATATCTTCCCCCTCTCGCTCAAAGGAAATGGCGCGTTTGCCGAGATGAATTTGTTCAGTGGGGATTTTGGATAGGAGAAACTGATGCAGATCAGCCCGATGGATAGCGAAGTTGTCCTGTTGATATTTCTGGCTGATTGACCTAGTGTCTGGTTCAACAAGAATATTTCCTTTTTGATCCAAGACGTTGTAGGATGCAAGGTAGTGCCCTATCGGGACGATTTCATCCTTCAATCCGAGATGTTCCAAAGCTTGCATGGCGTTGGCCGCGAGCCCGAATCCAGCACCTATGCCTTTGAGTTCAATGGCGCTTTCATAGACATGTGCTTCAATACCTACTTTTGCAAGCCCTATTGCGGCACATAATCCAGCGATACCACCGCCAATAATCATAAATGTGCTGCCGGTCGGATGCATATTAGAGACTGTTTGCTATTTCGTTTGTTAAGCCGACAAAATCATCTACTGTTAGTCGTTCTGCGCGTAGTTCGTACAGTGGGTTGTCAGACATTTTATCTTTCGGAACAACACCCGAAAGTGAGTTTCGGAGGGTCTTACGACGTTGATTGAAACCTGCTTTAACAACGCGCCAAAATAATTTCTCATCACAATTCAATTGTTCCCTGTCGTTGCGTGTCATGCGAATCACGCCCGACAATACTTTTGGCGGCGGATTGAATGCTCCCGCCTTTACAGTAAACAGGTATTCTACTTTATAATACGCCTGTAAAAAGACACTCAAGATGCCATATTCTTTACTTCCTGCTTTGGCAGTACAGCGTTCAGCGACCTCTTTCTGGAACATCCCCGCCATTTGAACAACACGATGCCGCTCATCCAAAATTTTAAAGAGAATCTGAGAGGAGATGTTGTACGGAAAATTGCCAATAACGGCCATTTTCTCGCCAAAATACTGTGAAAAGTCAAGGTTCAGGAAATCACCGTGGATCAATCGCTTACCCAATTGGGGATATTTATCGTCCAAATAAGCAATGGATTCATCATCCACATCGATCAAATAAGTTTCATAATCTTCCTTCTGCAAGAGAAAATCTGAAAGTACCCCCATTCCCGGGCCAACTTCAAGCACCTGGCTAAAACCCAATTTAGGATCCAATGCTTCCACAATCTTTTGTGCAGCATTTTTATCGTTCAAGAAATGCTGTCCTAAATGTTTTTTTGCTCTTACTGTGCTCATAGTGCAAAAGTAAAAAATAAATAAGTGAAAAGTCATTCTAAGAAAAAAATCCCTATTTTTGAATCAAAGCATTTAAACAGAATGAGCGATAAATTAAAAATCGGAATTACCGTAGGCGATATTAACGGCATTGGACTTGAAGTCATCATTAAATCTTTGGTAGATCAGCGTATGTGCGATTTCTTTACGCCAGTGGTTTACGGAAATACAAAGGTGGCTTCTTTTCACCGTAAAGCGATCGGTGTAAATGATTTTAGTTTTAACGTGATCAATGATGCTGAGCAGGCGCATTCCAAAAGAGCAAATATGATCAATTGCTGGCAGGAAGACGTCAAGATTTCGTTGGGTGAAGAAAACGAGATCGGCGGTAAATATGCTTTCCTTTCGTTGGAGAAAGCTGTTGAAGACCTGAAAGCCGGCAAGATTGATGCTTTAGTGACTGCCCCAATTAATAAGCATAATATTCAACAGGAAGGATTTCAATTTCCCGGCCATACCGAATACTTGCAGGCCAAAGTAGAGGCTGATGATGTATTGATGTTTATGGTTTGTGATGAATTGCGTATTGGCGTGGTAACAGGTCATATTCCACTGCATGAGGTTGCGGCGAATATTACCGAAGAGGCTATTCTTAAAAAGCTAGCCCTCATGAATGACTCATTGAAGAAAGATTTTTGGATTGAAAAGCCTAAGATCGCAGTTTTGGGACTAAATCCACATGCTGGCGATCATGGGATTATTGGTACCGAAGACGATCAGATCATTAGACCTACCGTAGAAAAAGCAAACGAACAGGGGATCTTCTGCTTTGGTCCATATCCTGCCGATGGATTCTTCGCAAAAGGTGCTTATGAGAAATTCGATGCGGTACTCGCGATGTACCATGACCAGGGTTTAATCCCTTTTAAGCATATTGCCAAAGGTGCCGGTGTAAACTTTACAGCTGGTTTACCTATTGTACGTACTTCGCCAGATCACGGTACAGGCTATGATATTGCTGGAAAAAACTTAGCTTCTGAAAGCTCTTTTGTAGAGGCAATTTTCTCGGCTTTACATATTGTAAAACGCCGCCGTGAACAAGCCGAATTACTTAAAAATCCACTTGCTTTCCGTAAGTTATCCAAAGATAGAGACTAAATATTCCGTCTTACTTTTTTAGGGACAAGGATAAAGAGGGTTGATTTAATCTGTAAGCTCGCCGCTTATAGTGTCAGCGTCTTTGATCCTTGTTCAATTGTCTCTAATTCCAATACAAAAAAAATTGTTACTTTTGCAAACTGTTTGGTTTTTTACCTGCTGTTCTAACTATGTACGATAATTTACAACATCCAATATTTTCAATCATTAAGGAACTCGCCGAGACAACAAATACAGAATGTTATGTCATCGGGGGGTATGTTCGCGACTATATTATGAAGCGGCCTTTTAAGAATGATGTGGATATTGTTGTCGTCGGCAGCGGCATTGAATTTGCGACTTTACTGGGTGATAGGCTACATACTAAAGTTGCTGTCTACAAGAATTTTGGTACAGCCATGCTGGTTTATGAAGGACTCAATGTGGAGTTCGTCGGTGCCCGAAGGGAATCCTATCGTGCCAACTCGCGTAAGCCTATTGTGGAAGACGGTACCTTATCCGATGATCAAAATCGACGTGATTTTACGATCAACGCGATGGCGTTTTCATTGAATAAAGCAGATTATGGTGCTTTGGTGGATCCGTTTGACGGCGTGCAAGATCTTGAACAACGTATTATTCGAACGCCTCTAGATCCGATAGAAACGTTTTCTGATGATCCACTGCGTATGATGCGGGCTATCCGTTTTGCGACACAGCTAAATTTTAAAATCACGATTGATGCAATCAAAGCGATTAGCGATACCAAAGAGCGAATAAAGATTATCTCGAAAGAACGTATTATCGATGAAATCAATAAGATTATTCTCTCACCTAAACCGTCAGTAGGTTTTAAATATCTTTTTGATACCGGTCTCCTGGAATTGATATTTCCGGCCATGTATAATTTGCACGGGGTTGATGTCATTGATGGGAAAGGCCATAAAGATAATTTCTACCACACCTTGGAAGTGCTGGATAATGTATGTGAATTGTCTGATGACCTCTGGTTACGTTGGGCAGCGATTATGCATGATATTGCCAAACCGGCAACAAAACGTTTCGATAAAAAGCTCGGCTGGACCTTTCATGGGCACGAAGATCGTGGTGCCCGTATGGTACCAAAGCTTTTTGCTGAACTAAAGTTGCCGCTCCATGAGAAAATGAAATTTGTGCAAAAGCTGGTACAATTGCATCTTCGCCCAATTGTCTTGGCGCAGGATATCGTAACAGATTCTGCTGTACGTCGTCTGTTGTTTGAGGCTGGCGATGATATTGAAGCCCTGATGATGTTATGTCATGCGGATGTGACCACAAAAAATGAGTTTAAAAAGAAGAAATATCGTCAGAATTTTGAACTTGTCAAACAAAAATTGAAGGATGTCGAAGAGCGGGACAAGGTCCGGAACTGGCAGCCGCCGATCAGTGGCGAGGATATCATGATCCTATTTGGCTTGGCACCAGGGCGTACTGTAGGGTTGCTGAAAAATTTGATTCGCGAGGCTATTTTAGAGGGCGAGATTCCAAATTCCAGAGTAGAAGCATACCAATTTTTGGTGAAAAAAGCAGGGGAAATGAACCTGACGATCAAAGAAGAAATCCCATTGGAAATTTCCAATTCTTAAAATATAGTATTAATTTTAGAGGGTTAAAAGAAGAAAATAGCAGAGATGGCAATTTATAGATTTAGAGTTACTTTTGAGGATTATGAAGATGTATATCGTGAGATCGACATGCCTTCTAAAAGCACATTTATAGACCTACATGAGGAAATCCATAAATCAACAGGTTATGCTGCAGATGCATCTTCCTCGTTCTATGTGAGCAATGATCAGTGGAAAAAGGGAACAGAGATTGCATTCAAGCCTACACAACGTAAAAAAGATGCTGAGGTATTGTTGATGGAGAATATCCGTTTAAGTAAGTTTATCGATGATCCACATCAGAAATTTTACTACGTTTACAATTTTGATCGCCCTTATGATTTCCAGGTTGAATTGATCAAGATCTTGAAGGAAGAGGATGGGAAGGACTATCCGGCGTTGTTTAAGTCTATTGGTCAGGTTCCCAAAACAATGACTGCTGCTAATTTTCCGGTCTCAGATGCTGTTGAAGAGGACGATTATGTGGAGGAAGACGATACGCAATATGGCGTCGATGATGAAGACGAACTGGATGGCTTCGACAGCGATGGCGACGATGAGGAAGAGGGCGAAGAGGGTGAAGAGCGTGAAGAATCCAGCGGCTACGAAGACGAATATTAATTAAGAAGACTTTACAGGTTCTTTCGGCCTGTGAAGTGCTATATTATGGCAAATAAAAAAACATTGATAGCCATTGTGGGGCCAACTGCTGTTGGTAAGACTACAATGGCTATTTCATTGGCACAATATTTTAAAACAGCGATCATTTCGGCTGATTCCCGTCAGTTCTATCGGGAAATGTCTATTGGTACGGCTAAACCAGATCCAGTGGAACTTGCTGCTGCTCCCCATTATTTCATTGATTCACACTCCATCACGCAGGATTATTCTGCAGGAGATTTTGAACGGGAGGCTTTACTGAAACTAGAAGAGTTATTTCAATTGCATGACGTCGTCATTATGGTAGGTGGATCAGGCTTGTTTGTACGGGCCCTATGTGAAGGATTGGATGATCTACCCAAGGCCGGAGATGAAGTGCGCGAGCGACTTAATCATGAACTTGCAGTATTGGGATTGGAGGCCTTAAAAGATCGATTGAAAAGTATTGACCCTGCATATTTTGAAACGGCGGACATCGATAATCCGCAACGTGTAGTCCGGGCGCTTGAAGTTTTTGAGGCGACTGGTAAACCGATGTCATTTTACCATAAGAAAGATGTCGAAAAAAGACCTTTTGATATTCTTACCATTGGCTTGAATATGGATCGGGCAAAGTTGTATGAACGGATCAATTTACGTGTCGATCTGATGATAAAAAATGGCTTGCTGGACGAAGTGAAAGCTTTACTTCCTTTCAGAACGAAGCCTGCATTGCTCACTGTTGGTTATGCCGAGTTGTTTGATTATCTTGATGGCAAGCAGTCTTTGGCGGAAGCGACCGAAAAAATCAAACAAAATTCGCGACGTTACGCCAAGCGACAGATTACATGGTTTAAAAAATACGGTAATACACGCTGGTTCCAACCCCAGGAAACTGCCGCTATCATTGATTTTATTCAAAAGGAGCTGAGGGGAGAACATTCCTAAGGATCTGATAGGAGAGAACTTGGGGTTATCCGCGAAGATTCAAATGAAGCATCGCAGATTCAAACCAAGCATATGGCCTGTGTTTCAAAGCATACCCATCGTATACAGGCAATTTTTAAATAGAAGAAATAAAAAAAGCCTTNNAAGGCTTTTTTTATTTCTTCTTGGAAATTACTTCACTAAATAGTTCCATCCGAATGGATCTTCTACTTTACCATAACGCAAGTCGTTGAGGTAATTCAAAACACGATTTGAAAACTCGCGGCCCGCTACTGGTGGCAAGTGATAATCTTGTCCTTCAAAACCGATACGGCTGATATCCGTAATTGTGGCTGCAGTACCAGCTGCGAAAGCTTCCGTTACTGTACCGGCTTTAATACCGTCGATTAGTTCTTGAATAGATACCTTTCTCTGCTCGGCTTTATAACCCCATTTCTCCGCCAATTCCATAATTGTACGGCGTGTCACACCGTGTAAGATTGTATCACCATGTGGTGTGATAATCGTATCGCCAATGCGGAAAATAAGGTTTGCCGTACCTGCTTCTTCAATGTATTTATGTTCAGAAGCATCTGTCCACATAATTTGGTCATAACCTTCGTCATTGGCCAATTGTGTTGGGTAAAGCGATAAGGCGTAGTTACCTGCATTTTTAGAAAAACCAACACCACCCTCTGCTGCACGTGTATAGTAGGTTTCCACTTTTAAGCTGATTGCTTTGCTATAATATGCGCCTACAGGGCCAGTGATAATGATAAATTTGTATGACTTAGAAGGGTGTACACCTAATGCCGCTTCTGTTGCGAACATAAAAGGACGGATGTACAATGATGAACCTTCTTTTGCCGGGATCCAGTTACGGTCGATGTCCAATAGTTTGCTAAGACCATCCATAAAAATCTCCTCAGGCACCTCCGGCATTTGAAGACGTGCGGCAGATTTATTGAATCTTTCCCAGTTTCTGTCCGGACGGAAGATACTCACTGTTCCATCTGCAAATTTATAAGCTTTGATTCCTTCAAAGATCGCTTGACCATAATGTAAAGCGGACATCGAAGGACTAATACTGATATCTCCATAAGGGACGATGCTGACATCTTTCCATTCACCGTCATCATAGTTTGCGACCAGCATGTGGTCGGATAAAATCTTTCCGAATTTTAGATTGTCGAAATCTACTTGCGAGAGTCTTGAATTTTGAGTTGGCTCTACGCGAATTGAATAGTTCTCTGTCGCGTTCATCTTATTATTTAATTACTTAGGCTAAGTTAGGAAAAAAATGAAATATAAGTTGCACATATACCTGTATAATTTACCAGCCTGGCTATGCCTTTTATTTCGGACAGTTGTTCCCTATTTTACTACACTTTTTTTTGAAATGGAAGAATTTCACTTCATATCTCTCGGTTATCCTGTATTAATAATTAAATGTGTTAATTTTTTATTAATTAATACACTCTTTTCATATTATGGCATAAAGTTTGGCTGTAAAGAATGCGGTCCTTTAGATGGGCATTCTGGTCCGCAGTAACGCTATAAAATCACTTATCATAAAAATAAACTTAGTATGGAATTGACGCACAGTCTAAACAAAAGTAACGAAGTAGCAGCAGGCGATAATCGCTCCTTGTTACAGGGTGATGTTGAAGTTCAGAAGAAAGGTATTTCTATGAATTTTATTCTTGGTTTTTTTGTTTTTTTATATAAAACGGCAATTAAACCTTAACAAACCTCCATTATAGTCTAAGCTTTCTTGAGCTTATCAATTAGACGAACTCACAGCAGTTCTTTAAAACAACAAAATTCAGCAATACGAGATTAGCCAAAATAAGGTTTCCAAAAATTTTGGCTAATCTCCAGCCGGAGACCGTGCTATTATTCGGTCGCTGTGCCGTATTTTTAAGTTGATATGCCGTATTATTCGGCGAGTATTTTCAGGAGCGGCTCGAGATATTCGCGGCTGTTACTCAATCTTGGAACCTTATTTTGTCCACCTAGCTTACCTCTTGATTTCATCCATTTATAGAATGTATCTTCGGGCGCATTGTGTACAATAGGTGGTCGAAGTGCCATATTCTTAAAACGTTTGGCGTCATAATCCGAATTGATTTCACGGAGTTTAGCATCCAATATTTCACAAAAACGCTTAAAATCATTGGGTTGTTGCTCAAATTCGATCACCCATTCGTGTGCTCCGGCCTCGGCATCTTTAAAATAGACCGGTCCAGCGGTATAATCTCTGATTCGTGCCTGTGTCAATTTGCTCGCTTCGGCCAAGGCTTGTTCGGCGTTGTCAACAATAACCTCTTCGCCAAAGGTGTTAATATATTGTTTGGTTCGTCCTGAGATCTGAAAGCGATAGGGAGACAATGACGTAAACCTGATGGTATCTCCAATTTTATAACGCCACAAACCCGCATTGGTTGAAATGATCAATGCATAGTTTTTTCCGAGCTCCACCTGATCCAAACGTAAGGTTGACGGATTTTCTTCGTGCATTCGTTCAGTAGGTAAGAATTCGTAATAAATACCATAATCTAGCATGAGCAGAAGATCTTCCGAATCAGATTGATCCTGTAAGCCAAAATATCCTTCTGAGGCATTATAATTCTCGAGATAATACATGTTGTCCGAAGGGATCAATTTTTGGAATTGCTCGCGGTAAGGTTTGAAGCTTACTCCGCCATGTCCATAAAATTCTAGATTTGGCCATACCTCAAGCAAGTTGTCTTTGCCTGTAATCTCAAGAATCCGCTTGGCCATAACAATATTCCATGTCGGTACGCCAGCTAAGCTCGTTACATTTTCTTTGAGTGTAATTTGGGCAATCTGCTCAATTTTCTCTTCAAAGTTTGGGTTTAAAGTAACCTCCATATTGGGCGTTCGCTTAAATTCGGCCCAGAAAGGAAGGTTACGGATGAGGATTGATGAAAGATCACCGTAGTAGGAATCCGGACTGAAATTGTTGATCTGTGAAGAACCGCCAATAACAACAGATTTTCCCGTAAATACGCGGTTTTCGGGTCTATTATGGCAGTATATTGTGAGCATATCTTTACCGCCCTGGAAGTGACACTCTTCGAGTGCTTCCTCACTAACGGGAATAAATTTGCTACGGTCAGATGTGGTGCCTGAGGACTTGGCAAACCATTTGATATCAGAAGGCCACAGGATATTCTGTTCTCCTTTTATCATACGATCAACGTAGCCCTTGATATCATCATAGTCCTGTATCGGGACGCGTTCTTTGAAGATCTCTGGCGTTAATATACTTGTATAATCGTATTTTTTTCCCCATTCCGTCGCTTCAGCAGTGGCAATTAAACTCTGAAACCATTCTTCTTGTACATCGTGTGGGTATTTCATGAAAAGTTCAATCTGGTGAATTCTTTTTTTCATGAACCAAGTAAAAATGGAGTTTAATAAGGCCATAGGGGGAGGGATTCTTTAATCTTTAAAATTTTTTCCTTCTTAATTCAAAATGTCGACCGAGATAAAATTTACGGGCAAGCTCATTATCTGCAATTTCCTCAGGGGTACCCGTCAGCATGATCTTTCCTTCGGTTAGGAGGTAGGCCCTGTCCGTAATAGATAGCGTTTCCTGTACGTTGTGGTCGGTAATTAAGATGCCGATGTTACGGGTTTTGAGCTTGGCTACAATCGTCTGAATTTCTTCTACGGCGATCGGGTCAACCCCTGCAAAAGGTTCATCCAGAAGAATAAAGGATGGATTAGCAGCTAATGCTCGCGCAATTTCGGTACGTCGACGCTCACCACCGGACAACAAATCACCTCTGTTTTTACGGACACGGTGTAAGCTGAATTCTGTGAGTAGTTCTTCCAATTTTGCCAAACGTTCTTCTTTATTCGGATAATGGATTTCTAATACTGCCAGGATGTTGTTTTCTACGGAGAGCTTCCGAAAAACCGATGCTTCCTGAGCGAGATAACCTATCCCACGTTGTGCGCGTTGATACATCGCATCCTGCGTAATCTCCTGATCGTCGAGAAATACTTTCCCTTCATTGGGCTTGATAAGACCAACAATCATATAGAATGAGGTCGTTTTTCCTGCCCCATTAGGGCCCAATAACCCGACAATCTCGCCTTGTTCCACATGGAAGGAAACATTGTTGACAACGGTACGCTGCTTATATTTTTTTATGAGATGTTCTGCCTTTAAAATCATCTTCGTGGAATGTCTTGTGTTGTATGTATCTGTTCAATAGGACTAATTAAAACCCTCACCATTCTTTCATGCCTGGTATCTAATCCAGTATGGGGGGATGCCCGACCAAATCTTGTGTAAATATATTTAATATCTTCTTACTAATGCAATACTAATACTTAATCCCTTTGATGTTGAGCTGTAAGTTTCTTTTGTTGCGCCACACATTCTCTTCAATGCTGTAGCAGATGTCGAAACTTTGCCCAGAATTGATGTGTGTGATATGTTCTGCCAGTCCAAAACCGATACAGTCAAATGAAGGAGAGTCTTCTTGAATAACCGTCATCTTGAGGTGATTGGTGCCCACAATAAAAGCCTGTCCTACTGCATTTACCTTTTTACTGAGGAAAATAGGGGATTCATTTTGGGGCCCGAAAGGTTCAAACTGCTGGAGAATACGGAAGAACTTAGCATCGATATCTTTCAATGCCAACTTTGCATCGATCAAAATTTCTTGGGTCAGCATTTCAGGACTGATACGTCGCGATACCACTTCCTCAAAACGATCCTGGAATAGCGTGACATTATCTAAGGACATCGTTAGTCCGGCAGCATATTTATGACCACCAAATTGCTCCAACAAGTCAGCGCATTCGCTTAAGGCTTCATACAAGTCAAAACCCAGTACCGAACGGCAGGAACCTGCAATATGACCATTTGTTTCGGTCAATATAATCGTCGGACGGTAATATTTTTCGGTCAGACGGGAAGCGACAATACCAATGACACCTTTGTGCCAGTCGGCTTTATACAATACCGTGGATTTTCGGCTTTTAAGAAGAACATTATCCTCAATCAGTGCAAGCGCTTCTTCTGTTATTTTGAGATCAAAGTCTTTCCGTACATTGTTTTGATCGTCTATGCTAGAACTGAAGTCTTTGGCTTCTTGCAGCGATTTGGAGATCAAAAGTTTGACGGCGTCCTTAGCATGGTCTATTCTGCCCGCTGCATTAATGCGGGGGCCGATCTGGAACACGATGTCGTTCACTGTAAAGATCTTCGTTCGATTATTGGATAAATCAATCAGTGCCTTTAGTCCGACGCAGGGATTCGTATTGAGTTTAATGAGGCCAAAGTGGCTGAGTATTCTATTTTCGCCGGTAATAGGAACAATGTCCGAAGCAATACTCACGGCCACAAGATCCAAAAACTGATAACAGGCATTGATATCCATGCCATTGGTGAGTATAAAAGCCTGAATAATCTTAAAGCCTATTCCACAACCTGAAAGTTCTTTGTAGGGGTATTCACAGTCTGCACGCTTGGGATCTAATACGGCATAGGCTTTGGGAAGTTCCTCACCGGGAAGGTGGTGGTCGCCAATGATAAAATCAATTCCTTTGCTATTTGCGTAATCTATTTTATCGATTGCCTTGATACCGCAGTCCAATGCAATAATTAAGCTGAAACCATTTGCTGCGGCATAGTCAATACCCTGTGTGGAGATTCCATAGCCTTCGGCATAGCGGTCTGGAATATAAAACTCCAGCTGGCTATGAAATTCCCTGAAAAAACTATAAACAACGGCAACAGCTGTTGTACCGTCTACGTCATAGTCTCCATAGATGAGTATTTTTTCTTTGTTGCCAATGGCTTGGATGATCCGGGTGATGGCTTTTTCCATGTCCCGCATCAAAAATGGATCGTGCAAATCCGATAATTGAGGCCTAAAAAACTGCTTTGATTCGTCAAAAGTCTCCACTCCTCTGCTCACGAGCAACTCTGCCAAGACAGTGTTGATGTTTAATTCCTCGCGCAGTTTGTTGGTTATTTTGACATCAGTTTTAGATTTTAGTACCCACCTTTTTTGCATATCTTTGCACAATATTTTAAGTGTAAATATACGTTTTAAGGCTGGACTTACCTAATTCCTAAACCCGGTATTGATCCGCTGTTGCTTAACGTGCATATTCCCAATGTTTTAAATATGGTGCAGGCTTATTCTTTATATGAAGGTTCTTTTTCAGTCGACAAAAGCAGAAAATTTATACCCTTTGATCCGTTAATAGACAAGCCCCAGGACCGGCCAGGCTCCCTATTTATTCAAGTTCACCCCTTTTTGATCGAAACTGATGCGGGACTTGTGCTCTGTGATACCGGTCTTGGCTATACCGATGACAGTGGCGTGCTACAACTGCATCATAATATCCGTAAGTTGGGTTTCAGACCAGAAGATGTAAAATATGTACTGATGTCTCATCTTCATAAGGATCATGCTGGGGGGATGGTCACATTTGAAAACGGAACCGGACGCATCGCATTTCCTGAAGCCGAATATATTGTTCAACGTGGCGAGTGGGAAGATGCTTATTCAGGCATCTCCAGTTCATATAGAACCGAGATTTTTGATGTGATTCAGCGCAGTGGAAATTTGGTTCTGGTGGAAGGTGAAGGTAGAATAAATACAGAAATCAGCTATGCGCTCAATGGTGGACATACAGCACATCATCAGTCGTTTCATATTCAAACGGGCGACCAGCACTATTTCTTTGGCGGAGATGTATTACCTGAGCCTGAAGAAATTTTCCATAACTATGTTGCCAAATATGATTTTGATGGTCGGCGCTCCAAAGCGTTGCGTCAGGAGTACTGGGCAGAAGGTGCACCAGCGGGCTGGATTTTTTTGTTTTACCATTCAAAAAATATAACCATTGGTTGTAGTCAGATCCGGGAAGATGGCACCTATAAACTGATTGAAGCAAAGTCGTAAAAGAAAAAACCTCCATGGCCTTTGGGCTCATGAAGGTTTTTTGGAAGGTTTAGTATCCCGGATTTTGTGGGAAGGCTGCACCAGTGTTACTGTCGATAACCTCTTGTGGAATAGGCCAAAGAATAAATTCTTTTTTCACCACATTTTTCGATTGTGTGTTTAATGTTTGCACGCGGCGTAAAAATACATCCTCCCCGAAACGGGCAAGGGTCATGCGACGCATTTCCTCACCAATAAGCTCGCGGGCACGTTCGTCGAGAATCAGATCCGCATTGATCGCTGCGGCATCGATTAATGACGCTTTTGCACGGGCACGGACAGCATTGATGGCATCCTTAGCTTGTGCCGGTTTATTGGCACGCCAGTATGCTTCAGCCAATAGCAGGTAAGTTTCGGCCAAACGTACTTTCACACGGTCCTTCATATTTCCTTCAAATGCAGGGTCAACAGCTGTCTTTCCGTAGAAAAATTTGGTTGTTGTCGGGAATACGTTGCCTGATTCTTTGATCGCGTCAGTAAGTACGATCTTCTTACCATAAAGTTCAGGTACGGAAGGATCGTTATAATACCAATCGCGTTTGATATTGAAAGAAGAATTTCTGACATCCTGTTTTTCATAACTATCCAGCCACCATTGATAAGGGCGTACGTGCCCAAGACCTCTTCCTCCAAGTGAGTCGGCCAAGGCAAATCCTTTTTGTTGTGAATAGAAAGGTACCCACGCGCGTTTGCTCCAATCGGTATAGCGGTCGCCGCCCCCTTGTGTATTGTATTCCAATTGGATGGCCCAGATGGTTTCTTGATTGCCGGAGCCGCGATTTTGATTGTTTTCAATAAACATATCGTGGAAATAATCCCCGGGTTTATCTTTTTCGGCACCAAAACGTTGATCGTTCAATTTAAAGTAGCCACTTTGAACCACTTTGTTGGCAGCCTCTACAGCTAAATCTGGCTGTCCAGCTTCGATATATGCTTCTGCCAGGTAGTGTAGAGCAGCCCATTTCGTCAATTTACCTTCCTGAATTGTACCTGGATTGTCGGGTAGGTTTTCACTTGCATACTTTAGGTCTTCAATCATGTGCGTTAAGATTTCAGCTTTCGGTGTACGGGTGAAATCACGACGGGGTGTTTCGGATACCTTGTCCACCCAAGGCACATCGCCGTATAAGTTGACTAAGTAGCGATAGCTATAGGCGCGGAAGAAACGGGCCGTTGCTTCTACACGTTTTGGATCGTTATCCTTGTCTGTCCAGCTGATGCCATCCTTTTTTAAAGCCTCGAGGATGGTATTGGTATTACCGATAAATCCGTAGGCATATTTCCAATAATTGCGTACATAAGACGAAGCCGGATTTAGCGTATAATTGCTGAATGGAGCCAATGTAGCGTCTGTACCTGTAGTTTTGATGGCAACGATATCCGTTCCGACCTGTAGCGCTTCCTGCGGGGTTGCTCCTTGGGAAAAGATACTACCGTTCCAGGTCAGGAATTCCATGCGGGCATAAGAGTATAAACCATTTAGTCCAGTTTCGAAGCCTTTCGTGTTAATATAGGTATTATCAGGTGACTGAAAGCTACTGGTGTCTTCATTTAAGAAGTTCTTGCTGCAGCCTGTGAAAAGTAAGCTTAGGCCAGCTAGCATTGTATATAAAGTTGTATTTCTTTTCTTCATGATTTTGATGTGTTTAGAATTGGACATTTACTCCCAATGAGAATGTTCTTGCAACAGGATAAGGACTGGCAATATTTGTCGTTGTTGGATTACCTGTGGTCGAACTCACGCTCAATGCCTCTACGTTGTAACCTTTGATTTTGGAGAATGTATAGAGGTTACGGGCGTTGATAAATGCTTTAATGGAAGAGAGATTCAATCTTTTTAGAAAATCGCCGTCAAAGGTATAGCCCAAGCTAAAGTCTCTAATTCGCCAATAGGATGAATTGATATAATAAGTATGGTTATTTACTGGCGTATATCCAGGCGATGGAATATCTGTATTGGTGCGCTCTGGCGTCCAGTAAGGCATGTCGGCAAGGTAATTGGCACCGTTGTTAGGTAAGAAACGTTCGATGTTTTTGAAATCATCTATTTTCGTTCCGCCAAAGGCTCCATTCATAAAGATTGACAGGGAGAAATTCTTGTAGGTGAAATCATTACCAATACCAAGTGTATAAGGCGATATCTTGTTCCCCATCATCGTACGGTCACTGGCGTCGATTTTACCGTCGTTGTTGAGATCTGCTAACTTGGCATCGCCAGGTTTCGCTTTAGGTTGGTATGAATTTGCGATGTCTTCGCCCTCTTGCCAAACACCAATAACTTTATAGTCGTAGAAAATACGGATAGGTTTTCCGATTAACCAGGCATTGGTCAAATCATCTTTTCCATCAGCGCGCAGTTTGGTGATTTTATTGTTGTTATAAGCAAAGGTCGTATTGACGTTCCATTGGAAATTGTCATTTTTGACCGGTATGGCATTCAAGGTAACTTCGATCCCTTTGTTTGAGGTTTCACCGATATTGGTCAAAATAGTGTTATAACCGTTCATGACAGGAACCTGTTCACTTAATAAAAGATCCGATGTCTTAGAGGAGTAGTAGTCGACCGTTCCTGAAATTCTATTTTTGAGAATACCAAAATCCAAACCAAGGTTTAATGAAGCTGTCGTTTCCCACGTTAGATTACTTCCACGGCCATTGAAATTCATCACAAGCCCTTTGACGGGGTCAAGACCATAGATGTAATCGACGTTGGTCAGACGGTCGTAAGTTTGATATGGCGATACGGCCTGATTTCCGTTTTTACCATAAGAAACACGAAGTTTTAATAAATCGAAATAATCCTGCACATTTCCTTCTTTAGAAACCACCCAAGCTCCCGCAACCGATGGGAAAAATGCATATCTGTTGTTGATCGAGAATGCACTATAACCGTCAGAACGGCCTGTTAAGGTTAATAGATAGCGATCCTTAAAAGCATAGTTGATTCTTCCCATGTAGGAAATCATTGCGGTATTTTGAAGGTTGGATTCGATCTTAAGATTTTTAGAGGCAGAGGCCATGTTGTTATATCCGGCATCTGATACAAAATCGTCTCCATTCATTCTTGAAGTTTTCAAATTTGTTTTCTGCGAGGAATAGAGACCCACGACATTAATCTTGTGGTCACCAAAGGTACGGTCATAGGTCAAGAGATTTTCCCAGGTCCAGTCCCAGAAATGCTCATTGTAAATTGATCCGGTACCATTCACGCCACGTCCTGTAACTGTATTGGAACCGTAATAGGAGTTTTCATTAATATTTCGGTAGTTGGTTCCGAATGTGGTTTTGAAACTTAATCCTTCAATAGGGAGTTTCACATCAAGCCAAGTATTCGCATAGACTGTTCTTCTGGTCTGATCCCATTGGCCTTTTTCGTCTGCAAAAGGATGTGCCCATAGTGTTTGTGCATACATCGGGTACGTTATAGCAGTACCATCGGCATCGCGGTTTTTACTGTAAGGGGAAAGTTTTACAACACTCTCGAGGTTGGGCTGTACGCCGTCGCGGTTCCCTTGAGAAGCCTGCATGGTCATTCCTAGCTTTAACCAAGAGCTTAAACTTTGATTGAGGTTCAGATTGACATTGTATCTTTCGTATGGCGTATTTTTTACAACGCCATCTTGATTTAGGTAGCTCACAGATGCATAATAATCGGATTTATCCGTTCCGCCCGAAAAACTGAGTTGATGTTCCTGAACAGGAGCGCCGCTATTGAATACTTCATCCTGCCAATTGACTTCTTCCCCTTTTTTGTATTGTTCCAATACGTTGGCAAAAAGATAATTCTCTGGGTTAAGCTGATCGCCGGTTTTTCCTTTCGAAGCCTGGTAATCACGCATAAATTGGATGTACTGTGGGCCGTTCATCAATTTAAGACGACGTTCTACACTTTGTACCCCAAAATAACCGTTATAATTGATGCGTGCTTTTCCTGCCGCACCCTTTTTTGAGGTGATGAGGATAACGCCATTTGCAGCTCTTGAACCATAGATTGCAGTGGATGAGGCATCTTTCAATACTGAGATACTGGCAATTGTATTGGAAGAGATATCACCCAGGGAACCACTAAAAGGGATTCCATCCAAGATAATGAGGGGAGCATTGGACGCGGATATCGAGTTCTCACCGCGGATATTGATAGAAGCTGTTTCACCAGGTTTGGCTGAACCGGAATTGATCGCTAGACCAGAAATCTTACCTTGAAGTTTATCGACAACATTCGGTGAATTTATTCGTTCTAGGGATTTTGCTTCCACTGTAGCGATACTTCCTGTCAAATCGCTCTTTTTCTGTTTACCATAACCTACGACCACAACTTCATCCAAAACATCCTCGGATTTTGTCAAGGTTATTTGTGCTGCTTGTGCCGCGGAGACTTCTTTCGCGGTAAATCCGATCGAGTTAAATGTTAGGATGGCACTTTTTGAACTGACGTTCAGTGAGAAGATTCCGTCTTGATTGGTTGTCGTTGCTGCCGCTTTACCTTTTTCAGAAACGGTAACCCCGCTTATTGGTTTCCCGGTTTCATCAATGACCTTTCCGGAGACGACCTGCTGAAAGGGTGAAAGACTGGTTATTGCAACTAAATTACGTGGGTTCGCTACCCCGTAAATAGGTGCCGCTAATGACAAGATTGATAATGGTGTCAGAAGGATGAGATGACTCTTTTTGACCATAGGTGTGTAATTTAGATTCAGTAAGTGTTTAATGCGGCAATTATAAAGAAATAAACCTTTGGCAATTCTATTGCTTCTTGGAACAAACGATTGCATGAACTACGAAAACGTTATAGAAATGGGTATTTGTAATGAAAATTGGAGCTAATAAAAGCTGATTTGTTCTGTTAGGAACTCGGATCGTTAATAGCCTATGTACCTCGAGCGCTTTTAGTGTTGTTCAGTTATGTCATCACGATGCCATACGTCGAAAAAAGGGATGAAATCGGTTAAAAGAGTCGTTTTTCTGCTCTTTTTTTAGTATTTTGGGGTAATTTGCTCTTTGTAGCCCATCCCGTTAGCTACCTGCGGATTCGTTTAAGATTGATTTTTTGAGTAAATTTGTGTTTTAGTAGCTAAGGGCTGATGCTGTTTTTCCTCAAAGTCTTTGTTTTTTTGCGAGAAAGAACCTTCAGCTTGCTTTTGTAATTGTGGTATACCACGTTATGAAGCTTATATTATTAGTATTTATTTAAATAGAAAATTATGTCTATTGTAAGAGAGTCCGATCTGATTGGAATTGGAAAAAAATTTCAAATTGAAACCGATGCGGGAGACAATATGGTTGTTGTTATCCATGACGATGGTAGACGGGAACTTTATCGCTATGATGACGAGGAGCATGAATCACGTTGCGTCATGACACTCAATGACGATGAATCTCGGCAGATTGCGGGTATTATCGGTGGCTTGTCTTATAAGCCTAAAGCATTGGAGACAATTGAAGTTGCTTTGGACGATTTACGCATTGAATGGTACAAAGTGGAAGGCAAAAATGAGGGTGCTGGTAAGACAATTGGAGAGCTGGAAGTTCGTCAACGTACAGGTGCATCGATTATTGCTGGGATACGGGATGATGATACGGTTATCAATCCAGGACCGTCTTATTTGATTAGCCCAGGTACCACACTTGTCATTGCTGGAAAGAAGAATAATATTAAACTTTTGAAGGAAATTTTACTGTAATTTATGCTATCACATACCTTAATTCTGGAAATTGGAATCGCTGTAGGACTTGTTGCCATTGTTGGCCTCATCGCCAATAAGCTTAAGTTTTCTGTTATTCCATTTTTCATTATTATAGGAATGGTTTTGGGACAGCACGCTCCGCAGGTTGGTCTGGTGGATTTAACATTTACAGAGAGTAAACCTTTTATCGATTTCATGGGACGGTTGGGCGTATTGTTCCTGTTGTTCTACCTTGGTCTTGAGTTTTCGGTCAATCGGCTGATTAAATCCGGTAAAGCAATCGTCACCGGCGGAACAATTTACGTCTTATTGAACTTTACCTCAGGGTTGTTGATTGGTTGGTTGATGGATATGCCATTTAAGGAGATGATGGTGTTATGTGGTATCATGACGAGTTCATCCACGGCGATTGTTGCAAAGGTGCTGACAGATCTCAAACGCACAGCCAACCCGGAGACGGAGGTCATCATGGGGATGATTATGTTCGATGACCTGTTTATAGCGATGCATATTTCTTTCCTTTCGGGCCTGATACTAACAGGAAGCAGTTCGTTTTGGACGGTAGCTGGAACTTCCTTACTGGCTTTGGGATTTATATTGGCCTTTTTGATTTTAGGCAGAAAATTGGTGCCTGCGATCGATCGCTTATTGAAGGAGAAAACTTCTGAATTATTTATATTGATCATCTTTGCCTTACTTTTTATTGTGGCAGGTTTCTCCGAAACCATCCATGTTGCGGAGGCTATCGGGGCATTGATGGCCGGCTTGGTTTTGGCAGATTCGCAATATATCAAAAAGATTGAATCGATGGTACTGCCCTATAAGGACTTTTTTGGGGCCATGTTTTTCTTTAGTTTCGGATTGTCTATTGACATTATGTCCCTTGGAGGAGCTGTCTTTTGGGCTTCGATTGCAGCGCTGGTGACGGTGATGGGGAATCTTGCTTCGGGCTATTTTGCAGCTAAATTTTCGGGTATGAAACCTAAAACTTCTTTTGATATTGGCTTTACCTTGTCTGCGCGGGGGGAGTTTTCCATTATCATGGCAAATATTGGTAAAGCAGGGGCTTTATTACCCGTTATTCAATCCTTTGTGGTCGTATATGTGCTCATTCTTTCCATTGTATCCCCACTATTGACCAAAGAGTCACGTAAGCTTTGGAAATTACTTTTCGGTGCGGATGCCAATAGTGCCAAGCCTTTGAAAAAGTTGAGCGATTTGGAAAATAATAGTCTCGGTAAATAGACAGGTTACACTCGTCCACTTAAAAGTGCTGTTCAAAAAATAGAGCAAGATTTTTAGATCAAGTTCATCAGTGGTATGACATGGCTTCTTCCAGCTGGTTGATCAACAACTCTCTTTCCATTGGATAACCAGCTTTCGAAAGCTCATAGGTTCCATCCTTTTTAATAATAAAATAAGTCGGGAAGCCATTATTACCTGTTTTGTTCATTACGTCTTCTGATAGCTCCCGGCTTGCTAAAATATGACTTCCTTCCATATTATAATAGCGGATCAGTTTTTTCCAATTGAGTTGATTTTTTAAGTCAAAGTTTGCGATATAAAGGAATTGCAGATCCTTATTTTTAAAGTGTGTTTTCAATGCATGTGCATTTTTCTCAATTTCTTCATGACAAGGGCCACACCAAGTGCCCCACATATCAACCAAAACAGTCCTTCCTTTGAATAGGCTGATTACATCATCCAACTGTTTCAATTTGCCACTGCTATCCAGAAAGACCATTTTCTCATTCAACGGTCGCTTTTCGTTGATTCGTGCTTCAGCGATCATTGGTTCGTAAAGAGAACGGTATAAACTGCTTGGATATTTAGCCTTAAAACGGTCGAAGATGGCTGTAGCATTGGTTTTTTTTGACCCACTTATCATTTGTAAGAGGTAAGCATATAGGTATTCGTTGATTTGACCTGTAAATTCCTTATTGATGATCTTTTCTTGCAATAAGTTTTCAGGATCGCTGGAGTATGCTCGTGCTCTCTGGTCTGCAGGAAATTCCGAATAATAGGTTGCAAGAAAATCACTTGACTGAGCGGTAGACCAAAGTTCTTCTTTCCTTTGTAAAAGATAATTTCCGATCAGCATTTTATATATTGGACTGATCAATGCTTCGGCATTATTCAAGGGGTGTACAGCCAGTAGACTATCCCTTTTCTGTTTCCAGATTGCCGTCAATTTTTCACCATCATCTCGTGATTCTAAATAAAACTTATGGTTACCGTAAAAATTGAGAAACAATTCTGCAGGAGCATAAGCCAGATTGTATTGTAGAACTTTTTCGAGGGTTGCCGTTGGTTTGTTTTGAGTAATATATCTCTTGGTTTCCTGGCTTAAGCTATCCATATTTTTTTGTATCGCCACAAGTAACCTATCTGGAAGCGAATCCTTCCGAAGTTCCTCAAAATAAATGTCGTCGGGGAAATAGAACGGCTGATTGTTCTCACTACCTTTACCTGTTATTGTAATCTGATCTTTACCGTCTTTTGAATCTACCCGAACATGAAGATGATCTCCGGGGGAAATGTACAATTGTTGACTCCAATTTGAATTACTGACACCTGTCACATAGAGTTTGGTGATGTGGGGAATCGTAAAAGTCTTATTAAACCGATTATTGATGAGTTTATAATTTGATGACCCAACGGATGCGATTGTATTGACCCCAATAGCATCCAGCTGTATTGTGTTCTCTTGTGGAGATGAAATATCGATCGTGAGCGTTGCTTCTTGCGTATGAGATTGATTGATAAATACAAGGAATAGTCCAAAGGAGAGAAGCAGCGGTTTTTTCATATGTTGGTTATTTCTAACTAAATATAGGAAAATTAAACTTCAAATTGCTATCTAAATATACCTAAAAAAGGTCCAATTATCTCTAATGTGGACCTTTTTTAGGTATGCATCTTTTAAAACTGTCCTCCGCATTTAATGCTCATGTGAAATCACAGTTTGTATTTTTTGATAAAGTTTTTGAGTTTCTTTCGGATTTCGCTATAAAAACCCTAACTCCAGTTTTGCTTCTTCAGACATCATGTCTTTTGTCCAGGGTGGATCAAATGTCAATTCGACCAATGCTTCTTTGACACCTGCTACAGCAGCAACTTTTTCTTGAACTTCATTCATGATTTCGCCTGCCACGGGGCAGCCAGGAGCAGTCAGCGTCATTACAATCTTTGCAATACCCTCTTCCTTCGTAATGATTTCATATACAAGCCCCAAATCCACAATATTTGCGGGTTTCAGTTCAGGATCATAAATTGTTTCCAGTACAGCTTGGATTTGTGGCGCTAGACCCAGTTTATCTAATACAATGATACTCATTTATTCCGTTTTTTATCGTGAATAGCGTCCTGATAGATCGCTAATAATTTCGCTTCATTTATTTCAGGAGTAAAATTACTAAAATAGTAAGCAATACAGGTCTTTCTTATCTCATCTTTTTCATTTGTTGTTTTTGTGCTCCACTCCGTTAAGCATTGGATAATATCGTTTTTGTTGTGGGGATCGAACGTTTGTCCTGTTTTGCCGGAGATAATCAGTTCGGGGAGCGGGCCTAAATTGGAGCAAAGCACAGCTGTTCCGACTGAATAAGCCTCAAGAATCGTAATCGGCATCCCTTCAAAACAAATCGATGGTACAAGTAAAGCCTGTGCTTTGGCTATCAAGGGAAGTATTTCTGATCTTTTTTTAAAACCGAGGTAGGAAATATTCGCCTGGTGTTTAATGCTTCTCAAAACCTCATTTTCGAGCGGACCGCCGCCGATAATTGCTAGTTGAAAATCTGTGCCGATGAAAGCATCGATCAGCTGTAATATCCCCTTTTCATCTGAAAGACGACCGACATATACAAAGTGAGCCTGCGGACCCTCTGGTGCTATTGTCGTAGGAAAGACAAAATTCGGTTTGATCGCGAATTTAGTAGGCGGAAGGTGCAATGTCGATTCAACGAATATGTTCTTTGCAAAGGAGCTTAAATTGATGTAGCGATTTACTTTTGCCCAGGTTCCAATTTTGCGGTGAAACCAGTAATTCAGTGCGAGAAGAAATGTTTTTACTATCGAGTTGTTAAATGCTTTTTGTCGGACGGCTGTCCACGGAAACTCCTCTTGGAGTGAGTCCAGAAAGAGACGGTTGTGATGGTACAGTGTCGCCGAAGGGCATAGTAAACGAAAATTGTGCAGGGTCATGACCTGGGGGACGCCGAGTTTGGCAATGGTACGCACGATAATCGGGCCTGCTGCATAATGCGTGTTGTGAACGTGAACGATGTCTGGTTTAAACGCCCGAATTATTTTTTTGACACGTTGAGCAGCGCAAATATTCCAAAAAGATCCTATTGTCTGTAGTGCACCCTGCAACCCCTTTTTATTTTGAAAGGTTAGCGTTTGGACCTCATGTCCTTGCGCGAGGAGGGAAGATTCCTGCTGAAATACAGTGTCTTCACCACCAGGATCTTGATAAAATGTATGGATAATCAGTATGCGCATAATAAAAGACTTATACAAATGTACAATTTTGAGGTGACTTCCTTTAAAGGGACAAAATTGCCATTTCTATATGATTATTGCTATATTCGCAAGATTCGATCGTAAAGATATATGCAACATTTACAACAACTCGTGATAGAGGCGATAGAGACAAGTCAATTTCCTGAAACACCATCAAATTTATATGATCCGATACGGTATATATTGACTTTGGGCGGAAAGAGGGTTCGACCAGTGCTGACATTGATGGCCGCCGAATTATTCGGCATGCAAGAGATGGAGGAAATTATCCCTGCTGCCAAAGCAGTGGAGTTTTTTCATAACTTTTCACTGATCCACGATGATCTGATGGATAAGGCTCCTTTAAGAAGAGGTAAAACGACAGTTCACGAAAAGTGGGATGCTAATATTGCCATATTGTCTGGAGACGGCTTGTTGGTCAAAGCGTATGAGGAAATTTCAAAGTGTAATCCTATTTACTTGCCTGCAACTTTGAAAATTTTGAGTAAAGTGGCTATGGAGGTATGTGAAGGCCAGCAATTAGATATGGATTATGAGAGCCGGGATTCGCTGACAATGCCTGAGTATCTTGAGATGATCCGTCTTAAAACTTCGGTGTTATTGGGCGGAGCATTACAGTTGGGGGCTATTCTGTCGGGAGCAGATGAACAGCAACAGCAGCTGATCTACGATTTTGGAGAGAACGTAGGCTTAGCATTTCAATTACAGGACGATATCTTGGATGCATATGGAGATCCAGATACCTTTGGAAAGATTGTTGGTGGTGATATCATGATCAATAAAAAAACTTTTTTATTGGTGAAGTTGATGGCAGTAATTTCGGATGATGATAAGACGGTTTTACAAGCCCTATTAAATGCCACTATAGAGACTGCTCCATCAAAAGTAGCGGATATGCTTGCCTTATACGACAAGTATGCGATTAAAACTGCGGCCGACGAGTTGAAAGATAGCTATACGCAACGGGCATTTGAAAAAATGGAAGCATTGAATGTACCAAATGATCGCAAAGAAGCGTTATTAGTGTTAGCAAATAACCTTTTGGTAAGACAGCAATAAGTATAAATTCTATTAAAATTCGTATCTTGCCATTAAATGTTTTTTTTGTAAGAAAATAATTAAATAAATTTTTAGATTACGTTCATGGAGCCTTTAAAAATCACCGTATTTCAAGCATATTTATTCTGGGAAAATATTGAGAAGAATCTAAATAATCTAGCCTTGAGACTTTCCTCATTGCGTGAGAAAACGGATGTTATTATTCTCCCCGAAATGTTTAATACAGGCTTCACGAATAATGTCGAGAAATGTGCAGAACCTGCAAATGGACCTACGACAAGATGGCTATTTGAAATGGCAAGCTCACTTAACTGTGTTGTTGCCGGTTCTTTGATTATCGAAGAAGGTGGGAAATACTATAATCGCTTTGTATGGATGTTTCCAGACGGTAAATATGTAAAATATGATAAACGTCATCTTTTCGGATTATCCAAAGAAAGCGAGTACTTTGAGCCAGGAAATGAACGTATCCTGGTCGATATCAAAGGATGGAAAATCTGCCCGATGATCTGTTATGACCTGAGATTCCCAGTCTGGTCTAAAAATCAAAACGGAGCATATGATATTTTAGTGTATACCGCCAGCTGGCCAGACAAGCGCTCAGCACATTGGAGAGCTCTTATTCCGGCACGTGCAATAGAAAACCAAGCTTATGTTGTTGGGGTAAACCGTGTTGGGCACGACGGTAATGATATTTACTATTCTGGTGGCTCTATGTGTATATCCCCTCTTGGTGACGTGGTGTATTATAAACCGGAAGATGAGGACTTGTATACCTTTACCTTAAATCCGAACGACCTGTTGGAAGCACGTGAGAAATTTCCTTTCTTAAAAGATTCCGATTCTTTTACAATCGGATAACATCCTCTAAATTAGGTACAATTGCAAGCATTTATTTTGTTTGTATCCTTTTTATTTATTAAATTCAGTCTAGTATAAATCAAATTGTTATGATTTATCAACATCTACTTATGACATGTTGATAAAATTTTGTTTGAGACAGCTATATTAAAGCGTAATTTAGGCTAACTATTAGCCAAAATACGTTTAGCTTTTTCTCAAATTGATTGAAAGACGACGTTTTATTATTAAAATAAGTTGCGTAAACAACCATAACCATTATTCATATGTTAGACCAAGATTTAGTATCACAAGAGTATTTTTATAATTTCTTAACAGGGAAATACTCAATTGCAGTTATGCGGAGATTACAGCGTAATCTCAAGGAGGCCGGGTTAAACATTACTTCTGAACAATGGAGTATCATGTATAACCTGTGGGTGGAAGAGGGGCTTACCCAGCAGGAGCTTGCTGTGCGCACATTTCGAGATAAACCAAGTGTCACTCGATTAATTAATAACCTGGAACGCGTAAATCTGGTTATTCGTGTTAATGATAAAAACGACAGACGGTCCAATCTGATCTATTTAACAAAAATCGGGCGGAAGATGAAGGATGAAGGAATGAAGCAGGCAAAAAATACAATTGAACAGGCCTTAGGGGGATTGGCCGACGATCAAATTACTTTATCAAATACGATTCTGCACCGCGTATTGTTTAATTTGAAATAAAGATATTAGCGGGTTTTATCCTGTAAGGGAACTATCAAGGTATAAAAAAAGGTCCCCTATGAATACATGGGGGACCTTCTTTTTATGAATTGCTGGCAATTAATCTTCGAAAAGTTTGCTTTCGAAATCGGTGTGGCTATTGACTAATTTACCTTCAGTACCGAAATAGATTTCCTGAAAACTGAGCGTCCGGATTGCATCTACCTTACGATAGAATTTATCTGCCGATACATCCGAAAGTGTTTTGAAACCACAAGCTTCCATAATTTCAACTGTCGCACGTAATGTGTTTCGGTGGAACTGGGCGACGCGTACATATTTGTCATTTACGTCGAGTCCTTTGTATAAATGCGGCTGTTGTGTGGCAACCCCAACCGGACAGACGTCTTCATTACATTTAAGTGCCTGAATACAACCTAAAGCGAACATCATACCGCGAGCACTATAACATGCATCTGCGCCTAAGGCAATGACTTTCAAGATATCGAAACCTGTTACGATACGGCTTGATACAATAACTTTAATGTGTTTTTTTAAACCAAAAGCAATCAAGGTTTTCGTTACAAATGCCAATGCATCGTATAGTGGCATCCCCAAGTTATCTGTAAACTCAAGTGGAGCAGCTCCCGTACCACCTTCTGATCCATCTACGGAGATAAAATCCGGGAAGATTTGCGTGTTTTGCATGGCATGACAGATGTCGATAAACTCATGTTTATCGCCGATACAAATTTTGAAGCCAATAGGCTTTCCACCGGATAGCTCGCGCAGCTGTTGTATGAAGTGCATCATTTCAGTCGGTGAAGAGAAAGCACTATGTGCTGGTGGCGACATCACGTCCGTTCCAGGAATGACGTGACGGATAGCAGCGACTTCAGGGGTGTTTTTTGCCGCCGGAAGTATACCGCCATGACCAGGTTTAGCGCCTTGCGAGAGTTTCAATTCGACCATCTTCACGTTTTCACGGTTGGATTTTTCTCTGAAAAGTTCGGGATCAAATTTTCCCTCCTTATTGCGGCAGCCAAAATAACCTGTACCGACCTGCCAGATTAAATCACCTCCATTGTTGTGGTAATCGCTGATCCCCCCTTCGCCGGTATTGTGTGCAAAGTTTTGAAGGGCAGCACCTTTATTTAGTGCCGTTATCGCTGTTTTACTCAACGCACCATAACTCATAGCCGAGATGTTGAACACACTTAAGCTATAAGGTTTTTTACAGGCTGCATTTCCTACCGTGGTACGCAGATCGTGGTTTTCGATATGGCAAGGGAAAACAGAGTGCGCAGCCCATTCATTCCCGACAGCCTGTGGATCTGTCTGCATACCAAATGCCACAGTTTCCCGTTGATTTTTTGCACGTTGGTATACGATCGAACGTTGTCTTCTGTTGAAAGGACGTCCATCCATATCCGATTCCCAAAAATATTGTCTCAACTCGGGACGAATAGATTCGAAGATATAACGAAAATATCCAACTAAAGGATAGTTGCGCAGAATGGCATGTTTGGTCTGGAAACTATGATATAACGCGATCAATAGCAACGGAAATGGGATAATAAGCAGCCAAAACCAGCTTGATGTAAATATAAATCCAAATGATACAATGATTAAATTAATCACAATCATTATTGAAAGAATGAGTTTTCTAACTTCCATAGAAAATACGATTGTTTAGTTTTAATTCGCTATTTTAATGTTTAGCCCAACTGACTATTTTATTACTCAATTAGCATTCCAAAATGCGCTTTTGGACGAAGCAAATGTACTAAAGTTCCTGAAGTAAATGGATATATTTACCCCCTGGAAGTAAGTTTTGATAAGTTTATAACCGTTTCTAACAAACTATTTTCTTTTAGTAATCTCCTGCGACAAAAGTTGATAGATTTGCTGTAAATCTGGTTTATTGCTAATAAATTGCAAATGTTTTTGCATTGTCGATACATCCTGTCGGATCGCTGGTCCTGTCTGAACTGTTATCGGAATATTATTTTGCACTTTTTCTGCCGTCTCCAGGATAATTGGTTTGATTAAATCAAAGGATAAGTTGTTTTCTTCCAGTAACTCATAAGCCATCTGATAGAGGATATTGGAGAAATTATTGACCATGACCGAGGCCAGGTGAATGGCTAAGCGTTGCGGTGAGTTACAATAGATACTCTGCGGTGCAAATGTCTGTGCAAGCTGAAGTAGCGCGGCACTATTTTCATCTGTGTTACCCTCAATGCAAAGTGGAACCGTCGAGAAATCCACTGCTTTATTTTTGGATAACGATTGTGGTGGATAGATGACGCCCGTGTTTTTAAATCCAGCCAGGGCAGCAAGATCGGTTGCTCCTGAACAGTGGACAACAATGCCTGTTAAATCCTTCGGTAGCGCTTCTACCAGCGGTAAAATAGCTTGATCCGAAACAGCAATAAGGTAGAGATCGGCATGGAGGTCGAGTTCAGACAGTAGGTCAGTTGCTGTGCAATGAAGCGCAAAAGCCAATGCGTCTGCATTGGCTTTTGTTTTACTGTAGATCTGAACGATATGCTGTCCTGTTTTTTGAAACTGTTGTCCAAAATGCGTCGCGGCATTACCGCTTCCTAAGATCACAATGTTCATTATTTAAGTGCTTTTCGTTTTTCCTCTTTATTTCTTCTCACAATGGACATGATAAAACCGATGGTCATGACAATTGTTCCACACCAGAAAAAGTTGATGTATGGGAATTTAATGGCTTTAAATACCACCCATTTCTTTTCTGGAAGTGGCTTTTGATAAACCATGATTTCCAGTTTATCCTTGTCAGGTTTAATTCCCGTAAATCTGAATTTAAGTCCTTGCTCGGTAACATCCTTGTTGAAGTCGTAAACACCACCGTCTTTAATTAAGTAAATCGGTTGTACCTCATACTGTTTGTTGTCGGCCGAAAATACTTTTATTTTCAATCCAACCATGACATCACTGGGTCCCTTTGGAATTTTCTCTAGGTGGGCCTCTTTGTTTAAGCCTTCAATGACGTAATATCCATTGCGGTAGCGTAAGGTATCGCCAATATTTACCTGATATGTTGCCGGCTCCTCGTAGTCCTCGAAACCAGTTTTATCTTCAGCAGGAACTTTGGCGTGTGTTGCTTGACTTTCAGCTGCGGCCGCTGTAATCAGTGTATATACGTCATGCGTAACATAATGTTTGGTGGCTGGAGTACCAATCAACCCCCCCATTTTCGCGTTGTTTTGTGCAAAAGGTTGCAGCACAAAATGCTCCTTCACTTTGCCTGTTTCTTCGTCGATCCGCTCGTATTTGATTTTATAGAACGTATTTGGAGCAACAATGCTATCGCCGATATAGGTAATTTTGTATTCACCCATTTGTACAGGTTCACCCTCGGTCAGGAATAAGTTGTCGCCAGGCTTTTCTACTTTGTCGAATCCCGATACAGCGATGTAACCCGTGTTGTTGACAGAGATGACTTCGTTGGTTGCCGCGGCCACCATGGCACCGATAAGTAATAAACCAAAACCGATATGGGCTACCGAAGAACCAGCCAGTTTCCATTTACCTTTGACAGCGTCACCCAATACGCGGATATTTGCCAGAATACAGAAAATACTTGCGAAGGTGATCAAAATGTAGATCAAGTTGGTATACGTCTTCGTAAAATAGACTACAGCAGCCGTTAGGATTAAAGACACAACCAACGATGCTACAGTGGAAGCCAAAAACTTGCGGCTATCGGTACGTTTGTATTTTAAGAATTGCGTAAATCCGGTTAAGATCATCACGATGACGGCAAAACCCGATTGCCATTTGTTATAATGTTGGATTGGATCCAAAGGTGGAGCTACCTTGGTGCCAAAGATCTTGTTGAACACTGGAATTGATGTTGAAGCAATGATCTGTGCACAGGCAACAGTCAATACCAAGGCGCCAATAAACATCCAGAATTCTCTTGAATAGATATCCTCATCCTTTTCTGTGATGGGCATCTCTTTCTTTTTGACGGTAAGAAAGACCACCATGATAACCAAAAAGACAACATTGAATAAGATCAATTGTCCGCTCATGCCCAGATCGGTAAAGGAGTGTACCGAAGTCTCTCCGAGGACGCCACTACGTGTCAGGTAAGATGCGTAGATCACAAGCACAAAGCTGATCATCGCCAAAAAAGTAGCGGTGAAGTAGGAGTGGCCTGAATTCTTGTAAGCAATCATGACGTGAACAGCAGCAATCAAGGTAAACCAAGGAATAATGGATGCATTTTCTACCGGATCCCATGCCCAGAATCCACCGAAGTTAAGTGCTTCGTAAGCCCAGAATGAGCCCATGATAATACCTGCGCCTAAAATCATCACGGCAAATAAAGCCCAAGGAAGTGCTGCATTGATCCATTCTTTGTAACGTTTGGTCCAAAGAGCACCTGTTGCATAAGCAAAAGGAACAATCATCGACGCAAAGCCAAGAAATAGTGTCGGTGGGTGAATCACCATCCAGTAATTTTGAAGTAAAGGGTTCAAACCATTACCGTCGGTGATTAGTGAAAGATAATTTGCTTCTCTAAAGATTGGAATATCCATTGCTTCACGCAATAAGATAAAAGGAGAGCTACCGATCCGCAGACCGAAGATTTCCACACCAATAATCATGGATGCTAAAAATGCTTGACATAACATGACGAAAGTCATAACAGACGATTCCCAGCTTTTTGCTTTAAAGAGCAAAACAGCGCCTAATACCGTTTGCCAGAACATCCAAAGCCAAAAACTACCCTCCTGACCTTCCCAAAAACTGGAAATGATGTAGTAGGTAGGGAGTGTCTTTGACGAGTGCGCCCAGGCATAATTATATTCAAAAAGGTGATTGTATATAATATAAAATAAAGTTGCACCAATCGCTACGACGGAGGCTGCATTAACCCAGAAGGCAATACGTGCAATTTTTTTCCATGAATGCTCTTCAGGGTATTTTGTTGCAAAAAAGTAACTGATACAAGATAGAAGTGCAGCACCAAAAGAAAGTACAATGAAAAATTGTCCGATCTGCCCTGGCAGCAGGTGCTCACCAACGTAATTAACGTCCATTGAAAATTGATTTTACGAATTAATTATTGAAAGCAGTAGCATTGATCTCGGTGACGACCGATTTATCGTTATATTTCGACGGACATTTCATCAATATCTTACTTGCCCTAAACACATTCCCGTCCATTTTTCCTGTCAATACAATCTGCTCTGAACGTTCAATATCTTGAGGTTTGGCACCTCTAAAAATCACTTCACATTCTGTACCATCGTTGTCACGCATGAAAAACGAAAATTTGTTGGCGTCAGTTTTGGGATCATAGTGAAGTGCTTTGTCTTTATTCAATTGACCTACCACATATAGTTCGGTTTTCTTTTCTTTAGCTTCGGTAAATGTCGAATACGTACTTGAATCAGTATAGATAACAAGTATCATGGCAATTGCGACAGCAATGATAGCGATTAGAATAATTGAACTTTTTTTCATTTGTATTTACTTATTTATAAGTGTCTGAACTCGTCGTATCAATGAGCTCGTTTCACTCGGTTTGTTTTTTTACCAGTTAATGGCTGTTCAGATCTGTCCGATATCTTTCTGTTTTTTTCGAAAGATTATTACCCAAACCTGACAACGTTATGCGCGCTAAAATCCCAAATTGTTTACATTTGACACCTAATCGAATGCAAAATTACAAATAGATTCGCTAAGAAAGGAATAATGCAACTTTTCCATATTATTTATATCTATTCTAAATAGTTTGAATTAATTGGAAAAATAAGCTAGATTCGAATGCTTTTGAATAATTTGAAGTGAAATTTGCTGTTTTGGTTCTAATGATATCGCATGAATTTTACAATTTCCTGTTAATATGAGTGTTGCTTTGCGATTTTTAGGCCTCTTTTGGGCTGTTATAGTTCCCTGTTTTTTTGTTTTTGGACAGGTGAAATTCCGTAATCAGGAAATTGCTGTTCAAAATGACAATGACGTCTATCTCCTGACCGGTCAAGACCGCTATTATACAAACGGTATCAATATAAACTATAGGATTGCGTTGCCGGGGAAACTGGATAAACAGTCTTCAAATACGGTATTGGATTTTGAAATAGGCCAGCGTATTTATAACGGTATCAGTATTATTGACTATAGACGGCAGGAAAAAAAATACGATAGACCGTTTGCAGGTTACCTTTATTTTAGTGCTGGGGTAACGCGATTTTTACCGCAGGATCAGGTCATTGAGTTCAAGACCGAATTGGCGCAGATCGGTCCTAAATCCTACGGTGAAGAAGCCCAGAAGTTTATCCATCATCTATTTGGTATGTATGAGGCAACAGGTTGGGATACGCAGCTTGGAAATTCCTTCGGTATTGATTTAAGTGCAACCTATAAAAAAGGACTATATCGCAGTCAAAACCAGCAATTTGATGTGGGAATTATCGGTGAAGGGACTATTGGACTAAATAATACCAATCTGGGGATTGCGGCCCCGTTTCGGTTGGGGAAGCTGAAATCCTATCAGGCATCGACCCTTACACATGGGCATTTGACACAAGGTAGAGCAGATAATGATAAAGAATGGTATTTTATCTATCAACCAAGCATGTCCCGTATTTTTTATAGCGCAACCGTAGAGGGCGGGAGAGGTCAAAATGATCCCATGGGTAAGCTATACATTATTGAGCCTTGGATGCTTAGTCACCGCATTGGTTTCAATTGGTCGAACCACAAGATCAATTACGGTATCAATTATATCTTCAATTCGAAAGAGCTCAAATCGGTGTTTCACCGGCATCAATATGGCGAGCTGTTTTTTGCGTACCGCTTTTGATCTGCGCGCCAATGGGTGTGATCCATATTGATCCGCCAGCCGTAGGTGTGATCTATATTGATCCGCTGCGCATTGGTAGAGCCTCCGTTGATCACCTGTCCTGTGAAATGCTTGTCGTTTGTAGCTTGTTTAGCCTGGATTTTCGGGAATAGGATCGGCCAGTTTTTGCCCGATCAATCTGCTGGTGAGCATAGCGGCTACGGTGTCTCCAGTAGCATTGAGCATTGTTGCGAGGGGATCGACCAGGGTTGCGATAATCATAATGGACGGTATCACCTCGGTTGGCATCTGATAAACCGATATAATCAGCATTTCTCCAATATAGCCACCATTAGGAATGCCGCCGGCCACAATACTGACCAATAAAGTAATTCCTACCGCCATAATTAGATTCGACGGATCAAAAAATTCCTTTCCACTTAATAAAAGCGCAACATAAATTTTAAAGATACAGGCGATTGCAGAACCATGCTTGTGCAATGTCGTGCCTAGGGGAATGACGACACTAGCGACGCTGTCGGGGATTCCAATTTGTTTGGCCGCAAGTAAGTTAGCTGGCATGGTGGCAAGGCTGCTGCAGCTGCTCAATGCAGTTAAGGAAGGTAATATGTTGTTTTGCCAATAGCGTTTGACCCCCTTAAGCCCGAATGCTAAAAAAGCGAATAAACTGAAAACCGTGAAAAAATAGAAGATTCCGAAAAAGTAATATAGCCCGATAGGTTTGGCATAAAAACCGAAGAGCTGAGGGCCTAATGTTCCAACCTGATAGGCAAAATATGCTCCCAAACCAATGGGAGCGAGGTTCATGACCATCACGAGCAGATTTCCCATCACTACATTGCCCGAGTTTATAAATTTACGGAAGGTCTCTGCAGATGTTCCAGACTTGCGCGTAGCAATGCCAACGAGGAACGAAAAGATGACAAAGGCCAGCATATTTTGACGTGATAATAAACTCGAAAATTCGCTAACGGTTAAAAAGCGGACCATTTTTTCACCCCAAGAATCATGGGCAACCGTTTCCACGATCTGAGTTGCTTGTTCGATAGGCAGGGGAGCATCGACTGGAAAGAGGTAAAGGAAGCAGATGCTTGATACTCCGGCGACAACAATACCCAATACAAATACGAATGACATCATGCCGATGATCCTTCCCAGCACACTGTCGCCATCGATATTGGCAACAGATGAGGATATGGCAAAGAATACCAAGGGTATGACGCTGACAAAGAGGAGGTTTAGAAAAATGTCGCCGATCGGTTTAAGATTGTTGACGATAGGAGGAAAAAAGATGCCGATCAAACTTCCAATACTGATTCCTAGGAGTAGAAGTAAGATACTGCCGTAGTTCTGCACAAAAGTTTTTGTAGCGTATTTCATAGGTGTATGATTAGTTATTTAGAAGGAGTTCATTCGCATGGAAGAACTGCTTATATTGTTTTTGTAATTTGGTCATATGGAGAATATCCAATGCTGTTGTATTGCTTGCGCTTGTTAGGTTTGGATATTCCATTAGGTTTTGTGAATGTTTCTTATTTAGATTGCTAAAATACTGTTTTTCTCGAATAGGTCTATTAAAACGAGCTGAATTTATGCGTGTTTGTTCATTTTTGTTTTTTCTTACTGAAAAAATCCGCTTTTTGTCGACTGGACTTTTTTTATTGAAAGCATTTCTTTATAGCGGTACCCATGCCTACTATACGCTCGGTATTGATATGCTTTTTCATTTGGAAGTCGATGTACTGGTCAATTGGTTGACATCACCTTTAGTCTACGCTGATAGATGGTCGGGCTTGCTAAAACCGTGAGGATTTTGATACGGGCATTGGCTTTTTTATCTTTGGACAGTAGCAAGATATGCATCATGGGCAGGGAGTAGGCCATTCGTTTTGGCATCGTTTCTTTGTTTGGACTCCATGTGTAAAAATTAGAACTTAACGTATTTGTATAAAAATGGAATTTGTAACGACAGGAGATGGTTCGAAAACTTTGTTTAATGCTGAAATAGGAGAATGTTATCATTCGAAACACGGTGCGGTACAGGAAAGTAGGCATGTTTTTATAAAGACAGGGCTTGACCACTACGTACAAACGACAGGAGCCGCCGACGTTGGTATCTTGGAGGTTGGCTTTGGTACCGGTTTGAATTTTCTACAAACAGCCAACTTTCTTAGGGATAAATCTTTTCAGGTGGAATACGTCGGAATTGAAGGATTTCCCCTGCCTTTGTCTACTATTGCTGCAACGGGCTATGATGCGACGGTACACCCAACTGTTTGGACAAGTTATTTGAATGCATACGAGCTGGCTTTGACGGGAAACGTGCAGATTAACGAACAATTAAAACTTCATATTGATCATACCCTGTTGATGAATTTTCAATCGGACCGCTTATTTGACGTCGTTTATTTTGATGCCTTTGCTGCAGTGCATCAGCCTGAGATGTGGAATGATGCTGCCTTGGGGCATATTGCACAGTTTGTTAAACCGGGTGGTGTTTTTGTGACTTATGCGATTACCGGGAACCTCAAACGCAGTATGAAAGCATTGGGATTTTCGATAGAAAAGGCTCCCGGAGCACCAGGCAAGCGGGAAATGCTGCGTGCCACAAAGTTGTAGCGGTTGTCTTATATAATAGCATCGGAAAGAGTTAATCATACGGATCAACATACATGACGAAAGAAATAACTACATGACGATGCCACAGATTCATTGCTAAGCAGAGTGATACAAAGCTAACACAGGTTAAAAAGCTTACATTTAGGGAATTGGAAGAGTACGAATCTAAGGGAAATTTTGTTACCTAGTGGTAAGAAAAGGCCTGTTGCGAAAAAAAAGATCTATTTTCGTCCATGAGTAATGCTGTTAAATCCAATCGATTTTATTAGGCATTGTGATAACATCAGCTTTTGAGAGTTGCACATCTTAATTACTAAACGCACCGACTATTGCAGCTGGATGAAAGCTTTTGTTATTTAATAACAGATGTTTATGGCGATGAAATCCATAATATTCGATGTTCATACCAACAAGTACGGTTGTTGCATCTTTATAGTTTACATCAAATGATAGCTGTTCTAATTCAACCATTTTGGGTCCCGTATGCAGGTTGATGGGGATCTGGGGGCTATGGATATGAATATATTGTTGCTGCTCAAAGTTGAGCATGACAATAAAGAGGTTAAAGATGAGCAGGTCGCAATTTTTTGGCTGCCGTATGTCCTTTTGTTTATCAAATTTTGGAAACTGGATTGTAAGTTGCTTATTGTCCAATAATTGGATCTGTGGATCAAAATGCATAAAGTCCTGCATATGGCATTTTTCATTGAATTGAAAATTGACCAAACGGTTTATCTTATTGCTGCGTATAGATTGTTCTTTGGATATATGGCCGCTAGGGCCGTTCACTCGCTGCAACTGAGTTACTAAGCGATTGTGCATATTGCTATCATAAAAACCCATGTGTACTTCTGCCATCGTCCGTCGTATGTAAGCGCCAATCGCACTGCTCACTCCAAAGCTTACGGAGGCGGCTTTTGTCCCTTTGGTTTGTTTTGGTTTCCGTCCTACTTTCGTCTGGACAATTGTTTTTTCATTCGATTGTCGAAAGACCACGTTCCCAACTAAGCCTTTCAGATTTCCATTTTCTATCGTTGCCATATTGTAAATATATGTATTTAAATCGCTGAAAAACAAATAGTTGTTTATTTTTAGTGGATTTAAAATTGGGCTTTGCCTCTGATTTTAATTATGGCAATCGTTGTCAAAGGCCAATTATTAAACTCATAATGAAAACGTATTTCATTCGCTACGGAATGATATGTTTGATTTGGAATTCATTCCAATCTTCTTTGGAAAACATTCGTCATAGCGTCGGATTGCTAGCATACTGCAAGCAGCATGAGTCCGTGGTGAGTCCGAGTGAAACCCGGAAATGAGGAGGTAACAGTATGGTCGGGGCATGCATCTATCTGCTTCCTGATACGAATAAGGGCGGAAATTGATTCGAAGCGACTCAAACGGATGGTCAAATCGGTTGGTTAACTCGGACTTCGTTATGTTAATATATGCATATATATCTTTTAATTTTCAAAATGTATATTATAATATTTAATTTGTTCGGAATATAGATACAAATTATTTTATGCTTTTCTAAATTTTTGTTTAGAGTTTACATGTGTGATAACCTATTCTGTGCTCAGCACGCTGATGTAATTATCGATGTAGTGCAGTTTGTCTTTGGATTTATATTGTTGTATATAGCGTGGGTGGTCTAGGACGGTCATTTTTCCAAACAACTTTTCTTCTTTGTTGATCTTAGCGAGAAAGGTTGCATTTTTCTTTCCGAGCACAAAGACCTCCTCCGTCGCTAAGCCCATAGCGATGTGTTGTTTCAATGAATCAAGCATAAAAGGGCTGACCATGTCGAAAAGTGTTTTGTCATCATAGTAGTTTGCATTGATCCAATTGTTGGGTTTCGTTTCTCGGACAATTGCCAGGGGAAAGGGTGAATTGATATAAAATTGTTTGTAGAAAATATCGGGGCCACCATAGGCTTCGATCATATCGTACATGAACACCGAAGATATTTCATGGGTATATGCAGAATGCATTTGTATGCCACATGCGCTAGCTAGTCTTTTGGTATCCGTAAAAGGAACTCCCGTTACACCTGCCCCGTGTCTGCTCGGATTAATACCAATAATGAATTTTCTTGTTAGGTTATCATTGTAATATTTGTGGTAGAACTGTTCCATCACGACCAATGTTTCGGGGTTGTCAAGGTAGGGGTTAATTACATTGAATGCCGGGGGAAGACTTCCCTGATAATGAAGATGTTTATTGAATAAAACTACTTTTTCCGCAAATGTTAGCATCGTTCGTGTGTTTAAAAACAAGATACGGTTTTTAAATAAGCAAAAAACAAAGCCGGGTGTCATCTGACATCCGGCTTTGTTTTTTAGTATCTTGAGTCAGGATTAGTGACCTTGCGTACCGTCTACACCATGCGAGTGTCCGTGAGACAACTCTTCTTCAGTAGCAGGACGTACAGTTAAGATTTCAATATCGAAATTTAATGTTTTACCAGCCATTGGGTGGTTTAAGTCAGCAACAACTACTTCTGGAGTAACCTCAGCTACTACAGCGCGGAATTGGTTTCCTTGATTGTCTTGTAAAGGCAATACTTCTCCTACTGGAGGTAAACCTGTTTCTTTGAACATATCTACTGGCAATTGTGCGAATGCTCTGTCGTCTTTTTGACCGTAAGCATCATCCGGTGCCAATTCAAATGAAATCTTATCACCAACGTTTAAGTCTGCGATGTTTTCTTCAAATTTAGGTAACATCATACCTACACCATATAAGAAATCTAAAGGTTGTTCTGCAGTTGTTTCTTCAACGAAAACTTTTTCACCGTTTTCTACTGTGTGAAGTCTGTACGTCAATGCTACGACGTCGTTTGCTTTTATAGCCATCTGATTTTGATTTTTGGAAGCCGAGGCTACCGTTTATTAAATATAATTTATTAACGCTTCTATGGAATCCTGTGGTAGACTGCAGGTCCTGTTTTTACAAAGATATGCTTTTGTCTCCTTTCCGACTCTATGTTCTAACAATGGAAGATTTTCTTCCGTACCGCCAAGAACAATTTTGTTAGGAATATAATATTTGCCGAGTTCATTTTTGAAAGCCATCGCTTTATCCCCCGTCAATGCAATTTCATTGATTCCATATATTTCTTCTAGCAATAATATTGCCCAATTTGAATAGGCCGAACCATAAGTCTTGATTTGCGGGAATACATTCGCCAGCAATTGGTCTGTAATGGCGATGTAATTTTCATCGTCAAAAAGTAAACCTAATCGTTTCAATTGGCGAACCATTGTCGACGAAGAGGACGGGATTACATTATCCATAATTTCGCTTTTCCGCGCGATAAGTTCTTCCGCCGCTATCGACGTATAGTAGAATGTTTTTTGTGATCCATCGTAAAACAATGCAATGGCCTCATCGGCAAGCTGTCTTGCTTTTGTGAGCCAATTGAGGTCAAATGTCGCTTCATATAAGGCTATAAAGGCTTCAATAGTGAATGCAAAGTCATCCAGGAAGCCTGCGATCGCTCTATTGTTATCTTTTGGTTGGTGCAATAACTGGAGGTCGTCTTGAATAAGATGTGTACAGATAAACTGGGCATTGTTTAAAGCGAGTTCAAGAAAGTGACTGTTTCCAAGACTGTGATAGGCATCTATTAGTCCTTTTAGAAATAAAGCATTCCAAGTGGTCAGCTGCTTATGGTCGAGTCCCGGACGGATCCGTTGTTCACGATAGCTGTATAATTTTTTCTTTGAAATTTTTAGAAAATCTGCCCATTCGTCAGCTGACATATTGACCTTTGCGGCTAACTGGTCTGCATTAATGGCGCAAATTGGGATGTTAGTTTTCTCTTCCGTCCAGTTCCCTGCTTCGGTGATGTTAAAATATTGGCCAAGGAGGGCCGCATCATCGCCCAATACCTCGTCAAATTCAGCTTTTGAGAAGGAATAGTATTTTCCTTCAATACCTTCGCTATCTGCATCTAAAGCGCTATAGAAACCATGGTTCGGCGCAAGCATTTCACGTTCGGCCCAGTCAATCGTTTCCTCGATAATCCGCTTATAGAATGGGTCTTGACTTTGTTGATAAGCTTCGGCATAAAGGGATAGTAATTGCCCGTTGTCGTAGAGCATTTTTTCGAAGTGGGGAATATGCCAATAATGGTCAACCGAATAACGGGCAAAGCCACCACCGATCTGGTCGTAGATACCTCCTGATCCAATTTTTTTCAACGTCAAATGAACATGATC
Source organism: Sphingobacterium sp. UBA2480 (assembly GCF_002341965.1). NCBI lineage: Bacteria > Pseudomonadati > Bacteroidota > Sphingobacteriia > Sphingobacteriales > Sphingobacteriaceae > Sphingobacterium > Sphingobacterium sp. UBA2480. The sequence continues at coordinate 88,240 of NZ_DDPA01000004.1, read as the reverse complement.
CAGGACTTCCTGATTGTCGGCAAGCACCGCATATTTAAGCAAGAACAACCAATTGTTAGGTAGCGGAAATTTGGGTGCTTTTTGATAACCACCGTCTTTTTTATCGAACATCTCGGTCCAAGGGGCCACAATTTCATTTAAGTCGTCGATCGTGTATTGATCAGGGATGGGATTGATAGGGAGCTTCTCGGCGCGTTGGATGCCGTTGTTTAGCTTTTCGGCATAGTCAAACGCGACTTCGGGTTTCTCCGTCCACATTTTTGCAATTTGCAATAAGATATTCTGCCAGTCGTGCGGTTTGAAATAGGTGCCACCATAAATTGGTCTTCCATCGGGTAGGCAGATACAATTCAAGGGCCAGCCGCCGGCATTGGTCATCAGCTGCACCGCAAGCATATAAACTTGATCGATATCGGGGCGTTCTTCACGGTCGATTTTGATGGATACAAAAAACGTATTCATGGTTTGGGCGATGGCTGAGTTTTCAAAACTTTCACGCTCCATCACATGACACCAGTGGCAGGCCGAGTAGCCAATGCTTACAATGATGAGTTTATTTTCGTCCTTTGCTTTTTTTAAAGCTTCCGGTCCCCAGGGCATCCAATCTACGGGATTGTGTGCGTGCTGTTTAAGGTAGGGTGAATTTTCAAATTGCAATTGATTCGCCATAAGACGAAGGTAGTGAAAATCTGCATCAACTAGCATTGCCTTGTAAAACAATGCTAGTTGATGCAGATTCTTCTACATTAAAAGTGTTTAAATTGGCTAACTAATCGTACATAACCATCTTTGATACGATATTTTTTATTCTTTTCCGTATATCCGTTGAGTTCAAACTCGGCTTCCAGTAAATAAAATCCCCTATCGAGCTTTTCAAACTTCAAAATCGTAAACGTAGCGTCATCCTGGATATTATTATTCAATTGGACAGGTTTTGTCATGGATCGATTGGGAATGTACGAAAACATAGCTTCTTCCGTTTGGGGAGAAATACTTAAAAATACACCTGAAGTTTTATTTTCACGGGCATAGTCTGTGATAAATTGTTGTGGTCCTGTTGCTAATTGAAATCCATTGATAGGTTGATACACTGTTGCTCCTTCTTGCAATTTCGCGATATTGTATTTTTTAGTAAAACCAATTGTCACATTTGCTTCGCCAAGAAATGCATAATTATATTCAACGAGCAAAGAATCTTTTTCGCCATACCACCAGGTATTACCTGTGTTATAGGCAAAATGTCTATTCGGCAATTCCTGATTATAGGGTTTGATGTTAATTTGCTTATTACTGTAGCCATTAGCATATAGATCATTAGAAGCATATTTTACGCCGTCAATTGTATACGAAATACTGTCGCTCAACATGAGTTTTGCTTTTGTATTGTCATCAGGATTAACTTCAGGTTGATCTTTTTTGCAAGAAATAAAGAAAAGACCGATTACAGTGAATAAAAAAAATGATCTCATGATTGTAAAATTAAATTTGAGGTTTTTATGAAAACTATAAAAATAGCTGTTAAAATTAGCATGTAAACATGCTTTTGTTTCTCTAATATTAAAAACATGTTTTAATATTTAGGTTCTCCGATAATCCTATAATGTTCAATATTATCTTTTGGATAACCTATCAGGGCGACAGCGGTAGATCGGTTTTCCCAGATTGCTACTGTAGTGGCATTAAACTTATTTTTGAAAAGTAAATTATACTTATTATCTAGTTCAGCTTGCCCATTATTCCCTGCAGAGAGCGAAGGGCTACTATAGGTTTTACTTGCCGCTTCCAGTAAATATTCTTTTTCTTTTTCTGGTGTTAATTGTGCGGATTTATTTTTTCTTTGGTACATGAAATGAAAATAAATAAAATTAAACTTATAAAAAAGTGGTTTTTTAACATGTTTTTGTGATTATTTGTAAAAATAGAAAATTTATTTAAAATTCACTTAATTGAGTCGCGTTATTGTTTGTTTCTACGTTAAACAGTTTTGGTGACTCATTAAGTTGTAAATTAACTAGATGCATAAAATCTCCATGGAATTTGATTATTTTTACATACGTTTATTATTAGCTTTACCGAAGTCCTATGTCAAATGACGTTGACCTGCTTAAGAAGATAGTCCAAAAAGATCGCGATGCTTTTGAAGCTATTTATAAGAGCCATTTCCGTAAATTGTATAGCTTATCTTTTCGGTACGTGCGTGAGGAGGCCATCGCTGAAGAGCTCACCAACGACGTATTTATGATGTTATGGGAAAATGCAGGCAAGTTGGCTATTAGTCAATCACTGGGAGCTTACCTATCTCGTAGCGTTATCAACCTTTCGCTTACCTACCTCAAAAAGAATCAACGTTTATTGGAACGGAATAACGATTATAGCAAGGAATTGGATCTGACCGATGATGAAGATGAAACTGATCGTGCCGCACTTTACGAATCCAAGTTGTTGATGATCGAAAGTATACTGGAAGGACTGCCGCCGCAGTGTCGAAAAATCGTTCTTATGAGTAAGTACGATAAGATGAAACAACAGGAAATCGCAGATCAATTGGGAATCTCCATAAAAACGGTTAAAAATCATCTGACCATTGCCTACGATAAAATTCGGGTCGCTTTGGCCAAGCAAAAAACTTTTCTGTTGCTTCTCATTGGCTTTTTATTTTTTTCATTGGGACTTTTTGTCCAGTTTATTATCTTATAGTTATGGAAGAAAACAATACTTCAAGATTTATTCCTTATGACTTGATTCAGAAAGAGCTGGATGGGACTATTTCCGAAAGGGAAGGAGTGTTGCTTGGGCGTTGGATTTCGGAGGATGTGGAGAACCACGAGCTATACCAGGAAGTTAGAAGTATAGCTGACGACCTTATAGTACTGGAACGCTATAAAAAAGTAGATACTGGTAGCCAATGGGAAAAATTTAAAAATCAGTTGGATAAAACAGGGGATCATCAAAAACCGGAGATCGCGACAGCGGTACGAACAATCTGGAAACCCTGGATGAAATTTGTGGCTGCAGCCGTATTGTTCGTGGTCGGTTTTGCCGCTTACCTGAACTTCGACCGTTGGATGGGCAATGAAATCCGATTATATGGATCAGTAGCTCAGCAGCCTACCCTACTTCCCGATGGTTCGATCATCACACTACAGGCCGGAGCTGAAGCGATGTTCAACAAAAGGACATTTCCACAGCAAAGAACTGTCGAGCTCAAAAAGGGAAAAGCGCTATTCGATGTCAAACATCAAACAGGAAGCTCCTTTGTGGTTGATCTTGAACATAATTATGTACGTGATATCGGCACTACCTTTGAAGTCAACCTACTAAAAGATGATGTCGAAGTACTTGTTAAGGAGGGGATAGTGGCTTTAAGCAGTGGAAAAGGAGACCATGCGGAAGAGCTTGTTTTACAGAAAAATCAAAAGGGCCTTTATAAAAGACAAACAGCGTCTTTATCTAAAATTGATCTGTCGGTAGACAATGATACTGACCTAGCGCAAAAGCTGAGCTACTCAAATGTTCGGTTGGATAGTATCTGCTCAGATTTGGAAAAGCACTTTCGGGCGAATATAACTGTCGTTGGAGATAGTTTAAAAGCACGGAAGCTCAGCATGTATTTTGATGGGCAGACGCTCAATGAGATCGTTCAGATTCTTTCCAAAACCTTAAATGTGAAATGGAAAACTGGTAAAAAGGGATATAGTATCTACGAATAGACTCTTCGCGTTGCTGATATGAAAGATAGGATCCTGTATCGTCTGCTCTTTTTCTGCTGGTTAGTTATGGTTGTATGTTCGAAAGCCATGGGACAGAGCTCCCCTGCTGAATTACGGATCTCAATTGACACACATAACAAACAGATTCTTCAAATACTTGCCGAAATTCATAAAACATATGATATATCCATGTCCTATGATGAGCAGATTTTTAACAAGGACATCATCTATAGTCGTTCGTTCGACAAATCCAGTTTGGAAGAAGTCCTTAATTATTTGCTGAAAGATTCCAATGTTGGATTTACAATTATCAATAGAGCGCTGATCTTCTATGAGGAAGATAAAACTTTTACCATAAAAGGACGTGTGGTGGACAGTCTGAGCGGTGAAAACCTGATTGGTGCCACTTTGTTGATCGCGGAGAAAAACAAAAGTAGTTTAAGTAATAAATATGGGTTTTACTCACTGACATTACCTCGGGGCGAATACAGTTGTTATGTAAGTTATCTGGGCTATAAAACAAGGGCAGTCTCTTTAAATGCTACGTTAGAAAATAATTACCTGGTCATTAAGCTTGCTCCGGTAGATTTCAACTTGAGTGAGGTGGTGGTTAATGTTGATTCGTCCTTGACAGCGCAGCACATGGGAAGTTTCACAGATAAGATCAATTGGACACAAACACGAAGAAATGCTTTTTATAAAGGCGAGGCTGATATCATGAAGGTATTACAGATGCAAAATGGGATTAACGGATTAACAGAAGGTGGCAGTAATCTTTTTGTAAGGGGAAGCGGTAAAGACCAGAATCTTATTTTGCTTGATGAAGCCGTTGTTTATAATCCATCGCATCTATTCGGTTTAACCTCGGTGTTTAATTCGGATATCTTGAAGAATACACAGTTTTATAAGGATGCTATCCCTGCAAATTTAGGGGGACGTCTTTCTTCCATTATGGATATGAGTACCAGAGACGGCGATGCCAATGCTTTTCATGTTTTTGGTGGATCAAGTTTATTGATTGCCCGGGTTGGTGCTGAGGGGCCATTTATAAAAAAAGGAAAAGGTGCTTTCATTGCCACTGCACGGGGAAGTATATTAAATGCTTTTAATACAGATTATCGGCTGTTTAATGTCAAAGGTAAGTACAGTGACTATAACGTGAAGTTCAACTATACTTTTGACGAGAAAAATCGGATTTACCTTTCGGGTTACTACGGGCAAGATAAAGTTATTTCACCGAATAAGAATACCAATCGTTGGGGTAATTGGACTTCTACTTTGCGGTGGAACCATGTGCATAGTGACCGACTATTTATGAACCTTTCGGCTATATTCAGTGATTATCATAATAAATTGGATGTGAGCAAACCTGAATCGAGTGACAATCAGATCTGGTTGACACGGATACGCGACTTTAGTTTGAAATCCGATTTTACGTATTTTATGGGATTGGATCGCACCTTGGATTTTGGTCTCCAGGGAACCTTACATCGTTTTAATCCCGGGGAGATATCGCCGGTAAATTCAAATACGGAGGATAATATCTTTAGGGCCCAGGCCTATGATTATACGGGTTATGTTTCTTTTAACTGGAAGATTGATTCAGCCTTCCGGATTGTTGCGGGAATGCGGGCGAATGCCTTTTTTAATGCTTCCTTTGGACGCTATTATTTATTGGATGGCAGCTCGTATAGGCCCCTGTCGAACGATGCCGACAAGAAAAAGTCGTATTATGGTTTAGAGCCACGCCTGTCTTTGCAATATAAAATGGGCAATGATTACGCTTTCAGACTGGCTTATAATCGGAGCTATCAGTATTTGCAGTTATTACAGAACGATGAACTTGCTTTTTCCTCGTTGGAAGCATGGGTACCGGCGGGATTAAATATTAAACCACAATATGTTGACGCGATTTCTTTTCGTATCAACAGATTATTTTATCGTGGAAATATCGGACTGGAAGGGTATTGGAAGAGAATGGGCAATCAGGTCGAATTGATCGATCATGCGCAGCTTATACTCAACCCATTTATCGAAACACAATTGCGCCAAGGAAAGGGGCGTGCCTATGGACTAGAATTATCCGTCAATCAGCGTATCGGTGAGTTTTCGGGCAGTATTTTCTATAGCTGGTCCAGATCTTTTCGGAAGATCAACGGCATCAATAAAGGAAAAGAATACGCAGCCAATTTCGATATTCCACATGTGCTTAAGAGCAACTTGTCCTACGATTTGGGGAGGTCGGTGCATCTCAGTGCTTTTTATACGATTCATACAGGGAGACCTTTAACCTATCCAATAGGATTTATGGAATATGAGGGGATATATGTTCCAGTGTATTCAAGCCGTAATTCCCATCGCATGCCTACGTTTAGTCGTTTTGATCTAAATTGCTCGGTAGATTTGGAAACGATAAGGCAGCGAGAGCGAGGGAGAAGACACACCTTGAATTTTGGATTATATAATATATTTGATCAGCGCAATCCACTTTATTATAGTTTCTCCGAAGATAGCAATGGGAATTTGGCAATTCAGAAAACATCCTTTTCCGGGCGGGTTCCCTCAATTAGTTACACCATGAGATTTTGATTGATATGAGATTCTTATTGACTATAGTTGCTTGTTTTTTAGTGGTTTCCTGTCAGAAGTCAGCTGTAGACGAGGGGCAATCGTACGATATGATTGTTGAAGGCGGGATTAATACCATGTACAAAGAGCAGTATATCCAATTAAAGAAATTGGATGGGCTAAAGTCTAATTCAGGGACTATTGGGATTAGCGGAGCCACCGTCCGGGTAACCAATGGTCCCAATACGATTGAATTCAATGATTTGGGTGAAGGGCTTTACTATGGTGAGCTGTTCAACCTCAAGGACACCGTAGGAAATGTATTTCAGCTTACGATTACTTTGAATGGGAAATCATATGAAGCACAGGATCAATTGATACCCGTGATACCGATTGAAAATGCCTTTCTGCCGGTAGAAAAAAATAACTTGAATGGCAAATGGGGGGTAAAAGTCAGTAAACATCTGTTCGGGATGCGAACTTCTAATAAATGGCTTATTATGCCGCAAAAGGATTTTTCCGAAGACGATATCTCTTCTTTTCGATCTCCTTTTAGTTATAGTTATCGTTTGGGCGCGCCCAACGTACTGAACAACTTACTTGGGAAGACCTACAACTATGAAGTATCGTTGAAGGATAGTTTAATCGTCTCTAAGTTTTCTGAATCGCCACGTTACTCCCGTTTTATTTATAATCTATTTCAGGAGACGGAATGGAAAGGTTTATTGTCTGCAGTACCTGCTAATGTCGAAGGTAATATTTCGAACAATGCTCTTGGCTTTTTTTATGTGATGGACGGTGTGCGTAAATCTATTCCAATAAAGGACATTAGAACCGGTAAATAGTGTCAGAGGAAAGGATTTCACGGCGTATTTATTAATGAATCATCCCAGGTGGTCACAGGCATTGTTATTATTCAAAGCAAATATTTACACATATTATATACACATGAACACTGCACATTATAAAGCAGATAGATTATTGCTATTGCTATTTTTTTGGCTAAGTCTTGCCCTAAAACCAGTACACGCAGAAGTACTACCAAGTTACGTTATTCCACTTAAAGATGCCAATAACAAACAAAAAACAATGCTTGTATTTATTACGGGTGATGGCGGTTATAATGATTTTAGTAAAAGCCTGTTAGCTTACTTTTCGCTCGATGGATATCCTCGTTTGGTCATCGATGCAAAAAAATATTTCTGGAAAAAGAAAACACCACAAGATGCGGGCAGGGAATTTGAACGATATATTGACCATTTCAGAAAAGAATGGGACTGTGACCAGATTTATTTGATAGGACATTCATTTTCTGCGGGAGTGTTGCCCTTTGTCCTGAATAATTTTTCGGATCCATTGAAAAAAGCTATCCGGCATGTTACCTATTTATCACCCGATCAGTACGCGAGCTTTGAGGTGACCGTATCGACAATGCTCAACTGGAAACAGAAAGCCAATGGCTATGAGGTACTTGCTGAAGTGTTGAAGCTAAAGCAAATCCCTTCGACTTATGTTTTTTGTAAAGAGGGCGAAGAAGATCTCGTGAAAATGTTTCGTAATGCGGGATTAAAGGTCGATGTATTGGCTGGACCGCATAATTATAATCGTGATTTTAAGACGATTTATAATACTGTGCGATTAAGATAGCAATCGCACTAGGACTTTTTTATAAAAACCTTGTCATCCTACTGAATTTAGATGCAAGGTTTTTTTATGCAATATCGTTTCTTATTGGTTTTACTGTTCTTTACTTCTCGACTATTTGGACAAGGAGCTTCATTAACAGGAATTGTCCTCGATGCCTCATCAGCAAAACCCATTCAAGGTGTTACTGTAACGCTTTCCCACACGGCCAGATCTGTAGCAACAAATAAAGAGGGGCATTTTCAACTATCATCCGTGCCTGACAACTGGGAATTACTATTTAGTGCCGTTGGCTATAAAAAGCAGTTGTTCCCGATGAGTGTCGCACAGGGCAAGAAGGTTCTTATTATCCGTTTGGAAGATGAACAACAAAGTCTTGATGAAGTTGTCGTGAATGCGCCTAAAAAGAGGAAATACACGAATAAACATAATCCAACAGTCGATTTAATCCGTAAAGTAATTGAAAAAAGAGACGAAAATAATGCCCTAAATGGGGCAGCGGGTAGCTATCAGGAATATGAGAAGCTATCGATGTCCCTGTCTATCCAAAATCAAAAGGTGGATAAATCCCGCTTACTCAAACGTTTCGGATTCTTGAAACAGGGGATGGATACGCTAAAGTATCCGGGGAGATCGCTGGTACCCATATTCATGGATGAAAAAATCGGTCAGCGAAAATTGGATGCCGCTAAAGGTAATAACTTTGTTTTATTGGGGGAGAATCAGTCGCGCGTAGATCAGTACCTGGATGAAGACGGTATTGATGAGTATCTGGATAAAATCTATGGCGAAACAAATATCTATGATACGGATGTCTCTATTGGGAATAGACGGTTTTTGAGCCCCATAGCGACGTTGGCACCTTCGTTTTATAAATATTACCTGGTTGACACTTTGAAGGATAGTAAACCTTGGCATGCCAAAATACGCGTAGAGCCACGCAATAGGGAGGATGCACTTTTTTCAGGCTTCATCTATATCCGCTTAGATGGGAGTTATGCCTTAGATCAAGCGGAGCTGACCATCAACGAAGCGACCAATATCAATTGGGTGAAGGGGTTAAATATTGTTTTGAATTATTCGGAAAATCAAGCACATCGTTTTTTTCTGAGTAGGGGAGTCCTGACGATAGACATGGGGATTTTTAAGGATGGTATGGGTTTGTTTGGGGAGAAAGTGACCAGCAGGTCACCTTCCAGTGAAACACAGCTCGCTGTTAATGGTAAAGCATTGACACGAACAGGACCACAGAATCCGAATGGAATTGACTGGAATCTTGCGAGACCTGAGAAACTGAGTAAGCTGGAGGCGCAGGCCTTTACGAATATCGATAGTTTAAAACAATCAAAATCTTTCAAAAACCTGATGGCATTGGGTTCTTTTATCATGTCGGGGTATTATGGCCGCGGTGTTATCGAAATAGGGCCAGTACCTTCATTCTATAGTTTTAACCCTGTCGAAGGAAGCCGATTTAAATTTGGGGGCAACACAACGGATATTTTTAGCAAGACATTGGTCCTGGATGGTTATGGTGCCTATGGTACGAAAGATAGGCAATGGAAATATAATATGGGGGCTACTTACTCCCTTAACGGTGAATCGGTATACAAATTTCCGGTAAAGTTAGTCTCCGCTAAGGTTAGTAAAGAGGTGCAGGTGCCGGGCCAGGATCTCAATTTTATTGACAATGACAATTTTTTGCTTTCATTCAGAAGAGGGGAAAATGACAAAATGTTTTATCTACAGCGGAGGCAGATCGAATATTGGCAGGAGTTTGAAAACCATCTATCCTTTAAAGTGGGGTTCTTCAATCAAATCCTTAGTCCGGGTGGTATCTTAACGTATGACCGTCGCGCTTTTAGAAGAAGTAACGGCAATGAGCTGTGGACTTCTGCTTTCACCGGAGAGATTCGCTGGGCTCCACATGAGAAATTATACCAGGGAAAACGTTATCGACGTATCATCAATACGGGCCAACCAATTTTTACCTTAGCCGCACAGGTTGGTGTGAAAGGTTTATTGGGTGGAGATTATAACTACCAACGTTTCATATTAAATGCCAATAAGCGATTTTTTGCGTCCCAATTTGGTTTTGCCGATATCGTATTTGAATCGGGTATCCAATTTGGAAAGGTTCCTTATCCGCTGATGATTATTCATCGGGCAAATCAAACGTATTCGTATCAGCTCAACTCCTACAATTTGATGAATTCGATGGAATTTATGAGCGATAAATATACATCACTATTGCTTCAACATTCATTTAATGGTTTTTTTCTGAATAAAGTTCCGCTTTTGAAAAAACTGGATCTCCGGGAGATCGCGTCTGTAAAGATGCTGTATGGCGCTGTTGATGCCTCCAACAGATACACAAAAAATTTTGATGAATTGCCCAAGGATCCGCGCGAACCGCAGCTGTTCTCGCTTAATAATGGGGCCTATATAGAAGGTAGTGTTGGGCTGAGTAATATCTTTAAAATTTTACGGGTCGATCTGGTTCGCCGTTTTACGTACCTGGATAATCCGGGGGTATCTCCATGGGGTGTGCGGGCAAAGATCGGTATTGATTTTTGATGCTTGAAAAAAGACAAATTGGATTGGGACTATTTTGAGGAAATGATGTCATTAGTAAAAGTGGTTTAGAAAAACGAAATAATTGGGTTTGTCAATTCGAGAGGTAATTATGCTGATGAAAAACAAGATGTTGATCTGGAAATCCTTGTTGGGCCTATTGGTCATTTTGGGTGCTGTATATTTTTTTGCAAATCAAAGACAGGAGCTAGCATCGTCGGTAGGGCTTATCCAGTCAAGCTCGTTATTTTGGGTGGCAATCGGGATTGTGGTTTCTTTGGCTTATATCGCCATGCAAGGTTTGGTCTATGTCTATAGTTTTAAGTCTTTGCAACAAAAACTATCACTGGGTGGGGCTACCCGCCTATTTCTAAAAAGAAACTTTATCAGTGTCTTTCTTCCGGTAGGTGGATTTACCTCACTGGCTTTCTTTAAGAAAGAGGTCAATCAGGAGGGAATTGATGATGCAAACGCCAATCTTTCTTCTGTTATCTACGCCGTCATTAGTTTAGTGTCCTTATTTATCCTCTGTCTTTTTGTTTTTCTGTTTGTTGGAATCGCAGGTCTTGATATGCAAATCATCGGGATTATGCTTGTTTTTAGCGCCCTACTGCTGGGATTTGGCTGGTACTGCAGCTCATTTTACCGTGGTGGCCGAGCATACAATTTTACAGTACGTCATTTCCCTTCCGTTGCAGGTACCTGGGATGAGCTCCATAAAAAAGGCGTAGATTTTTGGGCTGTATTACAAAGTCTCCTTTGGGCAACAGCCATTGAGCTTGTCGGGATTTTACATATCTATATTGCTATGCTTGCTTTAGGTTTTGAAACATCGTTATTGGCTTGTACGGTAACCTATGCAGTCGGAACCTTGGTCTATTGTTTTTCACCGTTGATGAAGGGGGTTGGACTTATCGAGGTGTCAATGGTTGTCATTCTGTGTAAGTTTGGCTACAGCGAAGAACAGGCGATTTCTATATCCCTTTTATATCGTTTATTTGAGTTTTGGGGACCGTTGGCATTGGGTGGAATTAGTTTCTTCGTGAATAAAAACAACATCTTTGTTCGGATACTTCCATCTGTTTTTATTTTTGTGATGGGCCTTATCAATATCATCTCGGTCTTGACGCCGGCTATCCATAGCCGTATAACGGCATTAAAGCAATTTATATCTTATGATGCATTAAATTTTTCAAATGCAGCGGTACTTTTCTTCGGTATATTGTTGGTGATGTGTTCGGGCTTTTTGTTGAAGGGACTACGTATGGCTTGGTATGTTGCGGTTGCGTTATGTTCACTTTCTATTATTGCCAATCTTTCCAAAGGGTTGGATTTTGAAGAAGCCTGGTTTGCTTTTTTGGTGTTGCTGATGTTACTCTATTCATCGAAACATTACTTTGTGCAAAGTAACAGAAGGCTAAGCTCTTTAAATCTCAGCTTGGTTTTGTGGCTTATTGGGGTTGTGCTTCTGTATGGGATTACGGGCTTTTATTTCTTGAATGCGAAGCATTTTAATACGGACTTCACCATTGTAAATGCAGTGAGCAATACATTACACGGTTTTGTACTGCTCAATGGTGATGTCGCAGAGCCGCAGACAGCCATAGGACAATACTTTTTGTATTCTATCAATTTTTTTAGTGTGATCAGTCTTTCCGCATTATTCTACTGGATGGTCAACCCATGTCAGTTAGCGGAGGAAGAGGTGGATGGACAGATGGAAATCGCGCAGCGCATTTTGGAGCGTTATGGTAAATCACCTGTCGATTACTTTAAGACCTATGGCGATAAAGATCTTTTCTTTAACAAGGAGCTGACAGGCTTTATTGCGTATAAAAAATGTTATGGTTTTGCGATGGTACTCGAAGGTCCCGTTTGTGAAGATACTGAAGATGCCATGAAAGAACTGATAAATGCATTTGAACACTATTGTCGCAAATCGAGTTTAAAAACAGCTTATTACCGCGTTGACGGTAGACATTTGGGGGTTTTTAAGCAGTTGGGCAAAAAATCTTTTCTGATTGGAGAAGAGGCCATTGTCAATGTCGATAATTTTTCGCTGGAAGGAAAGAAACGCAAATCACTCCGGAATGCGGTGAATAGCATTGAAAAGAAAGGCTTTGTTTCGAATTTATATCGCGCGCCGTTATCCAATGGTTTGCTTCAGAAATTACAGGTTGTGTCGGATCATTGGTTAAGAGACATGAAGCGTTCAGAACGTGTTTTTTCTCAGGGCATGTTTGACGTTGGTAAGATTAAAAATAGCCATGTAATTACTTTGGAGGATAACGAAGGGCGCATTTTGGCCTTTTTGAATATCATTCCTAATTATGCTCCGGACGAGGCGACGTATGATCTTATCCGGAAATTGCAAGATGCACCAGGCGGAAATATGGATGTATTGATTATCCGTTTTTTAGATTATTGCAAAGAGGAAGGTTATTCTTTTCTCAATATGGGACTGGCTCCTTTTTCAGGATTTGACAAGAAAAAAGGGCTAGTTGAACGTTTGATCAGTTTTTTATATGAAAATAATCCTTACTTCCGTCAACCAAAGGGCTTAAAAGAATTTAAGGAAAAATTTGATCCCTGCTGGGTCGAGAAATTTGTGGTGTATTCACATGATTTGGATTTGATTTCAGTGCCTTTGGTGATTGATAAGGCAATGAAATCAAATGCCGGTAAGTGATCAGCAGATATTAGCTGGAAATAAGTTTGTTCTTTGAATAGAATTTTAATCAATTATTTGCACAAGATCGGCACAATTGCCACTGAGCATATGAAAGGTGAAGCCGCCATCAAGTCTTATCTCTGCACAAGATGAGGTGCGTAAGTAGGCTGCTTTTCGGGTCAGGTATTCCACCAGATCAGTCAACGTGGGATTGTGCCCAAAGAGCAGGACATGATTGACATGATCGGGGATGGCATTGATGATGGACAGCATATGCTTGTACGTACATTCATAAATTGTTTCTTCAATTTGAATATCAAAAGAAGAGGAGCCCATGACGTCTAGAAAAATACGCGTTGTTTGGAGTGCGCGATTGGCTGGCGAACTGATCACCATACTGTTTTCATCTAGGGTCAATTTTGCGGATAACTTAGCCGCAACTTGTTTGGCCTGTTGTATACCGTCGGATGTAAGCGCACGATCAAAGTCGTTTATGCCCGGAATAGTTTCGGCTTTTGCATGTCGGATGATATAAAGTTTTTTACTGTTGTCCATGATTAAAATTTTTGATTCTTAATACCAATATAGATAATAACGCTTGTTGTTCCGGTTCATTGTGTTTGCGCAATGAGCAGGCTTGCGTATGAATACAAATAATAATACAGTAAGTTTTGAAAAATATATTACATTATGAATAGTTTTTTTACCTCAAGTGATACGTTTAATATCGTGTCAAAGCTAAAGCATTGTGGTTTTTTTAGTGCCTATAACGGCAAAATGAAAGTCTTGATAACGAATTTTTTAGATTGATTTTGGGTCTTTGTTGTCTTGGTGATTTAAAAAAGAAAATCGTTGTTTTACTTTGATAAAATTATGCTAATTTCGCAGCGAAAAACAAAAATTTGTTTTATCTAGCTATTTGCCGTCAGCTTATTTTATTTATTGAAAAACATCGTTAGCCAAGTCGCATTTTTTTGTTTCTACCGTTTGATATTTACTTATGATTCGTAATTTTTTGATACTTCTCTATGGAAGTATTATTCTCGTGGCTTGCCACCGTCCAGAGGACTTTTTTGCGCAGGATGTTGAAGCTCCTATTTGGACTGTTGAACCCATTGATTCAGTTACTTTTGATAGTGATGAAGGTTTGGTCAATATACATACTGTTGCTGACGCTAATTTTAAAGGCCTAAAAAATGCCAATGATTTTATAGATATCTCGGGTGCAAATGCCAGCTATTGTCATCCGGATGTTCTCTATTTTCCAAATAAGCTGAATGGATACAAGTATTGGATGGTTTTCACGCCTTATTTTGGCGCAGTTGGAACGAATCAAAACTCAAAGAAATTTGAAAATCCAAGTGTTGTTGTATCCAATGATGGTCTTGATTGGGTAAATCCTCCGGGATTGAGCAATCCAATTATCAATGCTCCCTTTCCGACAGAAAGTTTCGGTGAAAACAAGGTTGATCCGATTCAGGGTTTCTGGTCAGATGTGGATTGGATCTACTTAAATAATCAGTTTTATCTTTACTATAGGGGTAGTTTTATCACTGCGCAGGCTTTGAAAGGCAAATGTGTGTTAAGTAATACCAATTTTGATCGATTGAAACAAAATGCACATCGCACCATTGTACAACAAACCTCTACAGATGGTATAAAGTGGTCGAATTTGAATGTCGCCTTTACCAGCAACCCTCCGTTTACGCCCAAAGATGATCATCTATTGTCCCCTTCGTTTATTCATGACGGGAAGGAGTTTTTGAGTTATGAAATTGAGCTGAATTTTAATTCGAAAAATTTTAAAGGTAAAGACCCTTCTTATGTTGTTCGTAGAACATCTACCGATGGCATTAATTTCACAGGGTTTAAAGAAAGCAAAATCATAAATTTTCTAAATAGACCCTGGTTAAAGGAGGGACGAGTGAATTCACCATGGCATATTCAGGCCACATTTGCCGATGGTTATTATTTTCTCTGTATTGCTGTGGGTGATGTGAAACGATATACCGCGGAACTATTGTACGTTGGGTATTCCAAAGATGGATTAAATTTCAAAGTATTACCGAAGCCGCTGTTGAAAAATAATGCCTATAGAAGTTCAATTTTTCCAATGGGCAGCAACGAATCTTTAATTAAAATGGGAGCAATGATCGGTAATAAATCTGGTGAGTTCAGATACCGGGAATTTACATTGAATAAAGACAGGATCGAGAAATCATTAAAATGATTTCAGCATTTAATATATCATTTCTGTTACTATTTTTGTATATTAAAGATTAATGATGGTAAAAAATGGTTGTATGGATTGTCCTCGTCCGGTTGCTGTTTCGGTAGTTATACCGGTATACAATGTCGAAAAATATTTAGACGAGACGATCCAAAGTGTGCTTGATCAGGAATTACAAGATTTCGAAATCATACTCGTTAATGATGGTAGCAGTGATTCTTCGGCTGAAATCTGTCGGAAGTATGCATCATTGGATGCTCGCATTTATTTTTTTGACCAGGAAAATTCGGGCGTTTCTGTCGCTCGAAATAACGGCCTCATTCATGCGAGCGGAGAATATGTCTATTTTTTAGATTCTGATGACACTATTGAACGCACCTTTTTGTCAGCTTCTTTAGCGATTGCTAAACAGCAAAATTTTGATTTGCTGATTTTGGGGGAGCCTTATTGTTCCCGGGCGCCACGTTTGACTGCTGTACCGACATGCGGTTTGCTGACCAAAAAGACCTTATTGGACACTTATCCCCATATCCGTTTTCCTGAAGGAATTCAGCCCTGCGAGGATGGCTTGTTTTCACATCGTCTCTTTTTGATGACCGATAAGATCGGATTCAATCCGGGCGCAGTATATTTTTATAGACAGCACGAGAATCAAAATCATACGCAAATTAATCGGCAGACGGATCGCTTATTGAAACAGATCCCAATATGGTTAGAACTATTGAAGGAGTTTTATAAGGAACATGATCTTTTTGCTTCAAAAGCCTTAAAACTAGCGCTATTTATCGAACATGAACCTTTTGAGTTTCGCTATTTAAAAATGGCATTTAATGATCGTGAGAAGGAAGAGCTTTTTAAGTTATTGCAAAATTTTATGCAAGAATATGTAAGCCTACATCTTACCAAAGCCGATAAAGAAATATTAACGGTGCCTTTTAGCTATTTTGTAGAAGCTCGAGATCATAGGGATTTTGATACGTTTTACGTAGATTATTGTAAAAGGAGAGCTGAAAAATTGAAGCGAGGCTTATTTTGGGTGAGGTTTATTCCAATTGCTGGCCTAAGAAGAAAAGTCCGTCAAAGGATCAGAAATAAGTATCTCGACGTATGAAGATTTTACTAATACAACATTTGTATTTTTTAAATGGAATAGGAGGCACGGAAAAGATATGTTCTACGTTAGCGAACATACTGAGTACAAATGGATATGTAGTGGAGATTGCAACCAATGAAAACATAAAAGGCTCCCCAGTTTTTCCGCTGCATAAGTCGGTGAAAGTGACGAATATCTTTGACGCTAATTTGGAGCAGAAGCTCGAGCTTCCTATTTATAACTATAAGGGGACGAATCCACTTTTATGGTTGAAATACAAGGCCCGCAAAAAATACAGCAAGTGGTATAACCGCCGATTGAAGCAACGGATGGGGGGGGAAGCTAAATTATTTCAATTTAATCTGCGAAAGCGGGCGATTTTATGGAAAGATTATATCGACGGACTAAAGCCGGATTTGATTATTACCATGTCCATTGGCTCACTTCTGGAGATTACTTATGGAAATACACTGTCAATCCCCATTATAGATTCGGTGAATGGAAGACCTGATTACGATTATACCAATGTTCTAGGCGGGAGAAAAGCATATATGGTTGATTTGTTAACGGCTAGTTTCGATCATCTGAATGGTGTTCAGATCTTATTTGATAGCTATCGGGATTTTCTACCGTCTAATTTTTCGGGACAACGCGACGTTATTGCCAATCCAATCCAGCAGGTAGATTCCCGCGATTTAGTTAGGCATGACCGTATCAAGGAAAGATATAAGATTATTCATGTTGGGCGTTTGGATACAGAATGTAAGCAGCAGCATGTTGCCATTGCAATTTTTGCTGGCCTGGCAAACAAATATCCCAATTGGGATTTGGAGTTTTGGGGGACAGGTCCAGACTTTGATCGATTGAATACACAAATTTGTGATCTTGGATTGGCTGAACGGGTTTTTCTGCGTGGATTCACCGAGGATCCTCTGATAAAGATGCGGGATGCGGATATTTTTATTTTCCCCAGCAAATATGAGGGGTTTGGATTAGCCTTAGCAGAAGCCATGTCAATAGGCCTGCCAAGTATTGGCTTTTCCACTTGTTCCGGGGTAAATGAATTGATCAAACATAATCAGAATGGTTTTTTAGCATTGGACGACCGGGAGATGGCCCTGTACCTCGAACAATTGATCATGGACTCTTCGCTACGTTCGAGATTTGGCGTTCAGGGCAACTTGGCAATGGAGGTGTACAGTTTTGAAAATATGGCTAAAGGGTGGTTAAATTTGGTGGAGACCGTCACAAAGCGTTTTCGGGGCGAAGGCGAGATTTAGTTGGTCCGGCAAAGAAAAATTCAAATAGAATGTGGCATTTTCCGAGAATAATTCGTATTATTTATTATAAAAGCAAATGCTGCTTTTTACCTATTCAATAAGAATAAATGCAAACAATAAAGAGAAAGAGAATATTATACTTTATGCCTGAAAATCCTAACAGTTCGAAAGCAGGCAATTTGACTAGGTGTAAGCAATTGTTAACTTATTTTAATACGATAAGTGCAAATTTTGAGATCGATTTTGTATCCTCAATTAATTGGAGAACAGGTGATGAAGCTATTTTTCAATCCGAATTTCCAAATATTAACCTGATTATTTTACCTTTTAAATCTTCCAAAAAAAATAGGATTAGTTATTTCTTTCGTGATAAATTACAAAAAGAGATTAAAAATATCTTCCACTCCAATTTGATTGATCGTGTTTCGCCATCATTTCAAAGAAGATTTGAAAAGGTTTTAAGCGATCATAAGTATGATTACGTTATTATTAGTTATGTTGAATTTGGTAGTTTGGTAAAGAATTTGATAGGATCTTATACAATTTTAGATTCGCATGATTTTCTGACGCTGCAAAATAAGACAAAGGAAAAGGAAAACTTTTCAATGCGTCAATTGGGTAAAATGTTTGGAGCTGAGTTGTCTATGATGACCTCTTTTAATGAGATATGGACATTTTCAATTGAGGAAAAATATATTTTTGAACAGTTTGCAGATAAATTTGTACGATTAATTCCGGTTTCAATGCCATCTCCTGTTATTCAAGAACGCGAAAAGAAGATAGACTTAATTTATGTGGCGAGTGATAATCCACACAATGTGTCGAGTATAAAGTGGTTTTTAGAACAAGTATTTCCGCTACTTGCACATGTTGAACTGCATGTGATTGGAAAGATTTGTGCACATATTCCAACCGTGAAAAATGTTATAAAACATGGATTGGTGGATGATCTTGCAGCATATTATGAGCAAGCTAAAGTTGCGATCTGTCCAATGCTTTCAGGGACAGGAATCAAAATAAAGGTTTTGGAAGCATTATCTTTTGGCATTCCAGTTGTAACCAATCAACGTGGTGTTGATGGATTGTTTAATAAATCAGATAATGGATGTCTTATATCGTTAGATGAACAGGCTTTTGCTTCTCATATTATTGAATTGCTCCAGGAGGATGAATTTTATAAGATAAAATCGAATCAGGCCATTGAATATATGAGAAATAATCATACCGTAAAGAAAGAGTATGAAGTCTTGGACGCTGTTTTTAACAATAGATGAATAAATGAAAATCTCTCTAATAATATCTACTTATAACTGGCCGGAGGCGTTGGCATTATGCTTGGAAAGTGTATTGCTTCAGAAGGTTCTTCCTGATGAAATACTTATCGCTGATGACGGGTCTGGAAAGGAGACAGAGCGAGTTGTGGCAGAATATAAAAGTAAGTTTAATATTCCTTTTATTCATGTATGGCATGAAGATGAGGGGTTTCAGTTGGCGAAAATCAGAAATAAAGCCATTGCTAAAGCCTCATCCGATTATATTGTCCAAATTGATGGTGATTTAATTTTGCATCCCTATTTTATTCGAGATCATCGAAAGTTTGCGCGAAAAGGATCGGTGGTACGCGCCAGCCGTATTTACCTTGATCGGGAATTTTCCGAGAAAAAATTGACGAAGCGTGATACAAAGGTAAATAGATTCGATAAAGGAGTTTCGAACTTATTCAGTGCTTTTCGTTTTCAGTTGTTATGGAAATATTTTGAATTTAATTATAAAAACAAAGGCAACGAGCGTTGGGAGATTCATGGTGCCAATATGGCCTATTGGAGAGAAGATGCCATTCGTGTGAATGGCTATAATGAAGACTTTAAGGGCTGGGGGCCGGAAGATAAAGAATTTGTCGCTAGACTTCTAAATATCAACATCAAAAAACGATTCTTAAAATTCGGCGGCATTGTGTTTCACATCTGGCATGCGATAAATGCAAAAGAGAATTTAGGCAACAACAATTGTTTGTTTGCAAAAACAAAAAAGCTAAATTTGACCTATTGTGATAACGGTATTGATAAATACCTGAAATCATCTGATTAGCACTTACGGTTTTATAGCTATTTTTTGGAAACTTCAATAATTATTACAACGTATAATAGGCCCGATGCATTGGAATTGGTGCTATTGTCTGCATTAAATCAAACAGTTTTGCCGAGTCAAGTTATTGTTGCAGATGACGGTTCTGATGATCGAACAAGACAGCTTGTCCATCGTTATGAGCAGGTTTCTGAAATTCCAATCAGCCATGTTTGGCAGGACGATTGTGGTTTTCGCGTTGCACGTATTCGAAATCAAGCGCTAGCCCAAGTAAAATCACCCTATGTTGTACTTGTCGACGGTGATATCCTTATGGCACCAAATTTTATTGAAGACCATCTAAAACTCGCCAAAGTCGGACATTTTATCCAAGGTGGAAGGGTTTTACTGAATCAAGCATTAACAGCTAAATTGTTAACTGAGTCGAATCAACTAAGGTATCCGAATATGTTTCAGGCGGGATTCGAATCTGGTCGGTTTGAAAAGAGAATAAGTAGTTTTCGTAATCTTCTTTTAGCACGATGGACTGCGAAAAACCTAGCACATAAAAGAAGCAAAGTACGCTCTTGTAATATGTCCTTCTACATGCGCGATGTCCGTGCAGTGAATGGTTTTAATAATCTTTTTGAAGGTTGGGGCCGGGAAGACAGTGAATTTGTGGAACGTTTATTCAATTATGGACTCAAAGGGCAACTAATCAAGTTTGCTGCAATTGGGTATCACTTATATCATAAGGAAGCGTCTAGAAAAGCACTACCACAAAACGATTATTTATTAGAAAAGACAAAATTAGAAAAGCTGACATCCTGCGCTGACGGACTTTCTAGTTTCCTATAGTTATTCATTATCATGGGAATTCCAAAAAATATATTTCAAACATTTAAGGATAATAAGATTCCTTGGCTTACGAAGCTCTATATTCGCTCATTTTTAAAAAAGAATAAGGATTATTCGTATGAGTTCTATGATGATCAACGGGTGAGTGACTTCTTTGCTGAACATTTTGATGAGCGCATTAATAAAGCTTATCATCGTCTTCAGATAGGGGCCGCCAAAGCAGATTTTTTTCGCTATGCTGTTTTATATATATATGGTGGTATTTATATAGATTTAGATAGTGATTTGTTAGTCTCCATCGATAAATATCTAAATAGCGATGACGTTGCAGTAATAACGCATGAGAACAATAGGAGCCTGTATGCACAATGGGCACTTATCTTTGATAAAGGACATCCTTTTTTAAAAAGAACGATGGAGCTGATTGTGGATAATATTGAACAGAATCGATTTCCACATGATGTACATGCGATGACAGGCCCAACAGTTTATACATTAGCGATTAATGAAGTTCTGAAAGAAAATCCGAATGTAGCGTATCGCTGCATTGAAGATGATTATAAAGGATTACTGAAATTTAAGTATAAATTAGGTAAACTCATGATTTATAAAGACAAATCTAACCATTGGAAGAAACTACAACTGCGTATTCCTGTTGTAAAACCTGATTCAGACTTTTAGGCTTATTTATTTTAAGGGAGAGTTATTTTTACTTATTTTTGAGGAAAAAGCATTGCACATCGATGAATTTCAAAAGAATCTTTTTGCGAAATAAAAATAATAAGATTTACTATTATATTAAAGCAATTCTTAGGGAGCTAGTTCCTGATAGTCTTTTTCAAGCCCAACTGACAAAGCGTTTAGATAGCACTTATTATCGCAAAAATGCCACATATATTGATGATAGGGTAAATTATTACAATAAGTTGGAACGGCTTGAGCCTTTAGATCAGGACGCCATTGAAATAGGCAAATATCGCGTACCAGAACGCATACGCGTTTATTATTTCGACAGTAAGGAATATTTAAGGTTTTTTAACCCCAAATTGCGGTTCAGTATTTTGCCCGG
The DNA here is from genome assembly GCF_002341965.1 of Sphingobacterium sp. UBA2480. Taxonomy (NCBI): domain Bacteria; kingdom Pseudomonadati; phylum Bacteroidota; class Sphingobacteriia; order Sphingobacteriales; family Sphingobacteriaceae; genus Sphingobacterium; species Sphingobacterium sp. UBA2480. The sequence goes on along the minus strand of NZ_DDPA01000004.1, from coordinate 66,482 downwards.
TGATATCATTCATATTCCCTCACATCCGACTTTACTCAAGAGCCGACCTATTCATGGTAATAATAGCAATGCAATAGTCTTAAATTTGGATAAAGCAAGACATTTTAATTTTCTTCAGGACGACGTGTCTTTTGATAAAAAAATAGATATGTTGGTCGGAAGGAGCGGTTTTGGACAGATTCATCGAAGTCGATTCTACCAATTGTATTATGATCATCCATTGTGCAATATCAAAAAGGCTAATCGATCTTCCGATAAGGATTATTTATCCATCGCCGGGCACCTTGATTATAAATTTATTTTGGCGCTTGAGGGAAACGATGTTGCGACAAATTTGAAGTGGATTATGTCCTCTAATTCTATTGCGGTCATGCCTATGCCGAAATATGAGACTTGGTTTATGGAAGGACGCCTAATTCCAGATGTTCATTTTATTTGTATTAAAGATGATTATTCTGATTTGGAGGAAAAATTACGGTATTTTATGGCAGATGATCATGCGGCTAGGAGGATCGTAAAAAATGCACACGAATATATTGCTCAGTTTAAAAATAAAAAAATAGAGGATATAATCGCATTAAAAGTCTTGGATAAATATTTTACGCATACCGTTCAGCCTAAATTACAATAAGGACTGATAACAGTTTATGAGTTCTGATGCAATTTTTTCATCATTAAATTTTTGCACATAGTGACGTCCTTGTGAAATCATCCTTGCACTGGTTTGAGAGTCGCTCAGAATACGTTTGATCGCTAGATTTATTTCGTCTACATTTGAAGGGTCTACATAACAAGACGATGGTCCACCAGCTTCTGGAAATACGCCCGAATTGGTTGTAATGACAGGAGTACCAGCATATAAGGCTTCGATGATAGGGATACCAAAGCCTTCAAAGATAGAAGGGTATATAAAAATTGATGCCATCGAATAAATAGTCGATAGTTCTTCAATAGTAAACCCTTGCTTTATAATGACTTTTCTTTCCAATTTGTTGGCTACAATATATCTGTTAATCTCCTCAAGATAGGGCGTTTTCTTACCAATTATTAATAATGGGATATCGATATCCTGAATAGCTTTTACAATTTGTAAAACATTTTTTCGTTTTTCAATTGAACCCACATTTAACAGAAAGTCTTTGGGTAAATTATATTTTAACCTTAATTTGTCCTGCTCGTCGTCACTTTTTGGAACCTTGAAAGCCGGATGGCAACCCTGATAGATAACCTCGATCTTATGTTCGGGAATTGCATAGTAATCGATGATATCTGATTTAGTCTGTTCACTAATTGCAATAATTTTATCCGCGTGATTAACCGCTAATTGGAATTTCTTGTTGTATATCCAACGATCGATGGGTTTATAGAGTTCGGGATAGCGTAAGAAGATTAAATCATGTATCGTGACAACAGATTTAATTCCACGAGCTTTTAAACCCCTTGGTATTTCTCCTGTAAGCCCGTGAAAGAGTTCTACACCGTCATTAAGCAGGTCAGATGCTATTCCAAAGCTTCGCCAAAGTGCGGGAAAAGCGCGGTTAAATGTGCTTTTGGGGAGACGAATTTTTTCTTCGATAAGCGCCTTCTTCGAAAGATCATTATCGTCCAATCTTGGTGTATACTTCAAATAAGTATTGTCCGGATAATATTGTTCCAGTATACGGACAAGGTCCCGACTATAATTGCCTAAGCCTGTTCGATTGAGAAAATATCGTTTAGCGTCAAATCCAATTGTTATCATGCTTGACCCGGTTTAGCTTTCTTTAAAAATGTGTTCAAATTTACTTAATACCAAATCCCAATTATAATATTTAGAAACATATTCTTTAGCTTTTGCCGCAATGATGTTCTTATCGGTATTTGGATCTTGCAAATATGTGATAATGGAACTTAGGGAGTTGAAGGAATCATAACAGAATACAGCTCCACTTTTGCGTTCATGTTCGACCATGACATCACACTTTTTGTTACCAATGACTGGTTTCCCTAAATGGAGCGCTTCTAATGTCAATAGTGATAAACTCTCAGCGAGTGAGGGATTAATAATGGCAAAGCTTTGTAGCATTAGCGCTTTTTTTTCTTCCTCGCTTACAAAACCAGTATAGATGATATCAGGATCTTGCTGAACATCCATGGTATTTTCTCCTGTAAGTACAAGCTGCAAGTCGATCTGTTTTTCCGATTTTAATTTCAGAAAATAGGCCATAAAATTGTTGATTTTCACTGGTGTAATGCGACCACAATAAAGTAAGTATGGTGATTTGATCTGATATTTGGCACTGATGGTTGTCGCAGCTGCTAAGTCATCTATTTGATTGACGCCTATGCCAACAATTGTATTTTTTGCCAGCGAATTTCTGAAAATTTCTAAACACATTTCTTTTTCACTTTCTGTATTAAAGGCAATATGATTGACTTTTGAAAATAAAAGTGTGTTGATACTTCTAAATAACATGCTCTCCATATGTGCAGTGGGAATCAGAATAGACTTCTGTGGTACAAGGAGTGATCCCAATATGGTTAGTGGGTTTTCGTAAGTAAAGAAAATGAATTTGTCGAAATCGTGTTGGAATTCCCTAATATAGTTAAGTAATGAAGACGAATAAAATGGATGTCCTTCCAAATAGGTTGATTCATCATCAACTTTGAATTTCCAAACAGGAAATAAGGAGAAAATAGGCTTTGCTAATCCCCAGCGATAGATCAATCGGCGTATCTTCCGGGCGATTTTACTTTTCTTTTCGGAACGCAAATTTTTATCGGTCACGAACCTCGTCACAGGTATTCCCTGTATAATTTCTAGGCCCGGAGTGAAATCTTCCGCTGGTTTATTTAAAAACTTAATAGTGGTGGTTAATACAGTCACGTCATGCTTTGCTGATAATCGTTCAGCTAGCATTCTACAATGGAATTCGGCTCCACCGGTGATATCCAATCCGTATCGAATGGTTATTAACCCTATCTTCATCCTATTGCTCTTATTTTTTCAATCACCATTTCCGGTGTAATTAAATCAATTGCTTCTATCCCATCACAATCACAGGGCTTGTTGCCGTACACTGAACTCGGTCTGTTGGGGTGTTCAACTTGGATGCAATCTGTTAGCTGCTGCCCGTAACCGGTGAATCCAGCATAAGGATGCGTTGCTCCCCACAAAGAAAGACACCTTACACCCATCAACGATGCCATATGAAGTCCCGAAGAGTCCATACTGATCATGAGATCTAGATTTGAAATCAAATCCAGTTCTTCCCGCAGCGAAAGCTTGCCTATGGTATTATAGGTGTTGGGAAATCGCTCCGTCCAGTTTTGCGCAATCTGGAATTCCTGTTCACCACCGCCAAACAACAAAACATCATAGCCATTGTGTGTCAATATCTCTATCACATTTTCCATCTTGGTTTGCGGAAAAATCTTATAACGATGTTGCGCAAATGGGGCAATGCCAATTTTCTTTCGATCGAAATTCGCGAACATACTAAATGCAGCTTTGGGTACATCCTGCAAATTAAGAACCAATTTATTGCTGAGTTCAAATTTGAAACCTAATGCGCGAAATACATCTGCATAACGCTCGACCGTTAGCTTTAAAGGAACCTTAATTTTGTTGTTTTCGCGGGTTAAAGCTTTTTTTTCCGCTCTGCCTTTGTCAAGTTGTTTTACTTTTACACCCGATAAGGAAAATAAAAGATCGACTACGCGGGAGCGTAAATTGAAATGTAAGTCAGCTACAGCATCTGCGCCGTATTGAGCCAGTTCTTTTTTTAGCTTGACTAATCCAAAAAAACCTTTATGAATTGTTTTGGGTTCAATCGCGTGAAACCGTACACCTTTTATTCCATCAAAAAATGGGGCAAAGAATTGCCGGCTGACCATTATGATTTCTACATCAGGGTATTGAATACAGAATTCTTTCAATACTGAGGCGACCATGGCAACATCGCCCATAGCTGAAAATCGGGTTACTATGATCCGCTGCGGTAAGGACATGTTTTATTTTCCTGATGAATATAGGACAGGGTTCAATGCCGGATCGTTATACATTTTCATCTGTTTATAGACTTTCATGTATTTATCGCCAGATGCGATGGCGGTCATCAATTCATCAATACTTTGGGATAAATCTTTTCGTTGTTCCAATAAAACGTTTAGTTTTTCCTGGCAGGAAATGATATGTGTTTCGGAAGCATCTGTGCGCAATGTTTCCTGTTCCATGTGGTAGATTTTTAGAGCCAGAATGGAAAGTCTATCAATAGCCCATGCCGGACTTTCAGTATTGATTGTCGCTGTAGAACTCGCCTGTATATCTTGAAATTTTTGCAGAAAATAACTATCAATGTACTCTACTGTATCTGTGCGATACTGATTGGATTCATCGATACGTCTTTTCCAGTATAAGCCTTCTTGAGGTTCAATAGCGGGATTACGCACAACATCTTCCATATGCCATTGTACAGTGTCAATCCAGCATTTTAAATAGAGGAGATGTTCCAGGGATTGTTTGTCATACGGGTTTTGGATTGGATGATCAATCTGATCGTATACGTGGTAATCCTGGATAGCACGCTGAAAAATTGGATTTGCTATTGCACTAATCATGTTACAAATATAAAATATATTATGGAGTTATTCTTACTATTCAACGCAGACATTAAGGGAATGAATTGGACGATAAACTTATTAAAATGAAAGAAGTTTCCTGTTTTCTAGAATGCCGAAAGTAATAAATCGGGAAAGATACCTAAGATCAACACGGCCACGGTACATAAGATTCCAATACACAAGAGTAGCACATTGAATTTAACCGCTGGAGATCCCGTATTTTCCCTTAGAAACGCATTCAGTGGTATCTTAAAATAATAAAATAGGGAGATGACAGATGTCAATGCACCCACTAGGAGTAATGCCAGCAAACTAAAGGATTGGAAGTTTTGGTATTGCTCGAATACTTTGGAAAAGACCAAAAGTTTCCCAACAAAACCCGCAGTAGGAGGTAGGCCGACCAAAGCGATTAAAACAATCGAAAAGGAAGTAAACAATAAGGGAAATTGCTTTCCTAAGCCACGATAAGATTCAATCGTGGTATTTCCTAAACTAGCTTCCAAGGCATCAATAAAGATAAATACAGCAATATTCATCAGCGCGTATATGGAAAGGTAAAATAAGAGCACATTTGACTCATTATTTTGATAAACCAATACAGCCATAAGGAGTATACCCGTATGTCCGATGGAAGAGTAGGCCATCATTCTTTTGGCATCCTGTTGACGCAAAGCGGCTAAATTACCAATCAGCATAGTTGCAATGGCGATCGCAATAATCACATAAGTCAGAAAATCGCTGAAATAAAAGGAGACATTGAGCCATGCGGATAGTATCTTGGATAAAAGTACAACGACCGCAATTTTGGGTACAGTAGCAAGATAGGTGGTAATCACTGTTGGGGCACCTTGATAAACATCCGGGCTCCAGACATGAAAGGGAAAAAAACTCAGTTTGAAACCAATACCTGTCAGCAAAAATAATAAAGCAATGCTGATCATGATCTGGGGTGCTTCCATCAATCCGGCAATGTGGCTTGGTGCGTCAAAATTCAGGTTTCCCGTGAAACCGTATAGTAAAGACAAGCCATAGAGCATAACGGCGGCACAGATGGATCCAAACAGGACATATTTTAAAGCAGCTTCGGATTGAACCTTTGTGGAAGAAAAATAGCCAACCATAATATAGGAGCTGATCGAAACGGTCTCCACAGCAATAAAGATCATCAGCCAGTTACTCGACATCGTCAGCAGGTTCAGGCCAAGAGTTGCGGTCAGTAGCACGGCGTATAGGTCGCCTAAGGGGCGATCTTGCTGCCGTTGTTGGATGAAGATACAGATGAGCATTGTCGACAACAGCATAATCAAACGTGTAGCTACGGCAAATGCATCAATATGGATCATATCAAAGAAGCCTGTTGCCTCTACCTTACTGAGTCCCTGTCCCACAAGGTAACAACCACTGAGCAATAAGCCAATGAGGGTAATGACAAAAGAGGTATTCTTCCAGTGTTTGTCAATAAAAAGACTAGCGAGGATAGTACCAATAAAAGTGACGATCAATGTCAGTTCGGGCTTAAAATAAGGAACGCTTACGATAATCTGATCGATGAAAGAACTGATATATGGACTGAATGCGAGCATGCTGAATTAGATAAATTGTTGGATAAAACTTACGAGATTCAGAACACTGGCGTTTAGGTTGTTAAATACTAATGCCGGCATAATTCCAAGTAATAGCGCGAGCGCTAGGGTAGGAAATAAGATCACTTGTTCGCGTATATTTAAGTCTGTCAGTGCATTACTCCAGGAGTCTCCGCCTTTTAAGCGAATTTGTCCAAAGAACATACGTTGCAGTGTCCAAAGTAGATAGGCCGCACTTAATAAGATACCTATGGATCCCGCCAGTGCCATCCAGCGCGGTAATCCAGTTCCTATACTCGCCGCATTGAAGGAACCGATAATGACAAAGGCTTCGCCAATAAAGGCTGAAAAGCCGGGCAGGCCTAGGGATGCAAAAAATGCGACAGCGACATAACCTGTGTATTTGGGCATAATTTGAGCTAGGCCACGGAAACTATAGATGTTTCTGTCATGTACCCGGTCATAGACCACGCCAACAAGGAAAAAGAGTGCCGCCGATAAAAATCCATGCGAAATCATCTGAAACATGGCGCCAGAAATACCTTCTGCACTCAGCGATGCAACACCAAGCAGCACAAAGCCCATATGTGAAACCGATGAATAGGCAATCATTCGTTTCAGGTCTTTTTGTGATAAGGCATTCAAAGCCCCATAAATAATGGAAACAACACCGATTAACCCAAGCCACCAATTGGATAAGGCTGCCATATCGGGAAAGATGCTGTAACAGATACGGATGATACCGTAACCACCAATTTTGAGGAGAATACCGGCAAGAATAATAGATACTGGTGTTGGCGCTTCAACGTGCGCATCCGGTAGCCAAGTATGTAGCGGAACAATGGGTACTTTAATGGCAAAGGCAAAGAAGAGCACAATGAAACCGACCAGACGAGCGGAAATGCCCAAAATCTCCTGATAACCTTCCCAGCCGAAAATAGAACCCTCAAGATAATTCTGTGGATTCATCATATAGATCATGTTGAAGGTATGTGCTCCAGTCAAGGGGTTGATTACTGAAAAATACAATCCGACGATAATCAACAACATAAATACAGACCCGAATAGGGTATATAAAAAGAATTTTATAGCTGCATATTCGCGTCTTGCACCCCCCCAGATACCGATCAAGAAGTAGAGTGGCAGTAACATGACTTCATAAAACAAATAGAATAGGAAGAAATCCAATGCGCAGAAAATCCCCATAACGGCCATATTAAGTACCATGAGCAAGGCAAAATATCCCTTCGGACTTTTCTGAATATTCCAGGAGGCACCTATAGCCATCAGCATAACGAATGCACTCAGCAATAACAAGGGCATGGAGATCCCGTCAATACCAATAAGATAATCAATCTCTAGTTTTCCTATTGATCCTAAATCTAACCGGATCCAGGAAAGCTGTTCAACAAATTGATAGCCCGCCAGATCTTGGACTCCTGTTTTGCTTGCATCAAATTGTGCATAACATATTCCGGCCAGTACAAATTGTATTGCTGTGAATGCTAAAGCAATATATTTGTAACTCGATTTATAGCGTGTTGGTAAGGCGAGAATGAGCGCCGTAGCCAATAGCGGTAAAAATATCAATAAGGATAGAATAGGCATTTCCTAAAAGAATATAAGATAAATTAAACCAAGTAAAACTGATAAAAAGACGGAATACAATGCTGTCTGTATCTTTCCATTTTGGACCAGGCGAACTTGATTGCCTGTCCAATAGGCTACAGTAGCAACCGTATTAACAAAACCATCTACAATATATTTATCTATCCACACACTTAGCTGTGAGAGGGATAAGACGATAAACTGAATCAAAGAAACGAAAGCGTCAACGATGTGACGATCAAACCAATAACAGAACTGCGCTAATTTTAATGTGCCATTCACAAAGACTGCTTGGTAAAATTCATTGATATACCCCTGGTTGAAAGCGGCTTTTAATGCCTGGCTAGCTGAGTTCAAAGGGTATTTATTTTGTACATACCATTTCCAGCCGATGATCCAGCCAATAACCGAACCAAGGAGCAGTATTGCAGGGATAATAAGGTGTGCACTATGGCTTGGTGCAAAAGCATATTCATCCAATAAAAGGCCGTCCATCAACCAGGAATCGTGATACGAAAACGGATTGAAAGAGAATACCGGAAATAGACAGAAGAGACCCAACGTAAACATCGGGATCAACATGGTCTTTGGTGCTTCATGTAGCGGATGATCATGTAGTTTGCCCTGAAGCTGTTTTAATAGTCTGAACTCTCCAAAAAAGGCTTTAAAGAGCAGACGACCGATGTAGAAAGCCGTTAAAATACTTACTAGAATTAAAATTGCAGGGATGATAAGGTATAAGTTACCTTTTGAAAGAGCCCATTCAAAGGAAGAGATGACGATACTGTCTTTGGATAGATAACCTGAAGTCAAAGGGAAGCCTGCAAGTGCTAGCGAAGCTATACACATCAGCACGAAAGTCTTTGGCATATAATGACGTAGTCCACCCATATTCCGTAAATCCTGCGGATCAAAGTCCAATTGGCTATTTGATTTGAGATGGGCCATTTCATGAATGACAGCTCCGGCAGAAAGAAATAATAGACACTTAAAGAAGGCATGCGTAGTCAGATGAAATAAAGCAGCATCCCATGTTCCAATGCCAATGCCAACCATCATAAAACCAAGCTGCGATATGGTCGAAAAAGCAAGAATACGTTTGATGTCGTATTGGCCAAGCGCGAAGTATGCGGCCAAAGCAGCGGTTATTGTGCCGATGATGGCAATAAATAATAAGGCAGATTCATTAAATAATGGAAATACAGTTGCCAGCAGAAATACACCGGCAGCAACCATGGTCGCGGCGTGAATCAACGAGGATACGGATGTAGGGCCTTCCATCGCATCAGGAAGCCATACATGTAATGGAAATTGTGCAGATTTAGCCATCGCTGCCAAGAAAAAGGCTAATCCTGCAATGGTAAGCCAAATCTGAGGTAAACTATTGACTGGAGATGTCCATAATCCTTGGGCGATTGTGGATTGATAAATCAAGCCATTGTCCCCAAAGAGATCGATTAAATTGAGGGTTTTGAACTGTGTAAATAGGATCGCAAGCCCAATTAGAAACCCGAGGTCGCCGATGCGATTGACCAAAAATGCTTTTTTATTGGCTTGTACAGCTGTTTCACGTGTGAACCAGAAGCCGATGAGGAGATACGATGCGAAACCGACTAATTCCCAAAAAACATACATCAATAGGAGGCTATCCATAATGACCAATCCCAACATCGCAAAACAAAATAAGCTAAGATACATCCAATAGCGGTGAATACCTGAATCGCCATGCATATAGGCTCTGGAGTATATATGTACGGGTAGGGCAACCGTCGGTACCAAAAAAAGCATCAACGTGCTCAAATTGTTCAGCAGGATACCAACTTTAAATGATGTTTCACCAATAGTGAACCAGCTTACTTGCATTGATACTGCCGGATTATTCCATATAGAGAACCAGGTCAATCCACCAGCGATAAAGCTGAGGATAATAGCCGTGAGAGAAACTAGGCCCGACTGGTCGCGTTTGCCTGCTATTGCTTGATATAGGAATGCCACAAATGGCGCTGCCAAGGTAAACAGTGCGGTCAGAAGGGGCGATATGTGAACAAATTGATCCAATGCTTACTTGTCTTTTAATTGGTTGATCTCATCCGGATTAATGGTTTTGTAATGTCTGTAGACATTTAATACAATAGCCAACCCCACAGCGACTGCTGCGGCTGCAAGCACAATGGCAAATAGAGCAAAAATTTGCCCGCCATAACTGACCTTATCATATTTTCCAAAGGCTACAAAGTTCAGGATGGCGGCGTTGATCATCAACTCAATACCGACCAAAATCATAATTGCATTTTTCTTGGAAAGAACCGTATAGAGCCCAATGCAAAAGATGCAGACACTGACAACTAAAAAATGCGTCAGCGTAATCATGTCGTACGCTCCTTTCTGGATAAATGTGAGGCTCCGATTAAGGCCATCATCAAAAACACGGATATAATTTCAAATGGTAAAACGTAAAAGGTCATAAAACGTAAACCAATCTGATGAATGTTATTATCTGTTGCGACAATCTCGGTGTTATTTTCCCTAGCTTGTAAAATCCACGCAGATGGTGCTTGTCGCCATTCAACAATGCCGTATAGCATAAGCAATAGGAAGCCAAGTACGATGGGAACCGTCTGCCACTTAGGCATGGTTAAGAATGAACCGCTGCTATCCTGAAGGTCTTTCAGGAGTTCTTTGTTGGAGAGCATAAAGGCAAATAACATCAATATGAGCACGCCTCCGACATACACCATAATTTGCGTGATAGCTACAAAATCGGCTAAAGCAAATAAGTAGAGTCCTGCCATAGCAAATAATACAATAAAAAACAGGAACAATGCGCGAGCGATATTTTTAAGATTGACCAGTAAAAGTGCTGAACCGATTGCTAGGATAGCAAAAGCGTAGAATAAAATACTTTCCATCTTTTATTTTTGCTTTGCTGCCTCCTTTTCAGCTTGAAACTTGGTCCATTCTGCTTTGCGCTGTGCGACCTCACTATCGGTCATATCTGAAAAACCATAGATAAGATCGGTCAGTTTTTGAGAACTGCGGTCATATTCATTGGTCATGGTAATACATTCCGTCGGACATACCACAGTACAAAGGCCACAGTACATACATTTGGCCATATCAATATTGAATTTGGCCGGATATAGTCTTTTAACGCTGCCATCGGAAGTTTTTCCAATCGCTTCCGGTGATTTGATAGCTTCGATTTCGATGCAGTCGACAGGACAAGCCTTTGCGCATAGATCACATACAATACAGTCCTCGATATCGACTTGCAATTGATAGCGGGCAACTTCGGGGATTGGCATTTTTTCACGCGGGTATTGTACGGTGACAATACCTTCTTGTTGATCAAAGTAATTGTCTTTCTTGATATTCAATTCTGTTCGCGAACGTCGGGCACCAAACAAGTGCTTAACAGTCAAAGATAAACCCTTGATTGCCGTACGAAATGCATGCGAAGCTGTTTTAAATATCATATCCTATGCTATAACTAAAATTCGCCAAATTGCAGAGATGGCCATACAAAGAAAAGCCAGCGGTGTCAATACTTTCCAACATAAACTCATCAGCTGGTCTGCACGTAACCGTGGTAATGTCCATCGAATCCACATTTGGATACCAACAATAAATAATGATTTGGCTAATGTCCAAAATATTCCCCACACTAAACCTGTGGTCCAATCGGCCAAGCGTATTGCACCTATGTTTGGTAATGGTGTATTCCAAGCGCCTAAGAAGAGAACAACTCCCAACATCGATACCAAAAACATCATGGCATACTCTGCCAAAAAGATAAAGGCAAATTGTATGCCCCCATATTCTGTATGGAAACCACCAACTAATTCAGATTCGGCTTCCGGGATATCAAAGGGTGCACGATTACACTCGGCAAGGGTAGCAATAAAGAATATGATGTAGGTAATAATCAAATGTGGGGCCTGAAAGATGTTCCAGGCGAAAAGGCCTCCGATCTCATTGACTTCCCAAAAACCAAAGAATTTAATGCTTCCATGAGTTAGAATTCCTTGTCCAATAGCAATTTCATTCAAATTTAGGGTCTGGGTTAGCATCACTACAGCAATCAGCGAAAGGCCTACCGGTATTTCATAGGATACCATCTGTGCAATGGCACGCATGGAACCCAATAAAGAATATTTGTTGTTAGATCCCCAACCTGCCATTAAAATGCCCAAAGCATCAATGGAGATGATGGCCATAATAAAGAACAAGCCTGTATGTGTATCCGCAGGGATAAAATCTTTGGCCCAGGGAATAACGGCAAAACCTGTAAATACAGCAACGAAAATAACGATAGGAGCAACTCTAAAGAGTATTTTATCGGCCGATGAGGGGGTAATTAATTCTTTTTGTAATAATTTGAGAATGTCGGCAATCGTTTGGAGACTGCCATACTTTCCTGTTTCCATCGGTCCTAGACGATCTTGTACAAATCCCGCGATCTTACGCTCGGCATATACTGCAAATAAGGTAAAGGCTGCTATAAAAGTGAAAATAGCAATGGGAACCAAGATATGTAGTATTGTTTCTAACAAGTCTTATTTATAATGATTTTTAATAAGAGACCAATGAATACGCAAACTTAACGAAAAACAGGGAATTTAGATAAGGAAAAATTAAAATATACTTAACAAGTAGATTATCGTGACAATAACGTAACGACGGTGCATCCTATAGTGTTCGAGTGGGTGGTTTCGGACAGCTGTAAAGTTCTCCATGTTGGTTGGGGTAGAAATAAAAAAAGCATCCCCGAGGGATGCTTTTTAAGGATATAAATCGAAATCGGATTAGCGATTTGAAAATTCAACGTAGTCGCGTTCTGTGTGGCCAACGTATACTTGTCTAGGACGACCGATAGGCTCTTTGTTTTCACGCATTTCTTTCCATTGTGCAATCCATCCTGGTAGACGGCCTAAAGCAAATAATACGGTAAACATATCTGCTTTGAAACCTAATGCGCGGTAGATGATACCTGAATAGAAGTCAACATTCGGATAAAGTTTTCTGTCGATGAAGTATTGGTCATTCAATGCTGCTTCTTCGAGTCTTTTAGCGATATCCAATACCGGATCTTGAACGCCTAATTTTTCCAAGATGTCATCACATGCTTTTTTGATGATCTTAGCACGAGGGTCGAAGTTTTTGTAAACGCGGTGACCGAATCCCATCAGACGGAAAGGGTCGTTTTTGTCTTTTGCTTTAGCAAGATATTTTTCAGCATCACCACCATCATTTTTAATGGCCTCCAACATCTCGATTACAGCTTGGTTTGCACCACCATGTAATGGTCCCCATAATGCATTGATACCCGATGCAACAGATGCATAAAGGTTTGCATTGGATGAACCAACGATGCGAACAGTAGATGTTGAACAGTTTTGCTCATGATCAGCATGTAAAATCAACAATTTGTGCATGGCGTCAATCACCACAGGATCGAATGTTTTTTCATCATTCACTTCTCCAAACAGCATGTTTAGGAAGTTGTCAATGTAACCAAGGTTGTTTTTTGGATAAACAACAGGATGACCCAATGATTTCTTTTGAATCCAGGAAACGATCGTTGGCATTTTTGCCAAAAGATTGATGATCGTTTGATCCTCTTCTTCGTCAGTTAAGTTAGGATTTAAAGATTCTGGGTAAAATGCCGATAATGCGCCTACTAAACACGAAAGTTGGCCCATTGGGTGAGATTTGGATGGGAATCCAGCGAAGAAGTTTTTCATGTCTTCGTGAATCATCATTTGCTTTTTGATGTCAGCTCTGAATTTTTCCAATACCTCTTTTTTGGGAAGTTCTCCATAAATCAACAAATAAGCAACTTCCAAGAAAGTCGATTTCTCTGCCAATTGTTCAATTGGATATCCTCTATATCTCAATATGCCTTTTTCACCGTCAAGGAAAGTAATCGCACTTTTCGTTGCACCTGTATTTTTGTATCCTGGGTCTAACGTAATAAATCCGCTTAGATCTCTTAATTTCGAAATATCAACTGCTTTTTCATTTTCAGTACCGACAATGACCGGAAGGTCATACGAAGTGCCGTCTAAATTTATAGATGCTTTATCTGACATGTTTATATATTATCTTATATCTGATTTGTTATGCTAATCTCACAAATTTAACTATTTGATATTTAAAATTGAAAGTTCTTTTGGAATTAAAATGACATGACTGCGTCATTTTGGATAATATTCACGAATTATTTACTTAAATAAGCAAATAATTTATTCAAATTTAACATTATCTTATTCTGCAAAAATATCAATCTATTTTTCGTTGCGCAACCTTTCCTTTGTCTTCGTAGTTGCCGTGTTTGCCCGATCCGAAAAAAGGTAGTATGACAAAACAAACCAGAATAATGGACGTTAGTGTCAGAATTCCTGTAGTCCACAATATTTTGCTGAAGTTTTCCGCCTCCAATAGCTTAATACCCCAAAGTCCCAAAAGGAAATAGGTGGCAACGAAAAGGATCACCAGGGTGAATAATATGCCGAATATATATTTCATAGCTGAATTAATTTATGGGTTGTGAATGGATTGACCTCAGTATATTGAGCTGAATCGTACCGATTTACATTTTAAAATATCTCATGGGATAGCTATCACTTTTAAGGTTGAATCTCCCGTAATACACTAGATTTTATTGAGAATCTGTTTTTTTAATGTGTCGAATTCTTCTTGGGTAATGATATTCTCACGAAGCAGCAGCTGTAGCTTTTGGAGTTTCTCGACAAAGTCACCCTCTTGCTGAATATGATCTTTGATCTCCTCTTTTTGAAGGTCGAATTGCTTTCCGAGTTCCATACCGACTCCCAGTTGTGCACCTACACCAGCAATTCCGCCTTCATTTTTAGCTGCGTCGCGTAGTGCCCGTAATTTTTCTAATTCAACATAGCTCAGACCTGCCTGTAGCGCTGCTTGATTTTGTGTGCTTAAATCGGCGATTTCTCCAATTCTTCGTTGTGTATTGGCATCAAATTGAGTTCCTAGGATTTTGAAATCCGTAATGTCGAGACCAAGGTCATTAAAGTCTTGTGTAACCGCGGTCTTGATGTCGTTGGAAAGTAATCCCAGTTGACTGTCAATCTCATTGTAACCCAGTTTCTTTTGTGCAATCTGCGCGATAATTTGTTGGGGGATCCGATTATTGATGATGTCTTGAATAACAGCTGTGTTAACCGTATTTTGATTCGCCACAATGTTTTTATAGAAATGTACAGGTTCCTTAATGAGGTAAGAGAACGTACCATTCAAGCCGATTTCTATCGGTAAATTGTAATGGGGGTCGATATATTTAATAGGTGTTCCCGTTCCCCAAGATTGATTGACAATAGCGGCTGTACGGAAAAAGTAAATGTAGAGCTTATGTTCTGATTCAAAATTTTGCCGCAAACGTGCTAAAGTAGTAAAGAATGGATGGTTGTCCGTTTTCAGATTGTATGTGCCTGCCTCGGTCAGCAAGTTTTCACCTTTTCCTTCGTAGACGAGGATGCAGCCCTGCCCTGGAGCAAGGATCAGCTTACTGGAATTTTTGATCTCATTCCTTTCAGATGGAAATTTATACCATAATATTCGGGGATCCTGGTTTTTCCACTCAATGACCTCAGAAAGCTGGTTGTTAAAAAGATTAAATAGTCCCATAGTGTTTAATTTAGTGTGTCGAATTTGGGGTTATACCCTTCAAACTTGTTGATTTGTTTGCCATTATTATCAAAATAATAATAGTTGCTCCCGTCTTTTACAATAAAACCATCCTTTAACAGGCATCCATTTCCATAAATGGACTTTAGGTCTGTGCTGATCGTTTTTTGTATGGCCCCCGTTGTTATATCCAGCAACTGGATCTGTAAGGGGTCGTCCTCAGCAGGTGTCGGCTTATACGCAATGAGAAGTGTTTTGTCATTTTGAGCAACCACTACGGGCTGGAAGTAAAGTCTGCCCGGTGTAAAGTCTTTGAAACTGATCAGACGGGCTCCTTTAAATTGCCATGGATTTATCAAGACCTTTTTGTATGGATCGCGGTCGGTAAAAATACCTGATCCGCCGTAATCCTTATCCCAGGAAAAGCGTGGGCTATCTTTGGGAAATCCATATTGATATTGGTAGCTGTACTGGATCAACTGAATTTTTTCTTCTGGGTAATAACTTGATTTACTTGAAAAGGTGAATTCCGTTTTTGTTGTTGGGTTGGGCAGCTTTTTCCTTCTTTCATCGTACAGTTGTTTATCGGGAATAGATTTGTTAATTAAGGGGTAATAAGCTAGGTTTTGTCCTTCATTGTTGACAATCTGATAGGCAGAGCCATAGTCTTCGTATTTAAATTCAACTTTAGCGATGCCTGTGCTTAAAGATGGAGCATCTTTTACATAGTTCTCTAGGACACTTTTATAAGTGAGTGTATTTCTGTCCAGCTGATAAATATATTTGGATTTGACGATGATATAAAGATGCTGATCTTCAAATACCTGAAGTTTGACGTCGCTGCTCGACAGTTCGACGGGAGTTTCCATCAAAGTCTTAACCCATTCTTTCTTACCAGTTTTTGGGTCGAAGAGCCCAATATAAACCTTATTGTCCTTGCCTTCGTCCATTCGCCCCCTGAAGGTTCCGACATTACCGACGACGACGATATGTGGCGTATTATCTTTATCCAAAAATAGCGTGTTACTTGCGTAATTCCATTCCAGCGGTTGGGCTTCTTCTTTTTTCTCTGCTGTATTGGAAGTGCTGTAAGTTGAATAATTAGACGCTGGCTTTTTGGAAAATAGAGCACTTAGGGCTCCAATGACAAACATCAGCGCAATAAAGCCCACAACAGCAAATAATACAATCCGTATGGCTTTATATTGATCTTGGTTGTTGCGTGGGTAGTTATAGTTGTGGTTGATATTGATGTCATCACTATCCAGAAAAAATTCTGTTCCACAACTATCGCATTTGTAATAATCGGGGCGTAGTGTGGTGATTTTTATACTACCACAATGCGGACATTTGATCGCTTTGATATTTTTGGCCATTTATCTTTCTTGTATTTGTTTAAACCATCTCCTTTTGGAGTGAACGGTGCGACTGATTGCTATCAATTTCACACAGCGAAAACTCCTGTTTTTTCCATTGATGAAGCGATTTATGAATGAATTTAGAATTAAAATAAACGTATAACAAATTTTTTGCCAGCTAACTTATATTCGTCGGATTTGAGTTTAAATGCGCAGGAAATGAGCTATTTCTTTTTTTTAAGGGGTTACAAAGTCCCTATTTGCGTGAAGATCACAAAGGCAATAAAAAATATTTTTTGTATTTACGAATTATTCGTAGATTAGTAGTAGATTAGAAAAAGGAAGATAAAGATATGGAAAAATTAACAGCACAGGAAGAGCAGGCAATGCAATCGATTTGGAGCCTCAATGGAGGTTTTATAAAAGAGATCTTGGATAATGTAAAAGGTGAGAAGATGCCTTATACGACTTTGGCTTCGACAGTAAAAAATCTGGAGCGCAAGGCTTTTGTGAAGGCAGTACGCTATGCCAATGCCAAACGCTATGAGCCGATGGTGAGTGAGGAAGATTATAAGGCTAAGTTTATGAATTCCTTTGTGGGCGATTATTTCAAAAATTCCTATAAGGAAATGGTTTCCTTTTTTGTACAGGAAGAAAAACTGACCGCCGATGAGTTAAAGGAGATTATGGACATGATTAAGCATAATAAATCTTAATCGCATGGAAAGTCTACTAACCTATATTATACAAGTCAATCTGTTGTTGGGTATTATCTATCTGGGATATATTGGACTGTTGAAAGGCTTGACGTTCTATTTTTTAAATAGAGCCTACTTCTTAGTAGGGGGGCTATTTGCTTTCCTGTATCCATTTTTGGATTTAAAGTCTTTGTTTGTACAGCGCGGATTGAATATGGGGGTCGTAGGCGAGCAAATTTCGCTTTATATGATGGAACCGGAGGTTCAACAGCAGCTGACATTAGGGAGGTTGGTGGAAATCGTATTTATGGCCGGTGCTGTTTTATTGTTATTAAAATTTGTATTTCAATTATTGAGTTTATTGCGAATTCATCTGAATTCGAGGTCCGATCAATGGCGGACGTATCTATTTCGGAATGTACTGATTCCTATTGTTCCGTTTTCGTTTTTGAATAAAATCTATGTCAACAAAGACCAGCATCTGGATGCTGAGCTAAAAGATATTTTTAAGCATGAGGATATTCATGTGAAAGGCCTTCACAGTTTGGATATTTTATTGTTTGAAATGATATTGGTGTGTTGTTGGTACAATCCTTTCGTCTGGCTCATGCGCAGGGCCATTCGCCAAAATTTGGAGTTCCTGACTGATCAACAGGTTCTCGATAAAGGAATTGACAAGCAGACGTACCAATACAGCCTATTGAATGTGTCCAAAAAGGGCACTTCAGTAGGATTGAGCAATCAATTTAATTTTAAACTTTTAAAACGTCGTATTATGATGATGAACAAGAAGCGATCATCGAAAATAGAGCTGAGTAAATACGCCTTTCTTTTACCCATATTTTTGTTGACAGGAGCAGCGTTTACAGTAAGTAAAGCGGAGGGTAGTATTGAGGGTGTAGTTGAGAAGGCAAATGAAACTGTATTACCTATTCCGTTGCCAACAGTTGATTTAAAATCTCAGACAGACCAATCAAATATAAAGGCTACTTCGTTAACGGATACTTTGGCTAAAGCACATCAAGTGGAGACAAAAGATTTTACGGAAATCAAGAGATCCGCTATTGATTTCTCTAAAGATCAAAAGTATTTTGTGGATAATAAATTGGTCTCTAAAGCAGAGTTTTTGGCTATTCCTGAAGGAAAACT
The DNA here is from genome assembly GCF_002341965.1 of Sphingobacterium sp. UBA2480. Lineage (NCBI taxonomy): Bacteria > Pseudomonadati > Bacteroidota > Sphingobacteriia > Sphingobacteriales > Sphingobacteriaceae > Sphingobacterium > Sphingobacterium sp. UBA2480. The sequence goes on along the minus strand of NZ_DDPA01000004.1, from coordinate 47,822 downwards.
GGCAAAGTACTGGTTTTCGAATGATAGTGATCTGATCAAGTATCGGACGAAGTCTTCAATTGATATTGCTGGCGGAGCAGTTTTGGCCAATACTGTCGAGATGCAACAACATTCGGATATAGCGCAAAAGAAATTGCGCTGTGTTATGAATGGTATTGTGCAGGAAAAAACGTTTACTGTAGATGATATCGATCCAAATGCTATAGCGTCAGTCTCGGTATTACAGGGTAAGGCTGCTATTGATAAGTATGGTGAAGATGTTGGGAAAGATGGCATCCTTGAAGTGGAATTGAAAGAAGGAGCTCATATTGGTAAAGACGCGACTAGATTGAAAGGAAATACTATTGGGATAGAGGTTCGTGCCAATGCAGACCCTAGAAGTGAACCGCTTTATATTGTGGAAGGAAAGGAAGTTAATTCAACCATTATGTCTGCCATTCCGGGGACGGAAATCCAATCGATTGATGTGATTAAAAATAATGCTGCATCAATATATGGTGAAAAAGGGAAGAACGGAGTTATTCTTGTTAAGTTGAAGAAAAATGGTTCACCAAAGATCACAAATCAGACCCTTACTTTTACTTATGATAAAAAAGAAGATGCAGGTAACGTTGACAAGATGAAGGTGAATGGAAACCTCTCGGAAGTTGTTGTGATGGGTTATAAAAAAGAAGATGCGAACGGACCCGAGCTCAAGGGCCGAGCGCAGGGAATCCCTGGAAATATCATCGGATTGACAGATGATGGATCTGGAAAAGTCGCTGCCCGTAATATTAAATTTCGCGGAGTTCATGGAGCTAAGGGCAATCCACTATTTGTTGTCGACGGAGAGATTGCCGCAGACAAAAAAATCAAAGATTTGGATCCGAATACAATTGATAACATTACGATCTTAAAAGATCAAAATGCTACTGCACTATATGGTGATCAGGCGGATAATGGCGTCATCATTGTGAACACCAAGTCTTATGTAAAGGAACACCCTGAAATATCTTCTGATGTAAAGGACCGTCTATCGGGAAAAGTGAGAAAAGTAATTAAGACTGAGTTGGGGAAGGAACAAGGTGAAGCGATTAAGAAATAGACAAGGTCGATACAATAAAAGTACAAGAGTTACACAAGAAAAAGCCGATATATTCGGCTTTTTCTGACTTATTTTGTATTCAGATTTGTCATCGTCAGCTCGATGCCGATATTGATAAAACTCTGGATCATTTTTACAGAATGGTCAATTAAAGCCGGTAGTTCGGCTTGTTCCTCTTTGTCAAAAGGACCTAGTACATAATCTACTTGTCTACCTTTTGGGTAATTATCGCCAATACCGAAACGTAAGCGCGGATAAACCTGTCCGCCACAAAGCTGTTCTATGGATTTAAGTCCGTTATGACCGGCGCTGCTTCCTTTGGGTTTCATGCGTAGCGAGCCAAATGGAATGGCCAGATCATCTACAATCACCAATACATTCTGAATTGGAACTTTGCATTGTTGCATGTAGTAGTTGACGGCCTTGCCACTTAAGTTCATGTAAGTTGTAGGTTTAATCACAGTAACATTGTGCCCCCGTTGCTTAAATTCGCTATAGTAGGCCAACTTGAGCAAGGAGAAACTGGCGCCAGCCTGTTTAACCAGCTCGTCGGCAACCATAAAACCAATATTATGTCGTGTATCGGCATATTCACTGCCAATGTTGCCTAATCCAACGATAAGATAATTCATGCTGCAAAAATAGAAATTTAATAAACAAAAAAAGCACCGAATTTCGGTGCTTTCTGTAGTATTTTAAAATCTTGCTCAGATTATTTTTTACCACCTTTAGATGCTTTAGCAGCTTCTTGTTCAGCTTGACGCAATGCACGAGACATGATTACTGATACGATTGTATCATCAGCATTGTTCAATACTTTTGCGTTTTCCAATTGAATTTGACCTACACGAACTGATTTACCAACTTCTAAAGATTCCATTGGTACGGCAATTTCTTGTGGCAAGTTTGCTGGTAATGCTTTTACGCGTAAATTACGTAATTTTTGAACTAATTTACCCCCCATTTTAACACCTGGAGAAGTTCCTGTTAATTTGATAGGGATATTCAATGATACTTCTTTATCATCAAATAATTCTAAAAAGTCAACGTGTGTAACTAAATCAGTTAATGGGTGGAATTGTGCGTCTTGAACGATAGCTCTTTTAGTTTGACCGTCAATGTTTAATTCAACAATGATTACGTCTGCAGTGTAAAGAACTGGTTTCAAATCAGCTGCGGATACAGAAAGAGCTGTTTGCTCTGTACCACCGTAAAGTACTGCTGGTACTAAACCTTGGTAACGCAATTCTTTTGCATCTCTTTTCCCTACGTTCTGTCTTACAGAACCGCTAATAGCAATTGATTTCATCTTTTAATTTTTTATAAATTTGAGGTGCAAAGATAATCTAATTTCTGATATTATCAAAAAAATACGATTGTTATTGGTTCGAGAACAGGCACTTATTCAAGGTCCTTAATCTTTCCATGTCTATGAACAGACCTATTCAACGCTACTTGGTTTAGCCTAATATATGATCAAATTAATATCAACCCTTATATTAAAACCGGTATAGAGCTCGTTTAGCAGGGAAATAACAGGGGATTAATAGGGGTTTACCCCTATTAACCCCCTATTAACCCTCTGTTATCCCCTTGTAATCCCCCTTTAAATCCCCTGCTAATATAGGAATTGAGATAAATCAATTGTTAACTTGTGTACGAGATAAAAAAGCTATAAAAAAAAAGACCTTGGCCACTGAGCTGAATGCTTTCTGTACCAAGGTCCAATATCTAGGATCTAAAACGCAAAGATTATTCTACTTCAAATAAATCAGAGATTGAAGAGTGTTGATTTACACTGGTGATTGCTTTTGCAAATAAATCAGCCGTTGATAATACTTTAATTTTAGTCGATTGTTTTGCTTTTTCTGGATCCAATTGAATGGTATCTGTTACGATCATTTCTGACAATACCGAGTTTTCAATTGTTTCATATGCCTTTCCGGATAACACTGCATGTGTACAAACGGCTCTTACGGATTTTGCACCATTTTCCATGATAAGTGCTGCTGCTTTTGAAAGTGTACCAGCAGTATCACAGATGTCATCGATCAAAACAACGTCCTGACCTGTTACGTCACCGATGATAGACATCGATTCGATTTCGTTTGCACGTTTACGACGTTTGTCACAGATAATAACTTCTGCATTGAAAAATTTAGCAAAGGTACGCGCTCTGTATGAGCCACCCATATCTGGGGAAGCAATCGTTAGGTTCGGAAGTTTTAACGATTTGATGTAAGGGACAAAAATGATAGAACCATCCAAATGGTCAACAGGGATATCGAAAAAACCTTGGATTTGTGCTGCGTGTAGGTCCATTGTCATGATACGGTGGATACCAGCTGCAGTCAACAGATTGGCGATCATTTTTGCGCCAATAGCAACTCTTGGTTTGTCTTTTCGATCTTGTCTTGCGAAACCAAAGTAAGGGACTACCGCTGTGATATAATGCGCTGAAGCTCTCTTCGCTGCATCTGTCATCAATAATAATTCAAAAAGATTGTCGGTAGGTTGGTTGGTAGATTGGATGATGAATACATCACTTCCGCGAACTGATTCATTGTAGAATGGTTGAATCTCACCGTCGCTAAAACGCGATAATGTTTTGTCTCCTAGTGGTTTCCCGTAAGATTGTGCGATTTTTTCGGCTAGTTCTGTAGTGCCAGAACCTGCAAATAGTTTAACCGTGTTGAATTGCAAAGGCATGGTTTTGTATATTTATGTTGGGTTATTGTATTGTCGTTTATTCAATATTTTTATTCCCTTACTGTTTTTTAAAGTTAAACATTAAAAAAAATGGATTGTTTTCACAATCCATATACCTTAACTTTAAAAGTTGTCCGACCTGGATTCGAACCAAGACAAACAGAACCAAAAACTGTCGTACTACCCTTATACTATCGGACAATGTCTCTAAAAAGTCAACGTTTCCGTTTTTCTCTTTTTGACGACGCAAAGATAGAGATTTGTTTTAAAAATCAAAATGTAAATTTAAAAAAATCTAAACCCTTTTATAAATAATAAGCCTTGCATATAACGCAGAAAAGGCTTGCATTTGCAAGCCTTTTCTATTGTTTGTTGTCCGACCTGGATTCGAACCAAGACAAACAGAACCAAAAACTGTTGTACTACCCTTATACTATCGGACAAACAATTCAAAAGTGATTGCTATCGTGATGATGTCGTTCACATTTGATGATGCAAATATACGGACTATTCTTATTTCTGCAAATAAAAATGAACTCAAAAGTGTATTAGGGCTGATTTTCAAAGAAATAATTTTTGTTTGCTCCTGAAAATTCAGTGTGCTAACCTTTTTTTTCGGTAAGGAGATCCCATCAACACGTTGTAAAGTGTACAAGTATACTTGGACGTGCTTTCTTTGTCGCCAATATTAGATCGCGTAATGAAATTTTTTCAATTAATATGTGTTAAAAAATCAGAATAAAGTTCATTTCTTATTAACTTATCCTTATTTTCGAGCCGTATTATAATACTTTTTACAGTTATCATTTTATGAACTATACTAAAATCAACAATCTTTTAGGATGGATATGTGCGCTAATAGCAACATTAGCGTATGTCATGACTGCCGAACGATCGACGAGCTGGTGGGACTGTGGCGAGTTTATCGCTTCAGCCTTTAAACTTCAAATTGTGCACCAGCCAGGAGCACCTTTATTCTTAATGATTCAAAATATATTCTCAAACCTTGCCGGTGGAGATGTTACACGAATTGCGTTCTGGATGAATGTAGGATCGGCGGTATGTAGTGGTCTGACCATTTTGTTTTTATTTTGGACAATTACAGCTTTAGCAAAGAAAATCGTTGTAAAGGGTGTTGATGGATCATATACATCAACCGATTTAATCAAAATATTCGGCTCGGGCGCTGTTGGTGCATTGGCTTATGCATTTACGGATACCTTTTGGTTCTCAGCGGTAGAGTCCGAAGTATATGCCATGTCTTCTTTATGTACGGCGGTTGTATTTTGGGGAATTCTAAAATGGGAAAACCACGCCGATGAAGCTGGTTCAGATCGTTGGTTGATCTTTATCGCTTACGTGATGGGGCTTTCTATAGGTGTTCACTTATTGAACCTTTTGGTGATCCCGGCAATAGCTTTGGTGATCTATTTTAAACGTTCGAAAACAGTCACGTCATCAGGAGCCATCAAAGCTTTCTTGATCGGTGTCGTTGTTTTGGCGCTCATTTTATGGGGTATCATTCAATACACCGTTAAAGCGGCAGCCTATTTTGACCTGTTCTTTGTGAATAGTCTGGGAATGGGCTTCGGTACTGGATTTAACTTATTCATGATTTTAGCGGTGGCTCTTTTCGTATATGGTATCTGGTATTCAATCAAAAAGGTCAAACCGATGCTAAATCTGATCTTGATCAGTGCAGCATTTATCATTTTTGGTTATAGCTCTTTTGCCATGATTATGGTACGTGCAAAAGCAAATCCGACGTTAAATAACAGTGATCCAGATAATGCATTTTCTTTTGTAAGCTATCTTGGTCGTGAGCAATATGCAAGTGAGCCTCTTTTAAACGGACCTACATTTGATGCGCAGGTAGTTGATGCCGAGCCGACGTATACGTACAGAAAAGACAAGGACAAGTATACAAAAGTGGAGAACGGCATGGATTATAAATACGATAAAACCATGTTTTTTCCGCGTGTCTACAGTTCACGAGATCAGGGACATATTGAATATTATCGTGATTACTTAAAAATCCCGGAAGGACAGTCGCCGACTTTTGGCGATAACCTGAAATTCTTTTTCAGTTATCAGATTGGACACATGTACGGACGTTATTTCTTATGGAATTTTGCAGGCCGTCAGAATGACCAACAAGGTCAAGGATCATTCACAGAAGGTAATTGGATTTCAGGTGCTAAACCTGTAGACCAAATGCATGTCGGTGGACAAAATGCCATTCCAGATTCATTGAAGACTGATCCTTCGAATAACAAATATTATTTCTTGCCTTTGATCATCGGTCTAATCGGTGCCTTTTGGCATTTTGGAAAGAGACAACGTGATGCGGGAATTGTGGGGCTGTTGTTTTTCTTTACAGGATTAGCAATTGTTTTATATTTAAATCAAAGTCCGCTTCAACCGCGGGAACGTGACTATGCGTATGCAGGTTCTTTTTATGCCTTTGCCATCTGGATCGGGCTTGGGGTTTTCGCTATCGCGGATTATTTAAGCAAAAAAGTGGATGGTAAAGTAGCGGCCGGTGCTGCTACAGTTGCTTGTTTATTGGGTGCTCCGGTATTGCTGGGCTTCCAAAACTGGGATGATCACGATCGTTCGGAGAAAACAACTGCACGTGATTTAGCGAAAAACTATTTAGCATCTTGTGCACCGAATGCGATTTTATTTACTTACGGCGATAATGATACCTATCCTTTGTGGTATGTACAGGAAGTTGAAAATTATCGTCCAGATGTACGCGTGGTGAACTTAAGTTTATTGAGTTCGGACTGGTATATGCGCCAGATGAAGCAAAAAGTGAATCAGGCCGAAGGTTTACCGATCAATATCGATGACGAAAAATTCAAAAAAGGCGTTCGCGAAGTGCTTTATTATCAGGATATGAAGGTTCCCGGACATGTGGATCTGGATTTGATCATGCAGATTTTATTGTCTGACGACCAGAAGAACAAATTGGAATTGAGAGGTGGTAAGTTTGAAAACTTCTTGCCAACCAAAAACTTTAGCCTTCCGGTGAATAAAGAATCTGTTCTGAAAAATAATGTCGTTCCTAAAGCTTGGCAAGAATCTATTGTCGATACCATGAGCTGGACCTACAATAGAAATTATATCTCTAGGGCAGAATTATCAATCTTAAACGTATTGTTGAATAACGATTGGAAACGTCCAATTTATTTTGCGGCAACAGTTCCAAATGATAACTACCTTGGTTTAGATAAATATCTGGTCCAAGAGGGCTTTGCACTGCGTTTAATGCCGATTGCAACTCCTTCCGGGGCGGAAGGTACATTGGTTGATACACAGTCTGCTTATAAAGACATTACAACGAAATACCAATGGGGTAATATGGCACATGCTTCGTACCTGGATCCTGAATCTTACCGCATGATTACCATGATTACAAATACCGTAATGGGTGGTACAGCGACACAGTTGATGATGGAAGGTCATAAGGACGAGGCGCGCAAAGTCGCTGTTGAAACGTACGAGAAAATGCCAAAACGTGTTTATTTAATGCGCGATATTTTAGGCTATATTCCAATTGTCAATGTGCTGTATGAAACTGGTGAAACGAAGCGTGCGAATGAGATCGTAAACCGCAATTTGAAGTTTATGACCCAAAATATGCGTTGGTACCAAGATATTGCTCAAACGAAACCTGAGCTTGAATATTCCAATATTGGAACGGCTTTACGTGCTTTGGGAGCCTATAAGAGTATTTTAGCCTCTACTTCGGAAAAACAATTGCTACAGCAAGTGACCGATTTAGAAAAATCGTATAAACAACAGTATGGTGTTGAGTAACAATTAGAGACATCATCTTACCCAAAGGAGCTGCCCTTTACTACAGGCATTCGAAAAGGAGAAATACTTTTTGATGCGATGTAGGAAAGGGCAGCTTTTTTTTGATTATTTTTTCTTAGCTTAACGCCATATAAAACCAAGCTTAAGTTATGATGAAACGTCAATTAAAATTGTGGGATGCAGTAATGCTGGTCATGGGGTCAATGATCGGAAGCGGTATTTTTATTGTATCGAGTGATATGATGCGGCAGCTGGGATCCGGATATTGGTTGGCGATAGTTTGGTTATTGACCGCATTGGCCACTGTTGCGGCGGCAATCTGCTATGGCGAATTGTCGTCGATGTATCCGAAGGCTGGTGGACAATATACTTATCTGACAGAAATATTTGGGAAGCCAATCGGCTTTTTATATGGCTGGAGCTTATTTACAGTTATTCAAACGGGGACTATAGCAGCTGTAGCTGTTGCCTTTGGTAAGTTTACGGCCTATCTCATTCCTCAGCTAAATGATGCAGCACCGTTATTTCAGCGTGGAGAGTTTAAGATTACCTGGATACAGATTGTTGCTATGGGTGTTATTATTCTCCTTACTTATATCAATACAAGAGGGATCAAGAGTGGAAAAGCTGTTCAATCTTTCTTTACCTCAGCAAAAATTATTGCCTTGATTTTACTGATTTTAGGTGGTCTGTTTTTGATTAAAGAAAATCATTTTTCAGAAAATATGGCTTATGGCTGGGACTCTTTTCAAAATTTGAAAGGTACAGGCTGGTCGCAGATCTCGGGCGGCGTACTGATGGGTGCATTAGCTGCTGCCATGGTAGGTTCTGTATTTAGCAGTGTAGCCTGGGAAAATGTAACGTTTGTTTCCGGGGAAATTGTCAATCCACAGCGTAATGTCGTTCGGGCATTGGTTATCGGGACGAGCCTGGTGATGTTGCTCTATATAAGTTGTAATTACATTTACCTGGCGGCATTAAATCGAGAGGAAATTGCTTTTGCAGCCAATGATCGGGTAGCTATTGCAGCCGCTGAAAAAATATTGGGACATAGTGGCACGGTAGCGATGGCAATTTTGGTCATGATCTCGACCTTTGGTTGTGTGAACGGACTTGCGCTTTCAGGAGCGCGTGTTTTTCAGACCATGGCAAAAGATGGACTGTTTCTGAAACAGGCGATTCCCAATAACAAATATGATGTGCCAGCACGATCATTATGGCTTCAGGGGATCTGGGCTTCATTACTTTGTCTAAGCGGACAATATGGCAACTTGCTGGATATGATATCTTTTGTTATTGTTATATTTTATATGATTACAGTGTTGGGTGTTATTATTCAACGTGTCCGGAGACCTGATTTGGAACGTTCCTATAAGACATTTCTATTTCCTGTCACTCCGATCTTGTACCTGCTGATCGGTACTGTATTTTGTGTATTATTAATTATCTATAAGCCACAATATACCTGGCCCGGCTTTATCCTTGTATTAATCGGTGTACCGGTATATTTTTTCGCACGCAATAATAAACCTACCCAGCTCGACGAATAATCTCCCAGTATAACTTAAGATGCTATGGAATTTGCTGTAAACGGTTGAAAAAGTGTGTTGTATGGGATTGCAAAACCTGTTAATATACTCGGATAATAGCTTTATAAATTTCCTTGAAAGTACGCTACACTTTGTTTAAAACGCTTTTTGTTATTGTGCAAGTTGGATGCAAATATTGAAATTAATTGCCGTTCATGGCTTCGTTTTTGTTAAAAAAAGTGTAGCTTTGCTCAAACATTCCCATAATGAAACAGTCGATTTTATTAGACGGACCAAAATTTCAAATCACAATTCAAAGACTATGTCGTCAATTGATTGAGAATCACGGTGATTTTTCAAATGCTGTCGTCATAGGTATTCAACCCCGAGGAACTTTCTTAGCGAGACGTATCGTCAAAGAGCTTGAACAAATGATCGGAAAAGAGATTTTAGTTGGCGATTTGGATATTACCTTTTATCGTGATGACTTCCGTACGAAAGGGAATACTGGTCCAATCTTAGCAAATAGCACAAATATCAATTTTATTGTAGAAGGTAAAGAGGTCATCTTTATAGATGATGTCTTATGGACGGGACGTACTATTCGTGCGGCAATGGATGCTGTACAGGCATTTGGCCGTGCAAGAAGAATAGAATTGCTTGTTTTGGTCGATCGCCGCTTCTCTAGACAGATTCCTATTCAGCCTGATTATATCGGAATACAGGTAGATTCTATTGATTCACAAAAGGTAATTGTTAACTGGAAAGAGTCAGAGGATCAGGATAGTATTATCTTGATTACGGAAAAGAAAACGTCAGCTAGCGATTCATAGCGGTGTCCTAACGATATAGCTGAAGGTTATTGGTGACCTTTGGAAATAGGCACTTTCAATAAAAAATGATTAGTAAATATTTGAATATACTATAAAATGTCATCTGTAGCAGAACAATTAAGTACCCGCCATTTATTGGGGATCAAAGATCTAAATGAGAACGATATCCAATTGATCCTGGATACAGCAAGTAATTTCAAAGAGGTATTAAATAGGCCAATTAAAAAGGTTCCGTCATTACGGGATATTACGATTGCCAACGTGTTTTTTGAAAATTCTACACGTACACGCTTGTCTTTTGAACTAGCTGAAAAGAGGCTTTCTGCGGATATCGTGAATTTTGCAGCATCCTCCTCTTCCGTAAGTAAGGGGGAGACACTCATCGATACGGTGAACAATATTCTGGCCATGAAGGTTGATATGATTGTAATGCGACATCCCTATGCCGGGGCTGGGGTATTTCTAAGTAAACATGTTGATGCACAGATTGTCAATGCAGGTGACGGAGCACATGAACACCCTACACAAGCTTTGCTTGATTCATTTTCAATTCGTGAACGCTATGGCGATGTAGCTGGTCGTAAAGTAGCTATTGTTGGGGATATCACACACTCACGTGTTGCCTTGTCGAATATCTTATGTCTTCAAAAGCAAGGTGCTGAAGTGATGGTTTGTGGTCCGACCACATTAATTCCTAAACATATTACCTCATTGGGTGTAAAGGTAGAGCATGATTTGAGAAAAGCGCTGAACTGGTGCGATGTTGCAAATATGTTACGGATTCAATTGGAGCGTCAGGATATTGCCTATTTCCCTTCCTTAAGAGAATATTCCATGCTATATGGATTGAATAAAGAGATTTTGGATTCTTTAGAGAAGCCAATTACAATTATGCACCCCGGACCAATCAATCGAGGGGTCGAAATCACATCGGATGTCGCGGACAGCGAACATTCAATTATTTTGGATCAGGTTGAAAATGGTGTTGCTGTGCGCATGGCTGTCTTGTATCTACTAGCAGGGCAACGCGGATAGTTGAAATTGGTTTCGCCCTGCGTTAATGCACGTGTGAGACTAAATAACACTGTTTTCTAATGCAACAATAGTATGCCTGACTTTATTTTTTGTCGGGCATATTTTTTGTGCAAAATTTCCGTTATAATACAGGATTATTCACAGATGTTAATAACTTTTGTGTAAAATAGCTCAATTAAAGTATAATTTAGTAAAATGAATAAAACTATCTCCCTAAGAAGTGGAGATTTGAATTGATTTTCAATAAATTTGGGGCTATCTTAAAGCCTTTCATGGCTGAGAAGCTTTTGATAAATTCGCCCGTAAAAGCAAATTTATCTCGGGTTGGAGGGAGATTCATTTACATTTGCAGATAAATAACATATTAAGGTTTCACATATTATGTATAAGAAGATTTACCAGGTGGGAGTTGCATTAACCGTTATGGCGACGCCAGCATTAGCGCAACAGACAGAATGGCAACAAATCAACAAGGCGTACAAAACAGGAATGGAATTGTATGAACGCGGAAAATTTAGTTCTGCTTCAGCCCAATTTGACCGTGTTGAAGCTTTGCGGACAAAATCCAACTTGCAATTGGACGAAACAGAGGAACTTTCTTTGTTGAAAGAGAATGTACGGTATTATCAAGCAGTTTGCGCACTGGAATTGGGCGAATCCGATGCCGAAAACCGTTTTCTGAAATACATTAAAGATTTCCCTGTCAGTGCAAATGCTAAAGCAGCTTATTTTCAAATCGGTAAATCCTATTATGCTAAAAAAGATTATGTTAAGGCCTTAGAGTGGTTTAATAAGATCGATAGCAAAAATTTAGCAGGTAAAGAAAATGTAGAATATCGCTTTAAATATGGATACGCTTCCTTTATGACTAAAGACTATAAAACGGCGAAACCATTATTTGAAGGATTGAAAGATCAAAAAACTGAATTTCAGGAAGCTTCCATCTATTATTACGCGTATCTTTCTTACTTAGACGCCGAGTATAAAACGGCGTTGAATGAATTTGAGCGTTTGAATGGATCCAAACAATTCGAAAATAGTTACCCCTATTATATCACTGCTTTGTATTTCTTGGATAAACGCTACGACGATGTATTGGATTATGCATTGCCAATTTTGTCGCGGACAAAACAAGAAAATGAAACAGAGATGTTCCGTATTATAGCGGCAACATACTTTATCAAAGGTGATTTAAAAACATCAAAAGAGTATTACGATAAATTCCAGGCACAAGATCAAGGTAAGACGCAGAATAATCAGGATAGCTACCAAATCGGTTACATCGCTTACAAATTGAAGGATTACGATAAAGCGATCACGGAATTGGAAAAAATGACCGAGCCTGACGCTTATTATCAGTCTGCGATGATTACCCTAGGTGATGCTTTCTTGAAGAAAGGCAATAAGCAATCTGCGCGTAATGCATTTTTCCGGGCTTCGAAATTGGATTTTGATCCGGCAATGCAAGAAGAGGGCTTATTCAACTATGCTAAGCTTTCGTATGAGTTGGAATTCCACCAAGTGGCTTTGGCTTCTACACAAGAATACTTGAAAACGTATCCAAAATCGAAACGTTTGGAGGAAGCGAAAACTTTACTTGCTGAAGTATTGTTGAGTACAAAAAACTACCGCGAAGCAGTTGATATTTTGGAATCTATCCCTAAACGTGGAAAAGAAGCAAACGCAGCTTATCAAAAGGTAACCTACTACAGAGGTTTGGAATATTATAACGAGCGTGCTTTTGAAAATGCAATTTCCCTATTCATGCGCTCCGAAGAGTTCCGTTATGACGAGGAAATTTACGCTTTAGCCACCTATTGGAAAGCGGAAGCCATGTACGAAGTTCGTAAATATGGTGAAGCGGTTACAAATTTCAATAAATTCTTACGCTTGCCGGGAGCTAGCAAAACGGATGTGTATGGCTATGCCAATTATGCGTTAGCCTATGCGGCTTTCCGTAATGGTAACTACAGCACGGCGGCAAATTACTTCGAGCGTTTCTTAGCGTCTGGTGGTTCGAAAGGAATTGAAATGAATACACGTAATGATGCAATTGCACGCTTAGGTGATTCTTATTTCTCTTCGAAAAACTACGGTAGAGCATTAACAGAATACAATAAGTTAATCTCTTCTAAAGCTCCTAGTCAGGATTACGCTTTATTCCAACGTGGTATTATTCAAGGATTACAAGGGGATAACAATGGTAAAATTTCAACATTGAATGCTGTTATTGCGCAATTCCCGAGTTCGAATTATGCCGACGATATTGCTTTTGAGATTCCTTATACACGTTTCTTGATGGGAGAAAGTGATCAGGCAATTGCAGGCCTTCAAACAATGGTTGAAAAATATCCGCGCAGTAGTTATGTACCACGTGCTTTGGTGACGATTGGTCTGGTTCAATATAATCAAGATAACAATGATGCTGCATTGGCAACTTTCCAACGTGTAGTTGACCAATATGCATCAACAGATGAAGCAAGACAGGCCATGCGTTCCATTGAGAACATCTATTTGGACAAAGGCGATGCAACAGGATATATCAAATATGCAACGGGAACAAATTTAGGTGACGTTTCGAAATCTGAACAAGATTCACGCTCATTCTCGACTGCGACGACTTTATTCTCCAGAGGTAATTATCAAGGGGCGGTGGAAGCTGTAAATGCATATTTCGACAAATTCCCGAAACCAAATCAAGAGAAATATGCACGTTTTGTTCGTGCTGAAAGTAACGCAGCTCTGGGTAATACAGAAGATGCATTACATGATTACAATATTATCCTGAATGACTGGACGTCTCCTTATACAGAACGCACATTGATTTCGGTTTCCAATTTATATTTGAAACAAAAGAAATATAACGAAGCGACCCAGTTGTTGAAAAAACTGGAGCTTACTTCTGAGTATAAGGCTAACTATGGTTTCGCTATAAATAACCTCATGGTCTCTTATTTTCAGATTGGGGATTATAAAGAAGCCTTAAATTATACCAATGCTGTCAAGAATTACGAGAAGTCTTCGGAAGAGGAGATCGCAAATGCTTTCTTGTATGCCGGCAAATGTTATGTGAAGCAGAATAAGAAAACTGAAGCCATGAAAGAATTCAGTTTAGCAGCATTGAAGAGCCGTACCGTCTTCGGTGCAGAAGCAAAATACAATGTTGCAGTTCTGCAATTGGAAAATAAACAATACGATGCTTGTATTAAGACAGCTATGGATCTATCTGATAATTTCTCTTCGTACGAATATTGGGTAGCGAAAAGTTTTATCACTATGGCAGATGCTTATGCAGGTAAGGGGGATACTTTCCAAGCAAAAGCTACACTTGAATCGATTGTGGATAACTATGATGCGAAAGATGATATTTTGCCAGCAGCAAAAGAACGTCTAAATAAATTGAACAACAAAAAGAAATAGGATACAATGAAGAAGTTGCAAAATAGAAACGTGAAGAAATATACTTTAGCAGCGCTTTTGATGGGCGTGGGATTGAATTCTTTTGCACAGGAAACAGGCAAGAAGAATGATCCTGAAAAACCGGTCACTATCGATTCTTTTGATGTTGTTCGTGATTATAAACCAATTCTTGCGGATGCTGTAAAAATCCGCCGCAGTCCGGATATGACCAACAAACGGGAATACCAACCCAAATTGTCCTACAACAATATTTTGGACAAGAAATTGGATATCAATACGGGTTTGAAACAATTGAATGTACAGGAGATTCCTTTTGCGCAACCTTTTGAGCATAGTAGCAACTATGTCAAATTTGGTATCGGTAACTATAACAGTATATTGGGAGAGGCTTATTTAGCTTCTGAGCAGTTTGAAAACACACGGTTTGGCTTATTTGCAAAACATTTGAGCCAAAAGGGTAATATTGACGGACAGAAGTTCAGCACACAGGATGTCGGTATCTTTGGTCGCCGTGTATTGGATGCGGTAACCGTTAAAGGTACCATCGGATACAATCGTTATGGAACAAATTTCTACGGTCAGACTTTTGACCAATCGGGAACAACTTTGTTGAATACGACTCCGGATAAACAGACTTTTACAGATATCTATTTGAATGGAGAGCTGTCAAGTAATGTGGATCCAAAAAATGAGCAGGCATTAAGCTATTCCGCAAAAGTTGATGGCTATTTGTTTAAAGATGCCTACAAAGCCAAAGAAAATTCCATCGCATTATCCGGTTATCTGAACAAACGTTTAAGTGCATTCAATGTTGGTGCAAATTTAAGCGTGACAATGAATAACGTGAAAGATAGTGCCGAGGTAAAAAATCACTTAGCAGTTATCAATCCATATATTCGTTTTAAGGGCGACAACTATAACGTAACCTTGGGGGCGAATTTAACTTCTGAATTTGGCGATAGCTCAAGATTCAATATTTTCCCATCGGTCGAGGCTGATTTTGCTTTGGCACCTGAATACATCTCTTTGTTTGCCGGAATTAACGGTGGCGTAAAACAAGCTTCTTTCCGTAGTTTCGCTAAAGAGAATCCGTATTTGGCTCCTAACGCTAAAATGATCAACTCGATTGAGAAAATGAATGTTTATGCGGGTTTGAAAGGAAATGCTGGTGCAACATTTGGGTATAAAGTGAAGGTCTTCTACAAGCAGATAGAGGGACTGCCTTTATTTAAAAATAGTGCATTTGGCGATAGTCAAAATGGTTATGTTCCTTGGGCTTTTGATGTTGTTTATGATGGCGTGATCAATAAGGCTAAACATATGGGATTGGAAGGGGAAATCAATGTACGTCTTTCACAACTGGTTAACCTGGGCGGAAAAGTGTATATAGACGATTATAAATTGAGTGATGAGGAAGAAGCATGGGGATTGCCAAAATTCCGCATGCAGGCTAATGCTCGCTTCAATATTTCCGATAAATTTTTCGTAGATGCTGAACTTTCTACACAAGGCAATACCTATGCATATATTTATGATTATAACACAGATGGCAGTCGTATTGCCAACAGTGGGCATAAGGCAACAATAGGTTCATTTGCTGATCTTAATGCAGGCGCAGAATACCGAATCAAAAAACAATTTGGTATTTTCGTCAAAGCAAATAACATTTTTGGAAAAGAATACGAACGTTATATGTATTACCCAAGATTGGGCTTTAATGTAATTGGTGGTCTTAATTATTCGTTTTAACGAATTAAGATTATAAATTTGCATCTTAAACATAGTGCGCGATGAATCTAGGCAAAAACATCAATAGTTTATTAAAACGTTATGCGGAAGTATACGTGCCCGGAATAGGTGTGTTCAAACGAATTCACTCTCCGGCTCAGTTCGATAAACAAAATAATGTGTTTTTGCCACCAATTTCTTATGTTGAACTGGACTACTCTGCTCAACATGGATTTAATATTGTTCACTACATCCAGCAACAGGAAAACTTGGGCCTAAATCAGGCGCAACAGATCTTGTCGGAAACTGTTGAGAACCTGCGGGCTGATTTGGGGCAATTTGGACAGGTCAAATTGGATGATCTTGGCTTATTGATTAGTTATGGCGCAAGTTTAGTCTTCAAACCCTTGGATCTATCTGGATTCGATTTCCAGCCCGTTACAAATCTTGTTGCACCAGAGATTGAAACAGTCGTTTCTTCTTTGGAAGAAGCGAAAGAAGAAGAACTTACGAACTTAGCTGTTGAAGATGCCTCTGTTATTGAAGAAGATCCTGTAGTGGAAGTTGATCATAACATAGAGCCTGTCGGGGAGTCTATTTCGGATACGGCAGATGATCAAGACGAAACGATCGAGGTTGAAGAGGAAACTGAAACAGCACACGAGCCGGCCGTTGTAAAGGATCCTGTATTGAATGAGACTGTACAGGAAACTGAATTGGCAAATGATCTTAATGATGATGAAACCGAAGAATCTCCATTAACAAAAGAGGAAACGGAGGAGCTTGAACCTGTGGAGGCAGCTTTGATAGCTGGTAGTAATCAATCGGTTACTCCAGAGGAAGAAATCGCTTCAAAAAAAGAAATCGGTGCTATTGCGTCGGCTAACGCCAATTCGGCATATGCACCAAATATCTATGAGGAAGAGCCGCGTAATTCAAATGCGATCTGGTATTGGATGACTGGAATTATTGTGCTGGCAATGGTTGCTGTTGCGGTCGTTTACACCAATCCTGCATTAAAGGATTCGTTATTCGGGTCGACCAAACCTGTCGTAAAGACGGCAGATACCCTTGTTCAACAAAAGCCGATCATGCCTGCTGATACCTTGTCCAATACGCAAGCCGATAGTTTAAAGCAAGTCGATTCATTGGCTAAGCGTAATGTAGCCGATTCTGTTAAAAAGACAGCAGCTGTACCAGCGACCAATGCTGCAGCAAAACCTCCGGTTCTGGAAGCAAATCCTGTGATTAAAGAGTCCATTCCTGTAGCGCAGCCCAAATATCAATTGGTAATAGGTTCTGCAAAGACAATGGCACAAGCCGAGCAGGAAGCTAAGCGTCTTCGCGAAATGGGCTACAAAACGGCACGCGCAGTAGAGGGAAAATTTAAAAGAAATAGAAAGAAAATTATCTTAAATACCTACATGACAAAATCCGAGGCAGACCTCGCTAAGAAATCTGTTGAGAAAAAGATTGAAGGTGCATGGGTAGAAACATTATAGAAACTATATAAAACTATTAATAATTATGTCATTAGTACAAGATACAGCACGGGCTGCTGTGGATTCGTTTAATCAAGCTGCACAACAACCATTACCTGCTGCTGCGCCTACAGAAAACATGAGTTTGATCGATATGATGATCAAAGGGGGATGGATTATGGTTCCAATCTTACTGTTGTTCTTTATTGGATTGGTTATCTTTTTTGAGCGTTATTTGACGATTCGTCGTGCTGCAAAATATGATAACAGCTTAATGTCGCAAGTAAAGGCAAATGTGTTGTCGGGGAACTTGGATTCAGCGTTAGCTGTAGTTCGTTCAAGTAACTCAGCTTTGGGACGCATGTTGCAAAAAGGCTTATTGCGTGTCGGCAGACCGATCAAAGATATTGAAGGAGCGATCGAAAACGTGGGTAAATTGGAAGTTGCCAAGTTAGAAAAGAACATCAATATTTTGGGTATTATTGCTGGTATTGCCCCTATGCTTGGTTTCGTAGGTACGATCTTTGGAGTAATTAAGATTTTCCACGACGTGGAATTAGCAGGTGGTATTGATATTGCTTCTGTATCTGGGGGACTATATGTAAAAATGGTATCGTCTGCATCAGGTCTTGCGGTGGGTATCTTAGCTTATTTAGGCTACCATATCCTGAATATGATGGTGGAACGATTGATTTTACGGATGGAAACGGATGCAGTAGAATTTATTGATTTATTGGATGAACCCGGAAGATAATGAACTTACGAAGTAGAAAAAATAAACCATCTGCGGAAGTACATACTTCAGCGCTGAATGATATCATGTTTTTCCTGATGTTATTCTTCCTGTTGGCTTCTGCAGTTTCTAATCCGCAAGTGGTGAAGCTATTGTTGCCAAAGTCAAGTGCGGGAGAACAATCTGTTGCTAAAAAGACCGTCACGGTATCGATTACAAAAGATTTGGGCTATTTTATTGATAAAACACCCGTTCCAATTGAAGGATTGGAGGCTGCAATTCAATCCCAAATGGCTGCAGGCGAGGAAGTGACAATTATGCTCTATGTCGATAATACGGTTCCCATTCAAAATGTTATTTCTGTTATGGATGTAGCTAATCGATTGAAGATTAAAGTGGTATTGGCAACAGAACCCAAAAAAGATAAGTAAGAATAATTAAACTTTTTGAGAGTTTATTGTTCATATGTTAATATAGGAGATTAATGCGATGAGATATCATCTTCAACATGAAGAAAATAATTTCCCCAAAGCGCTGGGGATATCGACTCTAGTCATGGCATCGTTGCTCTTGATTGGTTTTTTTGTTGTTTTTAAGGCACAGGCTCCGGATGAATATGGAATGGGGGGAATGATCGTTAATTATGGGACATCACCCGAAGGTATGGGGGATGACTATATGAGCGTTGAGGAACCTTCTGTAGATCCCAATGCGAATAATGAGCGCCCAGACCGTATCGATCCTGTCGAAACACCTACCCCAACTCCAACGCAGCAAGTTGCGGAGAAGACAGTCGCTACGCAAGATCTGGAAGATGCTCCTGCGGTAACAAAAACCGAAAAAAAGGTAGTATCAAAGGCGCCTGAAACCACCAAAGAAGTGAAGGAAGTGGCTCCGCAGGCAAACGCTAAAGCACTTTTTAAAGGGAATAAAAATAATGGTAAAGGAGCTGGTGATGGTACAGGAACAACACCTGGAAATCAGGGTTCCAAACTAGGTGATCCTTTAGCAAGTAATTATGGCGAAGGAGGATCTGGAAACGGTAACATGATGTTGTCTATTGAAAACCGAAGCTTTACGCAACGGCCAAGTATCGACGACAATGGACAGCAAGCAGGAAAGGTCGCTGTGGAGTTTAGAGTCAATAAGCAAGGGGTTATCACCTATGCGCGTGCTGGTGTAAAAGGAACGACGATCACCGATCCATCGTTATTGGAGAAATGTGAGCGTGCGGTACGTGGCGCTAGGCTAAACCAATTGCCGAATGCTCCCGACTCACAGACGGGACGGATTGTGTTCAATTTTAGATTAAGATAAAAATCATTCACATGAATGCTTATAATGAGGCAATTGAGTATCTGTATACTCGATTGCCTATGTTTACAAGGGATGGCGCCTCTGCCTTCAAAAAAGACCTTGACAATACCATCAAACTTTGCGCAGCGTTGGACGACCCACAGCGAAAATTCAAAACGTTACATATTGCTGGCACAAACGGAAAGGGATCTACCTCCCATATGTTGGCCGCTATTTTGGCCGAAGCAGGCTATAAGACCGGTCTCTATACTTCACCACATTTACTGGATTTCAGAGAACGTATTCGTGTCAATGGAAAGTTATGTGAGCAAGAATTTGTTGTCGATTTTGTCAATACCCATCGCGAGCTTATAGAAGAAGTCAGTCCATCCTTTTTCGAAATTACTGTAGCCATGGCTTTTGATTATTTCGAGAAGAAAAAGGTTGATATCGCTGTCATTGAAGTCGGCCTTGGCGGGCGTTTGGATAGCACCAATATTATTCAGCCTTTGCTGTCCGTAATTACCAATATCGGTTTTGATCACATGAATCTTCTCGGTAATACACTGGCAGAAATTGCTGCGGAGAAGGCGGGAATTATCAAAAGAGATACACCTGTCGTTATTTCGGAATATGCCGAAGAAACGGCTGCTGTGTTTGTGGATAAAGCAGCGATGGAGCATGCGCCGATACAATTCGCTTCTGACAAGTATGAGACCAAGATGCTGGCAGTCGACCAAGATTATTTAACAGTGCAGGCTATTGATCCTAACGGTCATCAAGCAACATATCAGCTCGATCTTAAAGGCTCTTATCAGGTGAAAAATCTTGCCGGCGTGTTATTAGCTGTGGATGAGTTACGTCAACTGGGCTTTGAGATCAGTGATCAACATATTCATCGCGCGCTGAAAAACGTGCAAACAAGTACAGGAATTCAAGGGCGGTGGCAACAATTGTCTAAGGATCCATTTATCATCTGCGATACAGGGCATAACGAGGACGGAATTCATGAAGTGCTCAAAAATTTGGCGACAACGGTTTATGATAAATTGCACTTTGTGATAGGGGCAATGCGTGATAAGGATTTATCCCATATGTTGCCTTATCTGCCGAAGGATGCAATCTATTATTTCTCCGCTCCGGATATGCCGCGTGCAATGCCAGCGGATGTGTTGCGAAAAGAAGCTTTGGAATTTGGTCTAGTTGGACTCGATTATCCATCCGTGGAAGCCGCGTTTGATGCAGCAAAAGAGGCGTATCAGCAAGGTAACCTAATTTTTGTTGGCGGAAGCAATTTTGTTGTTGCGGAAGTGCTGGCTAGTTTGACGCACGAATAGGAATATCACCTTTTCTCGCAAATAAATCTGCGGGAGGAATTCATAGAAATTGATCATAAAAAGGGAGCTGCATGACGCGCAGCTCCCTTTTTATACTTTTGTACCGTTGGTCATTAGTCATTGATTGTCAATTCACCACGAATATCCTTTTCAATCCAATAGGCGACTTCTTTTTGATCTTCTAACTCACCTTGAAGATACATCAATTTAGTTACTGCCGCTTCAAATGTAAGGTCGTAGCCATTGAGCACGCCGATAGATTTAAGTCCTTGTGAAGTCTCATAACGACCTAATTCAACAGACCCTACTTTACATTGTGAAATGTTGAGGATATTTTTACCTTGTTCAATGGCTTCCTTCAATAGATCCAGAAACCAGGTGTCGGTGGTTGTATTGCCCGATCCAAATGTTTCCATAACAATGGAGCGGACATCGGAATCCAGGACTGCTTTGATAGTTTGCGCAGAGATTCCCGGAAATAATTTTAATACAGCTACCCTGTTGTCCAGTTTGGTATGTAGGATAAATTCTTTATCAATATTATTTAATAAAGCATCTGTATTGTATTTGAGGTGAATACCAGCTTCGACCAATACAGGATAGTTTGGCGATCTAAAGGCCTCAAATTTGGCCGAATTATATTTAAATGAGCGATTGCCGCGGAATAATTTATTGTCGAAAAGAATACATACCTCTTGGATAATGGAGATGCCATCCTGCTTCGCCGAAGCGATTTCCAACGCTGTCATCATATTCTCCCTGGCGTCCGTTCGGATCTCACCGATAGGTAGCTGAGAGCCGGATAAAATGACCGGTTTTTGGAGTCCTTCCAACATAAAGCTCAGTACGGAGGCCGTAAAAGCCATTGTATCGGAACCGTGTAGAATAACAAAACCGTCGTAATTCGCATAGTTATCCTTAATAATTTGTGCCATTTCAATCCATATTTCAGGCTTCATGTTGGATGAATCGATAATAGGTTCGAAAGAGTGCACGGTCAGCTTATAGTCTAAGCGACTTAAATCAGGGAGATTACGTTTGATCAATTCAAAGTCGAAAGGAACGAATGTTCCTGTTTCATCTTTAACCATTCCAATGGTCCCACCTGTGTAGATAATAAAGATATTATGCATTGAGTTTTGAAATTATATACCAAATATACGTTTTGAATTTTCTGTTGTGATTTCGGCGACCTTCTCGACGGAAATCTGATGCAGATCAGCTACTTTTTGAGCGACGTAAACCAAATAGCTGCTCTCATTTTCTTTACCGCGGAAAGGGACAGGTGCCAGATAGGGTGCATCGGTCTCAAGAACGATATGCTTCAAGTCGATTTCTTTAACGACTTGATCTAAGCCCGCTTTTTTAAAGGTAACGACCCCGCCAATACCAAGGGCGAACCCTAAATCGATCGCCTGATGGGCCTGCTCCAGGCTGCCCGTAAAGCAGTGCAGAACGCCAAACAGTCTGTCGTCGTGGAGTTCTTCCAATAATTCGAACAATTCAGTAAAGGCTTCCCGACAATGGATATCGATTGGTAAATTTAATTCTTTAGCCCATTGAACCTGAGTTCGAAAGGCATCCTTTTGAATTTCAAGCGTGCTTTTATCCCAATAAAGATCCAGCCCAATCTCACCTATGGCATGGACTTTGTTTGTTTCCAAGCTCTTTCGGATGGTTTCTAACTCTTCCACATAGTTTTTCTTTACGTCGCAGGGATGTAATCCAAGCATGGGAAAACAATGTTCTGGATAAGCTGCTACGGTATCAAATACAGGTTTTATGGAAGCGCTATTCACATTCGGCAAAAAAAGGCGTTGTATGCCATTATCAAAGCAACGTTGTAGATGTTCTTGCAGTTTTTCGGTTCCTGCATGGTAATAAATGTGTGTATGTGTATCTGTAAGCAACATAGTTTTCTGCGTGGAAGCAGTGGGTTAGGGTAAAAACTTGTTTTTATTATTATCGAATAAAGTGGTAGACTTAATTACCAAAATTTCAATTCGATCTCCAAAGATAACTTATTAATTAGCAAAAATGAAAATTAATACAGGATTCCTTCGATTGAGATGAATTCCTTTTTCGTATCTTGGAAAACGCCATTAGGAGGAGGACCGCCCCTTCATGCCATGAGGACAGTAGTAACGATTATTATTGCCCCTTGGAAAGATAGGTCGTAATAAAAAGAGTCAGAAGTCAAACATACCGTAAGATTTACTGTTAAACAGATAAAAGAGGCGGTTGTTGTCCTATTTTTATAAGAATAAATGAATCATATGATGAATAAGAGGTTATGCCTGGGTTTGTTGACTTTGGCGTCGGTTATGTTTATAAACAAACTACATGCGCAATCATTGATTGACCCATCGGTAAAAGACATTATTCAAAAAGCCTTTCAGACAAATAAAGAATTGAAATTGAAGGCTTACGAAGTCGATAAAGCACGTCTGGAAGCTGATGGTGTTAAAGCAAATCGGTTGCCGCACGTCTCCGCACTCGGGCTATACGGTTATGTACATAGCAATGGGAGTATTGATATTCCTACAGTTAATATTCCTTTGTTGAACCTAGGCCTGTTTGAAGGAGCAACAGGATTTAGTATGCATGGGCAAGCTGCTTATGCGGGAGTGTCTGTAAAGCAGATTATCTTTTCCGGATTACAGATTCCGAATGGAATAAAAGCATTGCAGGAGAAAGCTGCGGCACAACAATATTTAGAATCGGCCAGTCGAGAGACACTCTCTAAGGATATTATAGCATCATTTGATCAATTAATGTTGTTGGATGAGGTGGATAAATTAATTGTAGATTCTGAAAAGCGATTAAAAAAAGAGCAGGAAAAGGTGAATAAAGCGATTCAAAATGGACTTGCAATACCTTATGATCGAGATAAATTGAAATTGGCATTACTGGAATTGGAAGAGAAAAAGGTAGAACTTTCTGGCAATCGGGATTTGTTGTGCCAAAAGATCGAACAAGAAACTGGCGTGTCTTTTCAGGAGGTTGGTGGAATTCATTATGGACTTAAACCTATATTTTTGTCAGAGCTACCACGTGATGTCGAACAAAGATCCGAATTGAAAGCGCTAGATGCTTCTTCAAAAGCGTATGAATATCTGTATAAAAAAGAAAAGGGGGGAGCTCTTCCTGCTGTCTTTGCCTTTGGATCTGCAAACTATCTGAATGTTTTCAATTCTAAACTCACGGTGAAAGACCAACCCCTGTTTGGTACAGTCAATTTGCCACTTAATTCCATCAAGGGAAGTCCCAATGTCATGGTCGGCGTAGGGGTTAAATGGGATCTCTATACCGGCGGGGAACATCACAATAAGATTAAGCAAGTCAAACTCGATCAACATATCAATACGACCAAGCGGGAAGATACGCAGGAAAAGTTAAATCTATTATTGAGCAAGAATACAGTCACCTATACGACTGGCAACCAAAAGTTGAAAGTGGGAGAACAGCAGTTGAAAGTTGCCGAAAATAACCTTTCTATGGCTGTTAAACAGTATCAAGCCGGCTTAATAGATGTTACGGAGTTGTTGGCTGCTGAAAACGATTGGTACAAAGTTAATTTGGGTTATTTTAACAATGTATTGCAGCAACGTACTGCTGCGGTCGAATTACTACATACATCAGGAAAATTATTACAAACTATACATGAGTAACATGAAGAATTTATATGGGATATTATCGCTGTTTATTTTTGTTTCTTGTACAAATCAAGTGAAGGAGAAGCCTATTGAAGGTAAGGTGGAGCGTGAGCAAGTGACGGTTGTGACAAAGGTCCCGGGAAAAATTGCGAAGCTTCTGGTTGAAGAAGGGGACTTTGTGCATGCGGGTGATACCTTGGCTATTTTGAGTATTCCCGAAGTGGATGCTAAAGAAGAACAGGCAAAAGGGGCACTACAGTCTGCTGATGCACAATATAACATGGCAGTCCGGGGCGCTACGAAAGGACAACTCGTGCAATTGCAAGCGAAGGTAGATGGACTTAAGGAACAATATGAATTTGCGAAAAAATCTATAGGTCGGTTGGATGCCCTTCTGCAGGACAGTCTTATTCCACAACAAAAGTACGACGAGACCTACGCCAAATATCAGGGAGCCAAAAATCAATATCTTGCAGCACAGGCTGAATTAGCTGAAGCAAGGGGTGGGGCTAGACAGGAAAAGCAGATTATGGCCTTGGGGCAAAAAGAACGTGCACTTGGAGCGATCTCTGAAGTCAATGTTGCTGCGCAGGAGAAATATGTCATTGCTCCACAGGACATGAGTGTGGAGACGATTAATCTGAAAGTCGGTGAATTGGCGATGGCTGGTTATCCCATTATAAATGGTTTCCTCGATCGATCGACCTATTTTAGATTCACATTGCCCGAAAATAAAATGGGGAAACTTCAAAAAGGAGAGGTCGTGGAGGTAGAAATTCCTTATTTGAATCACAAAAAGGTTAAAGCGAAGGTCATTAGTATTAAAGCCTTAAATTCGTATGCAAGCATCGCCTCAGCTTATCCTGATTTCGATCCGCAACAGGCTGTATTTGAATTGAAGGTTATCCCTGAAGATGCTGCCGGTAGCAAAGATTTGTTAACAAAAACGCTTGTGGTTCTCCATGCGAATTAAAGAGCTTGACTGTGAAAAAAATTTTAGAATTGATCCAACGAGAGTTTAAGCTCTTCTTCAATAATAAAGTGCTATTGATGCTTTTTCTGGGGGCACCTGTATTGTACGGTGTTTTGGTGGGGCACGTCTATCAACAAGGTAAGGTAACGCAGATGCCGATCATTGTGGTTGATGAGGATAATAGCCCCTTAAGCAGTTCATTTATTGATATGCTTTCCGATAATGAGAGTATTGACGTTGCCCGTGTATTACCGTCCTTATTTGATTCAAAAGATATTGCCATGCAATATGAGGCAACAACGATTGTGCATATTCCTAAGGGTTTTGCATCTGGAGTACAACAGGGACGTTTGCCCGAAATGACTGTTTTCGTAGATGGTGCCAATACGTTGACCTCCAATACAGCCATGATGGCTGTTAATGTTTGTGCCTCGACGTTGAAAGCGGGCATACAGATTCAGGCTCAAATGAAACGTGGTGTTCCCGCAATGATTGCTGCACAGCAGTACGAACCTTTTAAGACAACTTTTGTTAAGCAAAATATCCGAAGTGGAAATTACCTGTATTTTATGCTGCCGGGAGTGCTTATTACCGTGCTGCAGCAGGTCTTGCTCTTAGGCTTGGCTTTGTCTTTTTCCTCCGAATTTGAAGGTAATACATTTCCAGAGCTTGTACGTAAAATCGGTAATCCAATTGGGCTTATTCTTGTTAAGATATTACCTTATGTTTTGATGTCTATTGGTATTCTGGTTTTATATTGGGGTTTTGGTCAGTATTACCGTATGCCTTTACAGGCCGAGTTTGGGCGCTTTGTCCTGTGTACTTTCGTCTTTCTGCTCGCCGTATGTTTTATCGGTGTACTCGTCAGCATTGTCCTACCTTCGCAATTGAAATCGACAGAAGTCCTTATGGTAATTGCAACGCCAGCATTTATCTTGAGTGGCTTTACCTGGCCGTCGAGTCTAATGCCAGGATGGGTACAGGCAATAGCAAATGTAATCCCATCAACCCATTATCTACGAATTTTTAGGTTAATGTTTATTCAGCATGCTGAAAATTACCATACCGATAAGGCCCTGATCGCGTTAACCATCATTATGATCATCAGTTTTATATTGGCCGTAGTAATACTGTGGCTAAAAATACGGAAGATCAAAAAAGAAGATAAGAAGGTTAACGCATAACCAATAAAAACAGGAATAACAAAAAAGCGGTTTCATTTTGGTGAAACCGCTTTTTTGTTAACTGAAATTTACAGTCAAATTATTTTTTTGCTGCTGGAGCTTTCGTTGCAGGAGCTGTTGCCGCTGGAGCAGTAGTTCCAGTAGGCGCTACCATGCCTGGAGTTGTTGCTGTAGGAGCAGGAACTTTTCCAGGTTTAATATCCAATACTTCTACTTCAAATACTAAAGGAGCATATGGAGGGATAACACCTGAAGGGCGATCGCCATAAGCCAAAGATGAAGGAATGACTAAAGTTGCTTTTGTACCTTTGTTAAACAATTGGAAAGCTTCAGTCCATCCTGGGATCACACCATCAACACCTAATTGGAACTTTAATGCCTCATAAGGACGTTGAGGGTTGAAAACTTTCTCTTTTTTAGCTACATCTGGAAGATTTGTATCAAATACTTTTCCTGTAGTTAATGAACCTACATAGTTCACATGAATAGAATCACCTACTTTTGCATTTGTTCCTGTTCCAGGTTTCGTGATTACGTATTGAAGACCTGAAGCTGTTTTTGTTGTTTTCAAGTTTTTATCCTTGATATATTTTTCAAGTTTAGCTGGTTCAGCAGCTTTGTGTTTGTTCAATTCTTCTTCAAAATATTTCTGAACTTGTTCGCCCAATTGTTGGTCTGTCAATTTTCCTTTTTTGAAGTGTTTTTTGACTTTGATCGAATAAACAATGAATTTATCTGCAAACTCTGGTTTTGGTTGGTGTGTTTTAGCAGCCATAGAATCCAAGTTGATTTTGAATACCAAGCTATCGCCTTCACCTACGTATTTGAATAAACCAGTAGGGTCACCTGGATTTTTTGCGATGATACTATCTGGATATAATTGAACGATTTGAGGGACTCCCATGTCATATGTACTTTGCATTGTAGAATCTCTGTCCGTTTTCACAACCATGTCAAGTGCTAATAAATCGCCTGATACTGCTTTTTCTTTTGCATTATCATCTACGATTTTATACTCAAGACCACCTTCAGCCTTTTTGAATTTTTGGCATGACGTCATCAAAAGACCGGCAGCCGCGAAAAATAGAATTGCTTTCTTCATTTTCTAATGTATGTTACGATATCTTATTTTGTTAATATTTCTTTATAATTTGGTAAAACCGATTTGAATTTAGCAATCACTGCTTCGAGGCTTTCTTTCGAATTACCGCCTGAAGCGTTAAGATGCCCACCCCCATTGAAATATAATTTACAGATCTCATTGCAAGGAACTTCTCCAATCGAACGCAAAGATAGTTTAATTTGTTCATTTCTGTCAATAATTAAAGCAGCCAATCGAATTCCTTTAATTGAAAGTGCATAATTGACCAGTCCTTCGGTATCGCCGGTGATAACTTCAAACTGCGTGAGATCCGCTTTGGTTACATGGATAATGGCGGTGTTATATTCGTGGATAACCTCTAGACGATTCAGTAGACAGAATCCTAAGAATTTCAGGCGGCTTTCAGACGAACTATTATAAATCTCTTCGTGAATAGCCCAGTTTTGTGCGCCGCAATCAATGAGTGATGCAATGATGCGGTGAATTTCAGCAGTAGTCGAACGGAAGCGGAAAGAGCCCGTATCGGTCATAATACCGGTATATAGGCATGTCGCCATGTCTGCACTGATATGGTCTGGATCTTGCATCTCATGGACCAAGAAGCGATAGATCAATTGTGCGGTCGCCGCTGCGGATGAATCCCAAAAAGCGTAGTCTTCAAATCCTTCCGGATCCAAATGGTGATCAATCATACATTTGATTCCCTTCGCTTGACGAATAGGTTCACCCATTTCGTGAATACGGGCAAGACCATTGAAATCCAAGCAGAAAATTAATTCAGCTGCGTCAATCTGTTGATTGTGCAGGTCAATATCCTGTGTATAAATTTGTACATTTTCCAAGCCAGGTAGCCAATCCAAAAAAGCAGGAAAGTCTGATGGTACAATGAGATTTACCTGGTGTCCTTTCGAGGTCAACCAAAAGTACAATCCTAAAGATGAACCCAAAGCGTCCCCATCTGGTTTGTAGTGCGTTGTAATTACAATACGTTTTGGTTCAGCCAATAACTCTTTTAATTCTTCCGATTTCAGCATAGTCATATTAAGTCTGCAAACCTACTATAAAAAAATTAGATTAGACAAATTTTTTATAAAGATCTTTTAGCATCTTATAGCATTTGGTGTTGATTTTAAAAAATTGATTTTCAGGTTTTTAAAACTTATATACATAGATCTTGAAATCCCGCTTCATGCAGATTAGATAATTGGCATTGTCGCCATAGTTAATCGGTCCATAATAGAATTTTGAAAAACCTTCTACAGGGAATCCTTCCTGAACCAGGCCATCAGATCCGAAGACATAGATCATGCGATTGTCGGTTCCTACGCCAATGATATCAGATTTACCTATTCGTTTAAAAAACAACGGTCTGTTACTGGCCTCTTCGATGAATTTATATTCAAAGTAGGAAGAAGAGTCTCTTGCACTGTAGGCATTCAGTTTGTTGTTGGCTAGAATAACAAAGTCTCTGTCAGCACCACCGCTAATATCTTCAAAATTAAAGAACGCATCTTTGCCCCAGTCACCCAGTTTTATTTTTTTGGTTTCGCCCTCGAAAGGAATTTTGAAGACACTACCTTTATTGTTTGCCAAGTAGATGAAGGAGTTCTTTTCATCCGACGCTGCAACTAAACCAATTGGATTTTTAACACTTTCCCCATCGGTATCCAATGTTTTTTTATGGATGACCTTACCATTTTGATCAAAGAAATAGACGGAAGCAGTGCTTGTACCGGCAATAATATAATTGGTCTGCCCTAAACTGGTTGTTTTTAAATCGAATAAAATTCGCCCGTCCACGCTATTATTTTCAAAGCCCTCCACTTTTTTGCCGTCGAGTGTATAGGCAAGAATGCGGTCTGTTGCGGGAATGTAAATACGTTGCTCTTTATTGAAGGTGGCAATTGTAGCCCCATAAGTTGCCGAGTATGGTAATTCAACTGAAAAACCGGTTCGGTTTTTACCATCTGGCATAAAACGATATAAGCGGTTTTTTGTAACAGCGACAATACTGAGATCCTGTAACTGAACTGGCTCGCCCAAAATTTCACCTTGGAAGAGGTTCTGCCAAAGCTCTTTTCCATCCGGCGAAAATGCATGTACCGTGTGATCTTGTTCTTGAATCAGGATAAATTTGGTCTTCCCATCTTGATCTAAAATCCAAGGTTTATTGATAATTCGGTTCTCCAGTTGAGCTGTCCATTCTGGTTTTCCCCCCAGTCTCGTATCACTCTTAAAGAGTGCATATAAACTGGACGAAAATGTGCCTTGGTTGCCACTTAGCTGATAGGACCATGAATAGAAATTTTGAAAACCATATTCATCCTCATCTTTAAAGTTCTTTGTGAAATCAGCTTTTAAGTTATCCAGAATATTGCTTTTACCAGCCTTAGGTTCTAAATAGAACGTTACGTTACTGCGGCTATTCTGCAATGCTGCATGATTTTTGAAAATTGCAGTACCCGAAAGAAATTGCTTTTCCCGGAAAGATTCACGATAATCTCGCAAGATACCTGTTCGGCCAGCAACAACCATGATATTGTCTACAATAGTGAAATAGGGTCGGGTAAAGCTCTTGAAAGGTTCTCCAAATAATGCATGTAAAAGATTCGAATATTTAAATTGATAGATCGAATCCCCTACAGCAGTACTGAATTTCTTAAGATTATCGGCAAATTGTGTGGAATCCGAAATGCTAATCAAACCAATCGCATCCTGATTGTCCAGTTCCGCGAGTGCAAATTCATCGTTGAAAATTGGCGCAATAATACTGTCAAATGATACTTTGCTGTCCTCTTCAAAGTTTTTTATACTTTTCGTCAATCGAGCGTCTTCTTTTTGTTGTACTAACAAGGCTTTTAATCCGCTGCGGAAACTACGGGGATCAGAGATACTAAAGTCTATATAAGATGCTGCATTTTTAGGGAGATAGTTCCCCAGAGCTTGCACTTGAGCCGTCTGCGTGGCAAATAACTGTAAGTAGCTATTTTTGCTCGCCGTGAGATCTGTTTCACCCTTAAAGATAAAAGCATCCTTTTTGAAATTCATGTTCCAGGACGTTTGGCCCTTCAGCGAATCGATCAGGTTGAGATAGGTACCAAATTTGGATTTCATTAGTATTCGAGCAATTTGCGACAGTTGCTCATTGAAAAAATAGAGACTAAGTGGTGTGTTTTTATTATTATGGTTTACGAAGAACTCGATTTGTTTGGTACTTATTTTCTTAACCTGTTTATCAAAGATCTGGGAAAGCACCTGCTTAGAGTAGCTGGCGAAAATGATTTCGTGGGAATAGGCACAATAAAGTGTACTATCCTTAGTACCTTGATTAAGCCCATAAAATCGTTGGCCTAAGGTGTCAAAGGGTTGTATCTTGTAGTTTTTACCGACGTTTCCAAGCAATGTTGCCAGCGCGTTATTATCAATGCTTTGACCAACCTGAACGCTATATAGCGGAGTAATCTGATCTTTTTCCTGATGAAAAGACAGTAATACTTGCTGCCCCGCTACAAGAGGTGCTAGCTGTTCGCTACGTAATAATTCGTCTTTAAGACGTTCCAAATTACTGAAATTGCGTTGGCCAATAATGGCTTTAAAGAGCTCATAGTCGTTAAAGATCGTATCTACAGTCTGATCATTGGCAAAGGAGGCAATGGCTAATGTATTTTCAGGAAGATATTGTAAAGCTTTAGAATCTTGTTTATTGTTTTTATTGAAGTCTCCAAAAAGATAGATCGTGGCCGCGATGACCGCGATGAATAATATAACAGTGATGATGATTGTTTTTTTCATCCTTTTTATTTTTTTCAATGCCTGATAAGAACTCGAATAAATCGTCACTAACCCGCTGGTCGATACGATTAAAAATGCAGTTTTTAGCAGAACAACTATTTATGAGGTACTCATTTTCTTTTCAGCAGATAAGTACACTAAACTTGTTTTTTAAATGGTGATGAAGTTATCATGCGGCAGATGTTTATCAAGGATATACAAATCTTGAACCTCGTTCAAGATCTTGGCGAGCTGCACGATGCTCATGATGATTCATACGTAAAACAAACCTAATAAAAATATATGGGAAGAGATAGAAAATCGTTGCTATAATGCGCCTTTGTAATAGAAATTTAACAAAAAATTCCTTATTTTGCTCTGTTTTTAATACATTTATCGCTAGAAACTCATTTTCAGCATTCACTTTAACATAATGAATAAGAAAATCATTTTAGCCGCTTCGTTGTTGGGAGCATTAGCTGTAATATTAGGTGCCTTTGGCGCTCATGGTCTAGAAGGAAAGGTAAGTACATATCATATTGAAACTTGGAAAACTGCAAACCAGTATCATTTCTATCATACCTTCGCCCTGTTATTTTTATCTACTTTTTCGCGAGCAAAGACGTACTCGATTAAAGTATCATTTATTGCTTTCCTCATTGGTATACTTTTTTTCTCAGGGTCGTTGTATGTCTTAAGTGTGCGAGAAATAACCGGCTTTGGCAATCCGTCTATTTTAGGACCTATCACGCCTTTGGGAGGATTGTCTTTGATCGTTGGCTGGGTTGCGCTATTTATAGCAGCGCTAAAAAATAAATCGTAATCCTATTTAATTGCCTATGTCGATACGAAATCATATTCGTATTTAATCATAACAGAGCCTTCTTGAATAAATTCAGGAAGGCTTTTTTAGGTTACAATGGATTGACCAGTGATCGCTTGGCTTTCACACTCCGATGTCGCTTTGGCGCCGTATGATTGTAGACGGTTTTATGTATTGCCGGAGTCGTTTGACCGCTATTCCTGAAGGTTTTTTTGTACTTTTATACCATAATTTGAATTTATGTCCAATCCACAATCTACGATTTTTAGTGAAAGAGATACGCTGTTTGTTGATGTGGTCCTACCACTAGCATTAGCAAGAACATATACGTATCGTATTCCGGTTGACTGGAACGATCGTGTGCAGGTCGGTGTACGTGTCATCGTGCAATTTGGACGGAATAAGATCTATTCTGCGGTTGTCAAGTCCATTAGCCAGGAAGCACCAAAGCACTATGAAGCAAAGTATATTTTGGACATCATTGATGAAAAACCCATTGTCAATTTAGCTCAGTTTAAACTGTGGGACTGGCTAGCCGATTATTACATGTGTAGTTTGGGCGAAGTCATGCAGGCTGCGCTGCCCTCGGCATTGAAGCTGGCCAGTGAGACCAAAGTCGTTTCATCGATTGGGGAAGAATTTGACCGTTCCACACTATCAGATAAGGAGTATCTCATCATCGAAGCTTTGGAGGTGGCGGGAGAACTAAAAGTCAATGATATTGTGAAATTGCTGGGACAAAAAACAGTCTTCCCTATATTAAAACAATTATTTGACAAAGGAATTGTTTTGATTTCTGAAGAGATTACAGAACGATATAAACCCAAGACCAAAGCATTTTTGCGTTTTGCGCCCGACTTTCGAAATGAAGATGCAAAAAGAGAATTGTTGGACAGCTTAAATCGTGCACCAAAACAACAAGATGCGGTATTGGCATTTATGCAGCTGGTCAAAAAAACGGAGGAAATTACGCGACCCATGTTGACGGAGGCCTCAGGCTGTGGTAACGGTGCAATTACGGCTTTGATTGACAAAGGTGTTTTTGAAATAAAGGAAAAGGTTGTATCCCGGTTTCAGGGGGAAGATATCGAACTGGATGCCAATTTTCAATTTAATGAAAATCAGCAAAGGGCTTATGCCGAAATACAAGAGTCGTTTGAAGAGAAGGAAGTTACCCTGTTACATGGTGTTACTGCTTCGGGAAAAACACAGATTTATATACGACTTATCGAACAAGCAATCGCAGCGGGAAAATCAGCCCTCTATCTACTGCCTGAGATTGCGCTGACAGCGCAGATTACAGCGCGCTTAAAGTTGCATTTCGGCGATAAACTGGGGGTGTACCACTCTAAGTTTAATGATAATGAGCGTGCCGAGGTGTGGCATAAAGTCATGAAGAATGAATTTCAGGTTGTGATTGGGGCTCGTTCTTCCGTCTTTCTGCCATTTCAGGATTTAGGGATCATCATCGTTGATGAAGAGCACGAAAGCTCCTATAAGCAGTTTGATCCAGCCCCACGTTACCATGCCCGCGATACGGCCATTTACCTCGGATTTCTACATCAGACCAAAGTACTATTGGGATCCGCGACGCCTTCTTTGGAAAGTTATTACAATGCCAAAGCTAAGAAGTATGGCTTTGTGCAGCTGCTTGAGCGTTATGGCAATGCCCAATTGCCAAGTATTGAGTTGGTGAATATTCCCGAAGAAGGAAGAAAGGAAAATATGTTTTCCTATTTTTCGGGTATCTTGTTAAAGGCAATTGAAGAAGCTGTAAAAAATAAAGAGCAGGTTATATTATTTCAAAATAGACGTGGGCACACGACAATGATCCAGTGTAATACCTGTGGATTTGTTGCAAAATGTGTCAATTGTGATGTCAGCTTAACCTATCACAAGAGCTCTAATATGATGCATTGCCATTACTGTGGTCATGTGGAGCCTCCACTTCGTGTTTGTCCAGCCTGTGGAATGCCCCATATCGAAAGTAAAGGCTTCGGTACAGAACGGGTAGAGGAAGAACTTGAAATCCTGATGCCCGAAATCCGCATCGGTCGCTTGGATCTGGATTCCACAAAAGGCAAATATGGTTTCGACAAAATTATCACGGCTTTTGATGAGCATGAATTTGATGTTCTTATAGGGACACAAATGGTCGCTAAGGGGCTCGATTTCGGAAGAGTAAGCCTTATTGGTGTTGTCAATGCAGATACGATCATTAACTTTCCGGATTTCCGTTCGTATGAACGATCATTTTCGTTATTTTCCCAGGTAGCAGGACGCGCAGGTCGACGTGAAGCCGGCGGAAAAGTTATCATCCAGAGCTACACCACGAATCATCGGGTTTTGGAACAGGTGGTCAATAACGATTATGAAGGGATGTTTATGACTGAAATTACAGAACGTAAAAACTATCTTTATCCTCCTTTCTACCGTCTCATTCGGATTGATATTAAACATACGGATTTTCAGAAATGCTATGATTCGGCCAATCGTTTTGCCTCGGCGCTGCGGCAACAGTTGGGTGCAAGGGTATTGGGACCGGAGCCGCCTTTAGTTTCTCGTGTGCGGAATAATTTTATCCAGACCATTACCTTGAAGATTGAGCGAACAAATATTAGTATTGCAAAGGTCAAGGAATTGATCCGTTCGGTGCTCCTCGATTTTGAAATCGATAAAACCAATGCTGGTGTGCGCGTTCAGGTCGATGTAGACCCCTATTAGTAACAGCTATTGCCCGCATTAACTTGTAAAAACGAGCGTTCTTGGTAAACTTAAATCACGTGCGCTTATCGTTTTCTTCGCGGCCAAATTCAAGAGGTCAACGGAGGTTGAGCCTAAGGGAAAAATGATTCGGGAAATAAAGCAAATTAACTTGAAAATACGTACAGTGTTGGTATTGAATTATTTGTGATTAATTCTGTTTAATGTGCCTTTTAAAAGGTAAATTTGAAACATCATGGCGTACAAGTTTATTGATAATTATCGGGAGAAAGGTGCTCGTAAGAAATTGGTTGAACATCTAAAAAGCCGGGGCATTGCGGACCAGAAAGTATTAGATGCCATTGGCAAGGTACCACGTCACTTTTTTTTTGATGAAACATTCTGGAATCAGGCCTATAGGGATATTGCTTT
Organism: Sphingobacterium sp. UBA2480; assembly: GCF_002341965.1. Lineage (NCBI taxonomy): Bacteria > Pseudomonadati > Bacteroidota > Sphingobacteriia > Sphingobacteriales > Sphingobacteriaceae > Sphingobacterium > Sphingobacterium sp. UBA2480. The sequence continues at coordinate 12,168 of NZ_DDPA01000004.1, read as the reverse complement.
TCCAATAGGTGACGGACAAACAATTTCGCAGCCGTATACCGTCGCCTATCAATCTGAACTGCTCCACGTGAAAAAAGGAGATAAAGTACTGGAAATTGGTACGGGATCGGGATACCAAACCTGTATCTTGTTGGAACTTGGCGCAGAAGTGTATACTATCGAACGTCAGGAAAACCTATATCAACGAACCATTCAAGTGTTGCCCTACATGGGCTATAAACCAAATTTCTTTTTAGGTGATGGCTCCAAGGGAATCGAAGAGCACGCCCCTTATGACAAGATTATTGTCACTGCAGGTGCGCCTTTCGTGCCAGAGGTTATGTTGAAGCAGTTGAAAATGGGCGGAATTTTTGTGATCCCTGTAGGAGACGAAAAATCGCAAAAGATGGTGACGATCATTCGGGTAGGTGAAAATGATTTTGACCGTATCGAATTGGATACGTTTCGTTTTGTGCCTTTGGTGGGTGATCAAGCTTGGTAGGAGATCCATTCAACCAGTTCCGATGGCCTCCCCCAAGGTCTGCGAGTGACAATCGAGCCCTTGTTTCATGAGCAGATGCAAAATAGCCATGATTAAATTGAAATGAACGTGAAAGAATAAATATTCACCTTATGACGCCAACTGCAATACAATATGACCAGAAGCATCGCGAAACCGCTTCAACTGTGGTCAAATTAAATAAACAAGTCAACACGCTCAGCTTGTCGCGGCTATTTGTGATACTCGGTGGCGGAGCGTTGTTATTTTATACCTTTCAACTGGAAAGCCTTCCGCTGGTTTTTTTCTGCTTTTTTGGACTATTGTTCCTATTTGCCTATCTGGTGCGGAAGCAGAGCCAGTTAGAGCTTCAGAAGAACTATTTTGAAGCTTATTTGAAAGTTTTGGCAAATGAACAGGCCCTAGCAGAAGGGAAACTAAACATGTATGACCATGGTGAGCATTTCGAAAACGGAGCTCATCCTTATAGCTCCGATATGGATATCTTTGGCACATACTCCTTATTCGCGCAGATAAATCGGGCAACGACCAAACAGGGGATTGATCTTTTGGCTTCTTGGCTTGATGCGCCTCTCCAAAGCAATCAAATTCAACGCAATCAAGAAGCATCCCAGGAACTCGAAAATGAATCCGAATGGATATGGGATTTTCAGGCAAAGCTCTTGGCCAATCTGAACCATAAATTGGATATCAAGGCATTTTTGACAAATTACTTTCAAGACCGAAATTTTCAATTCGGAAATGCTTTTATGCGATTTTATATCAAAGCAGGCCCTGTTTTATTTTTGGTCGTTTTAGCGGGCAGCTTTTTCGTGCCAAAATTGGCTGGAGTGGCAACCTTGATAGGACTATTTCATATTCTTTGGGCATTGGCCAAAGCAGGAAGTGTGAGTATGTTCTCGTCGCGAATAGACAAAATTGGTGGCGTGCTGGGATCATATGCAGATGCGATTCAATCGATCGAAGACCACGCATGGAAGTCTATTGCTATGCAGGAGATCGCCGGAGAGCTAAAACAAAACCGGGGAACAGCATCCATTTCCTTTGCCTTTAAAAAATTAGCTGGTCTTATTAACAACTTGGACGCACGGAATAATGTCTTTGTTGGGCTATTTCTAAACCTATTTCTCCTTTGGGACTTTAGACAAGTATTGGCTATTGTTGATTGGAAGAATAAATACGAAAACGAGATTCTGAATTCATTCGATACCTTGGCTAAGGTGGAGGCTGTCACTAGTCTTGCTATTTGGAAGAGAAACCATTCGTCTTATAGTTATCCAGTAATTTTGGATAATCCGCTGGAAAATAAGATTGACGCGCAAGGGTTATATCATCCACTGATCCCAAGCAGTCAGGTCGTCGCCAATGATTACAGTAGTATAGATCATCGTGTTGCTTTGGTAACAGGTTCAAACATGGCTGGAAAGAGTACATTTCTGCGGACAGTAGGTATTAATGCAATTTTGGCTTATGCCGGAGCTGCGGTTGCAGCGACTTCTTTTCAGCTCCCGATTTACAAACTAATATCCTATATGCGCATCAAGGATAACCTGAATGAAAGTACGTCGACATTTAAAGCAGAACTGAATCGGATGAAATTTATATTGGATACAGTTTCAGTACATAGCGATAGCTTTTTTCTAATCGATGAGATGCTTCGTGGAACAAATTCGGTCGACAAATATCTTGGCTCCCGTGCAATCATAAAGAAACTGGTTCGATTGGACGGTAAGGGTATGGTGGCTACACACGACTTACAACTGTCCAGTTTACAAGAGGAATTCCCGGGAGATATCAAAAATTATCATTTTGACATTCGTGTTGATGCGGGGCAGATGCTGTTTGATTATAAGCTGAAGATAGGGGAATGTAAGATATTCAATGCGTCGCTTTTATTGAAAGGTATAGGCGTGGATATTGACGAAAATATGGAATAAAAATGACGGAACTGGAGCTAGATTGGTTTACATTTGTCTCCTCTTAAATCCACTAAATAAAACAATAAATGACTTTACAAGAACGTATTGATTTATCAGAAACACATGTTTGCACGACCGTGTTCCCGTTTTTGACAAATCATCACGATACTTTGTTCGGCGGCAAGGCGATGTCCATTATGGACGAAGTATCGTTTATGGCTGCGACACGATTTTGCCGCAAAACGTTGGTGACTGTATCGACAGACCGTATTGACTTCAATAAGGCAATTCCTTCCGGAAGTATTATTGAAGCGGTCGCGCGGGTTCAAAATGTAGGCCGGACCAGCTTGAAGGTGAAGGTCGACATATTTCTGGAACATATGTACAAGGAAGGAAGAGAATTGGCCATTGAGGGTGTTTTTACATTTGTTGCCCTTGATGAAAACAGACAGCCAATTCCAGTCCTTGAAGGCTTGGATATTGAATAAAATTTTAGCTTCCGAATGCGGAAACTCGAGAGAGATTTTTTAAAATTATAACATGGAAAAGGGTCGCAGATTGCAATGCGACCCTTTTTGTCATTCGTTTCTCTTGATTGGGCTGAGGTCGTTAAGTTCTTCGGCTGTAAATAAACGATAATGAACTTTGAAAGTTTTACCCAGTGGGGTTTCCAATGAGAATCCCCCCGGACCAAATCCATCCAGCACATCGAGTGTGAAATGCGCATGTTTCCAATATTCAAAGAGATCCCGATCCACCCAAAACTCATATCCTTCGGCTAATCCGATCATGGCGTCATTTGTCCTAGGAAAATAACCTCCTTCCTCAAAACACTGTGGCTGTGTACCCTCGCAGCAACCTCCGGCCTGATAAAACATTAATTTACCATGCTTCGCTTCAAGTTCATGAATGAGCTCCCTGGCTTTTTCAGTGATGTCTAGTCTATTGATCATGGTGAAATTCGTTTATGTGTTTTAGCGTTGACGAATAGGAAATTCAGCTGAAGGGGCAGCATTTGCTCCCCCTAAACTCGGGTATCTAGCTGTTCGAAAAGAATACCCGGTACGCTTCAGTTAAAAGAAACCAAGTTTTTCTTTGCTGTAGGAAATCAACATATTCTTGGCTTGTCTGTAATGGGCAAGCATCATTTTATGGTTTTCCCGTCCAATTCCTGATTGTTTGTATCCGCCAAATGGAGCGCCAGCTGGGTAGGAGTGGTACTGATTTACCCATACACGTCCAGCTTGTATGGCACGTGGAACCTGATAAAGCTGATGTGCATCTCGGGTCCATACACCTGCTCCGAGACCATACATGGTATCGTTGGCGATGGCAATTGCTTCTTGTTCGTCTTTGAACGTGGTCACTGCAAGCACGGGGCCGAAGATTTCTTCCTGGAAAATGCGCATGCTATTATCACCTTTGAATAGGGTGGGTTTGATGTAGTAGCCTTCTTCAAAACCAGCACCAACATTGTTTTCATCTCCACCAGTCAATACTTCGGCTCCTTCTTCTTTGCCAAGTTTAATATAGGACATAATTTTGTCCTTTTGGATCTTCGATGCCTGAGCACCCATCATTGTTGTTGGGTCTAATGGATCGCCCACTTTGATCTGATTAACCCGATCGACTACTTTAGCGATAAATTTTTCATAAATGTCCTCCTGGATCAGTAAACGAGAAGGACAGGTACAAATTTCGCCCTGATTGAGTGCGAATAATACGGCTCCTTCCACTGCTTTGTCCAAAAATGCATCATCTGCATCCATAACCGAACTAAAGAAAATATTGGGCGATTTCCCTCCCAATTCTAGGGTTACCGGGATGATATTTTCAGTCGCATATTGCATGACCAAACGTCCTGTTGCTGTGGAGCCTGTGAATGCTGCTTTGGAAACCTTAGGATTGGTGACCAAGGAACGACCAAGCTCTGCGCCGAAACCGTTGACGATATTGACCACTCCGGCGGGAATCAAATCACCGATGATTTCCATAAGAATAAGAATAGATGCTGGTGTACTTTCAGCAGGTTTTAACACAACAGTATTCCCTGCAGCAAGGGCCGGAGCTAGTTTCCATACGGCCATTAGAATCGGGAAATTCCATGGAATAATCTGTGCAACAACCCCGATTGGTTCGTGTACAATCAGTGACACTGTATTGCTGTCCAATTCGCTTATGGACCCCTCTTCAGCGCGGATTACACCAGCAAAATACCTGAAATGGTCGATTGCCAATGGGATATCGGCATTTAATGTTTCACGTACCGCTTTTCCGTTGTCTATCGTTTCAACGGCGGCGATATATTCTAAATTAGCTTCAATGCGGTCAGCAATTTTATTGAGGATAATACTTCGTTCTGTAGCCGAGGTTTGTCCCCAAGTTTCAAAAGCTTTAGCGGCGGTGTCGACAGCGAGATCCAGATCTTCTTTTGTTGAATGGGCAACTTGAGTAAACACTTTTCCATCTACCGGCGAAATATTATCGAAGTATTTTCCTTGAATTGGTGCGACAAATTTACCACCAATGTAGTTGTCATATCGTTCTTTGAACGATGGTCTTTTGATTGCGCTCATATGGTTTATTTATTAATTATTTTTAATCCCTTCTTATCAAAGTTAGCCAGCAATTATTCAATGGTGTAGCAGAATTGATCCAAAACATAGCACAATTGTGGCACATAACTTTCGCTCATAGTTTATTTTATTTATTATATTTGATTGACTGCCAATTATATTTAATTGTTGCACTATGGAAAATAGGACGCTGATTCATACATTGCCATTTTCGCGGAAGGGGGAGCTCAGCACATTAGTGGAGAACCGACGCGCATTTACGTTAGATAGCTTGGAGCTTAATATCTACGAAACATATCGGATATCGCAGCATGTACCTTTATGTTTTGATGATTTGGTTATGATTAATATGATCCAGGGTAAAAAAATCATGCATTTGGAGAATGTAAAGGCTTTTGACTATCTGCCCGGTCAGATGATGGTGTTACCTGCATCGGTGGCTATGCATATTGATTTTCCAGAAGCGACCCTCGACCAGCCCACGCAGTGTACCGCTTTAACAATTCATAGAGAGAAGATAGCAGCAGTCTTAGATTATCTAAATGAGTTTTATCCAAAAGAACATGTCAATCAATGGCGGCTTGATCCGGAGTTTTTTCACCTGTACAATTCGACTGAGCTTGCCGATCTGGTGAACAAGTTGTTTCAGATCATTATTAGTGAAAATCCGTTGAAAGATGTGCTTGCAGATCTGACCTTTAAAGAGCTTACGATTCGGCTACTTCAGTCACAGTCGATGATGGCATTAAAAATTGGGAAGTCGCCCAACAAAGTACTGTTACACGTGCAGGAATTTATTCAGAAACATATTACCGAGAAAATTTCAATTGGTCTATTGGAGCGGACTGCTCACATGAGCAAAGCGAGCCTTACGCGGATGTTTAACCGTGAACTTGGACTTAGTCCAATGGAGTATGTGATCCAACAGCGTATCGAGAAGGCAAAAAAGATGCTTTTACTCACCCGTAATGTAAAGGAGTCGTGCTATGGGGCAGGATTTAACGATGTCAACTACTTTGTTCGGCTTTTTAAAAGCAGGGTAGGCATGACGCCAGGCGCATTTGTCCTGGCGCGTTAACCTAAAATTTCATCACGCGATCAAGCTCACGTTTAACATCTCTTTCTTTGATGTTTTCTCGTTTGTCAAAATCTTTTTTACCCTGTGCCAAGGCAATTTCAACTTTGGCAAACCCCCGGGCACTGATAAAGATGCGTAGGGGTACAATGGTAAAACCACGTTCTTCCCCTTTCTCTTTCAGTTTTTTTAATTCTCTTTTTGTCAATAGCAGTTGACGGTCGCGTTTTGCTTCATGGTTATAGAAAGATCCCATGGAATATTCGGCAATGTGCATGTTACGGATGTATAATCCGTCCTCAAAAAAACTACAGAAACTATCGTTAATATTTGCCTTTCCTTCGCGTATGGATTTTATTTCTGTACCCAATAATCGAATTCCTGCAATGTACTTGTCCAGTAAGTGGTATTCAAAAGAAGCTTTTTTATTTTTTATATTGATATCTGAAGATAAAGCCATATATTGTTGTATATTAGTAAGTCTATACCATTGCTATTGCAATGAACCTAAATGTAACTAATTATAGGATAATTTAAAGTTCGCAAATATAATTATTAAAATTGTCTTATTTTAAAGTAGAATTGTGTGGGGCGGATGTTAGCGGAGTATTAAAATAAAATTAACTGTTTTGGGCGATGTGTTAAAAATATGACTAAATTTAAGTGAAAGTCAGATTATGTTTTCGTATGTTTGCAACGTTTTTTGGAATTATTGTGAATATATACAACGTAGCATTTCAACTTACATTGTGGATATAGCAGATTTTTAGTCGGAGACCGAGTTTTTTATATAAAAGTCCAATTCGATAATTTTGTTTGTTACAATAACATCTAAAAGTTAGAAATAGTTTTAGAAATACCTTTTTATCGCATGAGTAAAGGAAAGTTAGGCGAGAAAATATCGCAATTTAAGATTGTTGAGGAGTTGAAAGCTAAGGGCTTATATGCCTATTTTAGACCTATTCAATCAAAACAAGATACCGAAGTAAAAATCGATGGTAGACGTGTGTTGATGTTTGGTTCTAACTCTTATTTAGGGTTAACGACTGATACACGTATTATAAAAGCAGCGCAAGATGCTTTGGAAAAGTATGGTACTGGATGTGCTGGATCTCGTTTCTTAAACGGTACGTTGGATATTCACGTGGAACTGGAAGAAAAATTATCTGCTTATGTAGGTAAAGAAGCCGCTATTCTGTTTAGTACAGGATTCCAATCAAATCTAGGGCCTTTGTCATGTCTAATGGGACGTAATGATTATATTTTGTTGGATGAGCGTGACCACGCATCAATTATTGATGGTAGCCGTTTGTCTTTTTCCAAAGTAATCAAATACGGACACAATAATATGGAGGACTTACGTGCTAAGTTATCACGCCTACCTGAGGATAGTGCGAAGTTAATTTGTACGGATGGTATCTTTAGTATGGAGGGGGATATTGTTAATTTGCCTGAACTTACGTCGATTGCCAATGAGTTTGATGCTGCAGTAATGGTCGACGATGCACACAGTTTAGGTGTTATTGGGCACAAAGGAGCTGGTACAGCTTCTCATTTTGGGCTTAATGATGATGTAGACTTGATTATGGGTACATTTAGTAAATCGTTAGCATCTTTAGGTGGATTTGTCGCAGGTGATGCAGATGTGATCGATTTCTTAAAACATAATGCCCGCTCTGTGATGTTCAGTGCTTCAATGACTCCAGCTTCGGTTGCTTCAACATTGAAAGCTTTGGAAATTATTCAAAATGAGCCTGAGCATATTGAAAAATTATGGAAAAACACAGATTATGCCAAAGCACAATTACTGGATCATGGGTTTGATCTAGGTGCTACGGAAAGTCCTATTTTGCCAATCTTTATTCGTAGCAATGAAAAAACGTTCTGGGTAACTAAAATGCTCCAAGATGATGGGGTATTTGTTAATCCAGTTGTTTCTCCAGCAGTTCCTGCGGAAGAGTCTTTGATTCGTTTTTCATTGATGGCGACACATACTTATGACCAAATCGACGAGGCTATTGAGAAGATGGTTAAAGTATTCAAACAAGCTGAAGTTGAAACATTAATATAAAATCTAATCGTATGATTCAGATTATACCCGTTGAAACAAAGAAACAAAGACGGCTGTTTATAGATTTCCCTCATAGTCTCTATGAGGGAAATCCTAATTATGTACCTGCCTTATTTCTTGAACAAAACGATTTGCTTTCCCCTGACAAGCATCCCTTTTATAAACATTCCCAAGCACAACCTTTTCTAGCTTATCGTAACGATAAGATTGTCGGTCGTATATGTGCCATCTGGAACAATAACCATAATGCTTTCAATCATGTGAATGAAGGGCAGTGGGGTTTTTTCGATTGTATAGATGATCAAGAAGTCGCAAACGCGTTATTTGAGACTGCAGAAAAATGGGTTAAAGCTAAAGGAGGGGATACGATCGTTGGGCCGATCAATTTATCAACCAATGATACCGTTGGTTTGTTGGTTGACGGTTTTGATAAGCCCCCAGTAGCCATGATGCCCTACAATTCACCTTATTACATTGACTTGATTACCAATTCAGGTTATGGACATAAAGTGGATTTGAGAGCTTATTTGGTCATGGAAAAGTCTGCGGATAAACGTTCTGTATTGCTTTTAGATAGGTTGGAAGAGCGTTTGAAAAGATCTGGCATTACATTGCGTCAATTTAATGTGAAGGATTTTAAAAACGAAGCAGCAAAAGTTCGTGACATTTATAATAGAGCATGGGATAAAAATTCGGGTTTTGTTCCGATGACAGAGGACGAATTTAATTATACGGCCAAAGATCTAAAAATGATTCTCGATCCACGTTTTGCTATCGTTGCGGAGAAAGATGGTGAGCTTGTTGGCTTTGGTCTAGGGATACCTGATATCAATCAAATCCTTATCAAAGTGAAGCGAGGACGTCTACTTCCTACGGGTATTTTTAAATTGTTATTTGGAAAGAAAAAAATCAACTTGCTTCGTGTACTCATGTTAGGGGTATTGGAAGACTACCGTAAACTTGGTATTGAAGCATGTCTGTATGGCCGAATTATAAAAGAATCAAAAGATTCTAATATCAAAGGGGCCGAATGTTCGTGGATGTTGGAGCATAATTACATGATGAACCACGCTATAGAACAAATGAATGGAGAATTGTACAAACGTTATCGTTTGTATCAAAAATCATTATGATAGAAAAAGTATTAATCACCGGAGCGAGTGGTTTTGTAGGCTATCATTTGACAAGAGCAGCGAAAGAGGCGGGGATGGAAGTTCATGCCGCGGTGAGGAAGTCAAGTGATGTTTCAGAAATTCGCTCCGTTGTAGATAAATTTGTTTATCCAGATTTCTCTGATGAAGAGTCTATCAGCGAATTACTGGAAGCGGAAAACTATACCTATGTTGTTCATGCTGCGGCAATGACTCGTGCCAAGCACGAAGAAGATCTCGAAAAGGTCAACGTTGGTTATACAAAAAACTTGGCATCTGCTTGTTTTTATTTAAAAACTCCCATCAAAAGATTTGTTTTCGTTAGTAGTCTTGCGGCAATCGGTCCTGTTAGCTACGATGCTAACCTTATCGATGAGAGCAATCCCTATCGCCCTGTTACGGCCTATGGTCGTAGTAAACGGAAAGCGGAGCTCGCCTTGGATGATTTTAGAGATCAGCCACTAACGATTTTGCGCCCCACTGCAGTATACGGCCCTCGTGAAAAAGATATTTTTATTGTTTTTAAAACAATGAATGGCGGCCTGGATGCCTATGTTGGCCGCTCTCCTCAAAAGCTTAGCTTTATTTATGTTGCTGACCTGGTGCAGGCGATCATTCATGCCTGTCGTTTTGATCAAGGAGGAAAGCAGGTGTATAACCTCAGTGATGGGCAGGTGTATGGCCGTTATGAGTTGGCTAGATTTTTCAAAGAGTTTAGCCAAAAGAAAATGATTCGTATGCATATTCCTTTTGGTGTCGTGAAGACTATCGCGGTTATTTTTGAACGATTGTATAAAAAATCTAAAGCAATACCTGTGCTATATCCGGAGCGACTGAATGAACTTACAGCTGAAAACTGGGGCTGTGATATCTCGGCGGCTCAACGTCAGCTACAATACCAACCTAAATATGATTTGAAGAAAGGCTTAATGGAGGCATTGGCTTGGTATAAAGAAAATAAATGGCTATAATCGCAGATAATGAGTGAGTTAAAAATAAATAAAAAACTTTTTCAGGATAGAAAGAGAACAAATATCTTAAGTGAACCCGAACAAAAACTTATTTCGTACCTCGTACCTCGAATTCCAAATTGGATTACCTCGGATGGACTTACGGCAATTGGATTTTTAGGCTCCTTAATGATATTGGGGAGTTTTATCTTGGCTGAATATGTTGATATTCGCTATTTGCTTCTAGGGATCCCTGGTTTCTTTGTGCAGTGGTTTGGTGATTCATTAGATGGTCGTATCGCATTCTACCGTAATAAATCCCGTCGCTGGTACGGTTTCGCGTTGGATATTGTAATGGATTGGATTAGTACGGTTTTTATAGGATTGGGGTATGTGCTGTATACCGTGGGTGATTTTAAGTATCTGGGATTTACATTGGTCGCATTGTATGGCTGGGCAATGATTATTTCTCAGCTCAGGTATAGAATTACCGATAAGTATACGATAGACGCCGGAATTTTGGGGCCTACTGAAATTCGGGTGATTATTTCATTGGTTATGTTATTTGAAGTTTTAATGCCTGGGTCTATTAATTGGTGTGTACTGTTAATTTGTATCGCACTTTTTATAATTAATACAAATGATACACGCCTACTTCTTAAATTAGGCGATGAAAAAGATAAAGCGGATAAACTGAAAAAACAACAGGAGGAGGCTATTTAGCGATGTCTTCAAAAGTTATTACTTTTTTAAAAGCTCAACTCTCCGCCTTTTTAGGCGGATTGTTTGATTTTGGAGTATACTCTGCTTGCTATAAGCTACTTCATATCAGTGCTCCTTTTTCCAATGCAATTAGTGGTAGCCTTGGTGCTGTTGTTAATTTTTTGATCAATCGATACTGGTCCTTCGGTAGTACGCAAAAGTCCGTGGGTAGTCAGTTATGGAAATTTGTGATCGTCGTCTGTGGTAGTATTACATTGAAGTCTACAGGAATTCATTTTCTGGTCGATGTATATCATGTAAACTTTTTGTTTTCGAAACTAGTTGTTGAGTTGCTTGTTTCTTTGGGTTTCAACTATACGCTTCAGCGTTTTTGGGTTTTTAAAGCTGAAGAGAAATCGTAATTTCCTTATTTTTTACGAATCAGCTTTAGCTGTTTTCAGTTCCATTTCTTTTTCTGTTTCTTTCAATTTCTCGTGCTCTTATGTTACCAAGATTTGTTTTGATAGGATGTTAGTCGAGCTGTTGGTTTAGGTTAAAAGAGCTTTTTAACAGCCTATAGTTGCGCTAATCCTGCAAGTTGCTGTTAGTGACCGATCTGTAAGGGTAATTCAACTTTGACGCTAGGTTGCATGACGAGCTGCAATATATTGCTCATTGTATAGCTGTCGTGTTTATTTCGCTTTTGTTTACTCTAGATTTTACCTAGTATAAAGTTAGCTTTTGGTTAGCCAGAACCTATACTATACCTAAACAAACCCTAACTAAACCCTAAACTAAACCTAAGTAAACAGGTAGAAAAGTATAGCTACAGAAGAAGGTATTCCGGCAGCCTGTGTTCTGCCATTGTTCTGGCCCTACCGATATCCGTCCGTCCCCTGTTATATCCTGCGTTGCTGTTTCTTTCCGACGGCACAATTTTCCGGTCTTATCAATATCCACCAGTTTATAGGCTGCGCCTATGCGCATCGTCTTCGATTGGGCGTTGAGCCGAGCGGGCTACCAAAGTGATCCCGAGCTTAAGCAGATCGAGCAATACAATGTCCATCCATGTTTCTGCTGCGGAGCCTGTATCGAGTCCGGGTTCCGCGGATGTCCGCGGTACGATCCAATTTTCAGGATCATCCATGTTTCCCCTGCGGAGCCTGTATCGAGTCCCGGTTCCCGTCCCCATTCTGTGCCGGATCCGGCCTTCCCAGCCTTCCGA
>NZ_DDPA01000006.1:3481-371597 GCF_002341965.1 Sphingobacterium sp. UBA2480 | reverse complement strand
TTATTTCATTTTCCCCTTAACTACCTGTAACGGTGCGAGATTCTGTTTGTAAAACAGGTGAGCGGAAGGCTGGGAAGGCCGGTTCCGGCACAGAATGGGCCATACAGAGAACCCAGGTCATCATATAAAGTATGGATATCGTATGGAGGCAGGCTTCGCACCGGATCTATTAGCAATTTCGTCCAACTTTGTTAATAATTAATAGGGGTATTACAGGGGGATAACAGGGGTTTAGCAGGGGTTGTACCCCTATTAACCCCCTATTAACCCCCTGTTAAAACGGTGCTATAATGGTGTTAATTATAAATCAGTATACAATTTGAACCTAAGAAACGTAACAACAGGCCCCCCCTTTTGTCAAAACTGCCGCTGGAACAAGCAAAATATCAATATGAAAAGCCTAATGGTCTTTGACAAACAATATGTAATTGAAACCGTATATTCGTAAATAGCAAATTAAAATCTTCCTTATTTTGAACGGACTTTTCAAAATTTATAAAGTTGATACCGACGAGGCATTGCGCATACAGCAATCCAAAAACGAAATACATCAACATGATTTCGAGGAATTGATTATTGGTGTGGCAGGAAAGCTCGAGCATTTTATCGATTTTAAAACAACAACCTACACCGCTCCTTTTATAAGTTTTGTCACTCAGGGCAAAACCCACCGCCTCAAACCTCTTCTGCATAATAATAACATTGAATTTTGGGTCATTCGATTTAAAAGTGAATTTATCCCCGAAACGACTTTCCAGCTCTACGCCCACTTTCATGAACATGCGACATTGACCTTCGCCAGCCACAACTGCTTCGGGAGATTGATAGTCTTGTGTGAGCTAATGCAACAGGAATGCTTACAACATAGCGTAGACTATGCGGTTATCAAGCAGCTATTGAGCACTATCTTTACCATGATTGAATCTGAACGGAAAAGGCAATTTCCAGACAGCCAACAGCAATTAAGAAATCAGAGTACAACGTTCACAAGCTTTCTATCTATACTGGAAGAGAACTACCGCCGTCCCGAAGGCGTTAATTTTTACGCGGAGAAGCTTTTTATGTCCGCAAGAAACCTAAATTTAATTTGTCAGAGCATATTGCAACAAAGCGTTTCTGAGATCATCGAAACACGGAAACTTATTGAAGCAAAAAACCTCTTTTTGACAACGACTAAAACGATCTCGGAAATCGGCTTTGAGCTCGGCTACCAAGACAAAGCTTACTTTACCAATGTCTTCAAAAAGAAAGCCGGCATGACGCCTTCGGAATTTAGAAATGAAATTCAAAAACTTATTTCCGAATAGTACAACAGATTGACAAGATTGTTATACCGCCTAGCCAAGCCCATCCCCTACATTTGTAGTAAAAATTAACGCAGTCACATCATATCAAATGCGTAGAAAGGATTTTATTAAAATTATGACAACATTACCATTAGCTGGAGTAGCACATAAAGCAAACTCGCTCTATAAATTTTCCGAGGAACTAGAGGCAACGGATAAATTTCCGGTCTTATTTTTAGGACATGGAAGTCCCATGAACGCCATAGAGGACAACGAATTTGTGCAGGGCTTCAAAAAAATAGGTCAAACTTTCGAGAAACCGAAGGCTATTCTTGTTGTTTCTGCACACTGGGAAACACGTGGAACATTTGTCACAGCGATGGAGCACCCCGCCACAATTCATGATTTTGGCGGCTTTCCTCAGGCACTCTTTGATGTCCAATATCCAGCTCCAGGAAGCCCAGCACTCGCTTTGGAAACACAACGTATCGTCAGCAAAGCGGATGTTCACCTCGACGACAAATGGGGATTGGACCATGGTTCCTGGTCAGTTGTCAAACATCTATATCCTGATGCAGACGTTCCAATTATTCAAATGAGCATCGATTACACACAGCCTGCCGCATACCATTACGAGATTGCACAGCAATTAAACGCGCTAAGAAAAAAAGGGGTGCTCATTATAGGGAGTGGCAATATGGTGCACAACTTACGGATGGTCGCCTGGAACAAACTCGATACGGCAGGCTATGCGTATGAGTGGGCCACGATAGCCAACGAAAAAATGAAGCAATTCATCCAGAACGGGAACCATCAGGCGCTCATCGATTTCAGAAAACAGGGCAAAGAGTTTGACTTGGCAATTCCAACGCCTGAACATTACCTCCCTTTAATCTATACCTTAGGTTTACAGGAGAAAAATGACGAGCTGGTTCTCTTCAACGACAATTCAGTGGCGGGATCGCTGACCATGACTTCTTTGAAAATCGGATAAGCCTCCAGCATACCTCTTAGGGATATCCAAAACGAGCCGCCCATTCCATTGACCGAGTAAAAGACCAATGGAATGGGCTGTCTTAATATGGAATGGGCGGGTTTTACACTTCACTCCAACGAGCTGGAAATAATCTCGAAACTTCCATGACAAAATACGCTTTGATTACAGCGCAAGGATCGATAAATTTGTTCAAAACAAAACAACGCACTTTAACTTAGCTCATGGCAACAAAACCTGTTATTGAAATTGAATATTGTCCAAAATGCAATTGGATGCTGCGTGCCGCCTATATGGCGCAGGAGGTGCTGAGTTCGTTCACGGATGAAATCCATGGCGTTATGCTGGTCCCCAGCGAAATTGCAGGCCGTTATACCGTACGGGTAGCGGATCAGGAGATTTTCGATCGAAAAAGAGCGGGTCGATTCCCCGAAATAAAAGAACTCAAACAACTGATCCGCGATCTAGTTGCACCAGATAAATCCTTAGGTCATTCGGACAAATCTCCTTCATCCAACATTTAATTTAGCATAAATCGGATTTTAAAGACTTCTTCTTATTAGCAACTTTGTATAAATTAAATGAACAATCATGACTATTCAACAAGAAGTAGATTTTCAACGTATCGCCAAGGCCATACATTTCTTACAGGAAAACTTTAAGACACAGCCTACATTGGGTCAGATCGCTTCTCATGTTTACATGAGTGAAGCTCATTTTCAACGCATGTTTACCGCATGGGCAGGTACAAGTCCCAAGAAATTCTTACAATATGTGAGTATAAATCATGCAAAATCATTGCTCAAGGAAAATAACATTGCTGAAACAACATTCCAGCTTGGCCTTTCCAGCAGCAGTAGACTTCATGAGCTATTCATCAATATTGAGGGGATGACTCCCGCTGAATATAAAAATGAAGGTTCCAATCTATTGATTTCCTACGCCTATTATCAGAGCTTATTCGGCACAATGCTCATTGCATCCACTTCTAAAGGTATTTGTCATATTGCTTATGCCGATGACAACTTAACAGCTTTTGACACCCTTCAACAACGCTTTCCGAACGCAACATACCTACAACAGGGAAATAGCATGCACGAGAATGCACTCAAAGCATTAAATCCACAAAACAAAGACATCCGTCAGGTAAAATTGCATTTAAAAGGCACTGATTTTCAATTGAAAGTCTGGGAAGCTTTATTAAAAATCCCTATGGGTAACTTAAGTACCTACGGTGCCATCGCTTCTCAAATCGGAAACCCCAAGGCCTCCCGTGCTGTCGGTACAGCTATCGGAAGCAATCCGATCGCTTACCTTATCCCTTGTCATCGGGTGATACAAAACAGCGGAATATTTGGCGGCTACCGATGGAATCCGATGCGGAAAACAGCGATGATCGGATGGGAGACTTTACATACCGCTATTTAGTAAACACACACAATACGATAACATGGAACTTTTCGACAATCTCTTCGATGGCAATAGAAATCTACTCCCTTACGATGGGACTGTCAATTATTATGGCAAAATACTGTCTCCGCAGGAAGCAAACCACTATTTTGATAAACTCATGGACTCGATCGAATGGGTAAATGATCGCGCCATTATTTTTGGAAATGAAATCGTCACCAAGCGAAAGGTGGCTTGGTATGGCGATCAGGCTTTCGAATATAGTTATTCCAACACCACTAAAAGGGCGCTTCCCTGGACACAGGAGCTTCTTGAGCTGAAAAAAATTGCCGAAGAGCAAACACAGGAAACCTATAATTCCTGCCTGTTGAATCTGTACCACAATGGCGACGAAGGAATGGCCTGGCACAGTGACGGGGAAAAAGATCTCAAAAAAAATGGAGCAATTGCTTCTTTAAGCTTTGGTGCTGAGCGAAAGTTTGCTTTTAAACACAAAACGAGTAAAGAAAAAATAGACATCATCTTGGGGCATGGAAGTTTATTGGTGATGAAAGATGTTACACAAACCTATTGGCTACATCGGCTTCCACCGACAAAGAAGGCATTCAGCGCACGAATTAATCTGACATTTCGAAGCATCGATCAGCTGTAGTTGTTCGTAGCGGGGCAAGGCTGACACCAACGAACAGCTATTTTTCCGCAGACTACAACAGGATTCAGTAAACAATCGTGTCAACCTTTTCAGAACATAAAGGCTGACACGATCAATCGGATTACTTTATAACGTTCCAGCTGTTGTCTTTAGCTGTGTAATCCATAAAAATACCACCGTCCAAGGTAATATTTTTCACCTTTTTGGTCGAACTCCAAGTCATGCTTGCCTGTTTTTCATTGTGTTGCCAAATTGCTGGAGTTTGATGTTTTGTCTCCACCGATCCATCTGCATAGGTAATCAACACATCAAACGGAATTGCAAATCCTCCTACATTGGTAATTGTAAGTGTATTTTTACCGCCGAGTTGCTTAAAGCTATCCACTTTAAGGTCGATGTAATTATTGGTAAAATACCAATTTTTCCAATACCAATTTAAATTTTGCCCAGCTCCGGCGTTGATGCTGTAAAAAAAGTCCCAAGGCGTCGGATGCTTTCCATGCCATAACTCCATATAATGATGTAATGCTTTTTTAAACAGCTCATCGCCCAAATAATCCCGTAATGCAATATAAGACAACGCGGCCTTGATGTAAGCATTATTACCATACCCTAAACCACTTAACTGAGAGGTCATCGTAATCAGGGGTTGATCTTCTTCTGTAGAAGGGTCAAAAATATAGCGCTTTACGCGAGCATCCTTAAAAAGCTCTTTGTTTTTTTCGGCACCAATCTCCGCATTTCCGATCCAGAATTCCAATGCAGTAGCCCAGCCTTCATCCATATAACCGTATCGCGTCTCATTGATACCCATGTAAAAAGGGAAATAAGTATGTGCAATTTCATGGTCTGCTGTTTGCCGTGCATCCACAAGATTATCTGGAACACTCGAATCGTTGATCATCATCGGATATTCCATATCTGCAAATCCCTGAACGGCGGTCATTGTTGGGTATGGATAGGTGACACCAGGCCAATTTTTAGAAAACCAGTTAATGCAGTATTGTTGCCAGCCAATATATTGTTCAAAATCTGGCGTTCCGGCGACATAGCTGGATTGCACACTGACGCGTTTGCTTCCCAAATCTACACTCCCGCCATCCCAGATATAATTGTCACTCACACTGAAACAAAAATCAGGTACATAGCTTGCTTTGAAGTTCCACGTATTCCAAGCTTCTTGCGCTGTCACCTTCCCCGATTTCATTTCGGCATCAGTCGCGATATGTATTGGGGTATCGCTAACTTTTGATTTTTCGAAACGATCCAGAATAGGTTTCTGCAGTACATCAGCGGCATTGGTCAATTCACCTGTCGCCCAGACAACAAAGTTCTTCGGAACGGATATCTCAAATTGATAATCGTTGAAACCATTATAGAATTCTTGCCGGCCATTATGTTCCAAAAGATCCCAGCCATTGTAATCGTCGTATACAGACACACGCGGATAGGCGTAAGCACAATAAAAGGTAGACGCATTCAGCAGTCCTTCACGGTCGCTTTCGACAGATAAAGGGTATTCCCAGCTAATGTCCAACGTTGCAGTACTTCCCGGAAGGATTTTCTGTCCAAAATCGCCCAACTTCACCGTCCCCCAGTCCTTGCTGTTTAAGTCGTAAACTTGACCATTTAGTTTAAACGACTTTATCTTTAGACCCGAAGTCAGGTAATCGTCCGAAGCGTATGCTGCACGTACCGCATTGGGTTTGTGCACATTGTTTACAAATCGGATAGCCAAGCGATTCAATGTATCAGGACTATGGTTTGTGTACAGAATAGTCTCTGTTCCACTCACCATCTTTGTAGCCGGATCCAATTGCACCCGCACATCATACTTTCCAAAATTCTGCCAATAGTTTTTTCCCGGTATGCCCGTTGTGGTGCGGGTACCCTTTGCGATCGCTTGCTGAATATTCCTTGGGGTATACAGTTCTTGTGCATGAGCAGCCCCTGTCAATAAAAGCAACGTCAATCCGTAATTGAATATAGTGCGTCCTATCATATCCTAGTTTAAATAATCAAACTAAGATAAATTTGCTGTGATTTGCAAGTTTAATTCTCCAGCTTCGCAAGAAAAATAAACTTCTCCAACACAATACCCTATTTGCATTTGTTCAAAGATCAAAAAAGGCAGGCTCCAAGTACCGGAGAAAACATTTTATTTTTTTTTACGTTTAGTTTTAAGATAAGCCCGAATGTATGCATCAATTTTTACGTTATAACGATTTCTTCCGATACGCTTTTTTAGGAATGCTTTTAATTTTAATCCCAACGCTGCTTGCTGCCCAAACCGATGCAAAAACAGACTCTCTCACACAGTACAAACATCAGCGAGACTCTGCCTTGGCCAGTCAATACGATATATCGGATCTAATCGGAAGAATAATCCATCCCAAACGAAAAAAGGAACACGCCAGTAAACGCTCTCCCATCACCTTAATGCCAAACATTGCCTACAACCCAACCATTGGTGGCCAGATTGGAATCAAGGCTGTCGCGGGGAAAGTATTGGGAGACCCCAAAACAACGACCATGTCGATCGCAGCGACATCCGCCTCGATCACCACGAAAAATATTATGGTCTTCTATATCAGCCACAATATCTTTACCCCCAACAATAAGCTAAATTTTCAGGGTGCTTTTGCACTTGTCAAAATGGTGGCTTTAGACGCAGGTCTGGGCATGACTCCCCATGGAAAATGGAATAATGCGGATGAAGAGATCCTTGCCAACCCCGACCATAAAAAGTACGGCGCAAAATATAATGCGTTTACATTTAATGAAAAAGTCTATAAACGCATCGCCGACGGACTATTTGTTGGAGCCGGACTAGCGTTTGACTTACGACGGAAAATAACCAGCAGCGGCCCGAATGGCAACGTTACGCCCAATACCATCTACACCGAAAAACATGGCTTCGAGCCCGATAGTTACAATTCCAATGGCCTATTGCTCAATATGCAGTATATGACCCGAGACAATCCCAATAGGCCTTACAAAGGCATCTATTCAGATATCGGTGTGCGATGGAACACAACGCTGCTAGGCAGCAGCAAAAGTGCGGTACAGCTTACCACCGACTTTCGAAAATACGTTAGTCTATCCCAGTCCGACCCGGCTCATGTACTCGCCTTCTGGTATTGGGGCTCCTATAAACTTGGTGGTACACTTCCCTATTTTGATCTTCCAGGAACGGGAAGGGACGTAGCCGTCAGAAGCGGCCGCGGTTATACCATTGGTTATTTCAAGGGAATTTCTTTCGGTTATGCCGAAACAGAATACCGCTTCCCAATCTTAAAGAATCGCTTTTTGAGCGGAGCTGCTTTTTTTAACCTACAGACGGCCAGTGACGAACTGGGCACCAAACTTTTTGAAAGATGGCAACCTGGGGGTGGTGCCGGATTAAGGGTTCTCTTTAACAAAGCAACACGCACAAATCTATGTCTGGACTATGCCTTTGGAAAATATGGTTCCCGTGGTTTCTTTTTGGGGCTGAATGAAGCTTTCTAATTCCAGGTTGCGGCAGCTTTCTTTGCCATAAAATAACTAAATTAGCCGATGTTGTTGCTCTTTCTCTACATGAAGAGTGACTGACTAGGCATTGACGATACTTCATCATGAATTTAAAAACCTTTTTTCTATACATTCCATTATGTTTAGCTCTTGTTTCCTGTCATCAGGCCAAGACGCCAACAACAACACCAACATCAACGAAAAACGAAGACCAAAAGAAAGAACAAGTAGCCCTTCCTGCCTCCGCGTCGCTCCCATCGGATACGTCGACCTACGATAGCCCGCGTTTTGAAGGCAGGGTAAAAGAACAAGCGCAGCAGTTAATGAAAATGAATGATGCCGGCCTCTTCGATAAACTTCATCAGAAGTTGACGACAACACTACCGGCGGACCAGAAGGATTTTTTTCTTGGGCATCCTACCTTAGCTGTTTTAGCGATCACCAAAGGGAATATCTTTGAAAATGGTGCTGATGACCTTGGGTATATTGTGTACAATAAAGATAATCATCGCATCGAAATCATCCTATCGGATCGTAAGAACAATACATTCAACACACTGTATAAAGAATTAAAAGTTGTCAATACCCTTCAAAATCTAGATTATTCAACCAGCTTTGGATCGCTCGATTATCTTGTTGCTTCCGAGCTGATTTACCAAGAGGATTATATTCGTTTAAACAATTCAAATTACCTGATTGACGACAACTCCTTTGAGGTGACCGATATTTCTACGAACAAAAACTTCGATTTGCAGCAGGGCTGTCTGAACAAAAACTTCTCAAAAGATGCCATGGCCAACAGTCTTTGTGTACCGACCAGCTCCGTATACGCGAATTTTCAATGCTTAAAATACAATAAGAAAAAGCAGATTTTTGAAATTTATTTCAGTCAGGAATTTGCAGACTAAGCCGAACAACCCCTAACGATGAAAAGATATTACCTACTTGCTACCCTTGGTTTATGTAGCAAATTATATGCACAGGAAGTGGATACTACGACTAATCGCCTAGAACAAGTCGAAGTTAAAGCTTACTTCAATAAACAACCGTTCTTGCGATTGACTTCTTCTGCTGCTGTGTTAAGCAGCCAAGCGATCCAATCCCAGCAGTCGCCCTCTTTTGTTTCGGCAATGAACAGGGTACCGGGTTTACGGATGGAAGAACGTTCTCCTGGAAGTTACCGGCTTGCACTCCGCGGGAGTATGATCCGTTCACCTTTTGGTGTTCGCAATGTTAAAATCTATCTGGACGACTTTCCGCTTACTGACGCCGGCGGAAACACCTATCTTAACTTGCTCGATCCCTATTCAATCGAGCAAATCAATATATTGAAAGGCCCAGACGGATCGATCTACGGGGCCAATTCAGGCGGTATACTCTCCTTATATAGTAAAGGATTTGATCGATCTGCACAACCTGAAGTCAATCTCCAATTAACGGGAGGCTCCTATGGTCTTTTCCAAGAGCAGCTCCATGCAATATTACCCGTTAGCAAGACTCAACAACTTGCCATCAATCAGAGTTGGACCAGAAGTGACGGCTATCGCCAAAATTCAGCCTTAAACAAAAAGAATATCCAGCTCAATTACAATTGGCAATACGCAAAAACATCCGAATTAAAATTCACGGGACTCTATTCGGATCTCGGTTACCAAACTCCGGGAGGGCTCACCGCAGCACAAATGGAAAGCGACCGCAGGCAAGCCCGGCCAAAGGGCGGACCAAACCCTGGTGCTGCTGAACAAAAAGCAGCAATCTACGATAAAACATTCTTTGGTGGACTGAGCAACCAGACTCATCTCAGTTCTAAGATGACCTTATTCGCCAGTGTATTTGGCTCATCCAATCAGATCAAAAATCCCTTCATCACCAATTACGAGAAAAGAGATGAAAAGAACATCGGAACGCGTCTGTATGTATCTTATGCCGATCTGTTGAGCCAAAATTTAAAATATGAAGTCCAACTGGGGTTGGAAGCACAAAAGGGTTGGTATGCGATCGACAATTATGACAACGCCCAAGGTGTCGCTACCGATCCCCAGGCCAAGGACAAATTGGAAAACAGTCAGCAATCATTTTTTGCACGCACCCAGCTGGAATGGCTGGAGCGTCTTCAGATAGAGCTGTCACTCGGATTAAATGAGAATAAAATTGGCTACCAGCAACGTTACCCTGTTCCACAGGAGAACAAAGAAAACATTGATTTCGGAAGTACATGGATGCCGCGAGCTGCTCTATCGTATTTGATCACACCAATGTTCGCACTTAGAGCTTCGATTTCCAAAGGTTTCTCTGCACCAACTGTTGCTGAGGTGCGCTCGTCAGACAATACAATTAATACGATGCTGAAGCCAGAAACAGGTACAAACCACGAACTGGGACTGCGCTGGCATTTGTGGAATCGCCGGATTATTTTAGATGCAGCGGCCTACACCTATCAAATGAACAATGCCATTATACGGCAGGTACGGGACAACGGTGCTGAATATTTTCAAAATGCGGGTAAAATAAACCAAAAGGGACTGGAAGCATCGCTATTCATCTATTTGATCAGGCCTCAAGCGACCGGTATGGTCCGTAGCCTACAACTGACCAGTAATTTTTCCCTCAACGACTACAGTTTCAAAACCTATCAGGTAGGCGACAAAAACTATAAGGACAATAAACTCCCTGCGGTTCCTAAAACGGTATGGGTAAATTCGTTGAATATACTTTTCCCGAATGAATTCCAATTGGATCTTCTTTCCAACTTAACAGCAGCAATACCACTGGATGATGCAAACACTGTTTATGCCAAACGGTATCATCTTTTGCAAGGCAAATTATCCTGGAGCAAAGCTGTCTGTTCACAGCATAAAATCAGACTTTTTGTAGGGGCCGACAATCTGCTCAATCAAAAATATAGTCTTGGAAACGATATCAATGCTTTTGGAGGACGGTATTTTAATCCTGCCCCATTACGTAATTATTATGGCGGAATGAGTTTTAATTTTTAACCAAGGATCATGGAATTCCATCAGTATATATTGACCGATATCGATTTCACCAAGGTGAGCCGCTATTCTTATTTTCCCTGGATGGACCTGACACTAGCCCATTTTCAGGTCAATGCGGTGGAGATGGAGGTCAATCAGGCAACTTTTCAGGTACTGGAGAATTACACCGATTTTGAAGTAATGATCATTTATACGGCTCCCACAACTGCCGTCTTTTGCAATTGTCCACAAACTGGATTCTGCCGCCATCAAAAGGCGGCTTTAAGTAAATTATTTACACAGGAGAATTGGCTGGCATTTTTTGATCACAACCGCTATCAGCATCTCCTCAAGAAAGTTGCGGCGCAGTATGGACTGGAAAATGAATCTTCGTTAGAAAACTATTTTTCCGCGCAGATCAAAGCGGGGAAGCTGGAGTTTCTGTTAAAAGATAAACAGCTAACCTCTATCGATGACTTTGATCTCGTGGAGGAATCTCTTACCCCGAAAATCAAGACGACAGTGGAACAGCAACATCGTTTTGTGGTGTTAACGCGCAACCGGTATTACAAAAATCTACAAATACTCCTGTGTCAATCGTCGATGACGAAATCCGGCGTACCAAAAAACCCGGTTTCTTCTAGTGAAAGTCAGTCTCATGTCTGGCAAAGCAGCTCAATAGAGGAAATACAATTTTACACCGCTGTTTATCAATTTTCTCAGGCTGTGCAACAGGATATCGAAATCAGCTCCAGCTTGAAGGCGATAGCAAAAAATCCGCTACACCTCGATTTTTATCTGCATGACTATGAGAAATCCGAAAATATAACAGCCTCTACCTTATCGCCAGTACAATTTAGCCTAAACAAAGGTGATATTAAGCTCTTCATTACAAAAAAGGGCTCATTTTATGCCATTCAGGGAGAAATTCATATCCACACCATCGCCTACAGTTTACAGGATTTAGTTGTTCTTCTGGACCATTTCATTCTCCTCAAAAATCAACTTTTTCTGATTGAAAATAAGCTTCACCTCAAGTTGATCCGCTTATTCGGCAACAAAGGGGAGCAATTGTTGATCCATCAACGTAAGTTTGAAGAGTTCAACAAGTTGTTTTTGGAACAGATAGCACATTCCGTGGAGTTGAATTTTAAAGACATTCCAAAAGCAAGCAAGCCACAGTTGAAGGAAAATCTGTATTATCAGGATATGCAGCCCCTTTTGTTTCTGGAGGAATCGGAAGATTTTGTCAACCTTATTCCTGTGATGCGTTATGGTGAGGTCGAAATTCCTATTTTAAGTAAGCGGAATATATTCGGTACAGACAGCAAGGGTACTCAATTTTTGGTCGATCGGAAACGTGAAGCTGAAACAAAAGTTATTTCACTGTTACTGAAACAGCATCCCTATTTTCAGGAACAAATGGATGAGGGAAGCTTTCAGCATTTTTATCTGCATCGCAAATACTTTCTGGACAGCAACTGGTTTCTGGATGCTTTTGAGGAATGGCAGCATCAGGGCATACAGATCATCGGATTTAACGCGCTACGTGGAAATAAATTAAGTCGTTTTAAAGGGAAAATACATGTGGAGGTCCTCAGTGGTCAAAATTGGTTCAATGCCAATATAAAGGTGTCATTTGGCCCCAAAAGTGTCTCCCTAAAAAAACTTGAAAAGGCTGTAAGGAACCGTTCGCAATTCATCACTCTGGATGATGGTACCCAGGGGATTTTACCGCAACAGTGGCTCGATAAATTTGATGCCTATTTCAATGCTGCCGAATCGATAGCTGATGATTTCATTGAAATTCCAAAATACAAATTCAACGAGATCGATCAATTATTTGATCAGGCGGAGCTAGACCCCATCGTGTTGGCAGAGCTCAGCACCCTGAGAAAGCAGCTCGCTCATTTTCCCTCGCTATCCGAAGTCCAGGTACCGCCCACTTTTGTCGGAAACTTACGTCCTTATCAGCAGCAGGGCTTACAATGGCTACATTTCTTGGACGGGCTTAACTTTGGCGCCTGTCTTGCCGATGACATGGGACTTGGCAAAACGATCCAAATATTAGCCTTTCTGGCTACTCAAAAAGCAAAGGAACAATCTGCCCCAACATTACTTGTACTTCCCGCGACCTTAATTTTTAATTGGCGGCATGAAATCCAACAATTTCTTCCATCTTTCCAAACGCTGGTCTTAGATGGTCCAAATAGAATAGAAAAAGGGCTGCAGTTTGAACAATACGACCTGGTTTTAATTTCTTATCACAACCTGCTGACGGATATCAATATCCTAAAAAAAACAACCTTCAATTATGTCATATTGGATGAATCGCAGCAAATCAAAAACCCGGATTCCCAGCGCTACAAGACAGTAAATTTGTTAAAATCAAGAAATCGCATCATCTTAACGGGAACTCCTATCGAGAATAATACGATGGATCTTTATGCACAGCTTTCCTTTATTGTGCCAGGTCTACTTGGAAGCAAAAAATATTTCAAAGATGTCTATACGACTCCTATAGATGCTTTCCACGACCGCAAGAGAAAAAAAGTGCTGAAAGAGAAAATAAAACCTTTTATTCTTCGGAGAACAAAGCAGGATGTGTTGCGTGATCTTCCTGCAAAAAATGAGCTGGTCCTTTACTGTGAAATGAAAACTGCCCAGCGGCGAATTTATGATCTTTATGAAAAAGAGTTTCGGGATTTTATCTCTGCCAAAGATGGTGATGAAATCAAGAAAAGCCCCATGCATGTACTAAAGGGGCTAACAAAATTGCGTCAGATATGTAATTCAAGCAAACTTCTCCAAAATGAAGATCTGACTAGCGCTGCGGATTCTGCCAAAATCGAAATGCTTATTGAGCAGATTCAACATAAAAAAGACCAGCACAAAATGATCGTGTTTTCCCAGTTTGTTAGTATGCTCAACCTGATTAAAGAGGCTTTGGACAAACAAGGTATTTGTTCGCTGATGCTCACAGGCCAATCCAAAGATCGAGGTAAATTGGTTAATGACTTTCAATCCGACAAGGATATCCCCGTTTTTCTGGTCAGTCTCAAAGCCGGTGGTACGGGACTTAATCTTACCGCAGCGGATGTTGTGTACCTGGTAGACCCTTGGTGGAACCCTGCTGTTGAGCAACAGGCAATCGACAGGATCTATCGCATGGGGCAACAAAAGACAGTTACCGCTGTTCGATTAATCAGCCCTAACACAGTCGAAGATAAAATTCAAATATTACAGCAACATAAAAAGGAGATTAGCAACAGTATCCTGGATGATGGTGGAAGTATAGATGCCTTTTATCTGGACAAAAGCTATTTAATGAATTTGTTACTGTAAACTATTGAAAACAAAAAAGGGACATCGATTGATGTCCCTTTTTTGTTTTCAGCTGCGCTTTATTTTTTGTCAGAAATGTATGTTTTGTTACCATTTCCGTTGATATAGTATCTTCCTCCTTTTGGACCGACATAGACGGTATGGCCGTTGTATTTTTCACTAGTCGCTTTATCAGCTGTAGCTACGGCATCTTTTTTAACAGCAGTAGCTTGTTTTTCAGCTATAGCACTTTCTTTTTTCACGGCTTTTTCCTTCGCTTCCATCGGTGCGGCTAGCGGTGTTTTTGTATCAGTCATCTTTTTCGCCTGCGCTGACTTTTCCTTCACTGCAGCTTCCTTCTTCACTACAGCTTCCTTCTTCTCTTTGACTGCGGCTTCCTTCTTCGCTGTAGCTTTCACGGGGGCTGCCTTCGTTTTCGTTTCGACCTCGTTGGCTTTAGTCTTTACTTCTTTTGCTTTTTGTTCAGACTTTTTGGCTTCTTTTTCCATTTTTTTAGGAGCCGTTTGTGCATGGGATTGTCCCAATCCGAATGCAGCGATCAAAGCTAATGCAGCTGTGATTTTTTTGAAACGATTTATTGCTTTCATAACGCAATTGTATTTAAATAATTGTAAATAAAAGTACAATACAAATGCCATATTTCGATTTAATTTCTTGAACAAAAGATCTTTAACATACTTTTAACTTAGCTAAGGGATTATTCGACAACTTGTTTTCTAAATTTCGAATCAATTATATATTTTACCCCCTTTGCATCTATAAATACAGGTTTTCCATGGTAGTGCTCATTAATCCGTCGGTCAATTGCAACACGATACCGGGTGGGTGAATTAGCGGAGCTGTAAGTTATATTCCCGATCGACTCTCCGGGGATAGCGGTTACTTCCGAACCTTCATATACGCGCTCACTCACCCTGCCCGTAAAACGCTGTTTTCCCGATGACGTTTTTACTTTCTCCTGCTGTTCCGGCCCTTTAGCGATTGGCGCAACGTCTAAGCTCATCACATCTATCTGAGGGCTTAACGGGAAGAATGGATCTACCCAGCGATATACAAAATGATAATCAGTCTCTAAATTATTAAAAGCATGCATTTGCTGCGCTCTTACAACACTTATCCCGCCTCCTAAAATCAACAGTGGCAGTAGGCAACGTCTAAAGAAGATTAATTCAACTCCTAACATATCTTTTTTTCCTTTCGTTTAAGTGCTTCCAAATAAAATGCCATCTCTCGCTAAAGCACTCATGTTTAACACATTTTTAACTAAAGTAAATTAGTTTGATATTTAACTGTTTTATATTTAACTTTGTATCATGAAAAACGAATCCATGAATTCAGTAAAACCCTTAGTAGATAGTATCATTGCTTTACGGACAAGTTTAAAACAATACTATATTCAGAAAATAAAGGAACAGCAATTGGATATCACCTACGAAATGTTGCAAGTATTAGCAGCACTGTGGAAAAAGGAGCAAATGAATCAGCAAGATATAGCTACAGCGATACAAAAAAACAAAGCTAGTGTTACTCCGCTGATTGATAACCTTTGTAAACGGGACCTGGTTAGGCGTGTCAGCGATCCCAATGACAGAAGGAATAATTTAATCGAGTTAACGGGAAAGGGAGACGAATATAGGACATTGTTAGACCCTGTCCAACAGGACCTCTACCATGCGATCCTACAGGAGTTAGCGGAAAAAAAAATAGTGGAAATTACAGAAACTCTCGAAAAATTGACCGCCATTATTGAGAAGCAATAGTATCGGGAGCACTGATTTTCAGAAAAAAGAAGAAAAGTAAATGAGTCATGAGTAATTCAACATTAAGTGAGAAAGAAATAAAACGAAGGCGGAAAATATGGATCATCAATATCCTGTCTGCAATCGTCATTGTATTTACCATTATATGGGGTATCTTAGTTTTTTTCCACATCAACGAATCTGTCTATACAGATGATGCCCAAGTAGATGCCCATATTACCCCTATAAATTCGCGTATCAGCGGCTATATCAAAACAATTCGATTTGATGAGCATCAAAAAGTCCACAAAGGCGATACGCTCGTCATTATTGATGATGCGGAGTACAGAATTTTATTACAGAATGCACAAGCTACTCTCGCCGATGCCAAAGCCAGTAAAACAATATCGCAGTCTGGAATTGCCATTGCCAGCAATAGCACGACGATAGCAAATGCCAATATTGATGAGATGAAAGCCCGGCTAGATAATATGGAATTGAATTATAAGCGTTACGAGAGTCTGGTGAAAGATGAAGCAGTAACACAATATCAATTCGATCAGGTAAAAGCAGATTATGAGGCCATGTTGGCCAAATATAAAGCACTTTTGGCACAAGAGCGTGTGTCCAAACTCAATACACATGAGTCTGAACAGAAACTGTCGGTCAATGATGCCGCATTACTGAAGGCCGAATCTGCGATTGATCTTGCCAAGTTAAACCTTTCATATACGGTTATCACTGCGCCCTACGACGGTGTATTGGGACGGCGGACGATAGAAGAAGGCCAATTGGTACAAAATGGCACAGCATTGGTCAACATTGTACGTGATGAGCAGAAATGGATAACCGCAAATTATACCGAAAGTCAACTAAAAAATATTGCCCTCGGGGCAAAAGTGAAGATTGAAATTGATGCATTGGCGGGAAAGACATTTGAAGGTGAAGTAGCCGCCATATCCGAAGCAACAGGATCTAAGTATTCTGCCGTTCCAGTTGACAACTCCACAGGGAACTTTGTCAAGGTGCAACAGCGCATTCCGGTTAGAATTAATTTTACAGCATCCAATACCCCAAAAGATCTCGCCATGCTTCGCGTAGGTATGAATGCCATCATACGTATTAAATAACCATGAAAGATCGTATATTCAGAGATTGGTTGGGTTCAGGATGGGAACTGTTCTTTTTATTTGTGCTCAATATTTTATTTTCCTTCAATAATGGTATCCCAACGTCCATTAACACGTATGTCATGAATGGATACGCCGGTATCACCGCAGATCTGAGTATGGCTACATATTGTTACTATGCTGGGATGGTATGTGCCATACCACTGGTATTTAGGCTATTGAAATTATTTTCCAAAAAGACGATATTAATCGTTTCCATCTTCATTATGCTCGCTTCCAATACGATTTTGGAACACGCCAATAATGGTGTCAACATCTGTATGGCTACATTTTTTATCGGAAGTGCTAAAATCATCGTCACGATGGCCATCATTGGGGAAATGATCCCTTTCCTCATGCCGCGTGGAGAGCGGTATCAATTATATGCAGTCTACTATCCCATGACAATGATCATTCCAGCCTTGGCGAGCTATGTATCTGTTCTATTTGCAACACATTTCTATTGGGAAACTGTCTTTCTATTTCAAAATATATTACTGGCGGTAGCGTTGTTAATCTGCATTATCTGTATGAAATCGTCAGATTTTAAAAAGGTCCCGCTGTACCAGTATGACTGGTTTGGAAGTATTTTACTTTGTATTTCCTTATTGAATTTTGCCTATTTCAGCGCATATGGTCTGACACAAAATTGGTTTCATTCCAAGTTTATTCTGGTCACGGGAATCGCATCACTCTGTTTCTTTATCCTTTTTATAAACAGAAGTGCGCTCATCCGAAAATCACTCTTAAATTTTGAAGCCTTTTCAACACGCATTCTGCCGATCTCTATTGGAACAATTTTTATTTTCGGCATTTTTTATAGTTCAACTTCGCTTTACTCCTCCTTTTTGGGAATTACGCTAGGCACCAATCCTATGGAAGTCGCCGAAATAAATACCTATGTGATCCCTGGTTATATCGTAGGTGCAGTAATCGCTTATGTATATTTCAAGATAACAAAGAAATGTAAGTTTATTTTGGCATTCTCAGCGGCTTGTTATGCCCTATCTTGTTTTTTCTTTGCAAGGATTATCAATCAACAGACAAACACGGCTTTATTCTACCTCCCTTTGACATTAAGAGGAATGGGGGTGATTACTTCCTATATTGGGATAGGCGTATATATGGCCGGCAATATCCCCAGCAAATATTACCTTTCTGGCTTAGTATTTTTGATTCTTACACGCTCATTTTTGGTCCCTGTAGTCTGGTCAAACGTCATTGCCAATTGGTATTACCACCTACAGGTCCTCAATGCCAATGATCTTGCTGGTATAATCGACCGAACAAATAGCTTGGTGCTGCAAAGAGGAAATATAGTAAAATCGGTCCAGGTCCAAGCTTCGCTACTATCCTTACGCGATGCCTACTCAGGGCTGTTTATTATCGGGGTAATCCTAACGTTGTTCATCTTAATCTTCCCGTTTCATTCTTCTCCTATACGAAGAGTTATCGACTGGAAAAGAAAAAATGCGACGAAAGAAGCTTTGCAAATTCCGATTTCTTAGTTAACTGATATAAATTTCGGTAATATACTTGAATACGATACGCTCAGAGATTGCGTACTTCTCGAAAAGGGTATGGAGATCGTCATAGAGCGTTTTGTTTTCAGCTTGCTCTTTTGGAAAATAAGATGATGAACGTACTCTTCCCAAGAACGACCGAAGATCCAATATCTGTTGATTCGGCAAGGTAATTTTGGTCATTGGACGTGGTGAAAAAAATTGTTTGAGATCATCATCACTGATATTTTTGTGACTGACAGATTGATAACTTGGTATATGACTGAGCAAAAAATCTTCGTATTCCTGTTGAAAAGCGTCGCCGGGATCACGCTGGTTCCAGACCAGTACAATACGTCCATTTTCTGTGAGAATGCGGGCGAACTCCCTTTTACATGCTTCCCGTTCAAACCAATGAAAAGATTGCCCTGCAAAAATAAGATCGACACAGCCAGACTCAATGGAGGTATTTTCGGCGGTGGCATTCAGCGCGATTAAATTCCGATAGGTTTTAAAATGATGCAGTAAAGATTCACGCATTTGCCGATTGGGTTCAACAGCAAAAACGTCATTTCCATTTTCGAGAAAAAGTTGCGTAGATAGCCCAGTGCCGCTACCGATATCGGCAACCAGCCATTTTTTATCCAGCCCTATCTGTTCTTTAAGGACCTGAATAATCTCTTTTGGATAACAAGGTCTAAATTTCTCGTAATCGACAACCCGGTCGGTGAATCTATCAATACTGTTTTTGTTCATACTAAGAATTGCTGTAACTAGTCGATTATACCTTCATCCTTAAAACTATAATAGCCGTTATCAGTAAAGATTAAATGATCGGCAACTCTAATATCCATAATTTTAGAGGCTTCAACAATTTTTTGCGTCAGAATTTTGTCAGCATTGCTGGGATACAAGGTGCCCGAGGGATGGTTATGAATTAATATAATTGCATGCGCTTTAAGGCTGAGTGCGGATCGTAATATAATCCGAACATCGACCGGCGTAAAGTCATTACCGCCACGTCCGATGAGTTGTTTGTCTAATATTTTATACCCCGTATTCAAATATAAGGTCCAAAACTCTTCATGGGGCAGATCCTGCAGGATGGGTTTCATCAAGTTGTAAACGAAGCGGCTGCTATTTACAAGTTTACGTTCTTCTGCGGGCAGTTCATTTTTACGGCGGGCGAGCTCCAATGCCGCAAGAACGGCGATGGCTTTTGCTTCGCCTATCCCTTTATATAGGCTCAGTTCCGAGACTTCCATCATCGAAAGGGTGTGCAGGTTATTTTTGACATCAGCCAATATGCGTCGGCATAATTCGACAGCACTTTCATTTTTGGAACCAGAGCCGATTAGGATAGCCAATAATTCGGCATCTGTAAGCGCTCTACGTCCTTGGCTCAATAGCTTCTCTCTCGGACGGTCGGCCTCTGCCCACTCCCGAATGACTAGTTTGTACGGATTTGACATCTACAGTTAATTATAATTGGCTAGCGTACATAAATATACGAAAAAAACAGTTACTTAATATCCTGAGAAATACACAATCTATCAATTAAAAAAAATTGGCAATCGCGATTTACTTCACATTTCACTCTGAAACGTTATCTTTGTATTTCATAAAAATTTTTGAATATGAGTAAAGCGATTATTAAAACAGAAAAAGGCGACATGACTGTGGAGTTCTACACAGCTGATGCTCCAAATACAGTAGCCAATTTTATCAAACTTGCTAAATCAGGATATTATGATGGATTAGCGTTTCACCGCGTGATCCCTGATTTCGTTATCCAAGGTGGATGCCCAAATTCACGTGAAGGCGCTGCTGGAATCCCTGGAACAGGTGGCCCTGGTTATAAAATTGACTGTGAACTAACAGGAGAAAACCAATACCACGATAGAGGTGTATTGTCTATGGCTCATGCAGGCCGTAATACAGGTGGTTCGCAATTTTTCATCTGTCATAGCCGTAACAACACTGCGCACTTAGATCGTAACCATACTTGTTTTGGAAAAGTAATCGAAAACGTTGACATCGTTGATGATATCAGACAAGGTGACCGTATTTTATCAATTGAAGTTATCGAAGATTAATTCTTGGAGATTTAAATAATATTAAAATGAATTTAAGAGCATTAGTATCCGTAACTGGTAAACCAGGATTGTTCAAATTGGTTGGACAAAATAAAGGTGGTTTTATTTTAGAAACCCTTGATCAAGCAAAAATTAAAACTGTAGTAAGTTTATCTTCTACAAAAATGGCGACTTTGGAAGATATCACCATCTATGGTGAAGAAGAAGAAATTCGTCTATTGAATATTTTTGAAACAATCAAAGAGAAAGGCATCGCTCTGCCAGATACAAAATCTGATGGCGCTACTTTAAGAAATTTCTTCCGTGAAGTAGCTCCTGGCCATGATGAATCACGTGTTTATTCTTCGGATATCAAAAAGGTTATCACATGGTATAACATTATCAAGGAATTCCCTTTATTTGAAGAAGAAGCACCTGCTCCTTTAATGTAAACTTTTACATATAGTCCAAATAAAAAAGGGGTTGATCAAATAATCAACTCCTTTTTTATGATGTTTCCTTTTTTTATGATGTTTCCTAATGAAACACCACTTCAAGTACATTTTTTTCGATGTTGTTTTGATCCTTGGCCCCATCAAGCTTAACATGTGCTTTTGTTACCCCAAATTCTTTGGGTTCAAATTGCTTTTCGACAACAGCAGTGGTCGTAAAGCGCAATAGGGAATTTTCATCTTCATTGAGATAGGCATCAATTTCAAGAATACCTTCGTTTTCATCAAACACATAAGGATGCAGCAGATTGATTCCTTTCGGGATCCGTGGGCTCTTCCAAACGACAAATTTAGGGAGCGTTTTATCCATTGCATCAATTTTATTGTAAATGGCCTGCTGACAGGTAATTCCGGCAATTACTTTTGTTTTTCCGGTCTTATCGATCATGTACTCTTTGGGATTTATGCGTATCTGCACTTTCGCCAATCCATTAAGTTTTCCTTCTGGATAGTTCAGCCCTACATGGATAGTCTCGTTGCCACTATTTGCTAAAAAAGCCTCGCCTGAACCTTTGCTATAATTCACATAATTTTCCAGGCGGTACGTCAGGCCCTCCGCATCAGATTTCGCTTGTTGTTGATCAAATTTAATTTCCATCTTACGTAAAGGAACAAGCATCAGTTCCATACGCTGCAGGGGATTTTCAATATCAAAGCTATCTTTCTTCATTTGTTCCGCCTGGGGTAGCGTGGATATCGCCTTCCACAATGCAGCAGGTGAACTATCTTTGGTCAGATTCATCAACCTGATTAGTTCAGCAAAAGGCATATTGGGAAAAGTAACTTTTTGTACGATTACCGCAGCATTGATCCGTTTAGCAGAGCGGATATCCGTTGTTGTATTTGATTCTTCATGTAGCTTAACCTCTTTAGGTGTAGAGGATTGACAATTTTGAAAAAGAAGCACTATGCCTAATAACG
This sequence comes from Sphingobacterium sp. UBA2480, assembly GCF_002341965.1. NCBI lineage: Bacteria > Pseudomonadati > Bacteroidota > Sphingobacteriia > Sphingobacteriales > Sphingobacteriaceae > Sphingobacterium > Sphingobacterium sp. UBA2480. The sequence goes on along the minus strand of NZ_DDPA01000006.1, from coordinate 349,504 downwards.
GGAAAACTAAGGCGTACTTTTTTAGATATTTTTCCATATCTATAGCTTTTTAAATGTAGTATAGACAAATTTACCTTATTTGACGCAGATATCACAGAAAAGCCCCGGAATTTATATCCGGGGCCTCTCTTATTTTGTTTATTTTGTGCTAGTAGGCAGGCTAGTTGCGATACTTAATGTCCTTTTGGTTCAGCATCGATACGTTTAATATCTGCTCCTAATTTACGCAAGCGTTCTTCGATATCTTGATAGCCACGCTCTATCTGTTCGATATTGTGGATCACTGATTTTCCTTTGGCAGATAGCGCTGCAATCAATAAAGACACGCCGGCACGAATATCTGGCGAAGTCATTTCAATACCCCTCAGATGGTGTGATTTATTCAGTCCAATAACGGTTGCGCGGTGTGGATCGCACAAAATGATCTGAGCGCCCATATCAATCAATTTGTCGACGAAAAACAAGCGGCTCTCGAACATTTTTTGGTGGATCAATACATTTCCTTTTGCCTGAGTCGCCACAACAAGTACGATACTTAATAAATCGGGTGTAAAACCTGGCCAAGGTGCATCCGAAATCGTCAGGATAGACCCATCGATAAATGTATCGATTTCATAGGATTCTTGTGACGGGATAAAAATATCATCACCACGTAATTCAAATTTGATACCTAAGCGCGAAAATACAGATGGAATAACACCCAGTTCTTCAAAACATACATCCTTAATGGTAATTTCTGAACCGGTCATTGCCGCAAGTCCGATGAAAGAACCTATTTCAATCATATCAGGCAACATCCGGTGTGAAGTTCCGCCAAGGCGCTCTACGCCTTCGATGGTCAACAAATTAGATCCAATACCGGATATTTTTGCTCCCATGCGATTCAACATCTTACATAGTTGTTGCAAATAGGGCTCACAAGCCGCATTGTATATCGTTGTTGTCCCTTTTGCCAATACAGCAGCCATCACGATATTCGCTGTACCCGTCACAGAAGCTTCGTCCAACAGGATATAACTTCCCTTTAACTCTGTCGCGTCAACGTTAAAAAAATGGGTAGTCGCATCGTATACAAACTTAGCACCCAATTTTTCAAAGCCTAAAAAGTGTGTATCCAATCGTCTACGTCCGATTTTATCACCCCCAGGTTTCGGAATAGCGGCCTTTCCGAATCGGGCCAACAAAGGGCCGACAATCATGATAGAGCCGCGCAATCCACCGCCTTTTTCTTTAAATTCGGGTGACTGGAAATAGTCTATATTTATATCTTTAGCTTCAAAAACGTATGTGTCTTTATCTATACGATTAATTTTAACACCTAAAGCAGCCAATAGATCGATCAACTTATTGACATCCTTAATATCTGGGATATTACTGATAGTCATAGGTTCTTCTGTCAGTAAAACTGCAGAAAGGATCTGTAAGGCCTCATTTTTTGCTCCTTGAGGAATAATCTCTCCCTTTAACGGTTTTCCACCGATTATTTCAAATGCGTTCATTTATATATAAGTGATATCTTCTTAGTGTCATACCCCTGTTCTTGTATTTGCCTCGGGATATTTAGCCTTCCGTCTACTACACAAAGATGGAAGCCTCAAAGAACCATGCTACCGATTAAAGTGGTACGGTTCTAAAAAAAAGAAGGCAATTGTAAAGAAATCTGTTAATCACTTCGCAATTGCCTGCTTCTTTAAACAAAATCTTTAAGAACTAGCCCCGTTTGTTATTATAGTTACCCTGCGGCTTTCTGTTTCTGTTATTGTTGTTGTTGTCCCTGCCGTAGCTGTTGTTATTGTTGTCTCGACTATAGCTGTTGTTATTGCTTCCGTAGTTATTGCGCTTCGTATTATTGTTATTGTTACTTGTCATACGAGGCTTGCCTCCACCTTTCGACTGGTGACCGGAATTATTGTTATTGCTATTGTTATTATTTCCGCCAGAATTACTATTAGCAGGACCTTTAACGCGATTTCCCGGAGGCGGAGTTTTAAAGTCAAGTTTAGTCAATACGGTACCTTCTGGTAAGGTCAATTGATAACCTGATAATTCTTTTAGATCCTGGATGATCAACTCGTCTGAAACAGAATCTTTATTCCAGGTCAGGTAAGCCATTTTCATAAAATTAGCGATACCGATGACCATCTGCTCTCTTTTGGCTTCGTCATTGGCCAATAACGCCTTTTCAATCATTTTCTCTACGGTAAAACCATAGTGCTTGAATCTAATGGAATGCTGCGGATAGCCTAAATGCTCAACTTCGTGTTTCACACTTTTCGCTGTGGCAATTGGATAAGGCGAGTCGATATCCAATTTAAAATCAGAGATAATCTGTAGGTGATCCCACAGTTTATGTTTAAAATCAGACACGTCTCTCAAATGTGGGTTCAATACCCCCATCATATCGATTACAATCTGCGCATGTTTATTTCTTTCTTCCTTTGTGGGTAAAGTACAGATGTAATCTACCATATTTTGCACATTGCGACCATATTCTGCAAGGATCAATTTTGGTCTAGTGCTGTTGTAGTCAAAGTTCATATAGCTAATATAAGTACCTAATTAAACGATTAAGATATCGTTTTGGTATTTTATTATTGAATTATTCTAAGTTTTGCAAATTTAAGCAACAATTGTTTCTGTCCCAACTCCTTAAAGAAAATAGTTGCTTTTATATCTCCTTTGTTTCCTTCGAGATTCACAACTTTACCAAATCCAAAGCGTTCATGTTCAACTTCCATGCCGACCTGAAGATTTGATGTATCTGAAGGAGCAAAACCCGCAGTAGGTTTGTGGGCTTTCGGCAGTATCGATGTGGTTTTAACCATGGGCTTAGGCTTAGGTTTAGAAAACGTATCATCACTGTCCTTTTGCTGCCATGCAATTCGTTCGCCTTGAAAACTTCCGGCTGAGGCAGAAGTTTGTCGTGGTTTAAAATCCAATGCAAGACATGCCGGATTCAATTCATCCAAGAAGCGACTAGGTTCGCAGTTATTCAGCGTTCCCCAACGATATCGCGAAGTAGCATACGAAAGTAGTAATTTTTTTTCAGCTCTCGTAACGGCAACATAAAAAAGTCTTCGTTCCTCTTCCAGTTCCGACCTGGAATTCAACGACAACTGGGAAGGAAATAGGTTTTCTTCCAAGCCTACAATAAAAACAATCGGAAATTCCAATCCTTTGGAAGAGTGGATGGTCATCAATGATACAGTATCCGCATTTGGATCTTTATCATTATCGTCGTTTGTCAACAGGGCGATATCCTGCATATAGACATCAAGTCCACGTTCTTCGATATCTTCCCGTTCCGAAAATTCCTTGATACCATTGAGGAGTTCCTGGATATTTTCGTAACGTGCCAACCCCTCTACCGATTTGTCTTCGTACAATTCTTTCAGAATACCACAGTGCTGTGCAATATGCATTGCGGTATCAAATGCGTTATTGTTTTTGGCCAGGGCCTGAAAACTCTGTATCATCTGTGCAAAACCACCGACAGACGTTGCGCTACGCCCATCTAGAAACTGGGCCGCATTTGCAACAACATCCCATATACGGTACTGATTCTGATCTGCAGCGATCATGATCTTCTCGATTGTCGTATCCCCTATCCCTCTACGCGGGTAATTGATCACACGCTTGAGTGCTTCCTCATCATTCGGGTTGAAGGTTAGTCTGAAATACGCGATCAGATCTTTAATTTCTTTCCGTTGATAGAAAGAAGTACCACCATAGATTTTATAAGGAATATTGATTTTGCGTAAGGCCTCCTCCATAGCCCTGGATTGGGCGTTTGTGCGATACAGAATAGCAAAATCCTTATAATTAAGTCCTTTTAACGATTTCTCTTCAATGATTTGATCGGCAACGATCTTACCTTCCTCATTGTCAGAGAAAGCACGTGAAACCTTGATCTTTTCGCCCTCTTCATTATCCGAAAAAACATTTTTCTCCAATTGATTCTGATTATTGGCAATCACCGAATTAGCCGCATTCACGATCATCTTCGTAGATCGATAATTCTGCTCTAGTTTAAAGATCTTAACATCCGGATAATCTTTTTGGAAATTCAGGATATTCTGAATATTTGCCCCACGAAATGCATAGATAGACTGTGCGTCATCCCCAACCACACAGATATTTTCATTGACTGCTGCCAGGCGTTTAACAATAAGATATTGCGAGAAATTGGTATCCTGGTACTCATCGACCATCAGGTACCGAAATTGATGCTGGTATTTATGCAGTACCTCTGGATGTTTATTTAACAATACATTTGTTTTAAACAACAGATCATCAAAATCCATTGCCCCAGCACGGTAACAGCGCTGTGCATAGGTCATATAAATCTGTCCCAATTGACCACGACCATTGGAAATATCCTCGGCCAATATGGCTTCATTCTTATTATATTCCTGCGGTGAGATCAGGTTATTTTTTGCCTGTGAGATACGTCCGTACACATGATTGACATTATACAGCTTATCATCGAGATTCATTTCCTTTAAAATGGCACGCAACAAACTTTTGGTATCATCCGTATCGTAGATGGTAAAGTTTCTGGGATAACCGATCAATTCAGCTTCTACACGGAGTATTTTTGCAAACACCGAGTGGAATGTTCCCATCCAAATATTTTTCGCTTCGCTCCCAACAACAGAAACGATACGCGCGCGCATCTCTTTGGCCGCTTTGTTGGTAAATGTTAATACCAAGATATTGAATGGATCAACACCTTTTCGAATCAAGTGTGCGACACGATAGGTAATGACCCGTGTTTTTCCTGAACCAGCTCCCGCAACAATCATCACAGGACCTTCTGTTTGCTCTACGGCTCCTCGTTGTGAAGGGTTTAAACCCGCTAAATAATCCAAATTAACTCCTTAAATTTTAAAACCTGAGAATAGGGTATAAAAGTACAAATTTCCTGTTGATCACTCAGGCTATTTTGCTAATATTTTTACACAAAAAAAACCGATAATCAAGATTATCGGTTTTTATATGCTCCAAGCAATATCTAGCCTCTGCTGTTATAATTTGGTGCTTCTTTCGTAATGGAAATATTATGTGGATGGGACTCTCTCAGCCCTGCTCCTGTAATACGAACAAATTGTGCTTCCTGTAATCTTTCGATTGTAGCAGCACCACAGTAGCCCATAGAAGCGCGTAATCCACCAATGTATTGATAAACAACCTCAGCCAGTGTACCTTTATATGGAACACGTCCCACAATACCTTCAGGAACCAATTTTTTGATATCATCTTCTACGTCTTGGAAATAACGATCTTTCGATCCTTTTTCCATGGCTTCGATTGAGCCCATACCGCGGTAAGATTTAAACTTACGTCCTTCATAGATAATTGTTTCCCCTGGAGCTTCTTCCACGCCTGCGAATAGAGAACCAGCCATAATGGTGCTTGCTCCAGCTGCGATTGCTTTTGCAATATCACCAGTCTGTTTGATACCCCCGTCTGCGATCAATGGCACGCCAGTTCCTTTAAGGGCTTTGGCAACTTCATATACGGCATAAAGCTGAGGAACACCGACACCAGCAATGATACGGGTTGTACAGATAGAGCCCGGTCCGATACCTACTTTTACAGCATCTGCACCTGCTTCAGCCAAAGCTGTTGCTGCTGCACCTGTTGCAATATTTCCAACGATTACCTGTAGGTCAGGGAACTGCGATTTCACCAATTTCAACTTATCGATTACACCTTTAGAATGCCCATGTGCTGTATCGATTGTGACCACATCCACACCTGCTTTCACCAAAGCCTCCACGCGGTCAAGGGTATCGGGTGTAACGCCTACTGCAGCACCAACCAATAAACGACCATGGCTATCTTTGGCAGCATTCGGGTAATGCTTATATTTTTGTATATCTTTAAAGGTAATCAAGCCTTTCAAAATACCTTCTTCATTGACTACTGGAAGTTTTTCGATTTTTTCGTTTTGAAGAATTTCTTCCGCTTTCACCAAATCCGTTCCTTCGGGAGCAACCACAAGATTTTCCTTGGTCATCAATTCATTGATGGGACGGCTCATATCTTTTTGGAAACGAAGATCACGATTCGTTACAATACCGACCAATTGACCTTTTTCGTTCACAACAGGGATTCCACCAATCTTGTGCTCCTTCATAATATTGAAGGCATCACCCACCGTTGCTGTTGCCAATAACGTAACTGGATCCTGAATCATACCGCTCTCAGAGCGTTTTACTTTACGTACTTCAGCAGCTTGTTCTGCAATAGTCATGTTCTTATGTAACATACCAATACCGCCAGCTTGTGCAATCGCAATCGCCAAATCAGCACCGGTTACCGTATCCATTGCTGCAGAAACCAATGGAATATTTAATTTGATTTTTTTTGTTAGCGAAGTGCTCGTATCAACGTCACGGGGTAAAATTTCAGAATAAGCTGGAATTAATAAGACGTCGTCGTAAGTGAGACCTTCTGCTACGAATTTTTGTGGATCTAATTGCATGGCAAATATGTATTGGGTTTTCTATTTGCCAGGCAAATTTAAGAAAAATAAGCAATAATAAAAAATAAAAGATACAAATTACAATCGGAAGACAAATTAGAAACGTTATGAATTAAGCATTCATTACGGCCAACGTGTAAGCAATATCATTTTTTGGCAAGCTATTTGCTTTTGTGTAACACGAAAAGTTATTTTAATTAATGAAAATATAAAGATAAGATAATTATGAAAAAGACATTACTCTCATTAGCTGCCGTCGCAGCATTAGCATTTGGCGCACAGGAAGCGAAAGCTCAGTCTCCATTTAGATCAGCGATAGGTGTTGTATTCGATGGTACAACAACTGACTTATGGGGTGTTCAATATAAGCAATCTTTTGGCGGTGCCAACATGGGACAAGCACAGGTGATGTTTGACGACCACGTGGTTGCTGTAGGTGCAGACTACCAATATGCAAGACCCTTCCAAGGCGTGAATGGTTTGGGATGGTATGCCGGCGTTGGTGCACAATTGACATTTATCGACGTAGGAGATAATATTACAAATGTTGCTTTACGTCCTCAACTAGGTTTGGAATTCAAAATTCCAGTTGCTCCGATTGCTTTCCACGCAGACTGGAAACCAGACTGGAGATTGAACCACAATAGTGATTTTGATGCATCAACATTTTCTTTTGGTATCAAATACACATTGAAATAATATAAGCAACTAAACAGTGTAAAAAGGTCCTTCTCGTCTTGAGTAGGGCCTTTTTTTATAAATAAAATCAATTAATATTTCTTTTTTTCTTCAATTCTCCTATTTTTATGCCGTTGACCTAATTGGCATAAATAAAACTTTTCATTCTACAAAAATTTTATACCTTTGCCATTCTTGGTAAAATGTGATTAAACGAGAACTAATTATCAATTACATAAACAGTATTTAACATTAAAATTAATACAATTATAACAGACGATGCAAGGTAAAGGGCTGATTAAACTTTTAGTGATAGTGGTGTCATTAGCGTGTCTATACTCCCTATCATTTACTTGGGTGACCCGCAATGTGGAGCGAGATGCTGAGAATTTTGCCAAAGGAGACTTGGCAAAAGAGAAAAGCTATCTCGACTCAATGGCAGGTGAAGTAGTGTACAATTTAGGTTTTGCAAAATACACCTATCGGGAAGCTAAAGCAAATGAACTCGCTTTGGGATTGGATTTGAAAGGCGGTATGAACGTAACCATGGAGATCTCATTGGACGAATTGATCCGCAATTTGGCGAACAATCCAAAAGATGAGAAATTCAACAAAGCGTTGGAACAGGCAGTGGCAAAAAGTAAAACGAGTGCAAAAACAGTCGTTGCTTTATTTATGGAGGAATACAAATCCATCGGTGCGACAACGCCACTTTCAACATTCTTCTCAACAAAAGACAATGCTTCTTTAATTAAACCGGGTGATTCAGACTCAAAAGTTGAATCATTCCTTCAAAAAGAAGCAGACAATGCCATCCAAAATTCTTACAAAGTACTTCGTACGCGTATCGACAAATTTGGCGTTGCATCTCCAAACATTCAAATTCAACAAGGTACAAACCGTATTTTAATCGAATTACCTGGTGTAAAAGATGAAAGCCGTGTTCGTAACCTATTACAAGGTTCAGCTAAATTGGAATTCTATGAGACCTATACGAATCAGGAAGTTTATCCAATATTAGAAAATATCGACAAAACTTTAGCTTCAACGTTAAAAGCTGCTCCAGCAGCTACGACAAATGCTGCTGCAGATACAAGCAAAAAATCAGATGATTTATTGTCTAATCTAACCGGTGGTAAGAAAGATGCTAAGAAAGACAGTGCTACTGTAAATCTAGGTCAGAAAAATCCATTATTTGAAGTATTACGTCCAGCAGTTTATATGGGCGAAAACCAACAAATGGCGCTTATGCCAGGTTCCATGGTTGGTATTGCTTCTTTAAAAGATACAGCAAAAGTAAATGCTTATTTACAACGTCCAGAGGTAAAATCAATCCTACCTGGAAACTTAAAACTTTTATGGGCTGTAAAACCTGAGCAAAAGACACCTGAGCAACTATCATTATATGCAATTAAAGGATCTGGACAAGACAACGGTGCTGTATTGACAGGGGATGTGATCACTGACGCAACAGCAAACTTTGATGAGAAAAATCAACCTGTAGTTGGTATGCAAATGAACAGTGAAGGTGCTCATCAATGGAAGAAAATTACAGCAAAGGCCGCTCAAAACAGAGATGCAATTGCTATCGTTCTTGATAATGTGGTTTATTCGGCTCCTTCTGTAAACGGTGAAATTCCAAATGGTAGCTCATCGATCTCTGGATCTTTTACAGTAGAAGACACCAAAGATTTATCAAACGTATTGAAAGCAGGTCGTCTTCCGACAACTGCTAAAATCGTTGAAGAAGCAGTTGTTGGTCCTACTCTAGGTCAGGCTGCCATCGATGCGGGTGTTAACTCTGCTGTTATCGGTATTATCGTAGTAATGATCTTTATGATCGCTTACTACAATACTGCAGGTATCGTGGCAAACATCGCGGTGTTGTTAAACGTATTTATCATTATGGGGGTATTGGCATCCTTAAATGCTGTACTCACCTTACCGGGTATCGCGGGTATCGTATTAACGATGGGTACTGCGGTCGATGCGAACGTCTTGATTTATGAACGTATCCGTGAAGAACTGGGATTAGGAAAATCGATCCGTCAGGCTGTTGCAGATGGTTACAAACACGCTTTACCTTCCATCCTGGATTCGCAGATCACAACGTTTTTGATCGGTATTATCTTATTCTTATTTGGTAGTGGTCCAATCTTAGGTTTCGCAACAACATTAATGGTGGGTATCATTACTTCATTGTTTACTGCGATCCTTGTTACTCGTGTTATTTTCGAATGGATGTTGGCGAAAGATTTCAAAATCAAAGTCTCTTTCCCTTGGTCTGCAAATACCTTGCATAATGCAAACTTTAAATTCGTTCAGAAACGTAAAATCTTTTATGCGATTTCAATCGTTGCCGTGTTAATTTCTGCGGCATCAATTTTCACAAAAGGATTCAGTTTAGGTGTAGACTTCCAAGGTGGCCGTACGTATACTGTCCGTTATGATAAACCTGTGGACTTGGAAGCTGTACGTACAAACTTGGATGATATCTTCCAGAAAACAACTGAAGTAAAAGTCTTTGGTGCATCCAACCAACTGCGTATAACAACAACTTACCATATCGAAGAAACTTCGGACACTGCTGATAAAGAGGTATTGGACAAATTAAACCAAGGTTTATCAAAAGTAGATGCTTCCAATAAACATGAGATCCTTTCGTCCCAAAAAGTTGGACCAAGTATCGCTACCGACATCAAATCTAGAGCAACCAGTTCCGCAGTTTTCTCTATCATCATTGTTGCAGCTTACATCCTGATCCGTTTCCATAAATGGGAATATTCAGTTGGAGCAGCTATTGCAACAATTCACGATGCGATTATTTTATTGGGATTATTCTCAATTTTGGATGGTATCGTACCATTCTCATTGGATATTGACCAACACTTTGTGGCAGCGATATTAACTGTAATTGCCTACTCGGTGAATGATACAGTGGTTGTATTTGACCGTTTACGTGAATTCGTATCGAAACCAAATGCGCATAATGAAGATCTAGGCGATGTGGTAAACCATGCGATCAACTCTACTTTAAGTAGAACAATCATCACATCATTGACAATCGTGTTTGTGCTTGCTGTATTGTTTATCTTTGGTGGTGAAGTTATCCGTGGATTCTCATTCGCAATCTTAATCGGTGTTATCGTAGGTACATATTCATCGATTATCTTAGCAGCACCTTCGGTATATGACTTACGTAAAGGAAAGCATTTAGCAGAAGGTAATACAGCTAAAAAAGCTGAAGTCGTAAGACCATAATAGCTAATGTTAATAAAATAAAGAAGGGCGTTCGAATGAACGCCCTTTTTTTATTGCATTCAAATTACTTGTCACACTAAATATTTTAAATATATTTGTTACACTAAATATTTGTATGCTAAACGAAAAATTTGACCGCTACTCTTTCATCTTGGACCAAACGGCCAAGAAAGTAAAACAGTTCGCCCAATCTTCTTTTGCGGAGAAAGGATTTGATATTACTGTAGACCAATGGACCATCTTAAAGGCTTTATACGAAACAGATCAACTTTCACAAAAAGAATTGGCAAAGCGCTGCGGAAAAGACCAGCCCACACTGACACGGATCGTTGATATCCTTCTTAAAAAAAACCTGGCCGAGCGGATTACTGACGAAACTGACCGTCGAAGTCTCTACCTTCATTTGACAGAAGAAGGAAAATTAAAAGTAGCATCGCTAACGCCGCTTGTTACAGAGATTCGCATGAAGGCCTGGGAAAATCTAGCAGACGAAGATTTCGAAGCTTTTACAAGAATTTTGAATACAATATATAACAACTTAAATATAGAATAGCTATGATAAATACGGATATCTGTATCATCGGAGCAGGACCTGTTGGCCTATTCGCAGTTTTTGAAGCTGGACTTTTAAAAATGCGCTGCCATTTGATCGATGTACTACCTCAAGTGGGCGGTCAGCTTTCGGAGATCTACCCCCATAAACCTATCTACGACATTCCCGGTTATCCAAGTATCACTGCGCAGGAATTGATCGATAAACAGCTCGAACAGATTAAACCCTTTGACCCCACATTCACCTTAGGCGAGCGAGTGGAACATATCACAAAACAGGACGATGGTTCCTTTATCGTAGAAACCAATGATCATACGATGGTCCATACACAGGTCATTGTCATTGCCGGGGGATTAGGTTGCTTTGAACCGCGCAAGCCAGAAATCCCAAACCTTCATCTCTTTGAAGGAAAAGGCGTCGATTATATGGTAAAAGATCCCGCCAAATACCGGGATAAAAAAATCGTCATTGCCGGTGGCGGTGACTCCGCGCTCGACTGGACTTTCCATCTTGCAGATATTGCGCAACAGGTCACTTTAATCCACCGAAGTGACTCCTTCAGGGGTGCCCCAGACTCGGCTGAGAAAGTGTTCAAATTGGCCCAGCAGGGTAAGATCAACCTATTATTGTCTCACAATCTGACCAATATCCTTGGCAATGGCTACTTGTCCCATGTTGAAACCACAAATAAAGAAAAAGAAGTCATTGCTACAGATGCAGACTATTTTATTCCTTTATATGGTCTTACACCGAAGCTTGGTCCAATTGCAGATTGGGGATTAAATATCGATAAAAATGCCATAGCGGTCGATACGTTCGATTACTCGACCAATATCGAACGAATCTATGCTATTGGAGACATCAACACCTATCCAGGTAAACTGAAACTCATTCTTTGTGGGTACCATGAGGCTGCACTAATGTGCCAAAGTGCGTTCAAATTTGTGTATCCAGATCAAAAATTGACATTCAAATACACCACAGTAAACGGTATAAATACTTTCTAGCCATGGACGATAATTTAATTCAAGTCACTGTTATAGATCGGGATGGGACCGAAAATATCCTGGAAGTTCCGACCGATATCAATCTTTCACTCATGGAGATTTTAAAGGCATCCGACTATGAGATATTGGCCACTTGCGGTGGTATGGCGCTGTGCGCTACCTGCCATGTCGAAGTTGTCGAAGGACTGCATACACTTCCCCAAGCGAGTGATCAAGAACTCGACATGCTGGACACGCTTCCGGATGCCGATGATCAAAGTCGACTTGCCTGTCAGATGTATCTACAGAATAACAATAACGGCATGAAAATCAAGATCAAAGGTGCGCTACAATAGTATCATCATTGTGTATAAAATACACAATGATGATACTATACATCGTTTTTTTTCAAAGGGTACAATGTACACTATAAAGAGCTAAAAATCAAACAACTACAAAACATATTATTGAAAGAATTAGCCTCTTTACAATAAAATTCACAACATATCAGCATAATAAATAAATATTTTTTAGCTTTTTGAGCCAAAATTTAAGATATTTGCAGCTTAATTCGATTGTACCGAATTTTTACAACAAACTATTAAAAATATGCCAAGCAATAGTTCAAATAGAAAATTCCCAAGAGTAATCATTATTGGTGCTGGATTTGGAGGAATTGAAGTTGCTAAAAAGCTTAAAAATAAGGAAGTTGAAGTTCTGTTGCTGGACAGAAATAACTTTCATACTTTTCAACCATTGATGTACCAAGTTGCCACGGGTACTCTTTCAGCGGACTCCATCTCCTTCCCTGTTCGCAAAATGTTCAAAGGTCAAGACAACTTTCATTTTAGACTTGCTGACGTAAAAAGCGTAGACAATGAAGCTAAGATTGTAAGAACAGATGTTGGTGATTTTGACTACGATTATTTAATTGTTGCGACAGGTGCTACCACGAACTTCTTCGGAAATCAGCAAATCACGAAATATGCTTTGCCGATGAAAAATATACAAGAAGCATTAAATATTCGAAGCTATGTTTTACAGAACCTCGAAGAAGCAGTGCGAATAGAAAACCCTGCTGATCGTAAAGCTAATTTGAACTTTGTTATTGTTGGGGGTGGTCCAACAGGTGTAGAACTTTCGGGAGCAATCGCAGAAATTAAAAACAATGTTCTTGAGAAAGATTATCCAGAATTGAAAAAATCTGAGATGTCGGTTTACCTGGTTGAAGGACTTCCAAAAGTATTGGCCAACTTATCTGAAAAATCTTCTAAAGATTCAGAAAAGTACCTCAAAGATTTGGGTGTAGAAGTATTATTGAATGTTCAGGTAACTGGATATGATGGCAATTCAATTACTTTCGCCGATGGCAGAAGCATTGAAACAAAAACTGTTATCTGGGGAGCAGGTGTAGCTGGGCAGTATCCGAATGGTTTCAAAAAGGAGATTATCCAACGTGGTAACCGTATACAGACAGATGATCAATGCCGTGTTATTGATATGCCAGGGGTCTATGCTATTGGTGATGTTTCGGCATTTATCACAGATGATCTTCCTCGTGGCTTACCTGGTGTTGCACCGGTAGCGCAACAGCAGGGAGCATATGTTGCAAAACACATTCTCCAAACCATGTCCAATCAACCAACAGAGAAATTCAACTATTTTGATAAAGGATCCATGGCTACGGTAGGTCGTAACAAAGCTGTCGTCGACATGGGAAAAATCCATTTCAATGGATTCTTTGGCTGGATGACATGGATGTTTGTCCACTTGATGTCCATCTATGGATTCAGAAATAAATTGATCACATTCGTCAACTGGTCGATCAAATTTTTCACCAAAAACAGTGGTGTGCGTTTGATCTTCCACAAATATGATGAGCCAACTCCAGAGGAAAAAAAAGCAGAAACTGCCCACTAACTTCCTATTGGAGTCTAAATAAACATATTTCAGTAGCCCGACAGCGGCATTATCCCAAACGATAATGCCGCTGTTTCTTTTATCTTTATTAACCTTATGAAGCTGTTTCTCTTCGCCATATTAACCTACTGAATAGGCTTCTAAAACGTTGTGACGGCTTCGCTTATCAGCTCTTCAAAGCATTTGAGTCTTTAGCTAGTTTTCAAAACCACCTTTTCACTTTTGGATTCTTGCTCCTTGTGCTCCATGATTTAAAAAACACCCACTTATTTCTTAATTTAACACGGCGTCCGATTAAAAATAACTTCAGCCGGGACGTAAGAATTACAGATTATATTCGTTAAATTTAAAGACAGTTTTTTCCAGATAGAATTTACTTTCAGAATATAGTTTTTTTTGATGTATAACCTCAAAAAGATTAATTTTTTTTGTGTAGGTTTGCATATTATTTTAAAATAGCTTAAGGATTAGCAGATGGGCTTATTTAATTGGTTTACGCAAGAAGTTGCGATTGACTTGGGTACTGCAAATACCCTAATAATTCATAATGACAAAGTAGTAGTGGATGAACCTTCTATTGTTGCATTTGACCGCACCACAAACAAAGTGATCGCCATTGGTCGCCAGGCCATGCAAATGGAGGGTAAAACACACGATAATATAAAGACAGTACGTCCTTTACGTGATGGAGTAATCGCTGATTTTACGGCAGCTGAACACCTGATCAGAGGTATGGTCAAATTGGTAAACAATGGTAAGAGCTGGTTTTTCCCTTCCCTACGTATGGTTGTTTGTATTCCTTCCGGTATTACGGAAGTAGAGAAAAGAGCTGTACGCGATTCAGCGGAAATTGCTGGTGCGAAAGAAGTCTACTTAATTCATGAACCCATGGCTGCTGCTGTCGGCATCGGAATTGATGTGGAAGAACCAATGGGTAATATGATTATCGATATCGGTGGTGGTACCACTGAAATTGCTGTCATCGCTTTATCGGGTATTGTGTGTGACCAATCTATTCGTGTTGCAGGTGATAACTTCGACTCAGACATCGTTCAATACATCAGAAGACAACATAATATCATGATCGGTGAACGTACGGCTGAAAAAATAAAAATTGAAGTTGGTGCGGCTCTTCCTGAGTTACAGGAACCACCAGCAGATTTCGCCGTTCAAGGTCGTGATTTGATGACGGGTGTTCCTAAGCAAATTACTGTTTCTTATACCGAAATAGCGCATTGTCTGGATAAGTCCATATCAAAAATTGAGGAAGCGATCTTAAAAGCACTTGAAATCACTCCACCAGAATTATCAGCGGATATTTATCAAACAGGTATTTATCTTACCGGTGGTGGTGCATTGTTGCGTGGTTTGGACCGTCGTATACAAGCGAAAACTAAACTTCCAGTGCATATTGCTGAAGATCCATTACGTGCTGTTGTAAGAGGAACTGGTATTGCACTTAAAAATATTGGACGATTTAAATTCTTGATGCAATCATAACGTTCGATAATTAATAACAATATTTTATTAAAGAGCGATATAATATGCAAAACTATTATATCGCTTGCTTATTAAATACCCACATTAAAAAATGAGAAACCTTTGGTTATTCCTGAGACGATATAATGCATTCTTCTGGTTTATCCTATTTTTTGGATTCTCGTTATTTTTGGTGATCACCAACAATTCTTTCCAACGTAATTCTGTTTTAAATTCTTCAAATAGTATCATCGGAGGCCTGTATGCAAAGGTCAATTCCTGGAAAAGCTACCTGCACCTCGGGGAGACCAACGATGCACTTGCAAAGGAAAATGCACAACTGAGAAAGGACTTACAAGCCTATCGATCAACAGACAGCATCAAGATCGGTCCTGTCCCGGCAATCGATAGCAGTGAGTTTGGGCGTTACGAATTTATTATTGCAAATGTCATCAACAATAGCATTCACCAAAAGGCAAATACGATCACACTCGATAAAGGCAGTAAAGATGGTATAGAGCGAGGTATGGGTGTTATCGCTCCCAACGGAGTAGTTGGTATCGTATTGAATGTTTCCCAAAACTTCTCGACAGTGCAATCCCTATTGCATCCCGATACGCGTATATCCGTAACATTAGGCCACACCGAGGTTTTCGGCTCGTTGGTATGGGGCAATAGCATGGATTACCGCGCGGCAATGGTCAAGGAAATTCCAAACCATATCAAAGTCAACAAAGGAGATAAAGTGTACACCTCAGGATATTCAGGACATTTTCCAAAAGGAATTTTTGTTGGAACGGTCATTCAGACGGGGATCTCTTCAGGAGACGCTTTTTTGGATCTTAGACTATTGTTGAGTACCAATTTCTCCAACTTGCAACATGTCTACGTTGTAAAAGACTTGTTAAATAAAGAATTAAAGACACTAGAAGAATCGACAAAGGACAATGGCTAGGATTTTAATATTTAATATTATTCGATTTATCGTTTTGATAGGGATGCAAGTTTTCCTATTTCAAAATATCGGTTATTACAATCTGGTCGCTGCATTTCCTTATATCTTATTTATTTTTTTACTTCCTACAGGAACACCTAATTTCCTGGTGTATTTGATCGCATTTCTCACGGGACTTACCGTAGATTCGTTTTATGATACCCTTGGGGTCAATACCGCAGCCTGTGTTGCACTGGCAGCCTTCCGTATTTTCTTCATGAAAATTACGCTTGAAGTTGAAGAACGCGAATCTTTCTTTACCCCGATGTTGGGCTTCATGAATATTCGCTGGTTCTTTTCCTACATCTTTTTCGGAACATTGATTCATCATACATTTTTGTATCTCTTGGAATCTTTTTCCTTCCAGCACATCCAATACACCTTATTGAGTATCGTTTTAAGTTGTATATTTACAGTAATTATCATGCTATTATTTAGCATATTATTCTACAAAAAGAAAGATCGGTTGTAGTAAATCGATGGATAGAAATTCATTTCTATGAACAGTTTTTTTGCGCGTAAGTACGTCGTTTCAGGAATCTTTATTGCCATCACATTGACCTTGGTGGCCCGCTTATTCTATTTACAGATCATAGACGATTCCTATATACATTCCGCAAACAGCAATGTCATGCGCAAGGTCATTGTGTACCCCGCCAGAGGGGTTATTTTGGACCGAAAGGGAAAGGTATTGGTTCAGAACGAACCGGTATATGATCTTATGGTTACTCCGCGTGAGGTGAAAGAAATCGACACCGCTTTGTTTTGCAAATTGATAGACATTGACAAGGAGGGCTTTATCAAACGGATGGAAAAGGCAAGAGTGCACTCGCCTTACCGTGCATCTATTTTTGAAAAACAGCTGTCTGTACGGACATGGGCTCAATATCAGGAATACCAATATCAATTTCGTGGTTTCTATGTTCAAAAAAGAACAATCCGAAGTTACCCCGACAGCATAGCAGCTCAATTTTTAGGATATGTAAGTGAGGTAAATGATAAAGATATCGAACGCTCCAATGGGTTTTATCGTAGTGGTGACTACATTGGTCGCAGTGGAGTAGAACGCTCTTATGAAGACCTTATTCGTGGAAAACGCGGTGTCAACAACTTAATGGTTGATGCGTTGAACCGTCCGAAAGGGGTGTTTATGGAGGGGAAATACGACACACTTGCTGTTGCAGGGGAAGGACTGGTTTCCTCTTTGGATAAAGACCTTCAGATTCTTGGGGAGAACCTCATGAAAAATAAATTGGGGTCCATAGTTGCCATTGAGCCTGCAACGGGTGAAATCTTGGCCTATGTCAGTAGCCCGAGTTACAACCCCAACATGATGGTCGGCAGGCAGTCTGGCAATAATTATATGAAATTATTGAAAGACGAAACCAAACCGCTTTTTAACCGCCCTATTCAAGCCTCCTACCCTCCAGGCTCTGTATTTAAAGTTGTTTCAGCATTGACTGCGCAGCAGGCTGGTGTTATTGATCGTAATACCGTATTTTTCTGCCCACATGGATACAGCTATGGTGGTGGACGCGGCTGGATGGGCTGTACGCACTATCATGGATCAACCACATTACAGCGCTCTGTAGCCGTATCATGTAATACCTATTATGGTTTTACCTATGCTAAGATGATCGACGGACGTGGGCTTTCGGGACCTAAGGCCTACGATCTATGGCGCAATGCCGTGACACAGTTTGGAATTGGCCATAAACTAGGCATTGATCTACCGGGTGAAAAGCCGGGTTTACTGCCGACATCAGATTTTTATACCAAAAGATACGGTAACGATAAATGGCGTTCAAGTTTCAATATCTCCTTATCGATCGGACAAGGGGAAATGGGAATAACACCGTTGCAAATGGCCAACATTATGGCTATCGTTGCCAACAAAGGCTTTTATTACAGACCCCATTTGATTAAAGGTATTGGTGCACAGAAAATTGCCAAGAAGGAATTTACCGAAAAAGTCAGTGCCGGAGTGGATGAGCGGTACTATCCTGTTGTTATCCAAGGGATGAGTGATGCTGTTAATACACCCGAAGGTACCGCTTGGGCCAATCGTATCCCGGGCATCGAAATGTGCGGAAAAACAGGTACAGCGCAAAACCCACATGGTGAAAACCATGCCGTTTTCTTTGCTTTTGCCCCACGAGAAAACCCTAAAATTGCTATTGCTGTCTTTGTTGAAAACGCGGGTTACGGTGGAACCTGGGCAGGACCTATCGCAAGTATGATGGTTGAGAAATACCTCAAAGACACGATAACTGCGCCAAAATATATTCAGGACCGCATTTATAAAGCAAATTTTCTTCCTGCACCCAAAAAAGTTGTGGATCCAAAGACTAAAGATGTAAAAAAGACAGACTCAGTCAAATCGAAAACTGACACGTTAAAATCAAAACGCCAGCTGGCAGCTTTAACAAAACCAAAGGAAACAATTGTTCACCATAGCGAGATAAAGAGAAGATATGAATAATCAAAAAACAAGTTTTTTTGGAAAGATAGACTGGCTAACCATCACGCTTTGGCTTGCGCTATGCTTAATCGGCTTATTCAATATCCGTGCAGCGGTGTTTAATCCTGAAATGCCCAATTTCTTTACCTTAGGAACCAATTATGGAAAACAGTCTTTATATCTTGTTTCCGCAATTATTCTAGGGGTATCCATTCTCATCATAGACGCGAAATTTTTCAGTTCCGCCTCACCGATATTTTATGGTATAACAGCTGTATTGCTTGTCATCGTGCTCGTGGTAGGGCGAAATGTCGGCGGAAACCAAGCGTGGATTGACCTAGGTTTTTTCCGCTTACAACCTTCTGAGTTTGCCAAACTTTCGACCTGTCTGCTCTTAGCTAACTTTTTGAGCGCTCAGAGCAATAAAGCACCGACCATGCAGACACTGGCCATGGGAGCCGGTATTGTCTTATTTCCTGTATTTTTAGTTATGCTGCAGCCCGATACGGGATCTGCCCTTGCGTTCTTTTCGTTGATTTTTGTATTCTATCGTGAAGGCTATGTAAATAATGAACTGCTTATATTTGGCGGGCTCTGCATTTTACTTTTTGTTCTTTCTTTATTGGTCAATCCTTGGATACTTATCTTGATTTTAGCATTGCTTATTGGCCTTGTCATGTGGAACTACCGCAAGAGAAGAAAATACATTATCAATCTCAGTATACTTTTTGCTGCATGCGCTGTATTTATTCTCTGTGTGGACCTGGTGTATGAGCATGTGCTACAACCTCATCAACGTGACCGTATTGACATTATCCTGGGTAAAATGGAAGACCCTAAAGGAAAAGGATATAATTTGAATCAGTCGAAGATTGCAATTGGATCAGGGCAGCTCCTAGGCAAGGGTTACCTGCAGGGAACGCAAACAAAATACAACTTTGTACCTGAGCAGAGCACGGACTTTATTTTTTGCACCGTTGGAGAAGAATGGGGATTTGTTGGATCGGTTACCTTATTACTTATCTATCTCACCCTACTGCTTCGCATTATTCATATAGCCGAACGACAGCGCTCAGCCTTCGCCAGGATATATGCATACGGTGTAGCGTCCATTCTCTTTTTTCACTTATTCATCAATATCGGTATGACCATCGGTATTGTTCCGGTTATCGGTATTCCGCTGCCTTTTATTAGTTATGGTGGTTCATCCTTATGGAGTTTCACCATTTTACTGTTCATCATGCTTAAATTTGATTCAAATAGAAAAGGAGNNCTCCTTTTCTATTTGAATCAATATTTAATTCTTTTCAACTCTTTTACCGCATCATTGAGAAAAACTATCATCGCCTCTGCATGACGCAGAAAAATTGTTAAATGCGTTCCAAAACGAGCTGTATGGCCTTATCAACAACTTCTTCAGGTGCGGAAGAAAACCGGCCATCTACCCGACTTGCCAAGATCGCATTGATGGATAAAGCTTGATGTCCAAACATATTAGCCAACGCATAAATACCAGCTGTTTCCATTTCCAGGTTGGTGAAGCGCTGACCTTTATATTGAAAGGAGTTGATCAAATCTATAAAATTAGGAATCGTATTCGTGGAGCGGACAGTCCTTCCCTGCGGAGCATAAAATCCGGGCGCAGTTAACGTAACTCCCTTCGGTAAATCAAAGGCAATTCGATCCAAAAGGCCTGCACCAGCTTTCGCAACGTAGGGGTTTAGGTTTAATGCAGAGAAATATTTGGCTAGTTCTACCTGAAGCGCCTGCTCCTCGCCGTCGTAAGATCCCTGATAATAGTTCATCAATGCATCAAGACCTACTCCATAAGCAGAGGCTAAAATAGTTCCCATCTCGACATCTTGTTGTACTCCTCCAGAAGTTCCAATGCGTACAATATGCAATGAGCTGAGCGTCGACTTTACTGTTCTATTGGCAAAATCAATATTTGCCAGTGCATCCAGTTCATTCAACACAATGTCAATATTATCAGTACCTATACCTGTTGAGATTACCGTCAACCGTTTATTTCCCAGATAGCCGGTATGCGTAATAAACTCACGCTTCCCTTTTTTGAGTTCAATACGGTCAAAGTACTTCGAGACTTTGGCTACACGGTCTGGATCGCCAACTGTAATTACTGTACCTGCCAGATCTTCCGGCAATAAATTCAGATGGTATATACTTCCATCTGCATTTAAAATCAATTCCGATGCGTTGATCATATTGTATACAAATAGCTTAACTGACAACCTTCTATTTTGGAAAACCGATCCACAATTCGATTGACTTGCATTTTTCGGACTTCAAACTCCAAATAACACTGATTATCAAACTCTTGCTTTTCAATGTCCACGCCCTCTTCCTTTATGATCCGCATAATATCATTCATATGCAGGTAATCAAAGGTAATACTATAATGGTCATTCACTGTACGCTCGATAATTTCGGCATGGATCAAAGCATCTTGGGTTGCTGATTTGTAGGCATTAATCAAGCCTGGAACCCCCAACAAAGTACCACCGAAATAACGAACGACAATGACGATAACGTTGGTGACATCCATAGACAGCAGAACGTTTAAAATAGGTCGTCCTGCAGTCCCCGAAGGCTCTCCATCATCGTTTACACGAAAGACCGCACGATCAGGTGTGAGGCGATAAGCCCAACAATGATGCCTCGCTTTCGGGTGAATCGCTTTCACTTCCAAGATCAAATCTTTTAATTGATCTTCGGATTTAAAAGGAAAAGCATAAGCAATAAACTTACTTCCCTTATCCCTAAAAATTCCCTCGTATTTTGCATTGATAGTCCGGTAAGTATCTTCAAATAAACTCATAGATATGCTATGATTAAAACTGAAACAATAGAAAGCGCTATGCCTAGATAATTCAACAACGATAGCCTTTCCTTAAAAAATAAGACGCCGATTAACGCACCCAATGAAATTACGCCAATGTTCATCCCCGTAAATACAACTGATGGATTTTCTGGTAGCGCACGATGCGCTTTCATATAGAATAGGATGTTACAGAAGTTAAATACACCCAAAACCAATCCATAGCCCATAGCTTGCCTTGAAAAACGTTGTTTTTCCACAAAAAGGAAATACAGCAATAGCACTATTGCAATAGACATCGCCATCACAAAGATAATAAATAGGGAACTGATATAAGGTATATCGACATGCAAGGCGACTTGTTTGAAGAGGATATCAATTATGCCCATACCGATAAATACCAATAACGGGTAAAGCGCTTTATAACGACTGTCTGCCGAACTAACATGCTGATTCTTTTGCCAACCAATAGAACATAGGATGGCCAATAAACCAAGAGCTATTCCCAGCATCTTGTGTCCTTCCATTTTTTCATGAAAAAAGAAAAATGATGCAAGCAAGGGTATGAACAACGATAGGCGCTGTGCAATCTCTGTCTTGACCAAACCGCTATAGCGAATGGACAAAGCAATAAAAACAAACATTCCAGGAAGTAATATCGCCAGGCTCATATACAACGTCATCGGCATAGCATCCCATACCAGCGATTTTAGATCTGGTTGTAAGACAAAATAGGTCAGTGCAACTGCCATGGGGTAATTCCAAACGATAACCTGTTTGGTTTCAACTCCATTTTGTTTTTCCAATTTTAATAAAACAGCAACGGTGACGCTGCAGATGACACTTAATAAAACAAAAATCATGATTCAAATTTCATTTATCTCCAAAGGCCACGTTTCTCCTGACGAGCCTGACGCTCCAATTTTACAAATAATTCTGCATATTGTACATTTGGTGCCAGCGTATAGGATACTGCATACCCTTGTTCAACCAAATCCCGATTGATAAATTTCTTTCCAACATACACATAGGCAAGAAGTCTTCCATACCGATCCCGTTTTCCAACGTCAAAGACCAACTTAACACTTTTGCCGTTTAACATCGTCGTTAAATACTGCTTTGCTTCTTGACCATAGTACCCGATTTCCTTCCGCGCAGTACGTCTCGTTTCCGGAGTATCTACTCCTATCAACCTAACTTTCTCCCCTTTTGGGGTTCCATTTTCAATGACAAAGGTATCGCCATCAATAACACGCTTTACTTTGGCGTCCTTTTCCTCTCCTTTAAAAGTGAAACCTGTCAACACCAAACAGATCACACTTATACACACATAAAAATTAATTCGTTTTAGCATAAAATCCAGCGTTTGCCCAAAGGTAATAAAATACTTTTTTAACAAAACAGCTAAAAAAACAATAATATTAACATTAAAAACACCTAAATTTAATATAAAAATATAACTAAAAAACACGAAAAAATACAATCATTTTTAACACATAAAACAACTAAAAAATAAGGCTTTTTATAAAATAAAAATTGTTATAAAAACAGCCAAATAACCTAATTACAACATTATAACAAAATAGATATTCAAAAAAAATTAAAAATAAACAAGTAAAATTCAGCTAAAAAAACACATAAAAAACACATAAAAAATTCATTAAATAAATCAGATATTTTCAATAAAAAATTATTTTTTTCTTTGATATTTCAAAAACATTCGTACATTTGAAATGTCAAACAACAACAGGATGAACAGAACATATACATATTTCTATTTTAACTTCTTTTATTTTAAAAATAAGAGCCGGGATTAGATTGTGTATAAATCATAAAAAATACAAACAAGAAGAGTCCCGGTTCAAATGATCGGGACTCTTTTTTTTGGAGACAACATAGCGAACAAAAAACAATGAGTTTAAAAATTGCAATACAGGGAGCAAAGGCTTCATTTCATGAAGAGGCCGCATTTAAATTTTTCGGAAGAGAAGTTGAAATTGTAGAATGTGATTCATTTAAAAAAACTTGTGAATTGCTGAAGCAAAGAAAAGTCGACTATATCGTTATGGCGATCGAAAATTCAATTGCGGGAAGCTTATTGCCGAATTATAATTTATTGAGAGATTACAAGTTCCATATCACTGGGGAAGTTTACCTAAACATCCAACAGAATCTCATGGTATTGCCGGGCGTTAAATTAAAGGATATCAAACACATCGAATCGCATCCGATTGCTATTCGCCAATGCGAAGAATTTCTTTCTGAACTTGAGGGCGTACGCATAACCGAGGGATCTGATACGGCTGCAACTGCAAAAATGATTGCCGAGCGAAAATTGACGGATACTGCGGCAATTGCAGGGACATTGGCCGCTGAAATATATGGTCTTGAAATATTAGAAAAGAGAATCGAAACCAATAAAAAGAACGCAACGCGTTTCCTCGTACTATCGAATGAGGTTGTCGAACATAAAAATGCCAATAAAGCGTCATTATCATTCCAAACAGGAAATACAGTGGGATCTCTGGCGACTATTTTACAATGTTTTGCTGAACAGAATATCAACTTGAGCAAGATTCAGTCAATGCCGGTAATCGGAAAACGCAATGAATATGATTTTTTCGTCGACGTAGAATGGAAAAAACAAACAGACTACGAAGCAGCTATACGTAAAGTACTCAAACATAGTGTCAATTTCAATATTATGGGCGAGTATGTCAAAAACGAAAAACTATAATTAACAATTTACGCAGACAATATTAAAATAGATAATCAAACTTAACATGAAAAATACATTAGACATCACTCCTTTAAAATCTTGGTTGGATACAGGAGACAAACCTTTAATTATCGCAGGTCCTTGTAGCGCAGAAACAGAAGAGCAGCTGGTATCAACAGCGCATTTGTTGGCAAATACCGGAAAAGTAAATATTTTACGCGCTGGTATCTGGAAGCCACGTACACGTCCGGGAGAATTTGAAGGTATCGGTTCAATTGGTTTGGAGTGGTTGAAAAGAGCGAAAGAAGAAACAGGTTTATTAACAGCTACTGAAGTTGCTACAGCAAAACACGTGGAAGAAGCTTTGGCTGCTGGTGTGGATGTACTATGGGTAGGTGCACGTTCAACGGCAAATCCATTTACTGTACAAGAAATTGCTGATGCTTTGCAAGGCGTAGATATTCCAGTATTTGTTAAAAACCCTGTAAACCCCGATTTATCGCTGTGGATCGGTGCATTGGAACGTATCAACCGTGCTGGTATCAAAAAATTAGGTGCTATTCATAGAGGCTTCTCATCGTACGAGAAAACAGCATTCCGTAATGAACCAATGTGGGATTTAGCGATTCAGTTAAAAACGGCTTGTCCAAACCTACCGATCATCAACGATCCAAGTCACATCTGTGGAAACCGCGAATTGTTACCATACATCGCACAAAAAGCAATGGATATGGATATGCAAGGATTGATTATCGAATCACATATCGATCCATCTGTCGCTTGGACTGACGCAAAACAACAAGTAACGCCAGCTGCATTGGCCGAGTTGATCGACCACTTGACGTTACGTAAAGCTGCTTCGGACAACCCTTCATTTGAAGATAAATTAGCAGAATTGCGTAGCAACATCGACAAATTAGATGATTTGATCATCCAAAAAATTGGTGAACGCATGAAAATTGCTGAGAAAATCGGCGAATACAAACGCGATAACAACGTGACAATTTTGCAAGTTAACCGTTGGGATGAAATTGTTCAAAAACGCACAAAATTAGCGGAAGCGCTTTCTTTGGGTAGCGAATTTGCGACGAAATTCCTGGAATTAATTCACAACGAATCTATCCGCAAACAAAATGCGGTCATGAATACGCAAGAGCAACCAACAGCAGAAGCATAATGAATCAACAAGTCATCACGCTGACGCATCCTGCAAAAAAGATACAGGGCACGGTCCAACTCACAGGTTCAAAATCTGAGAGCAACCGTGCTCTTATTATCCAATCGCTGAGCAAAGGACAAGTTGAAATAGCCAACCTCTCTGAGGCTGCAGATACGGTTACTCTAAACCGCGTATTAAAAATCGCGTCAGAACCGCAACCTGGTTATAATACAATTGACATAGGCCCTGCAGGAACAGCTATGCGCTTCCTTACAGCTTACCTCAACCTTGTTAAAGGCAATTTTATCCTGACAGGGACAGAGCGCATGCAACAGCGTCCAATTGGGATATTGGTCGATGCCATGAAAGAAATTGGTGCCGAAATCCATTATGAAAAAAAGGTGGGTTACCCTCCTTTGAAGATTGAAGGCGGATTATTTCAAGGAAAAGACCGTGTTAAGATTAAAGGAAATATCAGCAGTCAATATATATCGGCCCTGCTATTAATTGCTCCGGCATTAAAAAAAGGACTTACCTTAGAGATTGAAGGCGAATTAACTTCCAGACCTTATGTATCCATGACTTTGGATATGCTTAAAAGTGTCGGGATCCAATATGAATGGACGGAGAATGCGATTAAAATTGCACCGCAAGCATTTGAAAAGCAAACCATATATGTCGAACCAGATTGGAGCGCAGCATCCTATTGGTATGCTATTGTAGCACTAGCTGATGCAGATGCCTCGATCGTATTGCCCGGGCTAAGACAACATAGTTTACAGGGCGATATTGCCATCATAAGCATTATGGAACATTTTGGGGTTTATTCGAGCTTTGAATCGGATGGATTGCATTTAACTAAAAAAGAAATCAATTCAGACAAAACCTTGTTCGACTTTAAAGAATGCCCTGATCTTGCGCAAACAGTAGTCGTTGTCGCAGCTGCTTTAAAACGTAATGTTTCCTTTACAGGTCTAGAAACCTTAAAGATTAAAGAGACCGACCGTATTGCTGCATTGCAGACCGAAATCGCGAAGTTCGGTGCTGAATTGATCGAAGATGGTGACACATACCATCTGAAAACTGCAGGTGTATATCAACCAGAAGATGTGACCTTCGAGACTTACGAGGATCACCGCATGGCGATGGCATTCGCACCTTTGGCTTTAGTTTTTGACCAAATCAAGATTGCTGAACCTCAAGTTGTAGAAAAGTCATATCCTGATTTTTGGAAACATTTACAAGCGCAAGCTTTTATAATTGACTAACATATCAAAAACAGGGATTAACATCAATATTAATCTCTGTTTTATGATACAATCTCCCAGATAGCCTTTTAGCTTGGGACAAAAAGTGTAATGTAATCTATTAGGCCATCTTCGAGTTACAGACTCATAATTTGTATTCAGTCTGGTGCTTTAGAATTGCATTTAAAGGCAAATTTATCTAAGTTTATTGAAATTTAATTTTTATGGCAGGAAATTCATTTGGCGATTTATTCAGAATTAGCACTTTCGGCGAATCACACGGCAAAGCTATAGGTGTAATTATTGATGGTTGCCCTTCAAATATAACAATAGACGAGGAATTTATCCAGTCTGAGCTCGACAAACGAAAACCCGGTCAATCTAAGATCACGACACAAAGAAAAGAAAGTGATACTGCACAAATCTTATCTGGCGTATTCGAGGGCAAATCAACGGGAACACCAATAGCAATTGTTATTCCAAATGAAGACCAGCGTTCGAAAGATTACACCCATATCAAAGATATTTTCAGACCTTCCCATGCTGATTTCACTTATCAGATGAAATATGGCATACGTGACTATCGTGGCGGTGGACGGTCCTCAGCGAGGGAAACCGCTGCCCGTGTTGCTGCTGGTGCTGTAGCAAAAAGCTTTCTGAATCAATTTGGCATCGAAATCTTTGCCCACGTTTCGGGAGTAGGTACTATTGAGGCGCCAAATGTAGATACCAAAGACCTCAAAGCTTTGCTTGAGTTGCGGGAAGCCAACATCGCACGTTGTGCAGATCCAGCGACAGCCAATGAAATGGTTGAGTTTATCGACTCGGTCAGAAAAGCAGGTGACACCGTTGGCGGACGTATTTCGGCTGTCATCAGACATGTGCCTGTGGGATTAGGCGAACCGGTCTTTGATAAGCTCCATGCAGACCTTGCTAAAGCAATGATAAGCATCAATGCGGTACATGGTTTTGAATATGGTTCAGGTTTTGCAGGTTCGGAGTTGCGAGGTTCCGAACATAATGATATATTTGTAGCAGATGACCATGATTTAAATCGAGTGCACACACATACCAACTTTTCTGGAGGGATTCAGGGCGGGATTTCAAATGGTATGGATATTACTTTCAAAGTAGCATTTAAGCCTGTTGCCACTATCATGAGAGATCAAGAAACAGTGGATATCCATGGCAACCCTGCTATTGCAAGTGGCAAGGGGAGACATGACCCTTGTGTTGTTTCGAGAGCAGTAATTATTGTGGAAGCTATGGCAGCACTTGTAATCGCGGATCATCTACTTAAAAATCAAAGTTACAAACATGCTGCAAGATAATTATGTCGTAGGTGTTGATATTGGAGGCACACATATTTCTGCCTGTATCATTGACACAAAACAATGGAATATATACTTAGAAAACGTGGCCAGAAACCACGTTTTTTCTCAAGGAGATGCTAAAACGATTTTACAAACCTGGGCATCAACTATACGCGATATCATAGCCACCTCACCGGCTCCTATTCAGTTCATCGGCATTGCTATGCCGGGACCCTTTGACTACGAAAATGGAATATCTAAGATACAGGGACAAAGCAAATATGACAATCTGTACAACATGGATGTCAAAGCGCTTTTAGCTGAAGAGCTGGGACTTCCGCCTACGTCTATCCACTTTATCAATGACGCAGCAGCCTTCCTACAAGGTGAAATATTCGTACAGAACTTGCAAACAAACAAGCGGATATTAGGAATTACGTTGGGTACTGGACTTGGATCTGCGGTATGGAATCAAGGTGAAAAAGCCTATGATGCCGCCCTATGGAACAGCCCTTACGAAGATTGTATTTTCGAAGAATTTCTTGTCACACGGTGGTTCATCAAACGTTTCAAAGAAGTATCAGGAAAAGATGTTACGGGACTTAAAGATATTTTAGATCATCATCGGGAAACTAAGGAATTTCAAATCATCAAAGATGAATATGCTAAACATCTCTTTGATTTTATGCAGTTCTTCGCAGAGAAACATGCTGCTGAAATATTTATAGTCGGTGGCAATATCGCCAAAGCGCTACCTATTTTCATTGGTGACCGAAGTGAATTTGAAAGATTTCAAATTTATACAGCAATACTTGGTGAAAAAGCCGCTATGATTGGCGCTGCGAGTATATTCAATTAAAATATCATCCCAGCCGTTGGAATATTTAGCTTAGTAAAGCAAAAAGATATCCATCTATTAAAACATAGATGGATATTTTTCTGGATTAGCTTCATGCATAATTGCATACACTGTCTCGACAACATCATCAGAAGATGGCTTCGAGAAATAATCCCCATCTGAGCCATATGGCGGACGATGTGCTTTTGCAGTCAGTGTCCTCGGCTGACTATCCAATAGATAGTAGCCATTTTGCTTCTCTAATATCTCTTGCAAGATGAAAGCTGAGGCCCCACCGGGCACATCCTCATCCACAATAAGTAGTTTATTTGTTTTCTTCAGCGATTCAGCACAAAGTTTTCCTTTGTCAAAAGGCTGCAATGTTTGTGCATCAATAATTTCGATGAATATCCCCAAACGTTCCAATTCCACGGCCGCTTCTTCAACAACACGTAAAGTTGACCCATAGGATACCACCGTGATATCCCGCCCCTCTTTAACACATTCGGCATAACCGATTGGCACAGTAAATTCACCAACGTTTTCTGGTAGACGCTCTTTTAGACGATACCCATTCAGACATTCGACAACGATAGCAGGTTCGTCAGAGCGGAACAACGTATTGTACATACCTGCTGCCTGGGTCATATTACGCGGCACACATACATGCAGACCTCTCAAAGATCCTAAAATTACTGACATGGGCGATCCGGAATGCCATATACCTTCCAATCGATGGCCACGTGTACGAATAATTAATGGTGCTTTCTGACCTGCAAAGGTGCGATAACTTAAACTTGCCAAATCATCACTTGCTACTGTAATACCATAGATTAGGTAATCCAGGTATTGGATCTCAGCAATTGGGCGAAGTCCACGGATTGCCAAACCTAGTCCTTTTCCTATAATTGAATTCTCCCGAATACCGGTATCAAATACACGATGCACACCTAGCTTTTCTTGTAAACCTGCAAAACCTTGATTCACATCTCCAATCTTACCGACATCCTCTCCAAACGCCAATAATCGTTCGTCACGCCGGAAGTTCTCTTCAAAACATAGATTCAAGACCTCACGTCCGTCGACCACTTTAGCTTCTTCACTGTAGACTGCAGGTACGACCGTCACGTGAGCAGGTGAATCTACACCATCTGTAAATAATTTTGAATTATAACGTTTCTCATTCAGTTCCTGCTTCTCTTTGTACCAATTTAATAATTGCTGGCGCCCGTCGCTATGCTGACCTTTAAGCTCGTGCAATACCTTGCGAACCTGGCCATAAACTTCTTTCAAAGAAGGCTCAACCATCGATTGCAATTTCTTTGACGCAAAATCAGCCCGCTCATTTGGAATACCCTGAAGTAAATCAATAGCTTCCCGAGCTTCGATGCTCAACGTTTTAATATAATCGGCCCAAGCTCGTTTTTGTTCTTGACGAACATGGTCTTTAGCATGTTGATCCAATTGATCCAATTCTTCTGTGGTAGCAATACCAGAACTTAAGATCCATTCTTTCATTTTCGCGATACAATCGAAATCAGTTTCCCATTGCAATCTTTCTTGCGATTTATACCGTTCGTGTGAACCTGAAGAAGAGTGTCCTTGAGGCTGCGTCAATTCGGTCACATGAATCAGACATGGAATATGTTTTTCGCGAGCAATTTGGGCGGCCTGCTCGTAGGTTTCACATAAACCCGCATAATCCCATCCCCTCACTTTGAATATCTCGATCCCGTTTGTTAGGTCTTCCTTCTGAAAACCTTTGAGGACTTCGGAGATATCTCCTTTTGTTGTTTGAATTTCATTAGGCACAGATATCCCATACCCATCATCCCAAATAGAAATCACTGTTGGAATCTGGTGAACACCTACGGCGTTGATGACTTCAAAAAATACGCCTTCAGAAGTAGCAGCATTTCCGATAGTGCAGAATGCAACTTCATTTCCTTTATTTGAAAAATAAGATAGATAGTCTAAATTTCTATTCTGTTTATACAACTTAGAAGCCAGGCCCAAGCCCAGCAATCTAGCCATCTGACCGCCAGTGGTCGAAATATCTGAAAACGAGTTTTTCTGAACCATTTGATCCAACCAGTTACCTTGGTCGTCCACAACACGCGTGGCAAAATGGCAGTTCATTTGCCTTCCTGCAGAAGAAGGATCTGCCTCAACATCGGGATGGGCATATAATTGAGAGAAAAAATGATAGACATCACTGATGCCAGAAGCAAATATAAATGTTTGGTCACGGTAATATCCCGACCGCCAGTCCCCATTTCTGAAAACTTTAGCCATCGCGATTTGTGCCAATTCTTTTCCATCGCCAAAAATACCAAACTTAGCCTTACCTGTAAGCACTTCTTTACGTCCCAATAAACTCACGTAACGACTTTCTAAGGCAGTTCGATAATCATTCACAATAATCTTTTTGAACTCGTCAAAGCTCAAAGTGGAAATAGATTCATTGTTTTGGTCAAATGCAGTATCAAACATATTCTTTTTTGTTTCAACAAATTTAACAAAAATATTATTCTATATAATTGGTGTTTATCAAATAAATTGATAATCAATAATTCAGATTTGAAATAGAATATTCTAATTTCTCAAATTAGTACTTTTTGACAAAAAATCCTAATTTTTACAGATTTTTAATTCCAATCAGCAGGCAAAAACACCATTGTCCTTTTTAATTTTTATTTTTGGGTTTTACATTCATTATTTTGAATTTTTCAGCACTTAAACTCGATAAAATCCTTATCGCTAATCTTGAAAAACAAAAGCTTTCTTCGCTTACACCTATTCAAGAAATAGCTATCCCCGCCATTTTAGAAGGTAGAGACTGTTTGGCGATTGCCCCAACCGGCACGGGAAAAACGGAGGCTTTCGCCGTCCCTATTATTCAGCGCTTACGAACCAAGATTACCCCAGATCACTTATCGGTCCTTATACTCCTTCCTACACGGGAACTTTGTATACAGACCAAACAACGCATATCGGGGCTTATCGATGGAATGGAGTTGACTATCGCCAGCTTCTATGGTGGCGGAACTTATGAAAGTCAACTCGACGTTTATCCGAAAGCCCAGATGGTCCTTGCGACTCCAGGACGTTTGCTGGATTTTATTGAACAAGGCATTATCGATCTAAAAACGATAGATATCCTGGTGATCGATGAATTCGATCAATTGTTAGATCTCGGTTTCACGAAAGAAATCAATAAAATCATCAGCACATTGCCTGCTGAGAGACAAACCATTTTCAGTTCAGCTACGAAAACCCCTGAAATCGAAAAAATTGTTCGAAAAAGATTAAGTACCCCTGTTGAGATCAACCTAGAAACAACGGCCAAAAAGGGTCAAATAGAAGAATCTGTCCTCTATGTTGATAAAAATGATAAAAAGACCCTTCTGCGTTATCTCCTTGAAAACCGTATTGCACAGCAAGTAATCGTTTTCACGCGAACAGTTCATGCTGTCGAACGCATCGCAACAGATTTAGATCGAAATGGCATTTCTTGCTCGGCATTATATGGCGATATAGCGCAGCAAAAACGAGAAGAGATTATTGCTAAATTCAGACAAAAAGAGGTACGTGTATTAATTGCGACGGACCTTTTGGCTCGAGGAGTAGATTTTCCGGATCTAGAAGCTATCATCAACTACGAAATTCCGGATTCCGCCGAGCTCTATACGCATCGAATCGGTCGAACAGGTCGTTCGGAAGCAGAGGGAAAAGCATTTACCTTTTGCGATGCGGAGGACAATGAAAAGTGGATAAAATTACAGTTATCCTTAAAACGGCAAATTAAAATTGACGATCAACATCCTTATTTATTGAGCTGGGAGAAAATGCGTTCTAGCAGCCAAAACAATCAACGAAAAGGCGGTTCGAAATCAAGAAAACGTCGTTAATTAATAAATATTCTTTTACTTTTACCAGCAAATCAAAAAATCACAATCCGAGATGAGTACAATACATTTATTTGACGATAGCAACAATGCGAATGATAATCGTTTGGGAGACCTGGAAAAAACGATTATAATAAATAGCCTGATGGAAGTTCCCTTTGAAGAGCGGGATGAAGAGTGGCGTGATATTTTTCTGGCTAATATTGCTGAATGCACCTTAAAATTAGCAGAAACAGAAGTGGTTGTTGGTCCTGATGGGTTCCCCTATTTTCAACTCGAAAGTGTTCCGAAAGATCAGAACTTTCAGGCCTTTGTCATTAAAAATCGGCTGAAGGATTACGTGTTGCCAAAAGGTTTTGGTATTGCTATCAATACACAAAATGAAAACCCCGACTGGGTATTCACCTACGGCGACTTGGTTAACTACTTTTTAAACGGAGAGTTTTATACAGATGATAGTGTTTTCTCAAAGAAAAATGAACAAACGATTATCGGTCAAGATGAAGAAATATTAGTGGGGCAACCTGCCGAGACCATTCTTCCACAGGCTGTCCGCAACCAATTACGTGAATTTTTAGATTATTATGGCGTAAAGAATGCAAAGGTGATGCTCATTGCGCGTAATTATAAAGATGAAGAAAATGCTTCACAAGATTTGGCATTCAATATCGCTGCGAACCAATTCAGGACTGAAAAAGAATTCACCAACATCATGGAAGCAATTGGCTGGTTTCTTCCGAGACATTATTCTTATATCGGATTGGATGAATTTGCAGTAGACAATGGTTTTATGCCACTGTAAAAGACAGAAACTAAAATATATACAAACATAATTAATCCATGTTTCCATTTAACGTAAGAGTGTACGGAATATTGATCAATGAAAATCAAGAGGTATTGATCAGCGACGAAAGAACGGAAAATGTTTCATTTACCAAATTCCCTGGTGGGGGCTTAGAATACGGGGAAGGCTTATTGGATGCTTTGATCCGGGAGTATCAGGAAGAATGTGCTTTTGACATTGCTGTGGTTAAACATATTTACACCACAGACTTTTATGAGAAATCAAGTTTTAACGATAGCCAAATCATATCGATTTACTATCAGGTCAAGAATACCTCAGCTATTCAGATCAGAACGACTACCAAAGCCTTTGACTTCGATCCTGATCAGAAACCTGAAGATAATAAGCTTCAGTCTTTTCGATGGGTACCGATTGAATCGGTGTTAACGGAAGATTTGACCTTCAAAACAGATCAGATCGCCTGGGAAGAATTCTTAAAAACGGTCAAATAATAATAATTTTTCAATTTTCATCATTTTTATTTGTATTTAAAAAATAAAGACATATCTTTACGTAAACCAATGGAAATACTTGATTTTTTTAAAGTATTGACCTTAATAATTACATTTTATTATTTATTTGACATCTCGCATGTGACGAGGAATAAAAGTAGAGGAGCGTGGGATGAGACATACATTGGTTTATTGAATTTGTAAATTCCTAGTCCTATAGGTTTTTTAATAGTTAGTGTGATTTTATGGCGATACTCCCCGTATCGCCTTATTTATTTTACACTTTTTTCCAGCCCCTATTTGAATCCCATATAAGAAGCAAAACAAAGGTTTTTATGTAAAACATCAACATTTTTAAAGCCAACTTGTGTCAATAAGTTGAGTTGATAAATCAGCGATCTTGGTGTATCCTCGTGTTCAATATAGTCAAAAACATGATCACGGTACTGTTCATCCTTCAGGCTAGTTAAGTATTCACCATATTTTTCTCTATAAATTAATTTTTGAAGCTGTTCATTATTTTGCTCAATCAAATCAAAAATCCACACACTTCCCCCGGTTCTCAATAAGCGGAACAGCTTGCCAAACGCATTTTCCCAATCTTTATCATCTCGAAGATGATGTAAAACGGATGTTGCGACGATGACATCAAATTTGTCTTCTTCCAAAGCAGCAGTACGAAAGTCGCCTTTAATCAAATGAATTTCTCCGTTGGTCAATTTTCCAACGCGTTTCTTTGCCCTATTTAACATGGGCTGGCTCAGGTCCAACAGACTAACATTTGGATTAGACTCCAATTTTTGCAATAGTTTTACGTCGTAATTGCCAGCCCCACATCCAATGTCCAATATATTTTGAGCGTTTGGATAAAGACTGACAATGGCATCCGTAATAAGCTCCATATTCCATACCGCATCCAATGTGGTTGCTTGACCTGTTTCTAAATTTGAGAACCGTTCGACATCATTGTCAAACCGTGTTTCAATCTCCTGTAGTGTAGCTTTGTTCATCTCTAAATTGTTTATGCTCTAAAGTTCAGATAGATTCCCCCTACAGCTGTATCTTACAGTCCGTCGGGCATTTCATCCATTAATTTTTAATAATTTAAAGGTAGGACTAACTGGAATTCATTAAAAATATTTATTTTGTCATCAATTCATACCAAAAAAGTATCGATGGAAATCCGACATCTCATTTATTTCAAAACAGTAGCCGAAGAGCTTCATTTTGGCCGAGCAGCAGAACGCTTATTTATGTCCCAGCCCCCATTAAGCCGGCAGATTAAAGATCTAGAAGACGAATTGGGTGTTATTCTTTTCTTCCGGACCAACAAACGTGTCGAGCTAACTGAAGCAGGTAAATACTTTTTGGAGGAAGTGTTAGAGATTCTGCAGAACATAGAGCACAGCAAAACGATCACCAAACAGATTCACAACAATATCTCCGGAGAATTCAAACTAGGCTATATCAGTTCAACACCAAAAAAGATGCTTGCTACAGTATTGAAGCAAATTCAACAAAAGTTTCCATACTTAAGGGTTAGTCTTTTTGAAACTTCGACACAGAAGCAAAAGCTGGCGTTGGAAAATGGAAAATTGGATCTAGGCATCATGCGCGCTCCAATTTATTCAAATGAATTGCTGACCACTCCTCTTTTCGAAGACCCTATGGTGATTGTAGGTCCTTCACAGGTGGAATTTAATGCGATCAACTTTTTTAATGAAAGTTTCATTTCTTTCAATCAGAAATACGCCTCCGAATATCACCGGCTTGTTATTAACACCTGTAATCGCATGGGCTTCGAACCTAAGATTGTACACCAGAGCAATTCGATGTCTTCCATCCTTGAGTTGGTAGCACAGGGGTTGGGCCTGGCAGTCGTCCCCTATTCCACCATCAAACAATACCCGCATTTAAACCTAAAAATCATGAAGCTTGAAGATATGGATAGCAAAACAGAAGTGATCCTGGTCTCTAATATAAAAAGTAAAAACAGTGCATTAGGCGAATTTATAGAATGTATTCAAAGAGAGTACCTCAATTTTAATGCATCCTAAAAAGTTTATCCTACGCTTGCCCATATAAAAGACACGGAGTCCACAAAATGTGAACTCCGTGTCTTATGTTAAAGAGTAGCACTATCTCTTCTCGAATTTATAAGCCAATGTTGCCATAAAACTACGCGGTGGAATCGGATTCACACTATAGTTTTCATGGATATAATAATTAAACGCGTTGGTAATATTGGATAATTTACCCAAAATACTCCAGTTTTTATAAGCATAACCAGCGGAGAAATCTATGGTCGTAAATGGACTAACAGAGATCAGACGATTGAGGCCATCGCGTACATTGATCTTAGTATTATTCCAACCTGCATTACGTCGACCTGTATAAAATGCGGAAAAACCTAATTTCAGTCCTTTAACTGTCCCATTTTGAATGGTATAAAACACGGTTCCATTAGCCGTATGTGCTGTGGTTCCTACCAGACGTACATTTTCTTCGTTCCCAGAAATTTCAGTCACTTTCTCCTTACCATCAACGATGGTTGTATAACTTGAAATCGGATTGGTTTCGGTATAACGCATATAATTGTAGGAATAACCTGCAATTACATTCAGTCCTGGAAGTAAGGTTCCAGTAACATCAACTTCCAATCCGCTTGAAGCCGTCTTTCCAGAAAATTCTTTCATATTTGCATCGCTATTGCTTGTTCCATTCGGAAGCACCAATAACTGTTGGGCAAAGCGATTGTTGTTAATTCTATACCAAGCAACATTTGCGGATAACCTACCGTTGAAAAAGTCATTTTTCACACCGGCCTCATACTGATCGATGATGGAGGGAGCCATCGGTTGATAATTCACATCATATCCCGAATTCGATGTAAAGTTATTCGCATAAGTGACATAGACACTTGATGAGCGGATCGGCTGATAGATCAATCCAAATTTAGGCGACCATGCTTTATCCACTTTTGCTCCAATCGGATTTTTTTGACCATCTAGATTAATAATCTCTTCCGATTGATTCGTCGCATAAGTATACTTTTCCGAATTCGGTGTACGCTGATACGTGTAGCGAATACCAGCCAACACTTTAAATTGTTCAGTAACTTCTATTAGGTCCTGAAAAAATACGCCATAACGAAAGATATCCGTCGTTGTTTTGGTCAATAAATCCGCTTGTGGCATATCTGTCCGAAGTCCATTTCCCGAAGCCAAATGCTGCGCAGTTTGCGAGGGATTAAAGACATAAATAGAATCGTATACACCGCCCACATTTTTAGATGCATCAATTTTATAGGCATACGCATTTGAATGCGACTGATCGGCATCTGCTCCCACCAAGATCTTATGCTTGATCGCCCCTGTTTTTACAGTTCCTGTTAGATTCAATTGCTGATTGGCTGTAAACTCATTTGATTTGGATCGGGTTAAATTCCGTGGAGCAATTCCATTTTTATTCGCTTGAATCCGATCTGATCCATAGTAATCACGATCGTAGGTTTGGTAACTTGCTATTGCGTTTAAATTCCATGAATCATTAAACTTATGGTTCAAATTGATCTGCCCGTTTGAGGTATTTGTTCTGTTGAAAGCAAAAGGCACATTCATAAAAGTGTTTCTTCCAACTTCATTATTCAACTTACCATCCACGGTCCCCATTCCAAAGTCCGGCGTAAAATCACTTTTTAAGTAATCGAATGTAAAGTTGAGATCAGTTTTATCGGATATTTTATATAAAACAGAAGGATTTATATATGTACGTTTTGATGTGACCTGATCCCTAAAGCTACCCGCTTTTTCATAAGTTCCGATAACCCGGAATGCAACCTTATTGGAGATTGGACCATACACATCTACTGTTGGTTTATAGAAGTCATAACTTCCTACACGCATTGACGCTTCGCCTCCATAATAAAATTTAGGCTTTTTCGTCACTAGGTTTACTACGGCCCCACCAGATACACCGCCATACAACAAAGCAGAACTTCCTTTTAAAATCTCGACATATTCTAAGGTGCTCGCCTCAATCGAACCTCCATTATTGGTTCGCGCGCCATTCTTAAATATATTATTCCCGCCTAAGCTATAGCCCCTTGCGTAAAAATTTTCGTTGACCCCACCACGGTTCGCTCCCATCGCGACACCGTTTGCATTTTTTAGCGCGTCGCTCAGGCGATTAACCTGTTGATCCGCAATTACCTGTTCGTTTATAATTTGTACACTCTGCGGCAAATCCCGGTCAATAATCCCTGCTTTACCCACATTCACTGTTTTGCTGTTGTGCGAGTTGTAGCCCACGACTTCCACTTGTTCCAATTGAGATTCAGAAATATTCAAAGCAACATTCACGGCCATCGCCTTTCCATTTTTAACCTCTATAGTACGCTCCTCGACTCCATTTCCGATACTTTTGATCCGAATAGTATAGGTTCCATCCGGAAGATTAGAGAAATGGAAGCTTCCATCACCTGAAGTCGAAGTAGACCTACCTAAAGAAACTATGGTTACTGTAGCCGATTCAATTGGTGCACCATCTTTGGTTTTAACACGGCCATGTATCCCCTTACTTTGCGCCGATGCATCCAAATGAATTGCTCCTACCAATCCTAGACTTAAAACAAGTCCTAGAAAAGTTCTTTTCATGTTAATAAATTGTGAGTTCGTAAAAATTATTTGTCGGCGCAAACATACGATATTATTTCATTGTTTAGAATAGTTTTAAATAAAAATAGTTTATTAAGCTAATAAAGCATGATTGAGCTGTATAGCAACTATGATATGCTGCACGGATTCATTGTAACTATTTCTATTATTCATCAGTATTTCCTTACATTTATACCAGAACTAACATCCCAACTAATCAATCCAATGAGAAAGTATAAGCTCCTACTCGCCGTCTTTATTTTTCTATTCGTTCCCACAGTTTTGCTGGGCCAGCACACACAGGTTGATCATGATCTTACAGAAATTATGCGTCGGTATAATGCCGTAGGGCTCAGTGTGGTCGTCGTCAAAAACAATAAAATTGAGTATCACAAAAATTATGGTTACAAAAACTTGGAAACCAAAACGCCTCTCGGAGAAAATGACCTCTTTCGGATTGCTTCGATTTCAAAGTCATTCACCGCAACATCATTGATGCAATTAATAGCGGATGGCCGATGCAAACTCGACGACGACTTCGGGGATTTGATAGGTTTCCCAATCAGAAATCCGAATTTTCCAGGCAAAAAAATCACCGTCCGGATGATCCTTTCCCATACCTCCAGTATCAATGATAAAAACGGTTACTTCAACCTAGATGTCATCAATCCATCCAAGAACCCCAATTGGAAAGATTCCTACAATCTTTATGAACCCGGCACACAATACCAATATTGTAATCTCAATTTTAATATGGCAGGAGCTGTTCTGGAGAAACTGACCAATACACGCGTCGACAGCTATATTGTTAACCATATCCTCAAACCGCTCAACCTATATGGTGGTTATTGTATCGACTCTTTGGACCAAAGAAGATTTGTTCCTTTATATTCCTTTGATGCTAAAGGTACACCGCATGAAGAACCCAGTGCCTATAATCCACGTCGGGAGGAACTCAATCAGTACATCTTGGGCTATAGCACTCCTGTGCTCTCTCCGACAGGTGGAATGAAAATATCTGCCTTAGATTTAGCTAAATACATGATGATGCATATGAATTACGGCCATAGCAAGGGAAAAAACATCATCGATAAAAAGTATGCGAAGATTATGCAGACCGCTGTAAATAAAGAATCGGGCTATGGATTAGCTATGATGAATAATTCTAAAATTATACCGGGGATTACTTTGACAGGCCATACGGGTTCGGCTTACGGGCTTTATAGTGCACTATTTTTCAACCCTGCAAAGAAATATGGCTTTATTGTCATTACAAACGGCTGCAATATTCCCGACAGCGATGACTTCAACCCTTTGCTTGAAGACTGCATTAGCGCCCTGTACGATGCTTACATTGAATAGGCAACGGCTTACATCAAATAGGCAAAAGTTTAATAAATAAACGAAAGCCAAACCCATAAAATAGAGCCTTGTCCCGGTTTATGGCAAAACCAGGAGCCTTCGTATCAACTGGACAATAACAAAGTAAAAAAGCTGNNCAGCTTTTTTACTTTGTTATTTTTACTATTTCTTGTTTTCCACCCAGTTTACAATAGCAGGATCCAGCGGATTCGTCGCAGAACGGAAACGATGGACAAGTTTGCCGTTCTCATCAATCAAAAACTTTTCAAAGTTCCATTTGATATCACCTTTAAAATCTGGGTTCTCCTGAGCGGTCAAATATTTAAACAAGGGTGAAATTTGATCTCCTTTTACATCGACCTTTTCGGCCATTAAAAAATCAACACCATAATTTTGTTCACAAAACTCTTGAATCTGCGCATTTGAACCCGGTTCCTGTTGTCCAAAATTATTTGCCGGAAAGCCAATAATAACGAGCTTATTGCCATAGGTCTTGTGCAATTCCTCCAGATCTTTGTACTGTTTTGTAAAACCACATTTCGAGGCTGTATTCACGATCAATATTTTCTTCCCCTTGAAATCGGACATTTTCACTTCTTGCCCTTCAAGTGTCGTAAACTTAAAATCATAAAAGCTGGGATTGCCAAATAACATTGACATATACACCATAATAGTTGCAATAATCATATTTAATTATTTTAAAGACTTAACAATGAATTACTTTCTCTTTCCAATACCGCATCAAAAAGCTCGTTGATAGGAGATTTTAAAATGGTCCCTACCTGTATCTGATGTGCTTCACAGACTTCCCGCAAGATTAAATCAAAACTATACGCAATAGAACCCACAAAGTGACATGCATATTTATTATAGTCGGGATAGGTCAGAATTGAAGCTTGAACAAATTCTTCAAATCCACTCTTTACCAGATCTATAATATAGGGATGGGTAATATTATCGGACATGAACGGCGCAAAAGATGCTAAGAAAGCATTTGGACGTTCTTTTTGATAAACATTTTTGATGACAATCTCTTTATTGATTCTGTATTTGTTCGCAAATTTTTCGTTCAGATCTTTCGGCATACGGCCATATAGGAAAAGCCTGACCAGATTTTTTCCAAAATAAGCCCCCGACCCCTCATCACCTAATACGTAGCCATTTC
This sequence comes from Sphingobacterium sp. UBA2480, assembly GCF_002341965.1. Taxonomy (NCBI): domain Bacteria; kingdom Pseudomonadati; phylum Bacteroidota; class Sphingobacteriia; order Sphingobacteriales; family Sphingobacteriaceae; genus Sphingobacterium; species Sphingobacterium sp. UBA2480. The sequence goes on along the minus strand of NZ_DDPA01000006.1, from coordinate 308,181 downwards.
CATTATGTGAGGGCATAAGCTCCTCCCCGTCAAAAAAACTCAAATCAGACCCCGTCCCCAATGTCGCTACATAACCTTTTTTATTACCACAGGTCGCTAAGGCACTACCAAAAAGATCGTTCTCAACAGAGATGTAAGCGTTTTCGAATAAGGGTGTCAATGCATTTGAAACCATTTCCCGACGATCGGGCGTAATGCATCCCGCACCAAAAAAATACAACTCAGTAACTTCATCGGCATAGGGAATAATTTCGGGTATTTCCTTAATAACACGTGTGATTTCCTTTTCATTCACAAAAAAAGGATTAAGTCCATTTGTACTGAATGAGATAGGCGCACTATCTGGCAATTCCAACTTCCAATCCGACTTTGAAGAGCCGCTATCAACAACTAAGATCATACAAATTCTTGATTATTTTCCCCCTATAAACTACTGTATCAAACTTAGCAAAAATTCTGATAAAAAACAGATTTTTTGCTTCATCTCCCCAGCCCAATTAAAACCGTCGTTTTATCCAAAGCAGCAATTTTGCCATCGAATTATACCTCATTTCTTAAATAAATTTATGTATATTGGAGGATACTATCAGCTGCTTCCTGTCATCANNTGATGACAGGAAGCAGCTGATTCATAATTGTAGAACCAACAATCTTTTTTTTTGTTTGGTTAAGCGTACGATACTTGTAATTTTGTAAGCTCATACTAAAATCATCTTTCATGGACAGTGACCCTTTCAACATACCCGAAATACATTTTGAGGTATCATTTTCAGAAGCACAAGCTCATTACATCGAAGTAAAAATGAGCATCACAAAGCTCAACCAGCCTTATGTCGATCTAAAAATGCCAGTTTGGTCTCCTGGATCTTATTTAATTCGTGAATATGCTAAAAATGTAGAACGATTTCGATCATTTGACAAAACAGGAAATACGATTTCCTATCAGAAAATTTCAAAAAATACCTGGCGAATACCCACAGAATCTTTGGATCAAATCGAAGTAATCTACGCTGTATACGGTTTTGAAGTTTCTGTGCGTACCAACTTTTTCGATAGTGATCATGCTTTTATTGTGCCTACGGCAACTTTCTTTCATATCGATGGCCGTATAGACAGTCCTTCAACAGTCAGCATAGCACTAAAAGATTCTTGGGCAAGTATATCAACAGGACTCGAACAAATTGAAGAACATAAGTTTTATGCACCAAATTTTGACGTATTATACGATACGCCCATCGAAGCGGGTAACCAAGATGTCTGGAAATTCCAAGCTGCCGGTGTCGAGCATGAATGCGCCATGGTCGGAGGTGGTAGTTATGATAAAGACCGTCTGACGAAAGATATCACACGTATCGTCGAAGAGGAAACCCGCATCTGGGGTTCGAACCCCAATGAGCGATATGTCATTATTACCCACAATTACCAATCTGGAGGTGGAGGCCTAGAACATCTCAATTCAACAGTATTGGGAGCGTCGAGGAATGCGTATTTAAATGAGACAAGCTACAAAAACTATTTGAGTCTCGTTGCACATGAATATTTTCACTTATGGAATGTCAAGCGCTTACGTCCAAAAGCATTAGGACCGTTTAATTACGATGGCGAGAACTATACCACAGGCCTCTGGATCATGGAAGGATTCACTTCATATTATGATAATTTAATTATTAAACGCTGTGGATTTTATGATGAAAAAGAGTACCTCGCTTTGCTAGCTAACGATTTCAATATTGTACTGAACCGACCGGGTCATGCGATACAGTCTGCCGCAGCCTCAAGTTTCGATACCTGGATTAAATATTATAGGCCTGATGAAAATTCGATGAATTCAGGAATTTCCTATTACAACAAGGGGGCAATGCTGACAGCATTGTTGGATATTAAAATTATCGCTGCTACAGAAGGTCGACTAAAATTGGATGATGTTATCCGTGAGGCTTATGAGGAGTTCTACCTAAAACTTGATCGCGGATTTGAAGAAAATGAATTGAGAAGCCTTGCTGAACGCATCGCAGGCACGTCGTTAGACGACATTTTCAATGCTGCCCATCAGGACGGAGAACTGGATTATAACGATTATTTTAATCTCGTTGGTTACGAAATTGTGGATACCAATATTGATAACAACACATTGACATTCGGCATTACGACCAACAAAGTGGACGGGTTAATTTCGGTAGCGACAGTGGAAAAAGATTCTGGCGCGTATGACGCTGGATTAAGTGTAAAAGACGAACTTATTGCAATTAATAATAACAGGCTCGATGTGAAAGACAAGGAAATTGATTTCATTGTTCAACATGCCAAAGAGGGGGAAACATTAAACTTCCTGGTGGCACGAGATGGTTTAGTGCGTGAAATCCCTGTTCAGATCAGAAAGAGCAATAAAAAGATCTATGAAATCCGTCCGCTCAAAGAACAAACCTTTTTACAGGAATTGCTGGGTAAAATCTGGATGGCATAACACGAAAGTACTAGTATTAAAATTAAAAAAGAATAGCGGGGTCTCCCGCTATTCTTTTTTAAAATTTATATCTTACCGAAAAACCGATCGGATCAAATAATTTGATACTGGATTCGTTTAGAAAATCGAAATAAGGTTTTACATCCAATGAGATCTGAAATGGAGCTTGGGGAATATTATATTCAATACCAACAATACCGTCGATACTTAAATTGAGTTGTGAGTCAAACGAATGACGTTGACCATCTATAATTTTATCTTTCTCTTTATAAGAGCCTACGCTACCACCGAAACCATAATACCAATTGAATCCTCCAGTCAATGGTTTATAGATTTCATATAAACCAACAACGCGGAAACGGCGGAAATCAGAATTGCTCTGAATGCTCATGATAGCCTCCAATGCATGGTCCGAGTTAAGCGTATGACGATATGTAATTCCCTGAGCAGACCCAAAACGTCCACCAATAGCACCCTTATTGTCCAACTGAGCCATAGCTCTATTGGATAATGCTCCAAACATCAGCATTCCACCGACAGCCAAAAATATTTTTCTCATAAAAATCGTACGCTTTTTTGCTTTACATTTTTTTCAAACATAGATAAATTGCTTTTTATATGCAATATATTGCAGTGCACATAAAAACTATTTACCAGAAGTTCCCCTACGAAGGACCTTTTCAATAGGGTAAATATCCATTACAGCTATAACGAAACAATGTTTAATTTGTTATGACAATAATCCCGAATTATCCAACTTTATTTCTGTATATTTAGGTCAACACAGCATGTAGTAGTAACCAAATAAACTCAAGTGATATGGGCAGAATTTTTGACTTTATAACCTTATATAAAGAAAAATACGCAAAGGACATCATGGTGGCAGGTCGAGATGGAAACGGCCAGTGGAAAACGTATTCTACCAAAGAGTACACCGACGCGATTGACACCTTAAGCAGGGCGTTACTTAAACTAGGCCTCAAAAAAGGTGATCGGGTCGGAATCATGTCCGGCAACCGTCCCGAATGGAATTTAGTTGATTTTGCCTGCAATCAAATCGGTCTCGCAACTGTTCCCCTCTATCCCACATTATCTGCACAGGATCTTTCATTTATCGTGAATGACTCGGATGTCAATGTACTCTTTGTCAGCAACAGCGAATTGACAGACCGTATTGAACAAGCGATCAGGGAGCACGGTATACACCCACAACTGTATACTTTTGATGCCATTGAAAATTATACCCAGCTAAAAACATTCATCGAAACAGCAAAAGATGACTCAACTGATCTAGCTCCGCTTCGTGATGCAGTCACAGAAGATGATCTGCTAACCTTAATTTACACTTCAGGTACCACAGGACGCCCTAAAGGCGTATACTTGTCCCACAAAAATGTATACAGCAACGTCTTGGCCTGCAATCATCTCATCCGATCAGATTTCAAAACGGCGCTAAGCTTTCTTCCGCTATGCCATATCTTTGAACGCATGGTAGTATATATGTACTATTCGAAAGGAATTCAGATTTATTTTTCGGAAACCTTAGACAATGTCGTTGCCGATATCAACGATGTCAAACCGGATGTCTTCACCACAGTACCGCGTGTACTGGAAAAAGTATACGATAAGATTATTGAAAAAGGGAAAGCCTTAACGGGATTAAAAAAGAAAATTTTCTTCTGGGCTGTTGATCTCGGCCTGAAATTTCAAGAACCTGAACGAAATGGACCGCTTTACAATCTCAAACTTGCGATTGCTAGAAAACTCATATTTTCCAAATGGCAAGAAGCTCTTGGCGGAAATATTAAAATTATCGTGTCAGGTGGCGCTGCCCTTCAAGAACGTTTAGCGCGTGTATTCTGGGCTGCTGGACTTAAAGTGCTCGAAGGTTATGGGTTAACTGAAACCTCCCCCGTAATTGCGGTAAACTCGTACTTACCCAATGGATTGAAATTTGGGACGGTAGGGAAACCCCTCAAAAACTTAGAAGTTAAAATTGCTTCAGATGGCGAAATCCTTGTCAAAGGTCCTAGTATCACGACTGGCTATTATAAAAATGAAGAAGCCACGAAAGAGGCTTTTGACGATCATGGATTCTTCAAAACAGGCGACATCGGAGAAATAACATCCGATGGTTTCCTTAAAATCACCGATCGAAAAAAGGAAATGTTTAAGACGGCAGGTGGTAAATATATTGCCCCCCAATCCATTGAAAACAAACTCATGGAATCTACATTAATCGGACAAGTCATGGTTTTCGGAGAAAATAGAAAATTTCCTGGAGCCTTGATTGTTCCTGCATTTGATGTGCTGTCAAAATGGGCAAGCCAAAAAGGTATTTCCAGTGGTTCAAACGAAGAAATCATCAAAAATCCAGAAGTAATCCAAAAATATCAGGAAGAAATTAACCGATTATCTACTAACTTTGGGCATTGGGAAATTGTCAAGAAATTTATTCTTCTTCCAAAGGAATGGACAATCAACGACGGTCAATTGACACCAAAATTGAGTTTAAAACGAAAAATTATTTTAAAAGAGAACGAAGCCGTAATCGACAAATTGTATCAGGAACAAAACCAAGAATAGCAATTTGCACGATTATTGGGGCTGATCATCTTATTATGAAGCACGTTACACTACGAGATTTATTTACACTCGCCTACTGGAAAAACATTTGGCATGTCTTAGTTGATGCCTTTAATGGATTCAATGATGACAAATGTATGAAGAAGAGTGCTTCATTGGCTTACTATACTGTCTTCTCCATCGGCCCACTTCTTATGATTGTGATCTGGTGTATCGGCTTCTTCTACGGAGAACATCTTCAGAGTGGATCTTCGGCGCAGGATCAGGTGTTGGAGGAAGTCATGGTTCTTTTTGGACAGGATGTAACAACGCAGATCCAGTCCTATCTTCAAAAGATAACTTTCGAGAATAAATCTAATATGGGGATCACGATAGGCATTGTTACATTGATTCTCTCCTCTACGACCTTATTCGTTGATATACAAGACTCCATAAACAATATCTGGAAAGTAAAACCGAAACCCAAAAAAGGCTGGTTAAAATTGATCATCAATAGATTGATTTCTTTTTCCATCGTGATCGCCTTGGGCTTTTTACTAATTGCTTCACTCATGATCAATGGAGTTATCGTTGCCGTGACCAATTTAGTTATGACCTATTTTCCCTTTATTCCCATTGCGCTTATCTCGTGGGTAAATACAGGCATCACTTTCTCGGTCATTGTCATTTTATTTGGCTTTATCTTTTCTTTCCTTCCCGATGCCAAAGTAAAATTCAGAGACATGCTCGGGGGAGCCATTTTTACAGGTTTACTTTTCATGTTAGGCCGGTACGGCATTTCAATCTATCTGAATCTCTCTTCCACAGCCAGCTTTTATGGAGCCGCAGGATCGATAATTGTCATGTTATTATGGATCTACTATTCGGCTGCGATATTGTATTTTGGAGCAGAATTCACCAAGTTTTATGCCATTAAATTTGGCGCGGGCATTGTGCCTTCCACATTTGCGGTAGCGGTTGAACAGACGGAAAAAGTTAAAAAAACAGGAAGCGACGCCGAAGCACATGTTGGAGACACCATTCAGGTCTTAAAACAATAAATTTATTTTTTGTCTTTTTTACCACTGATGGAACCGTCTATACCGATGACGTCAATGACTTTGTCTCCAATCTGCGTGATATCGGATTTTAACCCGATCATGACGGTAAAAATATTAACAGGCCTATCCTGTATCTTCCTAAAATTATGGAGATAACCAAGCTCGAGCCCTAAAAAGAAGCCATTAAATTTGTAATCTGCGCCAGCCCCCAATTTACTGGAAAAATTCAGATGATTTTTATTCTCCATCTTGACGAGCTTTTGATCTGCTAGCACACGCGCTCTCGGCTCACTCGCCAGACCAACGCCAGGCCCAGCAAAACCGTAGATATTCAGTCTACGCATCTGTTTCCTAATCCCGCCCGAGAATGAAAAAGTATAGAAATTCGTATTGGCATCTTCTATGCGGTATTCGAAATCGGGATCAATTAAGGGTTGTTTGTACTTAAATGAAAGTGTATAAAGCGTGGGGGATACAAAAAACATTGAATTTTTCAGGGATATATCTAAACCAATACTACCCGAAAACTTTGGCGAAAGTATATCTTTGGTTTTCCCGATCGGAAAACCCATTCCGGTTGTACCCCAATAGTAAACTTTTCGATAATGTATCGTATCAACGCCGCCCTGAGCCCGTATAGAGCTCCAACACAAAGAAAGAAGGAGAAAAGTAAAAAAGAATTGTTTCATTTAAATGCGTTCAATATTGAATAACAACAATATTAAACGCATTTTGTTCAAAAAATCGTCCGACTATAGATAACTTTTTGATTGCGGCCCTTGGTTGAACAACAAATCGATAATACTCAAATCTGGGTAAAATCCATTTTTATCAGAGAAAACCTGATAATATTCTTTTGGATCAGGCCATATACTTTCTTTTTTGGGATGTATAAGGTTGCGGAAATCGATCGCTTCTAACGGCTCGGCCACATACGCTTCTGTAAACCCTATTGTTCGTTTAAGTTTGATTGATTTTAGAATAAGCTCCAGCTGGGCCACATTAAAATCGACGAGATAGTCATATTTACCTTCGTAAAACCGTATAAAATCATCCTCATAATACTCAAAATATGCAGAACTCCGGTAAGCGGTCTGTATACTTAACCAGTGTAAACGTTGCCAGTTAAATTCATAACTTATCCGAATATCTCTCATGGGAACTCGTTCTTTATTGCCATGTTGAATGGGTACGATCAAATCCTGCACACCATTTGCTGAAGCAATGCGTGCCCGCGTACGATAGCTCTGCTTTTGAAAATGCTCGTATTTCTCGATGAACAAAGGAAGATTATGCTCTTGTATTGTATGAAAATAAGATATTGGTGGAAGATAACATGCCGGAAGTAATAACTGCGATTCCATAAAAACTGATGATTTTTGTTATAAGTGACGCAAAAATAACTTAAATTAAGGATATTTGTAAAGAACACTGGGAATTTTAGCTATAGCATGAAACAAAAAGCGTTAAACGCATTAATCTATATCATCTCTCTTCTCCCCTATTGGTTTCTATATTTGATCTCCGATGGGCTTTATTACATACTCTACTATATGATTGGATATAGGAAGAATATTGTATTTCAAAACTTAAAGAATGCTTTTCCAGAAAAAACGGATAAAGAACGCCTGGTTATCGCCAAAAAGTTTTACCGTTTTTTCCCGGATCTCCTTGTCGAATCGATCAAATTGAAAACGATTACGGCTGAGGAAGTCAAGAAAAAGATGACTTTGGAAGATGTAGAAGAATTGACGAGACACCTCGAGGCAGGCAAAAACGTAATCGGGGTGACTTCACATTATGCCAATTGGGAGCTTGGTATTCACCGTTTGAGTTTAATCACAAACTTCCCTACACTGATAGTATACAAACCACTCAACAACAAAGACATTGACACGGTGTACAATGACATGCGGGGACGGTTTGGCGCCGAAATGGTACCAATGAAACAAATACTCCGTCATATCGTCAAGTTGAAGGGCCAGCCCAATATCAGTATACTCGTTGCGGATCAAACACCGCTGTATTCGGATTCCGATTATTTTATTAATTGGCTAAATCAGGAAACATTGGTCTATACAGGAGCCGAAAGACTTTCTAGAATAAGTAAAGCACCTGTGGTCTATTGTTATATCGGAAGAAAGCCCAAAAGAGGGCAGTATTTCTGTAAATTCGTTACTTTAATCGAAGATCCAAGTGGCTTTGGCGAGCATGAAATTACCGATATACACAATCAATTTGCTGAACAGCTTATTCGTGAAAACCCAGAATATTGGTTATGGTCACATAATCGCTGGAAAAGAAAACGTAGAAAATGAGTAAATTACCCAAAGTAGCTGTCGTTATCCTCAATTGGAATGGTCGATTTTTCCTGGAAAAATTTTTGCCATCCGTATATAATAGTTCGTATCCGAATGTCGAATTTGTCATTGGAGACAATGCCTCCGATGATGATTCAATTTCATTTGTGAAACAGTACTATCCGACGATTACTATACTTGAAAATGATAAAAACTATGGCTTCGCAGGAGGTTATAACAAAATACTGCAGCGTGTAGATGCTGATTACTATGTACTCCTGAATTCGGATGTCGAAGTGAGCCAAAACTGGATTGAACCCGTGATTGAATACTTGGAAAGAAACCCTTCCCTGGCAGCAGCACAGCCCAAAATACGTTCATTTCATGACAAGCAGAAGTTTGAACATGCCGGAGCCGCCGGTGGCTATCTGGATTACTTTGGCTTTCCATTCTGCAAAGGGAGAATCCTACATGAAGTAGAAGATGATGCGGGACAGTACGATAAGGAATCTGAGATCTTTTGGGCATCTGGAGCTGCGCTTTTTATTCGCTCAAAAGCCTGGAAGGAAGCAGATGGCCTTGATGAAGATTTCTTTGCTCATATGGAGGAAATCGACCTGTGTTGGCGATTAAAGAAAATGGGCTACGGCATAGGTTATTGCCCTAAATCTGTTGTTTATCATGTTGGTGGAGGAACCCTCAATGCAAGTAATCCCAAAAAGACTTACCTCAATTTTAGGAATAATATGGTCATGCTGCAAAAAAACCTACCGCTAGGCAAAGCCATATGGATTATTTTCATCAGGCTTTGGTTTGACTTTGCTGCCCTTGCTAAGTTTCTGATCGACAGAAAACCTAAGGATGCTTGGGCAATCAGTCGTGCGCATCAGTATTTCTTCTTGAATATTTTCAAAAATGCTAAAAAACGAAAAAAATACAAGGCGAAAGAAAATACAAAAGGGCATTACACAAAATCAATTATCATTGATTTTTACACAAATAACAAACATAAATTTTCACAGCTAAATCCAGAGGATTTTAAATAGCATATTATTTTCCCAAAACACAAAATGCAGAAAACCGCATTTTAAAAATAAAGCAGTCATTACAACAAGATTCTTTATTTATTTTATTTAAACGTACTTTTTATTTGTAATTTTGCAAAATGTTGGTGATGGATATTGAAAAAAAGATAAAAGACTTAACGGCAGAGCTCAACCATTATAACTATCAATACTATGTATTGGCGAACAGTGTTATTTCGGACTACGACTTCGACCTCAAATTAAAGGAACTCGAAGCGCTGGAAGCTCAATATCCCAACTTTGCCGACCCCAACTCCCCTACACAGCGTATTGGTGGAGACATTACCTCCCGATTTCAAACGGAAAAACACCGCTGGCCAATGCTTTCATTGGGCAACACATACAATCAGGAGGAATTACTTGACTTCGACCAGCGGATCCGCAAAATCATCGGCGATCAGTTCGAGTATGTTTGTGAATTAAAATTTGACGGTTTATCCATCAGCTTGACTTATGAAAATGGCTTACTAAGTAAAGCCGTTACACGCGGGGATGGTACACAAGGCGATGTTGTCACCAACAACGTTAAAACGATTCGTTCTATCCCGATCAAACTCAAAGAAGGAGATTATCCAGATCAATTCGAAATACGAGGTGAAATATTTATGCATAAATCAGCTTTTCTCCGCCTGAATAAGGAACGAGCCGATAATGAGGAGCAAACCTATGCCAACCCAAGAAATTTCGCTTCTGGAACCATCAAACTCCAAGATTCTGCTGAAGTTGCCAAGCGCCCATTGGACTGTTTCCTTTACTTTTTGTACTGCGACAACAGAACAAATCTATTTCACGATCATTGGAATAGCTTAAACCATGTCAAAGACTGGGGATTCCACGTCAGCGAGCATAGCAGAAAATGCAGCACATTAACCGATGTTTTTGCATTTATTGACTATTGGGATGTCGAACGTCACAACCTAGGATATGAAATTGATGGAATCGTTATTAAAGTAAATGATTACGCACAACAGGAAGAGCTTGGCTTTACGGCCAAAAATCCACGTTGGGCAATATCCTATAAATTCAAAGCCGAGCGTGTAGAAACCATTCTTAACTCGATTAGTTATCAAGTTGGACGTACCGGCGCTGTTACACCTGTTGCCAATCTTCAACCTGTACAGCTGGCAGGCACAACCGTAAAACGCGCTTCCTTACACAATGCAAATGAAATCGCACGTCTCGACCTACACGAAGATGACACTGTTTTTGTGGAAAAAGGGGGCGAAATTATCCCTAAAATAATTGGGGTAAACCTCGACAAAAGGTTATCGGGATCGACAAGTTTTGTCTACCCGACTTCCTGTCCGGAATGTGGCACAGTACTTATACGGCAAGAAGGGGAAGCAGTACACTACTGCCCGAATGAAACTGGATGTCCGCCGCAAATTGTTGGCAAAATGCAACATTTTATCGGACGAAAAATGATGGATATCGAAGGAATGGGAGATGAGACCGTGGATACTTTCTTCAAGAAAGGTTTGCTACACAACATCGTTGACATCTATGGCCTGAAAGACCATCAAGATGACCTACAACAACTGGAACGTTTCGGTCAAAAATCAATCGATAACATGCTCAATGGCATTGAAAAATCCAAAGAAAAACCCTTTGAAAAAGTTTTGTTTTCGCTTGGAATACGTCATGTCGGCGAGACAATTGCAAAAAAATTGGCGCAGCATTTCAAAAATATTGATGCGCTAGCCCAAGCCTCAACAGAAGAAATCGAAGGAGTACAAGATATTGGACGCCGTATCGCGGAGAGCGTCAAAGAATACTTAGACAATCCAATTCATCAACAACAGATTGTTGCACTGCGGAATTATGGCTTAAATTTCGAAATTGAGGAAAAGGAGATTATCCTGGCGAGCAATTCACTTGAAGGGAAAACTTTTCTGATTTCCGGTGTATTTGCAGAACATTCACGTGAAGAGCTGGCAGCTGTAATTGAAAGCAATGGCGGAAAGATGTTATCTTCCATTTCTGCCAAACTAAGCTATCTCGTGGCAGGAGATAAAATGGGACCGTCCAAACTAGCGAAGGCTGAAAAATTGGGTATCCCGATGATTAATGATCAAGAACTATTTGAACTCATTAATCCCAAGTAAGTTTTTTTAATTAAATTTATATAAATACAAAAACAAGATGAACGAGCTTCACGGCGCAGGAGTAGCATTAGTCACTCCTTTTAACTCAGATGAATCTGTTGATTTCGAAGCATTAGGTCAGCTAATTGACTTGCAAATCAACGAAGGTATGGATTATTTGGTTTCTTTAGGTACAACTGGAGAAGTTGCCACTTTAACCAATGATGAACGAAAGCGCATCTGGGATTTTACTGTCAAGCGCGTGAACGGTAGACTACCCTTGGTTGCTGGAATTGGTGGAAATAATACAGCCGAAATTGTGGAGCAAATTAAAAACTTTGATCCAACAGGTTTTTGCGCAATTCTATCGGTATCTCCTTACTACAACAAACCAACACAAGAAGGCATTTACCAGCATTATAAGGCTGTTGCAAGCGCCTCTCCACTTCCGGTTATTTTATACAATGTACCTGGACGTACGGGTAGCAATATAACAGCACAGACAACATTGCGACTGGCCAATGATTTTTCGAATATCGTAGCCATCAAAGAAGCTTCCGGCAATTTTGCACAATTCAGCGAAATTCTACGGGATAAACCAGCAGAATTTCTATTGATTTCCGGAGACGATCCGGTTACCTTGCCGATGATGTCGCTTGGCGCTGCTGGTATCATTTCAGTGATCGGAAATGCGTTACCGAAAAAGGTAGCCACATTAGCGAAGTTATGTGCTGAAGGCAATTATGCCGAAGCTAGATCAATCCACAATGAACTTCTTAACATCACAGATCTATGTTTTATTGAAGGAAACCCAGCTGGTGTAAAATACATTCTGCAGGAATTGGGGATTGGAAAAGATCAATTAAGGCTTCCTTTAGTGCCTGTTAGCGAAAAAATCCAGGCAGCTATCAAAGAAGAATTAAAGAAATTGAACTAAGATATAGTCGAATTCGTTTGAGAAAAAGTTTAGATTCCAGGAAAGGGTCTAAACTTTTTTATTTCAAAGCATTGCAACATAACAATATAATAACTACCTTTGCACTTCCACAAAAGTGGAATTTTAAATAACAAAATTAATTAACAAAATGCAACAGTACGAATCTGTAATCGTTCTTACCCCGTTGCTTTCTGATGATGCTGCGAAAGAAGTAATCGCAAAATTCAAAAACATCTTAACAGAAGGCGGAGCCGAGATTGTCGCTGAAGACAATTGGGGTTTGAAAAAATTAGCGTATCCAATCCAGAAAAAAACTACTGGATTTTATCACTTAACTGAATTCAAGGCTCCAGGTGAATTAATCAATAAATTAGAGGTTGAATACAAACGTGATGAGCGCATTATGCGTTTCTTGACTGTAAGCTTAGACAAACATGCTAAAGCATACAACGAGAAAAAACGTAGCGGTGCATTCAACAAAAAAGCTGAAACTAAAACTGAGGAGGGCGCAAACTAATGGCTAACGAAAATATCCAATACGTAACTGCTCCTAAAGTAGAGGACAACCGTAAAAAATACTGTCGTTTCAAAAAGAATGGTATCAAATATATCGATTATAAAGATGCTAACTTCTTGATGAAATTTGTAAATGATCAAGGTAAAATCTTACCTCGTCGTTTAACTGGTACATCTTTGAAATTTCAACGTAAAGTAGCTCAAGCTGTTAAACGTGCTCGTCACATCGGCTTATTACCTTACTTAGCTGATGCAATTAAATAAGGAGGACGATAGAGAATGGAAGTAATTTTAAAACAAGATATCAAAGGCTTAGGTGAGCAAAACGATATCGTTAATGTAAAACCAGGTTTCGGTCGTAACTACTTAATCCCGCAAGGATTTGCTATCCAAGCGACTGAATCTGCAAAGAAAGTTTTAGCTGAGAACATCAAACAAGCTCAGTTCAAACAAGAAAAAATCAAAAAAGACGCTACTGAATTAGCAGGTAAATTGGAAGCTATCAAACTTTCAATTGGTGCTAAAGCAGGTGAATCTGGTAAAATCTTTGGTAAAGTAAACAGCATCCAAATTGCTGATGCGTTGAAAGCAAAAGGTTTTGATGTAGATCGTCGTCGTATCACTTTCGAAGTTGAACCTAAAGAATTAGGTGAATACATCGCTAACTTAAACTTACACAAAGAAGTGAAAGTTCAAGTTCCTTTCGAAGTAATTGCTGAATAATTCAGTTTATTTAGTCAATAATATAAAGCGGCTATCCTTTCGGATAGCCGCTTTTGTTTTACCCCTACTTTACCCCCAAAAAAAACTCGCGTTACGGAGAGCAACGCGAGGCATAATCTAGGGTATTTGAAAGGGAAAATCTTTATCAATCTCTATTTTTTTTCAAAAAAAACAACTCTTAAACTATCGAATCATAAAAAAACTATCAAAATCAAGAAAATCGGAACAAATTATTTTCGAAACTCAATTTCAATACTCAAAAGAAGCAAAAAATATTCATTTTTACAAATTAAATTCATTTTTTTTCTAAAAAAAAACACAAATAACTTAAAAAAACAAAAATATCAATAGAAAAATCAGTAAAACTCAAAAAAACATGAAATAACAAGAGTATAAAATCAAGAAAACACTATAAAAAAAATAAAATCAGCATAAAAACAAACAAAAAATTGTAAAAACAAGATAAAAACAGTAAAAAATTAAAAAAAATAGCCTAAAACACAATGTTTCAGGCTATTTTTTTTAATTTTTCCGCTAAATTATGCTAATTGTTTTTCCAATTTCTCGTTCAATACTGATTTTGGAACAGCTCCAATTTGTTTATCAACGATTTCTCCATTTTTAAAGAACAATAAAGCTGGAATATTACGAATGCCATAACGAACAGAAATCTCTGGATTTTCATCTACATTCACTTTTCCTACAACAGCTTTACCTTCATAATCCTTAGCCAATTCTTCAACCACAGGACCTACCATACGGCAAGGACCACACCACTCTGCCCAAAAATCGATTAATACTGGTTTGTCTGCTTTTAAGACAACTTCTTCAAAGTTGCTATCTGTAATTTCTAATGCCATAATCTTTTAATTTTATAAACCGAAGTTATATCTATAATACTATTTAATTGCTAAAATCAATAAACAAAGATAGTAACTACTACCAATGTATTTGTAATCTTAATTACACAAATTCTAATCCAAACTAATTCAATCGGTAATTTATCCCTTCAAACTTATCTATACAGTCCAAAAATTCATTTGTTAGGTTTATTTTCAGACTTTTAGCTGGCATTTCGACAGATATTTCATCTTGGGGATCCCAGATTTTAAACTTTAATTGACAATTTGGCACAACTCCCTCGATCTCATTTTGCGCCAGTATATCCTTGATACCATCAAGAAATGCTTCGTTCAACTTAGGTAAAGGAATATTGATCGTAAAACTCTTCGCCATCTTCTCACGAAGATCCGAAAGCAACTGCACACTGCGTAGCTCAAAGCCCCAATTTCCAACCTGTCTGAAACGCTCCTGTACCAAACCCCGCAATTGCACAAAATATCCCTCTTGCAAATATCCCTTCAACTTGACATATTCTTCACCGAAAACTGCCATATCATAAGAATCACTATAATCCTCGATGATAAATGACGCAAAAGGCTTACCCGTCTTCGTCAATCGATGGTTTGCCGATGCGATAATACCACCAATCACCAATTCTTTGTTCTTGATCCGATTAAACTCAAGCAAAGTCTCTTCATCGACCTCTGCCGCCTTAACCTTATTGATCAAGGCCAAATCTGACACCGAATTCTGACAAAAATGTTCAATCTCAAACCGGTAGGTATCCAAGGGGTGACTGGTCAGATAAATACCGATAACATCTTTTTCATATTTAAGCTTTTCAATCAATCCCCATTGCGGACATGGCGCCAAAACCGGCTCAGGCAATTCTGCAGCCCCTCCTACACCAAACAAGCTCGCTTGGGCCGAACTTTCATTTTCCTTAAAGCGCTGGCCAAATCGGATCGCCTTTTCCATTCCTGTTGAATTTTCATCCGAATGAAAATATTGTGCACGGTGCGTATTCTCAAAACTATCAAAGCCTCCAGCATAAGCCAGACTCTCAAAAGCTTTCTTGTTGACCGCACGAAGATCGATTCGTTTAGCCATATCAAAAACAGATTTATACAATCCTGATTGCCGTGTTTGCACGATAGCGTCTACCGCTCCTGCCCCAACACCTTTCACCGCACCTATTCCAAAACGAATAGCTCCAGATTCATTTACCGTAAACTTATAATAGGATTCATTCACATCTGGACCCAATACCTGCAAGCCCATTCGTTTACATTCCTCCATAAAGAATGTCACCTGCTTGATATCATTCATGTTATTGGAAAGTACCGCAGCCATGTATTCCGCAGGAAAATGCGCTTTTAAATAAGCGGTCTGATAAGCAACCCAAGCATAACAGGTCGAGTGGGATTTATTAAATGCATAACTCGCAAAAGCTTCCCAGTCGGTCCAAATCTTCTCCAGAACTTTTGCATTATGCCCTTTCTCCTCTGCCTGCGAAACAAACTTCGGCTTCATCTTATCGAGTACAGCCTTTTGCTTCTTACCCATAGCCTTACGCAAGACATCGGCATCACCTTTTGAAAATCCCGCAAGCTTCTGGGACAAGAGCATAACCTGCTCCTGGTAGACTGTAATACCGTAGGTTTCCTTGAGGTATTCCTCACAAGCATCCAAATCGTAAACAATGGGGTCTATACCGTGCTTACGCTTAATAAAACTTGGAATATATTCGATTGGTCCCGGACGATAGAGTGCATTCATCGCAATCAAATCGGCAAATACTGTCGGCTTAAGGTCGCGCATGTATTTCTGCATTCCAGGAGATTCATACTGGAACACCCCTATGGTTTCTCCACGCTGAAAGAGCTCATACGTAAGCTCATCGTCGATCGGAAACTGATCCGGATCCAGCACAATACCATGACTTAATTTGACATTTTCAACCGTATCTTTAATCAGTGTCAGTGTCTTTAAACCCAAAAAGTCCATTTTCAGCAAACCGGCACTTTCAACAACGTGGTTATCGAACTGCGTCACATAAAGATCAGAGTCTTTTGCCAAAGAAACAGGAACGAAATTAGTAATATCGTCTGGTGTAATAATAACACCACAGGCATGGATACCTGTATTTCGTACAGAACCCTCCAAAACCCGGGCCTGTCTGATCGTTTCCGCTTCCAATCCAGCACCATCCGCAATAGATTTCAATCTATTGACGGCTTCAATTTCCTCAGTCCTTAGCTTTTCCTTTAAACCGGCATCATCTAAAGTAAAAATCTTGGATAATTTAAGGTTCGGAATCAGCTTGGCAATTTCATTGGCATCACCCAAAGGTAAGTCCAATACACGCGCTGTATCTTTGATGGATGACTTTGCTGCCATTGTACCATAGGTAATAATCTGGGCAACTTGACTAGCACCATATTTATTGATTACATATTGCATGACACGTCCACGTCCCTCGTCATCAAAATCGATATCAATATCAGGCATGGACACACGGTCGGGATTTAAGAAACGCTCAAAAAGCAAGTCATATTTAATCGGATCGATATTGGTAATTCCCAAACAATAAGCTACTGCCGAACCAGCAGCAGATCCCCGTCCCGGCCCCACGGAAACTCCCATATCCCGGGCCGCCGCAATAAAATCCTGAACAATCAAAAAGTAACCTGGATACCCCGTTTTCTCAATGGTAGCCAACTCAAAGTCAAGACGTTCGCGAATATCATCTGTTATTTCCTCATAACGCTTCTCAGCCCCCACATAACAAAGATGCGCCAGGTATTTATTTTCACCACGTTTTCCCCCATCTTCAAGATCGGCTTCCACCTGAAATTCCTCAGGAATATCAAATTTAGGTAATAGGACATCGCGGTTTAACTTAAATATCTCTACCTTATCGACAATCTCCTGAATATTTAGAATCGCTTCGGGCAAATCTTTAAAAAGGGCCTTCATTTCATCTGAAGATTTGAAATAATATTCCTGATTGGGTAAACCAAAACGGAATCCACGTCCCCTACCTTTTGGAGTCGATAGCTTTTCACCATCTTTCACACAGAGCAAAATATCATGCGCATGTGCATCGCCTTTCTTCTCGTAATATGTATTATTGGTCGCAACAACTTTGACCTGATATTTGCGGGAAAATTTAAGCAAGGTTTGATTCACACGATCCTCATCTTCCTGACCATGACGCATTAATTCCAGGTAAAAATCATCCCCAAATTGTTCTTTCCACCACAGCAAAGCCTCTTCGGCCTGACTCTCACCTATATTCAGTATTTTATTCGGCACCTCGCCTTGTAGGTTACCTGACAAAGCGATAACATCTTCCTTGTATTGAAGAATAAGATCTTTATCAATCCGCGGCACATAATAGAAGCCCGCGGTATAAGCAAAAGAAGCCAGTTTAGCCAAATTATGGTACCCCCGTTTATTTTTCGCCAATAACACAATCTGATAACCATTATCCTTCCTCGACTTATCTTTGTGGTTTTCACAAACAAAAAATTCACAACCAACAATTGGCTTTAAAAGCTGACCAGTAGGCTCCTCTCCATTCTCAACTGCCTCCGCATTTTGCGCTTCAACTTCTTTATTATGACTTATAACACGAGAGACAAACTCAAAAGCCCCCATCATATTTCCGTGGTCCGTTAATGCAACAGCAGGCATATTATCCTTCACCGCTGCCGAAACTAACTTATCGTACGACATCGTCGACTGCAGGATCGAAAACTGAGAGTGGTTATGTAAATGGGCAAATTTGGCATCCTTTAAAGCTGCTAACGCGTCCGCATCAACGACAACCTTGACTTCATCTGGCTGAGACCGTTTTCTAATTTCATCAGAAGCTGCTTTTAGGTTGATATGTTTCAGTCCAACAGTGGGTATAGGCCCCGGATTGTTGGCTTTAAAATCGACAAAGTAGCCCGTATCGACCTGAAGTTCTTCGGCAGTGAACACCTCTCTTCTTACAAGCTCCAGAAAACAACGTGTTGTCGCTTCAACGTCGGCTGTTGCATTATGTGCCTCAGCAAATGGCACTCCAAATAAATAGGAATGCAACTCAGTCAAATTGGGTAGTTTAAAGCGTCCACCACGACCGCCTGGAATTTTCAGAAGTTCAGCTGTTACTTCCGTACAGGTATCCAATACAGGCATATTAGCCATATTGGACGTAACACCATAACGGTAAAATTCACAGCCCATGATATTCAAATCAAAACCAATATTTTGTCCAACAACAAACTTGGCTTTATTCAATGCCACATTGAATTTCTCTAAGACCTCCTGGAGCGGCAATCCCTGCTCTTCTGCCAATGCAGTCGATATGCCGTGTATTTTTTCAGAGTCATAGGGTATATCAAATCCATCTGGCTTAATCAAGAAATCGTGATGTTCGACCAAATTTCCCATCTCATCATGAATCTGCCAAGCCAATTGAATACAGCGAGGCCAATTGTCCGTATCGGTAATTGGTGCGTCCCAACGCTTAGGCAAACCCGTCGTTTCCGTATCGAAAATAATATACATAAAATTCTAACCCTCTTTAATACAACACATTAAATGCAAGACAATTTACATTTTTTTGAACTTGAAATTTACGAAATTATTAGAGAAGATTATGTCAGATTTTTGCGAAAATCCACTAAAGAAAATCTAGCGCCACACGATACCGCCTACCGGTTCCGCTTCAACAAGAAATAACATCATAAACTCCTCAATCTTCTTTTTTTTATGTGTATCCCATGAGTAAATATCAAACCAAATCGTAAAGCCCCCGGCCTCTTTTTTTCGTATATATTGAAGGAGCCAAGTTTATATCAAATTAACAACACATTTAATACGTATCTAATAGGGACCTCATAGGGACCTCATAGGGACCTCATTCGGATGAAGCCCTATAATCTACCTATTAAGTCCCTTTTATTTCAGGTTTTATTTCCTTTTAATTACAAATTTGACATTCACCTTTCTTCCACCAATGTGGTAAAATTCTCATGGTCTGTAGGAGATAAAACGCCTCAGATTTAATATTGTAATAGTTACACTATCCTAAGTATTTAGTATATTTGGTTTTGACCCAAAAATCCATGATTAAAGCGATCTTTTTTGACATCGATGGAACTTTGCTAAGTTTCAAAACACATCAGGTTCCCGAATCTACTCAACAGGCATTTCAATTATTAAAAGAAAAAAACATCAAGGTATTTGTTTCAACAGGACGATCCTACAATCAGCTGGGACATATTCGTTACCTCGATTTTGATGGATATATCACCTTCAATGGCGGGTATTGCGTCACAAAGGAACAGGAAGTCATTTATAAAAATAACATCCCTCAAAAAGACATTCGCTCCTTATTGGATTATGCTAAAAAGCGTGAGGACCTGACTTTTTCATTTATGTCCGAAAAGGAAATTTCCTTAAACCAGGTTACACCTGAGGTACAACGAATGTACGAACAGGTCAATGTGCCGACACCACCTATTCGGGATTACGAAAAGGATTTTGATCTGGACTCCGTTATGCAGGTCAATGTTTTCATCAATCCTGAAGAAGAAGCTGAATTCATGGAAAATGTGATGCCAAATTCAGTTGCTTCGAGATGGACGCCCATTTTTGCGGATGTAAATCCGATGGGGCAAAGCAAAAAAATTGGAATAGATGTTTTTTTAGATCATTTCAACTTTACCTTGGAAGAAACTATGTCATTTGGCGATGGCGGAAATGATATTACCATGCTAGCGCACACCCACATTGGAATTGCTATGGGTAATGCAAATCCCGAGGTAAAGGAAATTGCAGATTATATAACAGACAGTGTTGATGAAAATGGTATCTGGAATGCATTAAAACACTTCAATATCATCTAAAGTTGGATAGTTAAAGTTATTCGAGAAGTATTGCTGTTGCTATTCATCAGCAAATTATGTTTTTCCGGAAAAAGATAGTCCAATCGCTGTCTAAAATCACGTATCAGTGTACTGCTAAATTGACTTTCCAGATAATGGTTCACACGATAGCTAACTTCAAGCATAATCAACTTGGATGAGCCCGATAATCGGATCCGTACAGGATGAGAAGACATCGTATTATAACCATTCTCAACAGCATGCTGTACCACAGGAAAAAGAATGAGCGGCGGCAACATCATCTCCTCCTGAGACTGAAGCTTATTTTCCCATTTGACTGTAAAACCTGCTGGAAGAAAACGTTCAGCCAATTGCAAATATTGGTTCAACAAGCTAAGCTCCACCTGCATCGACTCCAATCGGTCAACATGAAGCTTAAGCAACTGCTCTTGGAAAGCAAAAAAGTCGGCTGGATCTATTTTGTTACTTTGTATTAGGTGATCGATCAAAAAACTGTCCAGCTGACTGTTCCTAAAAGACAACCTATCTGCCAGTGCCAAAAGCGCTTCATTTCTTACACTCTTTTTACCCAAAAAACGATTGATTATACTTGACATTTCTTAAATTGCTGTAGATTAGAAACACAAAAATAAGGAAACATTATGTCAAATATTGCAATAGTTATTGAAGAAAGAGCCGCTGACATAGGCAATTTCTTAGTTGGGCGACTTCTTCCTTTCAGGCAGAAACGTATGGTCGGCCCTTTTATCTTCATTGACCACATGGGACCTGATAACATTGCCGAACCGCACTTTATGGATATTGCACCACATCCGCATATCGGGTTATCCACATTGACTTATCTATTCGAAGGTAGCATTATGCACCGGGACAGCTTAGGAAATGCCGTTGAGATCAAACCTGGAGCAGTCAATTGGATGACGGCAGGTAAGGGTGTCACACACTCCGAAAGAACCCCGGAACAACTGCGATCGACGCCGCACGACCTCCATGGACTGCAGATTTGGGTGGCCCTACCAAAAGAACTCGAAAAAATGGAGCCTAATTTTGTTCACATAGAAGAACCGCAACTTCCACATTGGACCGAAGATGGCGTATCCTATCGCTTAATTGCAGGAGAAATTAAAGATCACCGTTCCGAGGTCCCCGTATACAGCCCATTATACCTTATTGAAATCAAAGCGGAAAAAGATGCAACTATTAAACTAGGTGATCATCTATATGGCGAAAGTGGATTATATATCCTGCATGGGACTGTTCATGCGGAAGGTCAGGAATTCGGTCCAAAGCAGATTTTAGTTGCCAAAGATGCGAAACTATGTGAATTCAAAATGGAGGCTGGAACCTCGGTCTACATTTTTGGTGGCGAACCTTTTCCTGAACAACGCTATATCGACTGGAACTTCGTCGCTTCGGACATTGAAACATTAAAAATAGCGCGCGAAAAATGGGAAAAACATGAATTTCCAAAAGTTCCTGGAGATGACGGCTATATTCCAATCCCGCCAGTAAATCCAACTTTAGGGCAGAAAAAAGCTTAGCAGCACTATTTCTTCATTTAAACTTGGCAATCGCAAACGTATCTGCCGTACGGGATTACAATTGGAAGGACAAAACAGACGAAAACAAAAAGGCTGGAAATTGTGGACAATTTCCAGCCTTTTTATTGAATAAATCTTAAAGTCAACTGTTGCAAAGAAGTACTAATGGGCTATCCCGCTCACACCACCGGAAACAACCAATTTCATGGCATCTGTTGGCGACATATCTAATTTTTTCACCTTGTCTGCACTGATAATGACAACCTGTCCCGCAAAAGAATATGAATATGGAAAATACACCATAACCTCTTCTTCAAGCCCAATGCTTTTTAAATCATGTTGCGTTAAGAAACCTATCTTCTTCAGACCAAACTCATTCACCGTTACCAAGACAGGTTCATTAAATTTCTTTGCATCACCAACAAAGGCCTCTGTAAAATCTTTAATCGAAGAATATAATGTATTTAAAAGTGGAATCCGCTGGATCTGATGATTAATCCACACTTTAATTGGATCTGTAACAAAATTTGTAAAAATAAGCCCTGCCAAAACCAACACCAAAATAACGGTCAGAATACCTATTCCCGGAATATACAAGGGATGCCCTCTATCATCTTCCAAAAAATGTTCAGTTAGATTCAATGCCGAATCAACTGATGCAACAATCCAAACTATTAAAAAAATAGCACCAGCTAGAGGAACCACCACCAGGATACCTCTTATCAAATAATTAATAAAGCCTCTAATTAATTTGCTAAACATGAATTGAAAATCAAATATTATTCAAAAATGCAGAATATCCTTTATTATTCATAAAAATATACTCTTTTTACGCGTTGGGAAATACTGGTCAGCAGTTCATAAGGGATCGTTCCTATAGCCTTCGCTGCTGACTTTATATCAGGGTACACGATAACTTCATCTTCCTCTCCAACTTCCACATCCGTTACATCCAGCATACACATATCCATACAGATATCACCAATAGTAGGGACTAAAAAACCGTTAACCAACATTTTACCGACACCATTACCAAAACGCCTATCGTAACCGTCCGCATAACCAATTTTAATCGTGGCGATCTTACTATCTCTATACAGAACACCGTGCCTATTATAACCTACGGTCTCACTTGCCGGGAGGTATTTAATTTGCGTCACATTAGTTTTCAAGGTACTCGCCTCCCTAATGGGTAAATCATGCCGCTCAATATCGATACCATAGAGACCGATCCCCAATCGTACCATATCAAAATACGCATTCGGCCACAGTTCAATACCCGAGGTTGCTGCAATATGACGTAGAAAGGAATATCCTAGACCACTTTCTAGACGTTTCGTAAAGTCATCCAGCAGATCAATTTGTCGCTGTGTAAATTCCCGGTCCTTTTCATTTCCTGCAGACGCTAAATGGGAAAAGGCAGATTTAACCTCTAAAACCGCTTCCGTACGCAACACAGCTATTAAACGATTGACCTCGTCAGGCATAAAACCCAACCGATGCATGCCAGTATCTATCTTAATATGAATCGGAAAGGAAGTTATCTGTTTCGTTTTCAGAAAATTCAAGAAGGAAAACAATATTCTAAAGCTATAAATCTCCGGTTCAAGGTTGTACTGAACGATGGACTCAAAAGAACTTTCATCCGGACTCATTACCACAATAGGCAATGTGATTCCTGCACCGCGCAAATCCACCCCCTCATCCGCAAAAGCGACCGTCAGATAATCCACCCGATTGAATTGCAAAAGATTTGCAATCTCGAAACTTCCACTACCGTAAGAGAAAGCTTTGACCATCGTCATCAGCTTCACCTGTTTTGGCAGCAATTGTCGATAAACGTTCAAATTATTCTCGAGTGCATTCAAATTGATTTCAAGCACTGTATCATGTGATTTTGCGACCAAAAGCTGACTGATACGTTCAAAATGAAACTCCCGTCCTCCTTTCAGTAATACCGTCGCATTTTCAAAAGAAAGCGACCTTATATCGGCCAAAAAAGCAGCAGTATCGCTATATGAAATGGAAGGCACATCAAATTGTGCAGCCAATTTAGGCAACACTTCACCTATCAATATCAATTTATCCAAACGATACTCACTAAGCAAACGTCTCAGCTTGGACAAGCTTTTTTCATCTTCGATAGTAACACCGGGAATATCCGATAATATCAACATCTTGAACGGATGCTGGCCCTGTTGATTTAAAAACTCCAGGGCTATTTGTAGTGCATCCAGATCATTACTATACGAGTCATCGATAATGGAGCTATTCTTTTTTCCTTTTTTTAACTCAAGACGCATCGCCACAGGCTGCAATTCTTTAATCCTTGATGCGATCACTTCATTTTCATAACCAAAACGTAGCATCACCGCTACACAATTTATGGCATTCTCAACATTTCCTTTATCCACAAACGGTACTTCAACAGCAAAGGTGCGCCCGGTATAATAGAAGGTTACCATAGTAAATCGGTCGTTGACCTGTTTGATGGAATACACCTCCAAAGAAAGCCCCTCATCAAGCCCCCAGGAAAATTTTCGTGGCCGATAAGGCAATTGAACATTTTCTAGGTAAGTATTCGGAAAAATCATGGTTTCAACATGTTTAAACAACTCGAGCTTTTCATAAATCTTTTCCTCCTTCGATTTAAAACCGGCTTTATGTGCCACACCAATGTTGGTCAATAGTCCTATGGTTGGTTTTATCATCTGCTCAAGGCGCTGCATTTCTCCTTTCTCTGAAATTCCTGCTTCGATCAGCGCAAGATTATACTGATCGGATAGTCCCCATAACGAAAGTGCCACACCGAGCTGAGAGTTATAACTCTTGGGACTTCTATAGATCTTATATTCAGGAGACATCAGCTGAAAAAGCCATTCTTTCACTATCGTTTTACCATTGCTACCAGTGATTCCAATGACCGGGTAATCGAATTTCTGCCGATGAAAAGTTGCCAGTTCCTGCATAGCGACCAAGCTATCCGCTACCCAAAGAATGTTAGCCTCCAAAAACTCCATTTCCTGTGCACTATCGATTTGAAGCACAAAATTACGAACTCCCTTATCATAAGCTTCTCTAATATAACGGTGGCCATCTCTATTCTTCTGAAGTGCAAAAAAAATCCCGTTGTCCGCTTGGACAATTTTACGGCTGTCGTAAAATAAATGCTGGACAAAAGAATTGGGATCCGTGATAAATGTGCGATTGGGATGTAAAATCTGGGCGATTTCCGATATTTTGTACATTCTCCTGATATTTTTGATTGTGTCAAAACTGAACATTTTTTTAGTTATTTCATATTATTTTTGAAATTTTGACAATATGTTTGACGAGGAAAAAAGAAATAAGAAGATATTAACGCAGCATCAGGCACAGTTGAAAGCGGAAAGCTATTGCGTCTATCAAGAACGCGCACAGCAAGAAGTACGCGATAAGCTCTACAGCTGGGGACTACACGAAGTAGAAGTCGAAAATATTTTGGCCAATTTGATCGCCGATAATTTTTTAAATGAAGAACGCTTTGCTATTGCCTACTGTAACGGAAAGCTCCGCATGAAAGGCTGGGGCAAAGTAAAAATCAAGCAGGCACTCAAGGCAAAACGGGTATCCGAGCAATTGATAAAAATTGCATTTAAGCAAATCGATCTCGATGAATATGAACAAATCTTAAATCACATCATTGACAAAAAACTCCGTGAAATTAGTGGCAAGGACCGCTATGCAGTTAAAAACAAAGTTTATCAGTTTGCACTATCTCGCGGATTTGAGAGTGATTTAATTTTTTCTATACTGAATTCAAAGGAGTTATAAAAAACACAGAAAGAAAGTAAATAAATATTTTGCAATATTGAATTTTCGCTCTATATTTGCATCACCAAAAAGGAACGCAAGGTTCTTTTGAAAATTGAAATAAAATTCCAATGCGAAAATAGCTCAGCTGGTAGAGCACAACCTTGCCAAGGTTGGGGTCGCGAGTTCGAATCTCGTTTTTCGCTCACCTGCCTAGGTGGTGGAACTGGTAGACACGCAGGACTTAAAATCCTGTTCCCGTTAAGGGAGTGCGGGTTCGATTCCCGCCCTAGGTACAAGAAAGCTCATCTAACGATGGGCTTTTCTTGTTTATATGCGTCTGTAACCTAGAATAACCCTATCAAATTCACTCCCCCCTTCAATCTTTTATAAATTTGCTCGCGAAGCTCATCAGTCGATGGACATTTTTATTTTATCGCCATAAAAATAAGAGAAAGCCATAGGCCAAACTTAACAGTATAAGTTTCAACATGCCTATTTTATAGTTGAATAAAAGAAAAAGTGAAAATAGCACCCATACCAAAGCCATCGGCTCAATGGCATACCAAGAACTAACCCCACCTGGAAATAGAATTCCTAGCCCTAAATAACAGGCTAAATTAACGATTACACCAACGACCGATGCTGTTACTAAAGACAGAATAAATTGTATACATGCATTTTTTTGGGTCCGTTCGATCAGTGGTGCCCCAACAAAAATCAGGGCAAAGTTTGGCAAAAAGGTAAAATATGCTGTAGCGACCAAACCTAGTGCTGCCATAGAATAGGACTGATGGAAATGATTGAAGCCGGCCATGAAACCAACATAGGCCAAAACGACCACTAAAGGCCCCGGGGTTGTCTCTGCAAGCGCAAATCCATCTATCATCTGGCTCTTGGAAAGCCAAAACAATTTCTCTGTCACAAGGGCCGCAACATAAGGAATGACTGTATAAGAACCTCCAATAGTCAAATAAGCAGACTTTGTAAACAAAAAGGAAAGTGTCTTCCAAAATTCCGTATCGATAGTAAAAAACAGTAAAATGGACAGCGGAATCAACCATAGTAAGAAAAACAGCAGAACCTGAAGAGAAATACGACGGTAAGATATAGGGGGTAGTTTTTCGAGCGTATTGATATAATAAACTGATTCGAGCTGCTTATCTTCCTTTTCATGATGGGCATTTATTTTGGAAGTTTTTGACAAGATTGCATAGCATAGTGCACCGAAAGCGATCACGCCCACAATAATCCAGGGCATTGGAACCCCAGCAAAATACGAGAGCAGAAAGGCAGCCAATGCGACCAAATAATGCCATATGCTGACAAGAGATTTCTGCCCCACTCGAAAGGTTGCAAATATAATGATCGCTAGAACGGCAGGTTTTAAAACCGAAAATAAAGCAATAAGCAATGCGGAGTTACCATAGTGCGCATATAGTGCACTGAGTCCAAATATAATGAGAAGTGAAGGAACAATAAAAAATAGTCCGGCCAACACACCTCCTTTTAAGCCGTGCAACTTCCATCCTAAATAGATCGTCAATTGATGCGCCTCAGGTCCTGGCAACAACATACAGGCATTGAGTGCCTGAAAAAACTTCCTGTTGCTTACCCATCTTTTCTTTTCGACCAAAAAATCGTGCATAATGGTCACATGACCAGTTGTTCCACCAAAACTTATCCAACCTAACACAAACCAAAACCAGATGGCTTCCCGAAAAATTGGCTTTTGTTTATGATCTTCTTCTTCTAAATTCATCTTTTTCAACGCTATTTCCCCTAGACTCGTACCTTATCGAAAACAATCTCCACAGCGCGAGCCTCCTACCGATATCTCCTATTTAAAATATCTCGTTTGGGGAGACGGTATACAACGATTTAAAACCGCGATATAACTGCATAAAAAAAGCGGGATATCTTAAATACCACGCTTTTTTATATTAAGAATTGGTCTGATAAACTATTTTTTATCTAAAATAGTAACTTCCACTCTTCTATTTTTTTGGCGTCCTTCCGGAGTTTTATTATCGCCAACTGGATTTGACTGACCGAAACCTTTTGCCGTGATGCGTGATTCAGCAACACCTGAATCTACTAAGAACTTCTTAACAGACGCTGCTCTTTTATCGGAAAGCCACTGATTATACTCAACAGTACCCGTAGCATCAGTATACCCATCAACTTTGATCTTATTATTACTTTCTTTCAAGATCAACGCTAATTTACTAACTTCAGTTTTTGCCTTCTCAGATAGATAAGAAGAGTTTGTTGGAAACAATAAGTCAGAAGATATACTAAACTTAATCCCTTCATCAGTTCTTTTCGCATCATTAAAATCCTTCTTCACATTTTTCAAACCATCATCAGTTCCATCTTTTGTTACAACAGCACCCGGATTGACTACAATAGCTTGTTGTTTACAGGAAAATAAGGATAAACTTGCACATAAGGTTAAAATCCCCAAATTAATTTTTCTAAGCATGTCGTTTCTAACGTATTTAATATCGATTTAAGCAAGTAAATATAGCGAAAAAAGTCCAATATGACATCCCTTCTACGCCATAACTAACGTAACAAATCTATTTCTTGGTATATACTTTTTCTAAAGTCTTTTTTACCTCAGGAATATTCTCATACAATTTCCAGATCATGCCTGAATTTGCATTCTCGATCATTACGGCAATCGTTGCCTGATTCCTCGCACGATAGCTTTCAGAAACATCGTTGTTTTTAATATCAATCCAGCTTCTGAAACCATATTGCGTAAATAACACATCGGCGTATTCTTCGTAAAACTTACGCAATGCTTTTAGACCTATCTCCTTTTCAAATGGGTACGCTGCAATAGCTACCGCAGGATTCACCAAATATCCCTGATACGTGTCTTCCACATTTTCCACGCCCCAAATATCTGTAAATCGTGTCCCTATGCTCATTTCATTATCTCTACGTTTGTAGGCCAAAATATAATTCGACAAATATTTCTTGTAATCGACAAAGTCATCCACTTTTCCTTTCGGATCCATAATCAAAAAGGGACGATAAACGGACATCAACGATTCATTTAAACTACCGCCGGCAATATTCTTGGCGAAAATAACTTTATCGTCGGAGTAGATCGAAACACCGGCATTTCCAGCATCGCCAATTAAAGGGTTTGCACTTATTGAACGCGCTAAAGAATCATCTAATTTCATTTTGAGTTCAGGAGCCAAATCATTGGTGTCATCCCCAAAATACAATTCGTGACCTTTATGTTTGGTTGCAAATCCATTGATATAAGCTGAAATCGCTAAAGGATGGGTAGGTGAAGACATCGCCAGCAAGTAGGTCCCCAGACTCTCGTTAAATCCCCCCAAAGGCCTCGATCTAGCTGTACTGTCTACTGGAGACCACTTATTCCAAAGTACATCAGGATGCTGTGCATCCGTAAAATAGTTCCAGTTTATGCGCTCCCAGAGCTTCGTAATAGTATTCCTCAAGGCCTGTTCCTCAGGATCCTCTTTAGAAAAATATTGTCGGGCGATCAAAAGCGATTCCATAATATGGGAGGTACCGCGCAAATCGTACGTTGGAACTGAATCGCGATAATAAGGTACCCCTGAGCGGCCATCGTAAAGCGCTGTAAAGACCCCTTGATGTTGTTGTGCACTGCTCAAAAATTTCACAATCCGTGTTAACCTGACCAAAAGAGCTTGTCGCGAGATCAAATTGTTCTCTCCTGCCACAAGCAAACCCAAGATCGCATAGCCGGTTTCATTTGTTGATACAATAGCTTGTCTATTACCTCGGTCAGGTAGAAACATACCACTATTCACATCATAGTTGTCTATAAAATAATTCACATGAGCATTTCGGATAAAATTCAACATCTCTTTATCCGTCCCCTTTTTTGTTTGTACCTCCCTAACCTCAGAAAATGGAGATTCAACATAATTATAATCTACCCAAGCGATTTTGTAATAATAAGATTTATTATATTCATTAACCCTATCCAGCGACTTCTGTACATAGATGGGTAAAATTGCTATCGGCTGAAAATTGAGTTTATCTTCCGAACGGTAGATTTTCACATAGCGGATACTTGGTGTCAGCGGCAATTGCCAAACCAGCTCAACTTGTTTATCTACGGAACTGATCTTCGATAAGATAGCTGCTGATGAAAGTCTTACCTTTGGATAGTTTTTGGGCAAAAACTCAATTTGATCGATAAATAATTGATTTGTCTGCAGGGCAGTTCCGTTTTGTTCCAGAATTAAAGCCGAAACAGACTTCCCTAGTGAAATTCCTCCAAATTTATTGACTGGAATGGACACATTAAGCCAGGTATCATAAGCAAAATCATCGATATAATTTGCGATATCCACAGCATTTGTCTTCGTGTCGTTTTGTTGTAAGGTAACTTTTGGCAATTGTCCCTTTTCAGTATTGCTTTGAATAAAGAGCTTAAAAGTTAGATGATCATCCTTGGCAATTAAATAGGGAAATTTCTGTTTGTCGTTTAAAATACTTGCCTCCCACTTACCATTAGGAGAAGAAACGTACCGCAAAGAAAGCGAATTGCCTGGCGTAAAAAACAAACTATCGGAAACCGGAAGGCTATAGCTCACATTTTGGATCCATGATTCACCGGTATAATGAGCGATACTCTTAGCATAACTCCCGTTGATTACACTATTGTCAAATAAAACCTCAGGATAACTTTCTGACCGAACAAGTGTAGGTAAGATCAGTAATAAAAGAAAGTAAAAATATTTTTTCAGCATAAGTCAACATTTTTCACAGGCCTACAATCAAAAACTAAGCCACCAGTACGATTATAACGCAAATGTAACAAAGGAATTCCAATGATATTATCCTCCCTAATTTTAATTTCAGAAAAAATGCGCTAAATTAGCCCTCTGAATATTTTCATAAAATAGATATATGAAAACCACGTTTGATTTTGAAAAGCCAATTGCAGACTTGCAATTGCAAATTGAAAAGGTAACTCAAGTTGCCGAAAAAACTCAAGTTGACATGAGCGCAACCGTTCGTGAGCTTGAAGAAAAGCTTGCTTCTACTGAAAAAGAAATATACGGCAATTTAACAGGCTGGCAGAACGTTCAAATGTCGCGCCATCCGGATCGCCCTCAGACTTATGATTATATAGAAGCTATCTGCGACGAATTTATCGAGTTGCATGGTGATAGAACCGTTAAGGATGATAAAGCGATCGTCGGTGGTATGGCTTCTATTGATGGTAATGCCGTTATGATCATCGGTCATCAAAAAGGTAAAAACACCAAAGAGCGTCAATATCACAATTTTGGAATGGCCAATCCTGAAGGCTACCGAAAGGCATTACGTTTAATGAAAATGGCGGAAAAGTTCAATAAACCTGTGATCACTCTAATTGATACGATGGGTGCTTATCCAGGACTTGAAGCTGAGGAACGCGGACAGGGTGAAGCGATTGCGCGCAACCTCATGGAAATGGCTGTCTTGAAAGTTCCGATCATCTGCGTTGTTATTGGTGAAGGAGCTTCAGGTGGAGCTTTGGGTATTGGTGTTGGAAATAGAGTTTACATGATGGAACATACCTGGTATTCGGTCATATCACCTGAATCTTGTTCTTCCATCCTATGGAGAAGCTGGGATCACAAAGAAAAAGCCGCTGAGGCATTAAAATTGACTTCAGAAGACATGTTGGGCAACGGATTGATTGATGGTATTATCCCTGAACCGCTAGGTGGTGCTCACCAGGATCCTGCGGCAGCAGCGGCTAATCTAAAAAGCCAGTTGTTGAAAGATCTTGCCGAATTGACGGCTAAAGATAGCGATACATTAGTTACTGAAAGAATTGATAAGTTTAGCAAAATGGGTGTGGTAACTGAATAATGTTATCCATACAACCCCTACAGCATAAAAAAAGTCAGCAATTAGCTGACTTTTTTTATGACCATTCTAGCTTAAAAATACGCTTCCTTGCTCCAAAAAACCTCCGCTATACTAATCCTTCTTATCCCCAAGTGTTTTAAAAGGCCTTTTAAACAAAAAATAATTCAGTAATTTTTAAATAGTTACAATTTTTATCAACAAAAAAGATAAAAAAATTTTGCACAAATAACTTATTTTTCTACCTTTGCATCACTTTCAAAAACAGAAAGGATTCCGTAGCTCAGCTGGTAGAGCAATACACTTTTAATGTATGGGTCCTGGGTTCGAATCCCAGCGGGATCACAGAAAGAAAAGCTAATCGTAAAATTAGCTTTTTTTGTTTAGGAATATCAGGATTTGAAGGAAGTGTCGGTAGGGTTTGATCCAAGGAGGCACAAGGATGGACCAGTCATAACACACAAGCTTGTTCTGTGAAATATTATTCCGGAAGCAATATGACTTCCAAAAATTTCACCATTTCTGCTCCCGCTATAGTATGGACACGTAATTCAATCACTTGCTTGCCCTTTGGCAATGTCACCGTACCCAATTCAAGCTGATGTTCACGCAAACCAACGGAAGAAGACGGATCTATCGTAAAATCAATATTCTTCCCCCCTAAATTCAAGCCCAGGTTCCCTCCTGTACCTACAACATCTTTCACATACCGTATAGCCACCTTGAAGCGTCCGCCATTTAACACATGGGTATCCCATCTTAACCCTTGACTTAACCTAGTCCAACCCGTCACATAATAGCGATTCTTTTTACCGTCCCCAAACTTCATCGGATTCCCGATCTGTTTTGCATAAAAGGTCAGTAGCCGATTTTTATTGACATGATGATCCACATACATTAAAGTAGGATTTATTGGATTAGCTATGCTATCCTTCAATTGCACCACTACGACCAGGTCATCATCCTCAGAAGCAATTTGATCTATAGGAATATGCAGTCCACCTTTGTCGGACCTATATTTTCCGATAGTTTCTCCCGACAATAACGAAACCGAATTAACCTGAGCAATCAATCCGCCGACAATCAGATCATTCCGTTGAGGGCGCTCAAACACGTGTAAATACAGGGTATTTTTACGCTGAGTAATGACTCCCCAGGGCTGACGAGGTAAGCTAGATGGTGCAACATCAATGACACTTTCACTATTCCCCCGCATCCACCGACCTAATCCCTTTAAAATAGCGACATCAGCGCTGTCGATGCTTCCGTCGCCCTTGGGTCCAATATTCATTAGAATATTCCCACCCATGGCTTTAGCCTTGGCTAAGAGTTTGATAAAATGCGCTGCTGGTTTATGGCTCTTGTCAGTCGACGAATAACCGTAGGATTCATTGGTAGTTGGTATGGCCTCCCAATAAGCGCCAGAAGCAACTGGATAATATTCCTCAGGTCGATCTGCCGTATTCAGGTAATCGCCGTAATTCTTTTCCTCGGTACGTGCCAATCGACCATTGACAATAATATTCGGATCAGCTGTTCGAATAGCCTTTAAAATTCGCAGGTTTTCAGACAGCGGCAACTTATGCGGTGTGTCAAACCATAACAAATCCGGATGATAGCGCTGAATAAGTTCCTCAATCTGAGGAATCGCCTTTTGATCTACGTAATGCCGAGCCTTTGTCAACCATTCAGGATGTTTGTCAAACCAATTTGTGCCACCCAACAATTTATCCCCGCCGGGATTACGGTAATCCCAGTCATTACCGGGAGCATCCGGATGCTCCCAGTCAAAAGCATGCGAATAATAGAAGCCAAACAAGAGTCCATGTCTATGGCAGGCAGCTGCTAATTCCGCCAACGGGTCCCTTTTGAATGCCGTGCTTGACAATGAGTAGTCACTTGAAAATGCAGAAGGATACATCGCAAAGCCATCATGGTGCTTAGCCGTAATAATAAAATATTTCATCCCTGCATTTTTTGCCAACAATACCCATTCCTCCGCATTAAACTTTAGGGGATTAAATCGACGTGCTGAATCAAGATACTCACTACGTGGGATTTTCATCACACGCATCAGATGCTCCGCATAGCCCCCGCCCGCCTTCCCTTTCCAAATATTTCCATATTGGGAATAAACGCCCCAATGAACAAACATACCAAATGAGGCGGCCTTCCATTTCTCCAAGCGTTGTTCACGAGTTAATGCGGCACGTTTCCACCAACCGGTTTCTGCTTCAACAATCGCATTTTTATCACGTGTTGTCGCATCATTAAACATATTTGGAGCCTCATTGCCTTCATTTACATTTTTAGTCTGTGCGCTCGAAAAAAAAACGCCCGAAGAAACCATAAAAAGAAAAAAACACTTGATTTTAAACATAACGTTGGTTTTATGAAGACAGCAAATACCACCTGAAAGATTTCAGACGGATACCTTTTCTAAATTTATTGGATTATCGTTCCTTGCGACCTAATGGAAGGAATGCAGGATCAATTTTAACTATAGTCAAAAATACGCTAAAACTACATTTTACAAGTGTACAATTCGTTCCTTTTAGGGGAAATATTGATCCAGGTCCCCAAAATGAAAACCTATTCTTCAATAAGGTGTTTATATAGTCTATACATCTTAAAATAATAAACAGTGATTTGGACAATAGATTGGTCAATGGTCACGAAAAGATCTTTTTCAATATTTTTAATGTAATCAGATACAAGCTATCTGTATTTATTGAATATTTGTCTAAAACTTTAAATTAATATGGAAAAACTAACCGCCAAAGCCAGTATCCAAATTCAGAAACCGATCAACGAAGTTTTTGAGGCTATTGTAGATCCCAATAAAATGAATCATTATTTTATAAAATCTTCGACTGGACGTCTAGAGACAGATAAAACGGTAGAATGGACATTTCCAGAATTTCCCGACAGTTTTCCCGTGACAGGAAAAACCATCAGACCCAATTCATATATCTCTTTCGACTGGAGCGGGGGACTTCCCAATCAACTGGTAGAAATCGCACTATCCACATTCGGAGAAAACGCGACCGTCATAAAGATTACAGAACACGAGATGAACAACGATGCAGATGGAATTTTAATGATGATGCGACAAACAGAGGGTTGGGCCAACTTTTTAGCTTGCATGAAAGCGTATCTAGAATATGATATCAATCTGAGAACTGGGGCTTTCGATTTTATGTTCCAAAAATAGTTCTCTCTAAAAATAGCTGCTCATCGAATTACTTCAAATATAATATATTCAATTGAGATTATCCGAATATCCGTCAAATACATCAACTATACATGGCAAAAAATAAAACGGCATATACCGAAGCATCTGTCCAAGACTTTATAAAAACAGTTGACGACCCACAAAAACAAATCGATAGTGCAACACTGATACAATTAATGGAAACCACAACGGGTGAGCCGGCTAAAATGTACGGACCAACGATCATCGGATTTGGAAACTATCATTATACCTATATAAGTGGGCACGAAGGCTATGCTCCTTTGATCGCATTTAGCCCCCGAAAATCAGCAATCTCCCTTTATGTATTTACCGGTGCCGATGAGCATCGACATTTAGTCGATCAGCTCGGGAAATTTAAAATAGGCAAAGCCTGCATATACATCAAGAAATTAAGCGACATCAATATAGAGATACTCCATCAGCTTATGTCCGAAACGATACAGTTTATTGAAAATAAGTATACGAGAATCAAAGAATAACACAAATTATGACAACGAGCATCGCAACAATAGACGAATATATCAATCAATTTGACGGGGAGAAAAAAGAATATCTGATCAAGGTGAGACAGCTTATCGCTGGCCTAGTCCCTCCCGCTGCAGATGAAACGATCTCCTATCAAATGCCTACTTTCAGATACAAGGGTAATATCATCCATTTTGCGATGAACAAAAACCATTTGGGCCTATATCCAGGACCTGCTGCTATCGAGCACTTCATTACAGAACTCAAAAATTTTAAAACCACAAAAGGGGCAATACAAATCCCTTTGGATCAACCGATTCCAACACAAATAATTACCGATATTGTCAATTTTAATATTGATAAACTTAAAGACAAACAAGGCCCCAATTGGTACCAAAGCCGAGGGAACTGGCAGGAGGCTGAAGAACTCATGCAAGAGATCATCCAGCAAACTTCCTTAAAAAAGGAATTCAAATGGGGGAGCTATATCTATACGCATAAAGGGAAAAATGTTATTGGTTGGGGCGGCTTTAAAAATTTCT
The DNA here is from genome assembly GCF_002341965.1 of Sphingobacterium sp. UBA2480. Taxonomy (NCBI): domain Bacteria; kingdom Pseudomonadati; phylum Bacteroidota; class Sphingobacteriia; order Sphingobacteriales; family Sphingobacteriaceae; genus Sphingobacterium; species Sphingobacterium sp. UBA2480. The sequence goes on along the minus strand of NZ_DDPA01000006.1, from coordinate 272,224 downwards.
TCTCCCTCTGGTTTTATAATGGTGTATTCTTAACCGATCGGGATAAACATCTCATTAGTGCCTCCGAAGGAAAAACGAAAGCATTACGACAATGGCGCTTTGAAGACGTTAAGGATATGAGTGCCGAAAAAATAGCCGCATATATCCAAGAATCCATCCAAACCATTGACGAGGGAAAAGAGCTCAAGCCAACTAAATCTCCAATGAAGGCCCCTGCTGGTCTATTATTGGAAGCACTGCAGACGGATCCGACCTTCGCAGAAAGTTTCCAGGCTTTAACACCAGGAAAACAGAAAGAATACATCGAGTACATCGATGAGGCCAAGCAAGAAAAAACGAAACAATCCCGTATTGAAAAAATTAAACCGTTGGTCCTCGCTAAAAAAGGCCTGAACGACAAATACAAATAGGTGAACGCTAAAACAAAAAAAGATGAATAATTCAATTATCCCATCCATTTGGTTCGATCAAAACGCGAAGGAAGCCTTTGATCTTTACGCTGGTACCTTCCCTGGAAGCCATATTAGCAACAGCTCTCCCATCGTTGTTGAAGCTGTCCTAAGCGGTGTGAAATTTATTGGAATAAATGGAGGTCCTACATTCAAACCCAACCCATCCATATCATTTATGGTCATTTGCGAAAGCAAAGAGGAAATTGATCGTATCTGGAATTCACTTGCTGTGGAAGGTAACACCTTAATGCCTTTAAACTCCTACCCTTGGAGCCCTTACTACGGCTGGTTGGCCGACAAGTTTGGGGTAAATTGGCAATTATACCTCGGTAAACTGAGCGATACCAACCAACAGGCAATTGTACCTACGCTAATGTATTGCGGAGAGCAACAAGGAAATTGCGAACAAGCACTAGCATTTTATGCAGAATTATTTCATGATTTTCGAAGCAACGGGATCATGAAATACACAGAAGGTGAGTATACCGGATTAATACAACATACCCAATTTTTAGTCCGGGATTTTACACTCATGGCAATGGATAGCGGAGTTCCACAAAATTTCACTTTTAACGAAGGCATTTCACTCACTATTCTATGTAAAGATCAGCAGGAAATTGATTATTTCTGGAATACGATCACTAAGAAAGGCAAAGAGAGCATGTGTGGCTGGTGCAAAGACGAATTCGGTGTAAGCTGGCAGATCGTACCTGAACAAATTGCAACATTACTAAAGCGACCAGGGGCAAATGAAGCGCTCATGAGAATGAAAAAGATCATTATTCAGGAGCTCATTGGATAATTTCAAAATAAATCTCAAGCTGAGGGGAACAGCTTTTAAAATAGTATTAAGAAAAAAGGGGATGAATAATCCCCTTTTTATGCTTTCACTTGCAAAGCCAGAGCGTATAATTTCATTTGCTTAATCATGGATAGCAAGCCATTTGCCCGAGTTGGTGACAAATGTTCTTTCAGCCCTATTTTATCCACAAAATATAAATCGGCATCAACAATCTCCTTGGCGGTATGTCCAGATAGTACTTTGACCATTAAACTCACCAAGCCTTTTGTGATAATTGCATCGCTATCTGCCGTAAAATACACTTTTCCATCCTTTATTTCCGGAAAAAGCCATACTTTGGACTGACATCCTTTGATGATATATTCATCTGTTTTGTATTGTTCATCAATTAGAGGCACTTCTTTTCCCAGCTGGATGATGTACTCATATTTTTCCATCCAATCCGTAAAGAAAGCAAAATCCTCAATTAATTCATCCTGTATTTCATTAATGGTCATACCTATTTTTTATTAAACCAACATATTGACCGCGCGTTGGATACCGGCGACCAAAATATCTATTTCCTCTTTTGTATTATATACGGCTAAAGAAGCACGAATAGTTCCCGGAATACCGAACCTATCCATGACAGGTTGGGCACAATGATGGCCTGTACGTACAGCGATCCCCAATTTATCCAAGATCACACCAACGTCATAAGGATGCGTGCCATCAATTACAAATGAAATAACGGAACATTTCTGCTCGGCCGTTCCAATAAACCGCATGCCCGGAATTTCAGCCAACTTCTCCGTAGCGTATTGCAACAAATCATGTTCGTAGGCCTCGATATTTTCCAGACCTATTGAATTGATATAATCGATGGCCTCGTTCAAACAGATACCGGCTTCAATATTAGGCGTACCGGCCTCAAATTTAAAAGGTAATTCATTATAGGTCGTTTTTTCAAAAGTAACCTCTTTAATCATATCTCCACCACCTTGATAAGGTGGCATCGCGTTCAATAGCTCTTCTTTGCCATATAACACTCCTACACCTGTAGGACCGTACATTTTATGTCCTGAAAATACCAGAAAATCTACATCCAGTTTTTGAACATCAATCTGTATATGTTGAACAGCCTGCGCAGCATCGACTAAAACAACAGCACCATGCCCATGAGCAATTGAAATCATCTCACGCACAGGATTGATTGTCCCAAGGGAGTTTGAAACATAGGTTACAGCAACTAATTTGGTTTTCTCATTAAACAAATTGCTGTAGGCATCCATATCAAGCTCACCTTTATCATTCATCGGAATGACGCGAATTTTACAGCCCTTTTCATCACAGAGCATCTGCCAAGGCACAATATTGGAATGGTGTTCCATCGCTGAGATAATAATCTCATCACCTTCGTGAATAAAAGCTCTGCCATAACACGTTGCAATCAGATTAATTCCATCTGTTGTTCCTTTGGTGATAATGATTTCCTTATCTTCAGCAGCATGAATGAAAGCCTGAACTTTTTTTCGAGTCACCTCAAAAGCGTCCGTCGATATCTGACTAAGATAATGTACGCCCCGATGCACATTACTATTCATATCTGTATAATAATGTACAATCGAATTTATAACAGAACTCGGCTTCTGTGTTGTCGCGCCATTATCCAAATAAACCAATGGTTTACCATTTACTTCTCTCTTAAGAATCGGAAAATCGGCTCGTATTTTATCTATATTAAATTTTTCCAACGTCGTCTAAATAATTTATACAAAGTTAATAGTATTTTATCGAATACAGGACGGTCAATCTGTTTTTTATGTCATTATCAATGTCGGTTTTCTAAGGTATCCTCAGCCAAAAAAGTAATTTTTGGCATTTTAAACAATTATAATTAGCTTTTATAATTTATTGATGCTATTTAGTACCTTTGTAATGATATGCAAGAATTACCTCTAAATTTACCGGAAGGCTCACGTAAAGAAGTGATGACCTATTTGGAACCGTTCATGCTCAATGAGATGAGCGAATACCTGAAGCCTGTTGAAGAGATGTGGCAACCTGCCGATTTTCTTCCAGATTCTTCTAGGGACACTTTTTTTGAGGAAGTAAAAGAGTTGCAGGAAAGTGCAAAAGAGCTCTCTTATGATTTGGTCGCAGTATTGGTTGGAGACACCATCACCGAAGAGGCCCTTCCAACGTACGAATCATGGTTGACCATGGTAGAAGACGTTGACAAAAACGAGCAAGGTGGATGGATGAAATGGGTACGCGCTTGGACGGCTGAAGAAAACCGTCACGGTGACCTATTGAACAAATACCTTTATTTGTCGGGTAGAATAGACATGCGCCAATTTGAAATGTCTACACAATATCTTATTCAAGACGGTTTTGATATTGGTACTGGTGCAGACCCTTACCGGAATTTTATTTATACTTCATTTCAGGAATTAGCGACCAACGTTTCCCATCGTCGTGTATCTGGGCTTTCCAAAAAAAGCGGCGATAAACTTTTGGCAAAAATGTGTGGGGTCATCGCATCTGATGAGGCACGTCATGCTAAAGCTTATATGTCTTTTATTTCAAAAGCAATCACCGTAGACCCGAGTGAAGTCATGATTGCATTTGAGGATATGATGCGTAAAAAAATCGTTATGCCGGCCCAGTTCTTAAGAGAAGCCGGTGAGCCCCAAGGAGAGGCATTTGCACATTTCTCGGACGCAGCCCAACGATTGGGAGTATATACTGCTTTGGACTACGTGGATATCTTGAAAGAGCTGAACAGTGAATGGAAAATAGATCAAGTTACTGGACTAAATGATAAAGGTGAGAAAGCGAGAGATTATCTACTAAAACTACCAGATCGTTTGGCTAGACTGGCTGATCGGATGAAGGTTCCAGAAAAAGATTATAAATTCAAATGGATTTATTAATATAAAAAAAGCTTGATTTAATAATCAAGCTTTTTTTTATATCAATAACTTTAATGTTTCAAAGTTGCGCACTTTACTTTACATTCCCCATCAATTTACGTACAACAGGAGATAAGGCTATAAGCACCACACCAGCAATCAAAGAATATAAGCCCAATTGTTTATAACTCTCCGTATAAGTCACCAGTTTATCCGCCAATGAACTTCCTTCCTTAGCTTCAGCCATACTAGCACCAATCAAGCCTGCTACGTATTGACCGTAAGCACTTGCCAAGAACCACATGCCCATCATGATACCTTGTAATCTTGCTGGAGACAATTTCGTCATAATGGAAAGACCAATTGGTGATAGACAAAGCTCCCCAACGGTAATCACAAGCAGTGCAAGAGTAAAGACATCCAATGAGGTCATACCATCGTGAGCAAATAAACGCGTAGCAAATAGGACATAATAACCTAATCCCAAGAAAACAAAGCCAAGACCAAACTTAATAATGGTATTTGGCTCAAGTTTACGTTTGCCCAGCCAAATCCAAAAAAGACCAAAAAGAGGTGCTAATGCAATAATAAATAATGCTCCACCTGAATTGTTAACGCCATTTGGATCGAGCGTCATAACGCCCAATAAGGAATCATTCAAATGCTTAGCAGCAAAGATGCTTAAGGAACCGCCACTTTGCTCATATATACCCCAAAAAATAATCGAGAAAAGGATAAACACCAGCGCGGCAATTAATTTATTCCGCTCTTCAGCAGTCACTTTAGACATTTCATAAAAAAGATATAACAGCGTCAATGGGCCGATCGTGTACATAAAATAGTCTGTATACTGCGTTTTTGACACCATGATCTGAATAATAGGGATAAAAATCAACGTGGCAATATATACGGCATATTCTACCCATTTCGGTAATGCTTTCGTCTTTACTATGGCCTCAGGATCCCCAGGTTGAAGTCCAATTGGTCCTAAATGCCTTTTGGTAAAGTGAAAATTCACTAAACTAACCAACATGCCTACCGCCGCCAAACCAAAAGCAACATTCCAGCGATGTCCCTCAGAAATAATTGACGTCAGCATATATCCTTTACCGATCGCAACACAGATATATCCGCCTAAGAATGCGCCTAAATTTATTCCCGCATAAAACAAGGAAAAGCCGCCATCACGACGAACATCACCTTTTTTATACAGCTCGCCTACCATCGTCGATATGTTGGGTTTAAAGAAACCCGTACCTATAATGATAAATGATAAACCAAAAAAGAAATATTTATGCGGATCTGCTGCAAGAAATAAGCTTCCTACGATCATCAATAAGCCACCCCAGAATAAAGACTTTCTGAAACCAAGAATTTTGTCTGCAAACAGCCCTCCTATGAATGTAAACGCATATACAAATGCTTGTGTCGCTCCATACTGTAAATTGGCATCCTTTTCAGCAAAGTTTAGCTGTGTGATCATAAAGAACACCAACATCCCGCGCATACCATAGAAACAGAATCTTTCCCACATCTCGGAAAAAAACAAACTCCAGATTTGCCTTGGGTACTTCCCGTCAAAATTTTGAATCTCTTCTAGCGATTCCCTTGTACTAACCTCCATACTAATTTATATTAATCAAAAAAGCTTCTTTCGTAAAAGAAGCTTATATATTTGTTATTTAATTCCGTGCATCAATCGTTTAATCAATGGATTAAACAGCATTACTAACAGGCCTGCTAAGGCAGGAATTGCTGTAAATAAGAAGAAGAAATAACTCAAGGAGTGTTCCTCTTGGATGGTTTCCACTTGTCCTCCTAATACCGCTGCAACCTTCTGTGCAATAGCAATCGCCAAATACCATATTCCAAACATAAATGCGAGCATGCGAGCCGGCACCAATTTGGATACGTAAGAAAGACCTACCGGTGAAATAAATAATTCGCCCAATGTATGGAACAAATAGGTCAGCACCAAAAATACCATCGAGATTTTAGCCCCTTGGCTTATCCCCATAGATCCCAACCCGATAATAAAAAATCCTATCGCAACCAAAATCAAACCAAAGCCATATTTAAAGGCTGCCGATGGGTTATATTTGGACTCCCAAATTTTGGATACCGAGGAGGCAAGTGCAATGATAAAAAATGAGTTTAGGATCGAAAACCAGGAGACTTTAATTTCTGATGCTTCTTTATTGAATTCATTGTACAACATCCAGATTACTGCTCCCCAGATCAACCCAAAACAGATAAACAATACGATATTTGAAATGGCAATTTTGTTCCAGGTTACTTTTGCCAATTTAATCAGAACCCAAGAGATAATCGAAAGCGGTACAATCGTCAATAAACCATTTACCACATTAAAGGTCGTCAATGCAGCACCAGTAAGTGATCTATCAATATTATCTCTCGCCACAAGAACCAACGAAGTTGCCCCCTGCTCAAAGCTCATAAAAAAGAAGACCAAGAAAAACGCTAGCAACACGACCGCAAACATCCGATCCCTTACAACCTTATCATAACGCAAAATCCGTGTCACAATAAGATATATGAAGAGAATTAACGCCACAATGACCATAATATATTGACCTCTAAGAAACGGTGTATCCAAACCAGAAAACACATCAACAATACCATTCTTAGACAAAGGGTCATTGAAAGCATATACGAAACCGATAATAGAAACTATCGCGATCAATACATAATCCCGTATGGTAAATGGATTTCTGGTATCGGTATCCTCAGCGATAACTTGGTGTTCCCCTGAGGTCGACTTAGTTAAAACACCCAGATTTCCCATGAGCGGTTTTGCGAAAACAAACTGCAGTGTTCCCAAAAGCATAAAGATACCAGCCAAGCCGAATCCCCAATGCCAACCATACGTTTCGGCTATATATCCACATAGCATCATGCCAAAGAAAGCACCAGCATTGACCCCCATGTAGAATATGGTATAAGCTCCATCTTTTTTCTCTGGTAGATCTTTATACATTTCACCTAAGATAGAAGGCATATTGGGTTTGAAAAAACCTGTTCCAATAACTAAACAGATCAAACCCAGAAAAAACATAATGGAAGTATCAAAGGCCATGGCAGCATGTCCAAGCGTCATAATCGCCGAACCGATGATCACAGCTTTCCGTGATCCAATATATTTATCCGCTATAATCCCTCCTAGAATAGGAGTTAAATAGAGCATCATGGCATAGGTTCCATAAAGTGCTCCCGCTTGTTGTGCAGTCCAGGACCATCCCGAGAAAGGACTACCTTGAATAACTGCAGCAGTTAAAAACTGCATTAAGAGTACACGCATCCCGTAGAACGAAAAACGTTCCCACATTTCAGTAAAGAAAAGGACAAAGAGTCCTGAACGCTGTCCCAATACATTTGACTTAAAAAAATCAGTCGACGGGCTATTCGTTATATCCCCGTTTAATCTCCCCATAAATAATCAACCTTTATTTTTTGATAAAATACTTACAAAGAAACAAAAACAAAATCACTTTTGACCAAAATAAAGTTGCATAAACAAAAAAAGGCAACCCATTTGGATTGCCTTTTCGGTAACATTTTTAATATGCCTTATCTTTTGTGCAATTGCTCATAAAGATCAATAACCTTTTTCTGCAATTCAATTACTTCGCCATCGCGTTGTTGTAATTTTTGCGTCAAAGCATTCACCTCGTTTACATACTCTTTATCTTCTTCAGAATCTGAAGTAGATAAAAGTTGAACAACTGTCAAATTGAATAATTTTGAGATTTGATTCAGGCGAGACAAATTCACATCTGTAATCCCTGTTTCAATTTTAGAAAATGCTGGGATTGAGATATCCAATCGTTTTGCAACATCCTCTTGACTCCACCCCTTTTGGTGTCTAAGTAATCTGATTTTTTTTCCTAATGCATTCATCTGGTAGATATTTTAAACAAAAATAATAAATTACAATTTAATTTACATTAAATTATAATTTTTTCTCTAAAAATCTCTAAAAAACCGATCAGCGAGCACAGACAAATTAACCCCATTATAATTATTTAAACTCATAAGAAGTAAATTGTAACCTTTTGATTTGACACCATCTAAAAATGAATAGAGCCCATCCAAACTCACAACAACCTCTAAATCAGGGTTATTAAAATTATCCTTAATATTATTGGGGACACTTTCGATATCTTTATTAAGTTCTTTACAGGAATTTATATTCACGTAGACCACAGAGACATCCGACTCTTTCATTGAGTTTGCATATTGTAACAAAAACGATGAATCTAAACTATCATACGAGTTTAATTCGATAATTGTAACCAATTTCTGATTAGGAAATTGCTCTTTCACGGCGTGAATACTTGACTTCACTTTATCCGCATTACAGGCATAATCCTGATAAACCACAGATCCTTCCGAGCTTGCAACAAACTCCAAATAACGAATCGAAGTATTAAAACTTTTTATGGCCTCAAAGAACTCTTTCTTTTTGATCCCCAACCATTCGCAGATCGTATACGCCCCAGCAATATTAGATAGGTTGTGCTTACCAAACACTTGCAATGGAACGTCGCCATCCGGTGTATTGATGTAAGTCACCCCCTTATTAATTGTATAATCAGGAATCTTATAGCCATGTCTATTGATCTTACAATCTTTTGTATCTTGAAGAACCTTCTGTAACACAACATCTTCCTTATTATAAATTAAGGTACCTTTAGGCGGAATTGAGTCAATAAAATCTTCAAATTGTTTAATATATTCCTCTTGAGATATTTTCGAGTTAAACTCATTCCATACAATACCCGAAATTAACGCTATATTCGGTTTATAATACAAAAATTTGGACTTCGGATCAATCTTAGATGAAACATATTCATCTCCTTCGATAATAATAATCTTATTATGCTTAGTAATATCGACCAACTTATCAAAGCCTCTTAATTGAGCTCCTACCAAATAGTCAAATTCTTTTCCTAGAAATCGCATAACATGCATCACCATGCTCGTTATGGTTGTCTTACCGTAACTTCCAGCGATAACCACCCGGATTTTATCCTGCGAAAGCTCTTGTATAAATTCTGGAAAAGAATAAATTTTAAGACCTAATTCCTGGGCCCGCTTTAATTCAGGATTATCTGCCTGGGCATGAGCGCCCAAGATCACAGCATCAATATCCTCCGTCACTTTTTCTTCAAACCACCCCAATTGATTAGGAAGCAATCCTGCTTCAATCAAATGAGAACGGGAGGGCTCTACGATCTGATCGTCAGAACCGGTCACTTGATGCCCTTGTTTTGCCAATGAAATAGCAAGGTTATGCATCACACTACCACCTATTGCTATAAAATGAATCCGCATAGCTAAATTATCGCTTCACAAACTTGGCTGCACACCAATTATTTAAAACTTTATTGGAGATAAACTCAAAACCCAATGTGGTCGCCGCATCGCTTAAGATTGCTAAATCTTCCTGCTCATAGAAACCACTTAGGTACAGCTCACCCCCTGTACGAATGCTCAAGGCATACTGAGGTAATTGTTCTAAAAGAATGTTACGGTTAATATTTGCCAAAATCACATCAAAGACCCGACCGGCCAAAACTTCGTAAGATCCACAGAGCGCTTCGATATGCTCAACATGATTGAGTGCCCTATTTTCGATTACACTTTCAACACATATCTCATCATAATCCACAGCCAATACAGCATTCGCGCCTTTTTTTGATGCCAAAATGGCCAGTATCCCTGTACCGCAGCCCATGTCCAAAACCTGCTTGCCCATAAAATCATTCTCCAAAATATACTGAAGCATCATCGAAGTTGTTTGATGATGGCCGGTGCCAAAAGACATCTTCGGATCTATAATGATTTCATAGGGAAACTCAGGTTTGGCCTCATGAAAAGTTGCACGCACATAGCATTGCCCTCCTACCTCTATTGGGTTGAAATTGCTTTCCCACAATTTATTCCAATTCTGATTTTCTATTTCCTGTATCTTATAATCGACCTCCAGGCCTTCATAAGGTTGAAGCATCAGTGTTTCTAATGCTTGCAAATCAAGATTTGCAGCTGAAATATAAGCTGCAAATCCAGATTCGGTATCCTCAAAAGTATCAAAGCCAATATCAGCCAAATCAGATATCAACAAATCCTTCTGCCATTCTTCACCTGATCGCATTTGAAAGATAACCTCTACGTATTTCATTTCTAAAAATTAGCCGTTAAATACTTTAGCGATATCAATAAAATCTCTCGATTTTAAAGAAGCACCTCCAATCAAACCACCATCGATGTCGGCTTGAGCAAACAAATCTTTTGCATTACCTGGATTACAAGACCCTCCATATAGAATACTTGTATTATCAGCAATCTCCTGACCATATTGATCAGCTAACACCTCACGAATAAATTTATGAACTTCCTGTGCTTGCTCAGGGCTAGCTGTCAAGCCAGTACCAATTGCCCAAACTGGTTCATATGCCAACACCACAGCTGCAAAAGCTTCTTTAGACAAGTGGAACAATCCATCTGTCAATTGTGTTTTGATCACATCAAAGAAAGCTCCAGATTCGCGTTCCTCTCTTGTTTCTCCAATACAGAATATTGGGGTTAAATCATGCTTTAATGCAATATCCACTTTAGATGCCAACAATGCATCAGTTTCACCAAAATAAGCACGTCTTTCAGAGTGACCTAAAATAACATGTGAAGCACCTACTGATTTTACTTGTGAAGCCGAAATCTCACCTGTATAAGCACCCGACTCCGCTTGGTGAATATTCTGAGCACCAATATTTACATTCGCGACATTTTTAGACAGTTGCCCAAGACTTGACAAATGAATAAATGGACTACAAACAACCAATTCCTGGTTTCCAATCACTTCATCTTTGGCCATATTGATAATTTCAGAAAACAAGCTCAATCCTGATTGATAGTCTAAATTCATTTTCCAATTACCAGCTACGATTTTTTTACGCATGATTTTACGATTTAATTATATTTTTTGTTAAGTTGATTCAATTTATCTTTAATCTGCTCCGTGAGCTCTTCCCCTTTTGATGCATACAGCGTCTCCAGATATGCCATAAACTTATCAAATTCATAAGTCTGAGCACCTCCGTCAAACACCCAAGCAAATGACGGTACAAATTTAGCATAAAAACTTGTATCTGCTAGCATGCTTGCAATTCCAATTACTGTTCCTGTATTTAAAGCCGAATTGATGCCAAGGCGAGTATAGTCTCCAATAAAGGCACCGCATTTTAAAAGACCTGTATCCCGAACACCATCTAATGCATAATCGTAAATTGAAACAGTCTTTAAGTTATTCTTCAAATTGGAATTAGAGGTACCAGCTCCTAAATTACACCAATCTCCTATTACCGAGCACCCTAGATAACCATGATGCCCCTTGGCCGAAAAATCACCAATGACCGAATTCCCGATCTCTCCCCCAATAACACTCTGCTTCCCTACCGAAACATTCCCATAAATCGTAGCGCCCATTTTTACAACGGCTCCTTTACCAAGATATAATGGACCACGCAAATGCGCGCCCTCCATAATTGTAACATCTTCATCGATATATATGGGACCTTGTAGGGTATTGAGCGTAGCACATTCCATGCTAACACGATCAGCTACATAAAGATCATTACCCAACAATTGATTTGTTCCAGATATACTGGACGACTGAACACTTTGTACCAGATGATTGAAATCATGTGTTATTTCAGTTCCTGTGAGCAAAAACAGATCTTCTATCCCTTTTAATAGATCAACAGATATATCAACCTCTTGCACACGATAAGAGTCCTTATGCGTATAACAACAAGCTAAAACGTATCCGTCCTGTACAAGGACCTCTCCGACACGCAATCGCTGTAAAAGCTGCAATAAGGCTACTGTCGGAATAACGTTCTCTGACACCCATATAAGCCCCTCCTTATCCGCATCGTTGGCAACATAGTGTACATCAAATTTTAAAGCTAATTTTGCCCATTTCTCCCGTAAAGTCAGTATACCAACCCGAAGGTCCAAACAAGATTTCACGAAAGCAAATGGATAAAGACTCTTTCTATCAAAAGTAGTTAATGGGGAGCTAAGCTTATCCAACAATTGGATCGAATCAAAGCAATCTGTAAAGAAGATTTTCACAAATTAAAAATAACAAAAAAAACCCGACAAATTATATTTATCGAGTTCTTAATATTGTAATATACAGATCTGCTACAATTATTTTTTGTTGTAACGGTTACGGAATTTGTCGATACGACCAGCAGTATCAACCAATTTCATTTTACCTGTATAGAAAGGGTGTGATGTATGAGAAATCTCTAATTTTACAACTGGATACTCATTTCCGTCTTCCCAAGTAATAGTCTCTTTTGTATCAACACAAGATTTTGTAATAAAAGCATAGTCATTTGACATATCTTTAAATACAACTAATCTGTAATTTGAAGGATGCAAATCTTTTTTCATTATTATTATGATTACGTATATTCAATTATTGAGGTGCAAAGATAACTTATAAAAATGTAACTTACAACAATTACGAAGAATAATTAGTTGAAATTTTCCACATTTTGGTTAACAGCACTTATCAAGGGCACAAATGTAACAATCTTTATCCTAACCAAAGAATAATTTTGTTTATCGACTTTTTTACCTAACTTAACTTACTACAATTAAATCACTTACATAATTATGAGCAAATTAGATGAAAAAATTGCTGCATATGTTGCAGAATCAAAAAAGCTAGGCTTATCATTAGATGAAGCATTTATTGCAAAAGTAACAAAAGGAATAGGACCTTCCATTTACAATGCAGACTCGGAAACCATTGCTGCATCAGATCCCGAAGAACTTAACCGTGTCAAACAAAACTTTTTGATCAAAAAATTAGGCCTAAAAGATGGCCCTGATTTAGACAAGGCACTAGAGGAAGTGATTACCGCTATTGGCAAATCCAATAAAAATAAATACCGTGTATTAGTATATGCTTTATTGGCAAAGAAATTCAAAAAAGAATCTGTTTACCAATAAGCATCACCTTTTTTCACTCAACTCCTAACCAAAGACCATTTCTCCAAAAAACTCAGGGAGATGGAAATTAGGAGTTGGGTTTTCTATTTTATTCCAAGATATAAAATGTGGTTGTTTGAGATGATCACCACATTTGTAAAAATTCCCATGTATCCGTTTACCTTTCAGGTCTACAACATTGTCAAACTGAAATACAGCAAGTGGAATGACCTCAATCATACTCCATCGCTTATCGGAACCATTACGCTCAATTAAAGAGTAAGTACGCACCTGTTCTATTGTTGTACTATCCAATCGATTTCTATTTGCCTTTTCGGCCGGACCATAACCGATCAAGCCTGTTCCAATTAGATTAAATTCCAGGTTATAATAATGTTCGCGTCCATCAAAAGAAATAAAGAACTCCACACAGCTATCTTCCCATACATTTTGATTTGTTTCGGAATAATTACCCCGAAGTTGTTCTTCGACGACATCATATTGCAACACAAGATACTCCTGGGTATAGCCAATCTTAAATTGTACCTCAGGTTTATACGGGAAAGATTCGCTCCAGTTATTAAACTCCAGCGAATGCGATTCAAAATTGCTCAAGAGCTTCGACAAAGTATGATAATCAAGTGTATTGGCCAGCTCCGCTGCGATAGGCAAAATGGTTAGTTTTTTCATTCGAATATTTTTTTACAGAAAAAAGAAGCTTCATCTACGCGATGGAAGCTTCTCAATAGGATTAAAGGTATAAAATTGTTAAATGCAATCAAAAACTACCTTCCGCATAAATGCTTCATTCTTTTCCATCTCTTCAACCAATTTCAATTGCGTATTTGTACGCACCAGATTATGGTCATCATATTTAGTCTTGTAGTAATGATCTCCTTCCAAATAGTCCGTTAAGAAACGTACTCCTTGCATATAGGGCAATAAGAAGGCCCCATCGACTAATGTTTCTTTCTCTAAAGTTGTCAAGAAGTCATTAGCTTCCTCCAAATAACCTTCGGCATAGGCCTTATATAAGGCAAGATTTAGCAGAATTTTCGAAACATCCATCTCATCTTCGGCAACAGGGTTAATAATCGTCCGAATCGCATCTCCAAAATCGTATGCCACATAGCCTGGCATAACTGTATCCAAATCGATCACACATTGCATCTTATCGTGGCGATCTAAGAGCACATTATTAAACTTGGTATCATTATGTGTAATGCGCAGTGGAAGTTCCCCCTTGTTACCAAGTTCAAGAATGGTTTTCATTCGATCTTCACGACTAAAGATAAAATCCAATTTGTCCTTTACCGACGCTACACGTTGGCACACATCTTTAGCGATTGCTTTTCGAAGATTTTCAAGTCTAAACTCTATATTATGAAAGTTGGGAAGTACTTCAACGATCAACGAAGCATCTAAATCCGACAGCTGTTTTTGAAACAACCCAAAAGCACGGCCACCTTCGGCTGCTTGGACTTCAGTCTCTACAATATCATAGCTTTTCGTATCCTCTATGAGAATAAACATGCGCCAATAATTATCCTGACTATCTTTTATATATAATTCCCCACCTTTTGTAGGAACAATTGTCAATACATGATCGCTGATTCTTTTTCCTTCAGCGACTTTAACTTTTTTGCTAAGATGCTTGGTGACAATCTCAATATTATGCATTAATCCATCCACGTTCGGAAAAACATGGTGATTAATACGTTGTAATAAATGCGATATACCGCTATCTACAGTAGTAACTACACGATAGGTATCATTGATATGACCAGAACCAAACGGTTGCACTGAAATGATATCTCCTTCTAATGTGAATTGTTTTGCTGCGCTCTCTACTACTAATTGGTTAAAATCAGACATTAAACTATGTTTTTTAAATCATCAATGTGCTTGCAATATCACAAATTGAATTAATAAATGATAATTTTTATTTCAATCAAACGTTTGCATGAAATTTAATAAAATTAAGCAAACGTTTGCACTTTCATTTATCCCAAATGAAATAATATATTTGTTAATAGTACCCAGTCTCAAAGACTGTTTTCAAACAAGTAAATAACTAATATACAAACTCCTTATATCTCAAAACAATGGATAGAAGAAATTTCATAAAATCGACTGCCATCACTACAGCTGGAATCGGTGTCCTTTCAAGTACAGAATTATTTGCCCAAACAAATGGCAAGATAAAAATCGGTTTTATTGGTGTGGGTCTTAGAGGACGTAATCACGTTCAAATTGCCCTAAACAGAGATGATTTAGAAATTGTGGCTGTCTGTGACACCCAAGAAGAATCTCTAGCACAATGCCGTAAACAATTCAACGCAAAAGGCACCAAACTTCCAAAAGAATATACTGGTGGCGTTGATGCTTACAAAAAGATGTTAAGCAATGAAAAATTAGATGCTGTCATTATTGCAACACCTTGGCAATTCCACAAAAACCAAGCTATTGACGCAATGAAAGCTGGACTATACGTAGGTTGCGAGGTTATAGCAGGTCTAACACTACAAGATCACTGGGATATTGTGAAAGTATCCGAAGAAACCGGAAAGCCTTACATGACCCTAGAAAATGTGGCATTCCGTCGTGACGTACTTGCTGTATTGAATATGCACAGACAAGGGCTATTTGGTGAATTGTTGCACCTGGAAGGCGGTTATCAACACGATTTACGCGAAGTATTATTCAATGACGGAAAAGCGTATTATGGCCATGGCGTTGAATATGGCCCGAAAGCGATTTCTGAGGCACAATGGCGTACACAGTTCAATATCGATCAAGATGGTGATCTATATCCTACCCACGGTTTAGGTCCAATTATGCAATTTGCAGATATCAACAAGGGTAACAGATTCACCCATATCACTTCGTACTCAAGTAAAGCCCGTGGATTGGCAGCCTATGTCAATAAAGTTTCCCCAGGACACCCCAACGGTAAGATCAATTACAAAAATGGTGATATCACACAAACGATGTTACAATGTGCAAATGGAGAAACCATGTTATTAACGCATGATACACACTTGCCAAGACCTTACTCTATCGGCTTCCGCGTACAAGGAACAGATGGTATTTGGATGGATGTTGCAAAAGGTATTCACATCGAGGGTAAATCCAAACCACACACGTGGGATTCTGCAGATGAATGGGTAAAGAAATACGATCACCCAATCTGGCAAAAATATGAAGCGGTAGCAAATGGTTCTGGTCATGGTGGCATGGACTGGTTTGTATTCAATGCGTTCATTCAGGCAGTAAAACAAAAGGTACAGACGCCAATTGACGTATATGATTCAGTAACCATGAGTGCTGTATTCCCATTATCTACCGAGTCTATTGCAAAAGGAAATAAAACGTTGGAATTCCCTGATTTCACAAAAGGAAAATGGAAAACCAAGAAAAATACTTTTATGTTAGATGACAGTGGAATGTAATTGAAAAAACATTCTTATTATTATAAAAGCCGTATTGAAAGATATACGGCTTTTTTTTTATGGATGCTTGACATAATCATAATAATCCTACTTTTTAGCTGGTCTTTTCCGTAAATTAGCACTAGCAAACAACTTTTTCAACTCATTATGCTTACCGAAGCAATTATTATTTTAGTCCTGATTATTCTAAACGGAATACTATCGGCATCAGAAATATCCATCGTATCCAGCAGAAAGGCAAGGCTACAGGCTGAAAGCGATAAAAACAATGCGGCAGCCAAAATAGCGCTAAACCTAAAAGAATCGCCCAACAACTTTCTATCCACTGTACAAATAGGCATTACCCTTATCGGCATTCTAACCGGTTTTTTTTCTGGTGGTAGTATTTCCACATATCTAGTCGGCATATTTAATAAATCCAGTATTATAGCCCCCTATAGCGAACAGCTCGCTGTAATCATTGTCGTCTTTATCATCACCTACTTTTCGTTGGTGCTTGGTGAATTAGTCCCCAAACGTATCGGTATGGCTATTCCGGAGAAGTATGCCATGCTAATCGCTTACCCGATGAACCTGCTCAGCAAAATCGTACGACCATTTGTATGGCTACTCAGTATGTCGACAGAGTTTATTGTCAAAATACTCAATATCAAGAGTAGCGGCAATAGTGTCACGGAAGAAGAAATTAAGGCGCTAGTAGACGAAGGTGTCGACAGTGGTGTCATCGAAGGTATTGAGCACGATATCGTCGACCGTCTATTGAGTTTAGGAGACAAAAAGGCGGTCAACCTAATGACTCACCGCAAAAACATTGTTTTTTTGGATCTGGAATATTCTTTTGAAGAAAACAGAAAGATCATACTGGACAACGATCATTCCATCTACCCGGTCTGTGAAGGTGGACTCGACAATATTAAAGGTGTTGTTCATGTAAAGTCCTTACTACGACAATGCCTCCAAAACGAACCATTTGATCTAAGAACGCTCATGTTACCCATCAAATTTGTGAACGAATTTAGCTCATCTTATAGCATCATGAATACCCTGCGCACCTCCAGTATACATCAGGCGGTTGTCATTGATGAATATGGTTCGCCACAGGGAATTATTACGTTACGGGATATCGTTGGCGATTTGGTAGGTAACATCACAGAAAGCGACCTAAGTGCCCGACCGACAATACGTCAATTGGAAAACGGCGATTATGTTGTCGACGGACAATATCAGATCGAGGACCTTTTGGATGAATTTGAAATCGGTCTTTCTGAGGAAGACGAAGATGAGATCAACAATGTAACTACTGTAGGAGGCCTAGTGTTCCTAAGATTAGATCACGTGCCCGAAGAAGGCGAACGTGTCCGATTTAAAAATCTAGTTTTCGAAGTGCTTGATATGGATGGCCACCGCATCGATAAACTACTTTTGAAAGTGGAGGAATAAAAGAATATAAAAAGCGGTTGGTTGATCGATATACTGATCAGCCAACCGCTTTTATATGCTCACCTTCTACAACAATTTAGTTGATGCCGTGCATCATTTTTTTCAATAAGGGGTTAAAGATGATCAACAACAATGCAGTAACTCCCGGAACTATTGCAAATATCATAAAGAAGTAAGACATCGAATGTTCTTCTGTAATGCGATCAATGTATGACCCTAAAAATCCACCGATAAAATTGGCAATAGCCGAAGCACAGAACCAACAACCGAAAAGAAGTCCCAAAAATTTCTTTGGAGAAAGCTTACTGACATAAGACAAACCAACAGGTGACAAACAAAGCTCTCCTGCAGAATGGAAAAAATAGGCGATTACAAGCCAAATCATACTGACAGAGGCTGTCTTGGCACCTTGGGGAATTTCACTCGCCCCATAAGCCAATGCTGCAAATCCGATACCTACTAATATTAAGCCCAATGCAAACTTAACAGGACCAGACGGATTCCATATTTTTTCCCAGAATTTACTAAATGACGATGCCAGTGAAATGATAAAAAATGCATTCAAAATCTGAAACCATGAAGCGCCGACTTCTGATCCAGTTATTCCTATTTCTCTAAAGACTTTCCAAAGTCCCAAACACCAAATTATACCAAACGAAATACCAGTAAATAAAATCGTTAATGGATATTGTTTATATATCTTTCTAGCCAATGCTGTTAAAACAATTGTGACTATAACAATAGGCACAATGGTCAAAATAGTATCAATCCATTTAAACGTCACCGCCGAACTTCCAGACAGAACCCTTTGCGTATAGTCCTTGGCAAAGATTGACATCGATCCTCCTGCCTGTTCAAAAGACAGAAAGAAAACTACACTAGCCAACATGAATATGGTGACGACGATCAATCTATCTCGGACAACATGTGCTGGAATGACCTCTTCCTCTTCTTCGTGATTCTTGATCTTTTTTTCATGGTAAGCCTGAAGTGCTTTAGGAGAATCTCCGATGATACCAAATATCTTTTGTCCAAAATAGAATTGCAACATACCAAAGAACATAAACACTCCAGCAAGTCCGAATCCATAATGCCAACCGATCTTCTCACCAATGTAACCACATAATAGCATTCCTAAAAATGATCCGGCATTGATTCCCATATAAAATATGGTATAACCAGCGTCCTTTTTAGGACTTTGATCTGGGTAGAGATTTCCCACCATGGAAGAAATATTAGGTTTAAACATCCCGTTTCCTAGGATCATTAAGACAAGACCTAAATAAAAGAAATTTGAATTTACGCCCTCAAATGCCATAGACAAATGCCCCAAGGTCATGACCAAAGCACCGATCAAAATTGCCTTTTTAAAACCGGTTAGCTTATCCGCTATCATTCCACCGATCAATGGTGTCAAATAGACGAAACCAGTATACAAACCGTAAAGTTTCATGGCCCGTTCATTACTCCATTCCCATCCTCCATCAGCAATGGAACTTATTAAAAATAAGGTCAACAATGCCCGCATACCGTAGTAGCTAAACCGCTCCCACATCTCTGTAAAGAATAGCACAAATAATCCGGCAGGATGTCCATTTACCATCTTGTCATCGATCCCCTGCTTAGCAAGATGCGCTACAAGAACTTGATCTTTTTCTTGATTCATATAATTTCAATAATTGTTTTATAACTCAGGTTTTGTTTTTATTTTGATAAAAATCGCTTGAAGATACACTATTTTTCTATGAATTAATCAATTCCATGCATCATCTTTTTTATTTTTTTGTTGCCTAGAATAAGAAATACAGCAGCCACCATAGGGATCACTGTAAACACAGCAAAGAAGTAAGACATCGAATGAGATTCAGTAATCTTATCAATATACGACCCAATAAAGCCCCCTATAAAATTAGCTATGGCATTGGCACAAAACCAAAAACCAAACAATAACCCCAGGAATTTTTTGGGCGATAGTTTACTGACATAAGAAAGTCCAACCGGACCAATACACAATTCGCCCACTGTATGAAAAAAGTATGCCAATACCAGCCATATCATACTAACAGAGGCCGTCCTTGCACCGGTAGGAATCTCGGAGCTTCCAATAGATAGTGCCGCAAAACCAACTCCAACCAGTGTCAGTCCCATTGCAAACTTAATTGGACCAGAAGGATTCCATACTTTCTCCCAGATCTTACTAAATGATGTAGCCAGCGTAATGATAAAGAAAGAATTTAACATCGGAAACCAGGATACAGTAACTTCCGAATTCATACCATAATATTCCCGATAAACCTTCCAAAGACACAAGGACCAGATGATCACAAAAGAAATGCTCGAAAAAAGTATAATCATCGGGTATTTGCGTATGATTTTCTTCGCTAAAACAAACAGTACCCCAGTAATTACCACAATCGGCAAAACCGTCAATGCAGCATCGAACCATTTAAATAAAACCGCCATGTCACCACTCAATACCCGCTGTGTATAATTTTTTGCAAAGATCGTCATCGAGCCACCCGCTTGTTCAAAAGCTAAATGGAAGACAATACTTGACAACATAAAAATGGCTATTACAAGCAAACGATCACGCACAATATGTTGCGGATTTTCTTCTTGACCCGCTGCAATTTCGGTTAGCTCTTCTTGTTTCTCGGGTGTATTTCCAATCTTTCCGAAGATGGGCTGCGCAAAATAAAATTGCAACATTCCCAAAAACATAAATATTCCGGCAAGCCCAAAACCATAATACCAGCCGATCTTCTCACCAATATAGCCGCATAGCATCATACCCAAAAATGCCCCTCCATTTATACCCATATAAAAAATGGTATACCCCGCATCCTTTTTACCGCCTTTATCTGGATATAATTTTCCTACCATCGAAGAAATATTGGGTTTGAACAGACCATTTCCCAAAACAATCAGCACCAACCCTGCCAAAAAAAAGCTTTTATTAAATCCCTCTAAAGCCATAGCGATATGCCCGAGAGTCATAATTATAGCCCCCACCATAATGGATTTTTTATATCCTGTAAGACGGTCGGCTATAATCCCACCGAACAAGGGCGTTAAAAACACCATCCCCGTGTACAAACCGTAAAGCTTCATCGCTTCGGAGTTGGTCCAGCCCCATCCTTGTTGGGCGATGGTAGAAACTAGAAAATTCACCAACAGCGCCCGCATACCATAGTAGCTAAAACGCTCCCACATCTCTGTGAAGAATAATACGAACAAGCCGGCTGGATGCCCTTGTACCAATACATGTTCCGCCCCTACTTTTTGCAAATGGGTTTCAAGAACAGCATTTTTTTCAAAATTCATGTTTTTTTTAGTCGTTATTTTTCAAAATAAGGTAGTGCGATTTCCATTTATAAGTATACCATCAGTAAATGGAAAAATCCGATGGTCCTCTACACCAAGAAAGTAGTTATTCACTCATCTTCATATACTCAAGCAAGATAGTGAAGATTTTAATAGGTTTCTAACAAATGGACTTCAGTTTTTTTAGTTGTTGCATCCGAGCAACACATCAATTAAAACCTATTTAACTATTCGAGTTCTTTCCATTGACAGAGAAGAACTCGAATAGTTAAATTTTAAATCAAAGGACGCAAACGTTCCAATAATTTTTTAGTAGCAAAAATACCCTCTTCCTCACTCAACTTACTTCCCTCATATTCAATCCCCACATAACCTTTGAATTTTGCTTTTTTAACAATCTTCAACATACGCTCATAGTCAATTTGCGTTTCATTACCATTGGCATCAAAATCATGTGTTTTGGCACTCACACCATGCGCATAAGGCATTAAATCCGTTACACCTTGGTAACGATCATACTCATAGAAATTACCAAGATCGGGTAAACTTCCACAATATTTACTACCCACTGCTTTTAATGTATTGGCCAACCAGTCACCATGCGAAGAGATACCACCATGGTTTTCTACAATTATGCTAATGCCCGCTTTTTTACCGATATCAGATAGTGTTGTTAAACTTTCAACAACACGCTTACTCACTTCCTCAGGCGTTCCTTTTCCAGCCGCATTGACACGAATGGCATGACAACCTAAGAAATTAGCTGCAGAAATCCACTTATAATGGTTTTGCACAGCTTGTTTTCTCTTTGTTTCATCTTCGTCACCGAGATTTCCTTCACCATCAATCATAATGAGTACATTACGTACACCATTATCTTTCGCGCGCATATTTAGCTCAGTAAGGTAATTATTATCATTAGCCTTATCCTTAAAAAACTGATTCACATATTCCACCCCATAGATACCGTATTTTTTGGCAGCCAATACTGGAAAATCCAAATTGTTCAAATCTCCCTTAAACAAGGATTTATGCAATGACCATTCAGCCAAGGAAATGTCAAACCAATCTTTCTTTGCTACCGCAAAACTCTCCAATGAGGGAGCTAATGCTATACCAGCAGATGCTAGCGCAAGGTTTTTAAGAAAATCTCTTCTTGAATTCATGTGTTTAGATTTAATGTGTTATTTAAATATTTCCCCAGCCAGTGGTCAACACATCAACGAGGTGCATCGTCTGAATGGGTAATTTATGTTTATCGATATAAGATTGAAGCTGTAGCAAACAAGATGAATCAGTGGAAATAATATAATCCGCATTCAGATCAAGTGCATTGCGCACTTTTTGCTCAGCCATTGCTGCGGATATTCCTTCGAATTTAACGGCAAAACTTCCCCCAAACCCACAACATGTCTCGCTATCTTTCACCTCCACCATCTCCAAACCTAAGACCTTACTCAATAATTTCCGTGGTTCCTCTTTAATTTTGCACTCTCGCAAAGCCGAGCAAGAATCATGGTATACCGCAACACCCTCCAATTCAGCTCCAAAATACTCTTTTTTTAGCACGTTTACTAAAAAATCAGAGATTTCCATCACCTGTTGTTGTATTTTATGACATTGATGGGAATCTGCCGAATTTGCGAATAAATCATTATAAGCATGTCGTACCATACCAGTACAGGACGCCGAAGGAGAAATAATCACATGATCTCCCGAGAAGTCACCTAAAAACTTCCGTCCGACCTGTTTCGCATCATCCCAAAATCCAGCATTATAGGCCGGCTGGCCACAGCATGTCTGCTCAGGATTATAGACGACCTCGCAACCGACTTTTTCTAATAAACGAACCGTATTAAAAGCGGTTTCAGGGTAAAGCTGATCTATAAAACAAGGAACAAAAAGTTCTACTTTCATATGCAATTCAATCAATAAAATTAAGATTTATTGGATACTAATATCCGGACCAAAAGTAACAATCCAATTACAAAAAATAAAGAAAGAACCAATGCGGAATACCGAATATTGTGTGTAACCTGCTCTATAAATCCAAATGAAAATAATCCGATAACGATCGCGACCTTTTCTGTAACGTCATAAAAAGAGAAGAAAGCAGTCGTATCTTTGATATCTGTCGGAATTAACTTAGAATAGGTTGAACGTGATAAGGACTGAATTCCGCCCATAACTAACCCGACCAGTGCAGCAATAATATAAAACTGCAGTGGAGTAGATAAATAAAATGCTGCAATACAGATGCCGATCCAGATCATCACCACAACGATCAACACCTTAATATTTCCAAAAAGCGTAGATAAATAAGACATTAAAAATGCACCTAAGATAGCCACGAGCTGGATGAGAAGAATTGTCGCAATCAACCTTTCTGCGCCTAAATGCAAAATTTTCTCTCCAAAAGAAGAGGCTACAATCATCAAGGTCTGAACACCAATTGCATAAAAGAAAAAAGCCGGCAAAAACTGTTTTATTTCTGGAATACCTTTGATCTTTTGGATAACATGGCCGAATTCATCCCGTACATTCTGTACAAAACTCTTACCGGTGTTATTCTCGGTCGCATCAATTTTAGGCAGGTATTTAAAAGGGATCATTGAAAACCCAAGCCACCACAATCCGACCATTAGAAACGATATGCGAGCCGGTAGTGAAGCATCTGTAATACCAAACCATTCAGGTTTAAGCACCACTATAAAACAAAGAATCTGTAAAGTAACACAGCCAATATATCCATAAGCAAAACCTTGCGCACTCACCTTATCTTGTTGATCGACAGTCGCCAAAAGCGGTAAATAAGAATTGTTAAACAAAACACCGCCAATATACCCCATCGCCGCAAGAACAAAACATATGATACCAATTTCCAAGGTTTCAAGCTTGAAGAAAAATAAGCACATACATGCAACCGCTCCAACATAGGTAAAGAATTTCATAATCTGTTTCTTTTTCCCCTTTGCATCAGCGTAGGAAGAAATAAAAGGCAAAGAAAAAGACATCAGCAAATAGGCAAAGGCCAAAGAAAAATTGGAAAGTGCGGTATTGACGACTTCAATCCCAAAGAAACGAACAACATCACCATGCTCTTTTGTCGTCGTAATTGCGGTATAGTAAACAGGGAATATCGTGGAAGTAATAACAAGGTTGTAAGCAGAATTGGCCCAATCGAACATGGCCCAAGAACGAATCAATTTTTTATTGTTTTTTACAATTGCTTCCATTTAAATTGGCTTAATAAGTTTGACGAATATAAGTAATTATTTTAGCCATTTCTTTACGAATTACACTTGCTCGATCATCTATATAATTATTGTTCATAAAAGAAAATGCCAAGCGCCTTCCTGTCCGCGTAATCAGATAACCGCTCTGATTATAGACAGATGTAATCGTTCCCGTTTTAGCAAAAACAAACGGTTCACCGAGATCTTTGCTATAGGTACGTTTTAGGGTGCCATCGACACCTCCAGCCGGAAAAAGACGGAAACGCTCTTGCTCATCCGGCAACTTATTTTTCAGGAGGACCAATAGATCTACATTATTCTGCGGAGTCACCTTGTTATAGGACGACAGGCCCGATCCATCAAATAAGGCGACCTCAGCTGAAAAGTATTTATAAACGTTATTCTTCATCCAGTCCCGTACCAAGTAAGTATCAAATTGACTGAATTGTTTCCACGAACACATCATCAAAAACTGTTCAGCAATAAAATTATCACTTGGCAACATCATTTCACGGATTAAATTTTTGGTACTGCCGGAATAGAGTATCTTGGTATTGCTTGGTTTTTGGTAAGATAGTAAGGTGACGGATTTACCTAGACTGTCCGCCAATAATTTAATAAATAAGCTATCAGAATAGATAAATGGAACTTCATTGACATAACCGCTCGGAACGGGACGTTTGGACATCCAAAAGGAATTTGCATGAAATGAGCGGGAAAGTTCAAAATCACCGACCTTAGGTTCCGGCAAAAAATCCAGTGAATTTTGAAAACTTGCTGGAGAGGTCGATAGATAATTATAACCTTTTTGTCGAAAAGTGACCACATTGCCATAAATAGGAAATGTACTGATTTCAGGTTGATAGTAAGCCTCAAAATCTTCCATAGCCCAACCATGCGCAAAGAACTTATTCTTCATTGTTCCTGGCACAACAAAAATGCGTTTATTCGTATTTTTCAAAAAGTTGTATACTACCCGGGTATCTAAACGATTATGCAGAAAGGTCGGATCACCAGTCCCCCAGATAAGCAACGAGTCTCCGCGTTCCACATACTCCAAACCAGGTATTGAATCGCCCAACAGTGCCAGTGCAGCATAGGTGGTATACATTTTCGTATTGGAAGCCGGCGTAAAATGCTTATTGCCGTTTATATCCATGACATATTTATTGGCATTGAGGTCGTATAAAGAAAAACCAACAAAATGATCATTTAATATTTTAGATTCTTGAAATAGCTGATAAACATCCTCAAAGCTCTGAGCCTTCGCTACAAAAGTAGCAGCGGGCAGAAACCAAAGCAGCAATAATGCACTTAAAATTTTTTTCATCAGTTCAAACATACAAAAAACTGCATGAACTCCCTTTCGTCTATTGCCAAAATTCAGATACAAATCCTTAAAAAGGAAAGGGGAAGACAACGCCTCCCCCTTTCCTTTTTAAAACTATCAAAAATTAATATCCTTGATTTTGTGTCAGAGCTCCACCACTTCTGTCAATCTGCGATTGTGGAATTGGGAAGTAATCATTTTGTGGTTTATAGTTTAAGCCTTTATAACGTGACATAAAACCCCCTTCAAACGTTGCGTAGCTTTCCAATACAGTTTTCGCCTCACCCCAACGCACGAGGTCATAGAAACGATGTCCTTCCATCGCTAATTCTAAACGACGTTCAAAACGAACAGCTTTGCGCGCATAATTTTGGTCTGGGAAAGAAGTATAGGGTTTAACAACATATACTGCCGCCGCAACATTATCGCCAGTCGTTTTTGGAGGTAATTTTGCCGCACGTTCACGAACTGCATTTACGAGATTCATCGCTGCACCTAAGTCGCCCAATTCAACTTGACATTCCGCTGCCATTAAAACAACATCAGCTAAACGAATAATATTAACATCCAAGTCAGTAATATATGCCGCTCCTGACGCCGTATGTGTCGCATGCAGACTCTTCGGAATCATTGTTTTTATACCAACAAATGGTCCTCCCGAGCTCACCTCACGAATCCATGCATCGCCTGGCATGACACCATAATCATAGAAATTTACACCTCTACGACCAACCGTATAGTCCAACCGTGGATCAAAACGAAGCGTCACATCAAGTTTGTATGTTTTCTTTGCCTCATCAGACAAACCGAAATCTGATTTATATGGATTATTGCGATAAGAACCGTCCAACAATGGTAAGCCATTTGCATCAACTTTATACGCATTGACCAAATCAATGGTCGGTTGATAGAAACCGCAACAACCTACAGGATTACTTCCGTTTAATCCAGACAACATATCGCCAACATTGGCATTGTCGCCAGATCCATCTGGGTTAATCACATGTTTAGATACCAGTAATGCCTCTGGGCCATCTTTTGTAAGTACGTCAAAGTTATTTTGGTACGGCATCGTACGAAGATCCTTTGCACCGATAACGTCTTTAAACAAGGCCAATGCATCAGCATATTTTTTCTGGTATAAATAAACCTTACCTAAATATGCCTTAGCGATATTTTTATCCATACGGCCTGATTGTTGGTTGATCTTAGTGGCAGGAAGATTATCCACTGCAAATTTCAGATCGTCGATGATCTTAGGCAGTACATCATCTTTATTAGGTTTAACCTTGGCCTCATCCACCGTCATAGTCTCATCCACGTAGGCTAAGTTTTTGAAAACACGCCAGAGGTAAAAATAATAATGTGCACGCAATAACCTGGCTTCACCTTGAATTTGCTTTGCACGGTCCGCAGTCACTGTTTTTGCACCTGCCTGATCCGCATTCAAAAGTCGTAACGTATTATTTGCTCTGAGCACACCCTCATAGTATACCTCCCACATCTGGCTCAGGTTATCATTAGAACTATTTGGTGTATGAAACTCGATCATATTCATATTAGGTTGATCCGTAGCTTCAGAACCTTTATGGGCGTTATCCCCCGCAACCTCTCCAAACAACCACTGGCTAGGTGCTGAAGAATAGTTTCCCCAAGTACCATTGACATTGCCATTTAAAATGCCGTATGCACCAATCAATTCAGCTTCAATACCCTTTGAGTTAGCAACCTGCGTGTCAGACAACTCCCCCTGTGGAATACGTTCCAGGAAAGATTTACCACAAGAAGATAGCAAAGCCATTGATATTCCGAGAACGACGATTATATTTCTTTTTTTCATTTCAATCAAATTTTAACTTAAATCATTAAACCTTAAAAACCAAGACTCACACCCAACATATACTGACGTGCTTGTGGATACACTCCGAAGTCTACCCCCAAAGCAGAATATGTTGAAGGTGTTGCACTTACTTCTGGGTCTAGGCCTTGATATTTTGTGATTGTAAATAGATTTGTTGCACCAATATAGGCACGCAATTTTTTGATACCGGTATTATTACCGAACACCTTATTTGTATCAAAATTATATCCAACCTGCAGATTCTTCAACTTTAAGAAGCTCGCATCCTGAACGTAATAGCTCGAAGAAGCATATTCGTACGCCGATGCCCCCACCACTTGCGACGGAATCATGCTTGAAGGATTTGTTTTGGCATCCCATGCGTCTAAGACACGTACACTTTTTTGGCCTCTAAATACGCCAAAATCCGTAAAATAACGCGTCGCCTCATAATTTTGGTTACCCTTTGACCCATAGAAATAAGCCATAAAGTCAAAATTTTTATAAGATGCATTGATATTGAATGAGTACACAAAATCAGGATGTGGACTACCTATGATCGTACGATCGCTGGCATCGATTTTTCCATCACCGTTAATATCCGCAAATTTAAGTCCGCCTGCTCGCGATTTTCCATCCTCATATTTGGCCACGCTTGCATTTGACATATCTGCATCCGAATAGATACCGATTACCTTATAACCATAAAAAGCACCAATTGGCTCTCCTGGTTTTAAGATAGAAGTTTCCATACTTCTAAAGCTACCGTAAACCTGTTGAGTAACAGAAGGCGCCAAGGCAACAACTTTGTTCACGTTTCGCGATATTGTAGCCGACAGATCGAATTTAAATTGGCTTTCTTGACGTCTTCCATAATGGTAATTCAATGAAAACTCAACCCCTTTGTTTTGCATATCACCAATATTTACATAAGGTGATCCCGCACGACCGGCGGCAACAGCAGGTAATGGTAGCAGGTATAACATGTCTTTCGTTTTCTTGTTATACCAGTCGAAAGAACCATCAAAGTCACCTTGGGCAAGCGTAAAGTCCAAACCAATGTTCAATGCGGATACTTGTTCCCATTTTACATCAGGATTATTATACGCATTCTGCCACATACCGGATGTTAAACTTCCATCGATTGGATAAGAAGAAGAATTAATAGCAACTTGATAGCGATTTAAATATTGGTTAGCTGGAATACGTTGGTTACCCGTTACCCCATAACCTGCTCTGATTTTTAGGTCAGAAATCCATGAAACGCCTTTCATGAACTCTTCTTGCGACAAACGCCAAGCCGCACTCGCCCCTGGGAACGTTCCATACTTGTTGTTCGGTCCAAAGTTAGAAGAACCATCGCGACGTACAGTTGCACTTAAGATATAACGATCTTTGAACGAATAATCCACTTTTCCAAAGATCGAAAACAGTGATCCAATTGCACCCGAACCATCACTTACACGACCTGTAGATGCAGCACCCAAATAGAGATAATCAAGACTTGACATCGTGAAAAAGCCATTTCCTTTTCCTGAAATTTGTCTATTACGATTTTGAATTGCCTCTGTACCCGCAAGAATACTTAACGTATGCTCGTCATTAAATGTCGCTTTGTAATTTAATGTATTTGTCCAGGTCCATTCTTTATTCAATCCAAAATATTCATTTATTCCATTATTAAAACTTCCTTCTGTAAATTCAGGATTTGGATAAGTATAAGAAACACCATTGTAATTCTCATACTTCATACCAAAGCTGCTTCGGAAGGTCAAACCTGAGACAATATCAAATTCACCGAAAACGTTACCGAAAAACATATTGCTCTTGTTTCTATTGTCTTTTGCACGGTAAGCAATAGCTACCGGATTTTCACCATTACCAAATTGGCCACCAACGGATCCCGCAAAATTTCCACCTTCATCATATACTGGAATAATATTGTGTATACGATATGCAAAACCTAATGCACTACCTTCACCGATATAATCACCAGCAACATTGGTATTTACACCTACACCAAATCCCTCCGTAAAGCTATATTGCATATTCTCCCCAAAACGCAATTTATTGTTGAAAGCCGAAAAACGCGTATTTGAACGAAGATTGTATTTTTCGAACCCCGTGTGAATAATTGTCCCTTTTTGTTTCAGATAACCACCAGAAATCGCGTATGAAGCGTTCTCTCCGCCGCCTAAAACACTAAGCTGATGTGATTGTGTGGGGGCATTTTGAGACAAAGCATCAAACCAGTTCGTTCCGGCCTTATTTGCTTTCGTAATCTGATAGAAGTCCGAACGGCTGCTTGCATCGTATTTATATTTTGACATATCGATATCCGCTGCAGTGATTACATCTTTACCGCCTACTTTAGGTCCAGCGATAAGATAGTCCGGAAGCACATTATTTGTGCCATTTAATCTATTTTCTATATCCAAAGTTTGTTGTGGAGACAACATTTTTGGAAAACGTGAGCTGTTTGGTACTTGTACACCATAGTAAGAATCAAGGTTAAATTGAGGTTTTCCCTCTTTACCAATTTTAGTTGTAATAATTACGACACCGTTGTTTGCGCGTGAACCATAAATTGAAGCTGCTGATGCATCTTTTAACACCTGCATTGTTTCAATATCATTTTGATTCAACCAGCTTAACTTTCCTTCATAAGGCACTCCATCAATAATGTAAAGGGGTTCATTGTTGTTAATCGTACTATAGCCACGAATTTTAATCTGTGGTGTAGAACCAGGAGCGCCGTCCACTACGATCTGAACCCCTGTTGCTCGCCCTTGCAATGCCTCAACAGCACTCGCAGCCGGTGTGGTCTTCAATTCCTTCACATTGACAACAGCGACCGCACCTGTTAAATCTTTCTTACGTTGTGCCGAATAACCTGTCACAACGACCTCTTCCAAGGCGTCTTCTGAACTGCTTAACGAAATTGAAAGATCAGCTTTCGAAGAAACAGTAATCTCAGTGCTTTTGTACCCAA
This sequence comes from Sphingobacterium sp. UBA2480, assembly GCF_002341965.1. Taxonomy (NCBI): domain Bacteria; kingdom Pseudomonadati; phylum Bacteroidota; class Sphingobacteriia; order Sphingobacteriales; family Sphingobacteriaceae; genus Sphingobacterium; species Sphingobacterium sp. UBA2480. The sequence continues at coordinate 241,435 of NZ_DDPA01000006.1, read as the reverse complement.
TGTAACTGATGATCAACACATCGCCTACTTTACTTTGAATAGTAAATGCACCATTCTCGTCGGTCGACGTCCCGGTACTACTTCCCTTTACTTTAACAGAAACGCCTGTAATACCTTGACCTGTAGCAGCATCCTTCACGATCCCCTTGATAGGCGTCTGTTGTACACGCTTTGTTTTCATTAATGAAACGACTTCAACTTTGCCATGGCTAACTAATCCACTGGCAAATCCATGAGTGGTCATTCCTCCCCCAATGAGAAGAGAACTCATAAGCAGAAACCTCTTATTGAACTTTTGGCCCAATATGAGATCAAAACAGCAATTTTTGTCCGTTTTTTTCATCATAATTTTACTAAATAGGTGGTTTAAAAAATTTATGTTTATTCTTTAGTTGTTTTAGCTGATATTGGTTTATTTAAGTTCTTGGTCATTTTTTTTAGGTCTGACGACAACAATGCGATATCGTTGACAGGTTCATTCCCCTTGGTTATTCATTTTTCACTTAATTTGGTTATTTTCCAGAAATGTTAAAATCTGTTAAATAAATGTAAAGAATAATAAATGTAAAAAAAAAGGAAAAATCTTAATTAATTCACAAAGTGCTATAAATCAAGTTATTGTATTTTATACACTAAGCCGAATTGCAATACTATTGTTACACAAGCACATCCTTTTGTTTTCGTTACCGAAAACCTTTCCCAAAATTCAATGTGCATTGTCAAATATTCTACAAATAGGTCCAAATAAGCTAAAAGCTCCTTATATTTGTTGTTGATGAATGTAAGTAATTTATTAGAACGGGCGCTCCGATTTGAGTTCCTATCCAAGGAAGAGGGTGTTTTTTTATATCAAAACGCACCTACAGCTGATTTGACTTTCGTAGCCAATGAATTGCGTAAAATACAAGTGCCACATGGTAAAGTAACCTGGCAGATCGACAGAAATGTCAATACCACCAATGTATGTATTGCAAATTGCAAATTTTGCAACTTTTTCCGCCGTCCCGGTCATGAAGATAGTTACATCACCGATATCGAAAGCTACAAGCAAAAGATAGAGGAAACTTTTAAGTACGGTGGTGATCAACTGCTGCTGCAAGGTGGCCATCACCCGGATTTGGGTATTGAGTTTTACAAAAACCTTTATAAGCAATTAAAAGAGCTTTACCCTACGCTAAAACTACATTCACTCGGCCCGCCTGAAATTGCGCATATTTCCAAGTTGGAGAACATGAGTCATATCGAAGTTTTGAGACAATTGAAAGAAGCTGGACTGGACTCTCTACCTGGAGCCGGAGCTGAAATTCTCAATGATCGCGTAAGACGTCTTATATCAAAGGGAAAATGCGGTGGTAAAGAATGGCTAGATGTTATGCGGGCAGCCCATAAAATTAATCTACCAACTTCTGCCACCATGATGTTTGGTCATATCGAAACAATAGAAGAGCGTTTTGAACATTTGGTGTGGATTCGCGAAGTACAGGATGAAAAACCGCAGGAATCCCATGGTTTTATAGCATTCATCCCTTGGCCTTTCCAGGATGATGGCACCTTATTGAAAAGACTTCGCGGTATTACCAATAACGTAACAAGTGAAGAATATATCCGCATGATTGCTTTGAGCCGCATTATGCTTCCTAATATCAAAAACATACAAGCATCCTGGCTCACTGTCGGAAAACGTACTGCTCAATTGTGTCTGCATGCCGGAGCAAATGACTTTGGTTCTATCATGATCGAAGAAAATGTCGTCTCTGCAGCAGGGGCCCCCCATAGATTCACATCTAAATCAATACAGGAAGCTATTTTGGAAGCTGGATTCAGTCCACAACTACGAACACAAAAGTACGAGTTCCGTGAGCTACCAGCCCATATGGTCGAACAGGTCATTAACTATTAATACGATACATTGAAAGACGTCATAAGAAATATTGAAGCAATTATATTTGCTTCTGCGGAAGGAATAGATCTTGCCGACATCAAACAGATTTTGCAGGAAGCATTAGCCATCGAAGTATCCAGAGACGAGCTACGTGACTTGATTAAAAAAATTGAAACGAAGTACCAGGATGAAGATTATGTACTCGAATTACGTTACATCAACAACGCCTATCAGTTTTTGACAAAAGCTGTTTATCATGAATCGATACAACAGCTCCAAAATCATAATAACAAGCGAAAATTAAGTCAATCAGCGCTAGAAACACTCGCCATCATTGCTTACAGACAACCGATAACAAAATTAGAAGTGGAGCAGATTAGAGGTGTCAGCTGTGATTACGCTATTCAACGTTTACTGGAAAAGAAGTTAATCAAAATTGCGGGAAAAGCAGATAGTATCGGAAAACCATTACTTTATGCAACAAGCCAACAGTTCATGGATCACTTCGGAATCAATGGTGTGAGAGATCTCCCACAATTAAAAGACATCGTTACCGAGGACAATGCGATTGGCGAAACAAATGAATAAATAAAATAAAATAAATTTTTATTTTCAAAATACAATTCAACATATTGATTAACAGAAAAATAAAGCTTAATAATTTTTTGAAAAAAAGTTTTAAAAAATAGTTTTCTTCTCTAATTTTACAACATTGAATAAGAAACAATAAAGTATTATTTTATGAACACGGCAACTTTAGCTAACGAAGATCTTGAAGAAGTAAAATTCGCATCTTTCAACGGTCCTGATGACGATGATGATGATTTCGATGATGATTTCGATTTACCTGAAATCGACTCGATTGGAGGATTGGATGACTTCGATGATGACGATGAATTTTAATATTTTAGTGCGATATAACACTACCTATTAAAACACCAGAGTATCATTAAAAAAATAAGGCGTTCAATCAAATTGAACGCCTTATTTTTTACTTTGCCTGATCGATCAATTTATGTAATTCCATCTTGGGAATCATGCCGCTTTGTCGCCATATTTGCTGTCCATTTTTGAACAGCACAAAAGTAGGCACGCCACTTACCTTATAAATCGAAGCAATTTTGGGATTTTTATCTACATCAATTTTAATGATGGATAGATCTTCCTGATAAAATTCCTTTACATCCTGTAAAATCGGCGCCATAGTCTGGCATGGACCGCACCACGTCGCAAAAAAATCCACCAAAACCAGCGAATTTGATTGAATAATCTGGTCAAAAGTAGCCATTATTGATTCTCCTTTACTTCTTCTTGCAATGCCTTATACCCACCTTGGATATTGCATATATGTTTAAATCCTTTAGCACTCAAAATAGATACAGCCACTGCACTCCTATATCCTGATTGACAGTGTACATACAGCTGTTTATTGTCTTTTTTAAGTGTAGAACCAAAATTAACGAAATCTGTTAATGGAATATTCATTGCATTGTCAATATGTCCATTACCAAATTCTTTATTTGTTCTTACATCCACAATATGACCTTGACCTGATCTTTTCCTAAATTCTCCTGCACTAATATTGCTCAATGAGACTACATCTTCGTTACTTTTCCAAGTTTCGATGCCACCATCCAAAACTCCAATAACATGAGTATAACCCAATTTTAATAAATGGTTGTAAACCGTATCCTGACTATCTATTTCTGTAATCAATAAAATTTTTTGCGCTTTATCGGGAAACACTTGTGCCAAAAAGTGATCAAAAGGACCTTTAAAGCCTATATTTATTGATTTCGGCACAAATCCTTGCAGGAATATATCGCCAGGCCGCGTATCAAGAACTTGAATAGCTGTTTCACGGCGCATTTTTTTAAATTCCTTCAATGTTAATCGTGGTAAATCTGAAGCGGGCTGCGACATCTCGGCCTGATGGTTCTTCGATGCTGCATGCAATTGCACTTGACCATTGAACAGTGCAAAACAGACCCCACATAATGTGATAAAAACGCTACGCATATATTTGACTATTTAAAAGGAATAAGCAGCTTTTCCAATTCCTCAATTTTACCATTGTATATATTTAAGTCCACATTGCCCTGAATGCCTCTGACAGAGCCTTTTTCAGAAAATTGCCAGAAAGCCCAATGCTCCTTGGGGTTCTCAACCCAAAAGTTGTAATTTGCAATCCATAGCGTATAAGCGGCAAACTCCTTTTCCAAAAAATCACTATAAAACTTATCTCCGGAGTAAAGAATGGGCTTTACTTTGTAGTGAGCTTCGACTTCTTCAAGCCAACGTTTTAGCCCAACTTTCAAGCTATCCATAGATTGTTGTTTTGGATGCTCCTCAATATCCAAGACCGGTGGAAGATCGCCAGGCTGTAATTTAACTTTTCGAATAAAATTCTTCGCTTGCTTTACCGAGTTTTCATTGGGTCTAAAATAATGATAAGCCCCTCTCAAAACCGCCCTATTTGCCGTTTTGCTCCAATTTCGACTAAACTTATTATCCATTCCTTTCTCACCCATTGTCGCCCTGATAAACACAAAATCTATCGGAAAATGATCATTGATTGTGCTTACCTTTTGCCAATCTATTTCTTCCTGGTAGGTAGACACGTCTATACCAAACACCTTATCATCGTGCTTGCTCATAATCTCAATATTTCGAATATCGTATTTAGCCTCCTTCGTCAGAGACTTGTCTTTGGAGGTAGCCACACGAAAATAGTATATAATTCCAGCTCGATAATGCCACATTACAAGACAGAGGAAAAACACCAGCATTCCTGCTATCATCCAGATCCACTTTGTTCCTCGGGCTTGACTTCCTTTTGTGCTTGTTTTCTTTCTTTTTAATCGCTGTTGTGCCATAGCACGATGAAGTTACGGCAATAGCAATTAACTCGCAAAATTTTCACAACAATTTATATTTTTGTGTATGATCGTGTACAACCCCAAAGACTGGCTTTCGGCAACTTTCAAGTTGCATAAATCAGATACCTTCAAAAAGTTACTGCCATTTCTTGTTTTAATCGCTTTTTATTCCTGGATGATTGCCTTTCTTGAATTGGAATACCTCAAATTAAATGAAAAGAGCTGGGTCAAAAACATTACCATTGTCCACAATCTTCTCGGTTTCGTTATATCGCTTTTACTGGTATTCCGAACAAACACAGCCTATGATCGTTGGTGGGAAGCCCGAAAGCAATGGGGTACATTGACCAATATAAGTAGAGCCTTTTCGTACAAATTAAATGCCATGCTGGATGTAGATGACAAAGTGAACCGTAGCTTTTTTAGAAAGGCAATCCCCCTATTCGCAGAGACACTATACGATTTTTTAAGATCGGATTACACCAAGTTTATGCTCGACGAAAACGAACACCCTGAGTTAAAAGCTTTGGATAATAAAAAACATGGCCCCAATCAAGTTTCTACCATGATCTTCCACAAAATCAATGATCTATATAAAGAAGGAACTATAAGTGGCGATCAGCTTATTATCCTTAATGAGGAAATTACTACTATGACACATGTTTGTGGAGCTTGTGAACGTATTAAAAATACGCCAATACCATTGGCATATAGTGCATTTATCAAGAAGTTCATTATCTTCTATACCATGACCCTTCCAGTAGGTTACGTTTTCTCCATCGGTTACTTTGTTGTGATTGCTGTACCATTTATTTTATATGTTTTAGCATCTCTCGAATTAATTGGCGAGTCCATTGAAGAGCCATTTGGTATCGACCAAGACGATTTACCGATCGACAAAATTGCGGCCAACATCAGGAAACACTGCCATGAGATTATCCCTGTATAGCCTTTTTTAAAAACAATCTAGCTCATTTTCAAACCCTAAGACTATCTATAGAAAATAAGTTTTGTAAATCTATTCGAAATTTCTACTTTTGTCGCGGAGAGTTGGCAGAGTGGTCGAATGCGGCGGTCTTGAAAACCGTTAACTGTCACAGGTTCGGGGGTTCGAATCCCTCACTCTCCGCAGAAAAAGCCTTTCAGAAATGAAGGGCTTTTTGCTTTATAGCTGGATTCAAAGCCCCAGCTGGCTGGGCTGCCAACACATCCCCATTCAATCTGGTTTACCAGCTATTCTCCCTATCAAAAAATCAATTTTCTTACAGCACTACACCATTCGAATTACCACATTGTTACTACGAGAAAACAACATTTTACGCAACTCTACCTTTCCCCATGCACGATTTTTAACTTTTTTCACTCTTTTATGTAATAATTTGTAATTCATAACATCTAATACGCAGAATATTCTAGGCAACCCTAATTATTGGTTTTATGTTCAATTCTTATGAAAACTATTGTTCTTCGTATCAATAAAGATTTACGGAACTATATATGTTATTTCATCAAACTCGGTATTTCAATACTTTTACTTATGATATACGAATCGGCATATACACAAAAAAATATGATTTTCAGGTCAACATCTATGGAAAAGGAACACCGATGAATCTTATCACAGGATATAGCTGTAGTGGAGCGTATGGACAGAAACCGATTTTCGTGTTAGGCAGTAAATACGAAACGCTGGAAAAATCACAGCAAATTCTTTCCCAACAATATAAGTATGTAAAAAAGCTAACTTTACACACTACCAACAGTAAGCATTTTAATATGTATGACCAGCCGATATGGTTTTTTGAACTAGACACATTTTTAAAATAACCCGATGACCAACAAAGAAAACTTTGAGATTATTTATAAAGAATATGCGCCGGCCATCCGCAAGTTATGCCTCAGTTATACTGGAGACCCAGATAATGCAGATGATTTAGTCCAAGAGACCTTCATTACTGTATGGAAAAAACTCGACGGTTTTCGCAATGATGCAAAATTAAGCACCTGGATCTACAGAATAGCGATCAATAATTGCTTGACGAGCATGCGAAAAAAGAATCAACATGTAAAAAAAATAACTGACTCAAACTGCATCGATATACCCGAGGATTCAACGAATGAAAAAGTACAACAGATTGATCTGCTGTATAAATGTATCAGCAAACTAAAAGAAGCGGATAGAGTACTGATCACATTGGTATTAGATGAAAAACCTTATGAGCAAATAGCAGAAATTACGGGAATTACAGAGAATAATCTCCGTGTTAAAATCCATCGAATTAAAAAAGAATTAACTGAAATTTTCCATAAATATGCAAGACTTTAACGATTTACAACATCTTTGGAAACAGGATAGCAAACAACATATCTTGTCCCCAAAACGCCTGAGTAAGGTCAAAGACTTTCGTCAGGAATTAATAAGGAAAGAAATAACCGGTGCTGTGTTATTGCTTGTAACAGGATTAATTATTCTTGCGCTAGCATATTTCCTTGATTTTAGACACAAAACGCTGGCATTGTACACAGCGATGTTTATCGTATCCTGCCTTTGTTTTATACAGGCATCCTTAATGATGACCACTGTAGCTAAAATCAAAAAGATCAATGAAGTAGCTTTACCTACCGAGCATTTACAACAGTGGCAACAGTTTGATTCCTTTAGAAAGAAAAGAATTCATTGGAATATGCCCATTTATCATTTAATTCTCTGTATAGCAATCTCGATCTATCTTCGGGAAATCCTAGTGGGTGCCAGTTTCAACTATTATTTACTCACTTACCTTCCAACCTACAGTTGGATGCTATTTTCCTACTTTTATTTAGGCAAAAGACAACTCGCTAAAATTGATCGATCCATCAACGAAGTTATTTTTGAATTACAAGAACTAGAACGACAATTCGGGAATTGAAAAATCGGATCGTGTTTGCTCCTTAAAAATACTTTCATAGCTCCATTTTTAATTGCAATTTCCTTAAAACAAGGTTATGATCACATCTAAAGCGAAAATATCCACCAAGGCGGAGTTTTTTTTGTCGCCAATATGACATCGGAAAGAGGGGCACCCCTTAAAAATAACCAACTGGTATTCAACTACATTTCTATTTAAGAGTGCTAAAACTGCTTTTAAACAAAGAAAAATGTAAAATAAGTTTTGTAATTCTACCCAAAATTTCTACTTTTGTCGCGGAGAGTTGGCAGAGTGGTCGAATGCGGCGGTCTTGAAAACCGTTAACTGTCACAGGTTCGGGGGTTCGAATCCCTCACTCTCCGCAGAAAAAGCCTTTCAGAAATGAAAGGCTTTTTGCATTTTAGCCCAATCCGTCCCCTTACTCTTCTTAAGAACTAACCTCAAGTTTATATCCTTTACCACGTATAACCGTAATTTTGATAGTCGGATCAAACTCCAATTTTTTTCTAAGTTTTGATATAAACATATCTAGACTGCGCCCGACAATAATCCCCTCATCTTCCCAAATCTCTTTTTGCAGCCGGGTTCGTGCTATCGTCTGGTTAGGTGACAAGGCGAAAATATGCAACAGACGAGTTTCCGTTCCGGTGAGATCAATCGTGTTGTCGTGAATGACCATTTCTCGCTCCTGCGGATTAAACAAAACTGACCCTAAGGCTAAAACAGAGTTATTTCGATCGTACAACACAGCACTTCGCCTCCGATCCGTTTTCAAAAAAATGAATCCAGCAAATACTAAAAACCACAGAATAATCAAAAAAAGGCTACTCGCTGCCGTGTTTATTCCGGTAGGTTTAAATTTAATGTTAACCATGTAACATCCTTTAGGTTGCACTCTTCCTCTGCAAGCAATAATATCATCTTTTTTATTACTGGAAATAGCATATCCATAAGCTACGCTTGAGTTGCCACAATTCAGGACGTTAACAACGTAATCACTGGCAAGAGGATCATTGACCAACAGGCGCTGAATAGCACTCACCAGCGAGTCCGGTTTAAAGGTGATTTCATTCTCAAACCTGATCTGATATTCATTTTCTTGAATCTTTTCAATCGGAAGCACCCTTGATCTACTGTCACCCGACTGTGTAAGCAGTTCATCCCCTATCCGCCGAAGCAAAACTTCTCTCCTGGCGCTATCAAAATCGTCTGTACCAGTCTTATCAAAAGCGATAAAGGCCATTGCAATAAACAAGAGCATTATCCCGCCATACAAGTACTTCCGGTTCCCTGAGAAAATATTTCGGCTTTCAGACATACGATTTACAATTTATTTACAAAGATTACATCACTATTTACAGTCTAAATCCCACTATATAAGTATCATCAACGTATTTTTGTTACATCACGCTAAAAAGGATACGAGAAAAAAGTTTGAACGGATCTAATTTACTGTGATAAATCGAATCTTCATTAAATTTTTAAAAATATGAAAAAAATTATCTATTTATTGGTCTTACCGCTTGCCATAGGAAGCGGCTTGGCATTTGCCAATCGCGAAATCAAAAATGAAACTTTTAAAAAATCGGCTGCGAAATCACGCACTCGTTCTGAAATGACCGCCGAAAGGAATAAATGGGAAGCGAGTCCTAATGGTATAAAGTTCAAAAAATGGCAAGAATCTCCCGAAGGCATAAAAGTACTTGACAACGCGGCGAAAATAAACAATCAGATAAAGAATTCTGCCGACATAGCCGCAGTTGTAACTTCGCTTTATCTTCCACTAGGAGCACAGTTAGGTTTCGGTGTGATGGTTAGAATTAATCGTGAAGACTATATTCTCAGTTTTGGCCAGGAAAATTCCAATGAATTTCAACAATTGCGAAGCTTGAAAGTAAACGACAAAATAACGATAAGGGGTCGTGGTGTCATGTACGCGCCTAAGTATTCGTATCCAATAGTAGCGGGCGACTATGTACAAAGAGATAACAAAATAATTTATAAACGCATACCTAACCAAGGCGCTTGCTGAGTAACGTAACAACCACTCCACAAGAAAAGCCTTTCAGCATTGAAGGGCTTTTTTGCAAACACAACTATTTGTACAAAAATTAAAATCACAACGAAAGTAACCTTGTTACTCAAATTAAGTCACCAAACCAACTCGATAAATTTCGACAGCCTAGCAACCGACCTAAATTGGATGAAAGGAAAAATAACAAGCGAATTAAACAAATCTGATCAACAACGAACAAACCAAAACACCAGGTAAAAAAACTGATTACCAACAGTTAAGAAAAAAAAAACAGAAAGTATCTAAAAAAAACTTCATTTTTTTTTTTTTAAACACTGTGGAATCCATTCTTTTCTGCCATCATTATAAGGAGTAACAACAACGTGTTAACCTAAAGATGACGATCATGGCAGAATTAAATCAAAAAACGCAAGAAACGGGAAAGAAAAAAATAAGAAGCAGGAAAATGGCCCCTAAAGTAGATTTAACAGCGATGGTAGACCTCGCATTTCTTCTCATTACATTTTTTATGTTGACCACAACATTAAATAAACCATCTGCAATGGATATCGCCATGCCAGACAAAACTAAATCAGCTATAGAAAGTTCGGTTCTTATTGATGAAAACCGCACGGCAACTCTTATCCTGGGCGAAGGAAAATTCATGTGGTATCATGGGGATTTCAAAAAACCGATCAGCTCTTCACAAATACCGGTAGATATCGACAAAGGGCTCTCGGCTGTTATTGCACAGTTAAAAGCTAAGATTAGCACCATGCCCAATACAAAGGACATGATTGTATTGATTAAACCTAGCAAAGAAGCGCGCACGAAAGATGTTATTCAAACGATAGACCATTTGAAGGACCAGCATATCGCACGTTACGTAATCAGTAAAACGCAAATCGAAGAAGAAAAGCAATTGCTCGCTGCACTCCAGTAACATTGATTTAAACGATATCTTGTCCATGCTTTGAGATAACCTATTGAATGAGCCTTTCATAGGTAAAATCAATTAGTGATCAAAAAATGCGGAAATGCTTACTATTTGATCAAATATACAATAACAAGTTTACCGAAAGATCGTATGATCCATCGATCTTTCGGTAGATTCCAGACGCGTAGCCTATATTATCTTTTATCCAGATTATTCCAATAACGTTCCACATTTTCTTTTACTTCAACCGGTAGGGATGCATAATTGTCCGAAAACGTTGTTTGGCTATAACCATCTGCTTCCTCTGCACGGAGACGGTAAAACTTATTCTTATAAAGAACTAGTCCAATACAGCTTAGCTGCTTTTGCAGGTCATCCTTTGGATGCCTTGAATAGATAAATAATGCATCCAATTTACCATCCCTATCCGCATCAAAAAATGCCTTTCGAGATTCCCAAACCGACGTAACAATCCCTTCTTCGGATATCAATTCATCAGCCACAAGCTGCCACATTCCATCGATCTGCTGAAATTGTTGTACATAAAGTTTATCGGGATCAGCACCCCGTTCCTCTTTTGAAAAAACAATATAATTATCTTCTTTTGGAGTCTGAAGGCGTTCCACTTGTAACACACGCTTCCCCTTAAATGGAAAACCAGAAGACTGAAAATTTTCCTTATTGATCGAAATTGTTGTAACCTGTGCCTCAACAGCATAAAATCCCATCGATAATAGGATTAAAAGAACGTATTTTCCCATATGTTTTTCCCTTAGTATTGAGTCAATTTACTGACAATAAAAGAGAATTACAAAATTTCAACGAGACATCTTTACATCCAAGTGATGCGATTCTCTATAAATGTCACTACATTTAATCCAGATAAACATCATGAAAAAGTTTTTGATCCAGCTATAGGCCTTTATTCATGAGCATAGATCATACGCCGATGAAACAGGATATTCAGACACTCGATAACATTAAAGTATTAGTAGATCAATTCTATACGACGATAAGTAAAGATACTTTGCTCGGACCTATTTTTAAAGAACGAATCCAAGACAATTGGGCTATACATCTTGAAAAGATGTATAGTTTCTGGCAGACTATCCTGCTGGATGAACATAGTTATTTCGGCAGCCCTTTTCCACCCCATATCAATTTACCCATTGATGCACAACACTTTGATCAATGGCTCAATTTATTCGAAGCAACAGTAGATTGCTTATACAGTGGACAAAAGGCCGAAGAGGCCAAATGGCGTGCGCAGAAAATGGCCCAAATGTTTCAGTTCAAACTGGAATACCTGCAGGCCAACCCCAACAAGAAACCCTTGATCTAAAGTTGGCCTACAAAGCCCACTTGATCACATTGATAAATAAAAATTAATCCATAAAAAAAGCCCTTGGAAACTATCCAGGGCTTTTTTAGTTGATGTGATTCAATTTATGCTTTTTCTTCTTTTAAGGAAGTAGATTCTTTTTTGGGTTCCTTTTCTTCGAAACCTGAGCGTAAAATTTCATCCCATAAGGAAGAACTTACTCCAAAGCCTTTTTCGGGATCAGAATAATGATGCAACATATGGTGCTGCTTGATGCGTTTGAAAATGCCGCTTTTAAAATTAGCATGGTGCATCGCATAATGACATTCGTCATAGATCAAATACCCCACCATAAAACCTGAGAAAAAGCAGGCCAGGATAAACTCATTCGAGAAAAACAATGTAAAACCAAGATACACCAAAAGAGCGAGTGGAATACTCGCTGACAATGGCATCACCAAACGCATACGGTCTCTTGGGTAATCATGATGCACACCATGGAAAATAAAAGCAATTCGCTTTCCCCATTCCGTTGTCGGGTGAAAATGAAATACCCAACGATGTAATGCATATTCAAAAGCAGTCCAGAAAGCTAAACCAAAAATAAAATACCCCATGTATGTTAAGAAGGAAACCTCTCCCCAAACTAGCGCTTTATACGAAAAGAACACAACCACGGGTACATAGAAAATCAAAGGTACACTCCAATGCACCTTCGTCAAAGACTCTAAAAAGTCATTCTTGAACATGCGCGTAGATTCCGTAGAATTTGAAACATAATTACGCTTTGCCATAATACTATTTTTATTATTCCCTTACAAAAATAGATATTTTAAGCACAAATGAAGAAGGTTTCTGATGAGAAAAACAAAATAACTGACCTTTTTAATAAAAAGGTTAAACGACGATCATTACCCCGGTTAAGTTAAACCCTTTTTATTCCATCTCCTCCCCTAAATTTCACTCTTTTCGCTTCAATCACCTAAAATCTAAGCATCAGAAAATTGACAAATCCAAGACAGTTCACTTATTTAAAATTGACTGTTCCACCAGCCATTTTCTTTTCTACACGTTGTTCTGGTTTTCCATAAACATCAATGACGCCACCGCCACGTGTTTTGGTTTCGATGGAATCAGTAACATAAACATCCGCTTTACCACCACCATTGACGGTTACCACCGTGGTGTTCGTCTTAAAATCTTTTCCTTCATATTTACCGCCAAAATTCGAAATGATCTCCTGTTTGTTTGCCTTTCCATACAAAGCGATTGTAGCACCTGAGGTCACTTTTATTTCAGCTGTTTTTACCGCTGTATAGAGATCGACCAGACCACCTTCTGAAGCATATACTTTTAAGTGATCAGCAGCAACTGTATTATTTGTGGTCGCAAATACCTTGGCCCCTTTTTTTGCTTCCACATTGTTCAAACTCTTGTAATACACCTTCACAGAGATATTCCCCCCTTGCAGCATGTTCAACGTATTCATTTTCAAAACCAAGGATCCATTTGTGTTGACCACCTTAACATTCTCGTGATTCTGTCCTTCAAACGTCACCAAGGACTCGTCGGACTTAATCAACTCCACCTGAATCTTGTCTGTCGCTACAACCGAAGAAAAATCGCCAACATTTTGCTTCACCTGCCCAAACCCCATTTGGGCAATTAATAAAAGAATTACACTGACTCCTAAAAATTTCATATTTACTTGACTTTTTATTGTTGTTCGTCAAAAAATAAGCCAATTCCTACTAAGAACAATATTTTTAACCTATTTTGACATAAAAAAATGCCCCCATAAAGTGTTTAACTTTTTGGGGGCACTAAAGACGTTTTTATAATCTATTTTTTAGCTTATACTTATAGTTTGCTATTGACATCTACTGCATTCAAATCAGCGAACGCTTCTTTCAGACGAGCAACAAAAGTTTCTTCACCTTTACGTAACCAAACGCGTGGATCGTAATATTTTTTATTCGGAGAATCAGCTCCTTCAGGATTACCGATTTGACCTTGCAAATAATCGTGGTTTTTCGCTTCATAGGCTCTCACACCATCCCAAAACGCCCATTGCATATCGGTATCAATGTTCATTTTGATTGCACCGTATGAAATCGCTTCTGCAATTTCTTCAGGAGATGAACCAGAACCACCGTGGAATACAAAGTTTACTGGTTTTTCAGCAGTAAGATTATATTTCTCACGAATATATTCTTGTGAATTGTGTAATATAACTGGTTGCAACTTCACATTACCTGGTTTGTAAACACCATGAACGTTACCAAATGCAGCTGCCACTGTAAATTTGTCAGATACTTTAGACAGTTCTTCAAAAGCATAGGCAACCTCTTCCGGCTGAGTATACAGTTTTGAACTATCTACATCCGAGTTGTCAACACCATCTTCTTCACCACCTGTAACACCCAACTCGATCTCCACGGTCATACCAAGTGGTTTCATACGTGCTAAGTATTTAGCTGAAATTTCAATATTTTCTTCAATTGGCTCTTCCGATAAATCCAACATGTGAGAAGAGAACAATGGTTTTCCGTGTTGCGCAAAGAATTTCTCGCCAGCGTCCAACAAACCGTCGATCCAAGGTAAAAGTTTCTTAGCTGCGTGATCTGTATGCAGAATAACCGCTACACCATAATGCTCAGCTAATAAATGAACATGTTGTGCTGCGGATACCGCTCCCAATACACAAGCTTGTAAATTATCGTTGTTCAAGGTTTTACCAGCGTAGAATTGCGCTCCACCATTTGACAATTGAATAATTACAGGAGAATTTACTGCTTTCGCAGTTTCCATAACCGCATTGATAGAGTTTGTTCCGATAATGTTTACCGCAGGCAAAGCAAACTTATGTTTCTTCGCTACCTCAAACAACTCTTGTACTTGATCTCCTGTCAATACACCTTTAAAATCTTTTAGGCTCATATTTCTGTTATTGATTTATTTTAATCTTTCATTATACTTGAAGCTACTAAATTATTAAAAATTATTATTACTTCCTAATTTTTATAGTGTACTAAATACACTATCAATCCATAGGGAATATAGAATCTTAACAAATCATAAACCTCTGATTATTCCTTTGAATAGAATAGTCCACTTGTCCCTATTTTTCCCAATACCATGAACAACAGGATATCCGCAATTATCATTGGATCACAGATAAGGCATCTTGAATGTATTCAGAAATACGAATTATTTTAAATATTGTGTCGAGATTGATTAAATTTGGATTCACCAAATTGTCACTATTATGCTACAGGTATACGGTATCAAAAATTGTAACACAGTAAAAAAAGCACTTACATGGTTGGAAGACAACAATATCCCCTTTCAATTTCATGACTTCAAAAAAGAAGGTGTCAGTGAGGATAAATTAAAAGAATGGGAAACACAGGTAGACTGGCAGGCCTTAGTGAATAAAAAGGGAACTACATGGAAAAAACTATCTCCGGAAACTCAAGAACAAGTCGTAGACAGTAATAGCGCCAATAAGGTGCTTCAGGAAAACACGAGTATGATTAAACGTCCCGTTATTGAATACAATAAAGGCATATTACTTGGTTTTAATGAAACAGAGTACGTAACAAATTTAAAATAGTTCCAGAAAGCTCCCTGGAATGGAGGTCTTAAAAAGCCTCCAATTGTACCAAATACACCTTTAAAGTCCCCCTTTTTCCCTTAACTTTTAAGACGTCGTTTTCGTTTTTTTTGGCTCAATGTACTTTTCATTGTATATTGGAGCAAATAAACATAATTTAAGTAAACGTATGATGAAAAGAATTGCACTGGCTTCTTTAAGCCTTGTTGCGTTGAGCTATGCTTATCCGGCCTTTGCACAGGAGAAAACATCCAATTATAGCTATACTGAGGCCTTTGCACCCTTGTTTTTTAAAAATAATGGTAACGAATATCGTTCCGCAGCCGGAAAACCGGGCCCTGCCTACTGGCAAAATGCAGCCGATTATAAAATTCAGGCTTCCCTGAATGATCAAAATGATCAAATTACAGGAGCTGTTGAGATTACTTATAGTAACAATAGTCCGGACAATATGAACTATCTGTGGTTGCAGTTAGATCAAAATATGTTTTCACAACATGGCCGTGGTCAATTGATCTCCCCCTTGACCGACAGCCGTTACGGTGATGGCAACTCCACTTTTGATGGTGGATATCAGATACAATCGGTTACGGACGTAAACGGAAATACGATCGAACATATTATTGACGATACCCGCATGCAGCTTCGACTTCCGACAGCATTAAAGAGCAAGGGCGGAAAAATAACTTTTAAGATTAAATACCAATACACCGTTCCTAAATATGGAGCTGATCGTACCGGTATACTTGATACAAAAAACGGAAAAATCTATGCCATTGCACAATGGTTCCCAAGACTGTGTGTCTATGACGACATTAGAGGTTGGAATACGCTTCCTTATACAGGACCAGGAGAGTTCTATCGTGAATTCGGAAATTACCAGGTTGAGATCACTACTCCAGCAAACCACATGGTTGTCTTGGGTGGCGAATTGTTAAACCCACAGGAAGTATTTACAGCTGAGCAACTCAAACGATACCAACAGGCACAACGTAGCGATGAAACCGTAATCATCCGCTCCGCCGAAGAAGTTACCGCAAAAAACTCCAGACCTGACAAGAAAACCTTAACCTGGAAATATCAACTTAATAATGCGCAAGACATTGCCTGGGCCTCCTCTACGGCATTTATAGTAGATGGTGCGAAGATCAATCTGCCCAGCGGAAAAAAATCCCTTGCTTTGTCAGCCTATCCAATTGAAAGTAACAGTAACAATGCCTGGGAACGCTCGACAGAATATACAAAAGCCGCAATTGAAATCTATTCAAAAAGCTGGTTTGAATATCCTTACCCTGTAGCTGTGAATGTAGCTTCCAATGTTGGTGGAATGGAATACCCAGCCTTGTCGTTCTGTGGCAATCGGGCCAAAGCAGGTTCACTTTGGGGGGTTACTAACCACGAGTTTGGTCACAATTGGTTCCCAATGATTGTCGCATCCAACGAACGTGAACATGGCTGGATGGATGAAGGGTTCAATACATTTATTAACGAACTCGCTACAAAGGAATTCAATAATGGTGAATATTACCGTAATCAGGCGAGCAGATCCTACATCTTTACTGCCCGTAATCTTGAACCGATCATGAGTACTCCGCAAAACATGAAAGAACGTAATATTGGTGCTTTGGTCTACTATAAGCCAGCTTATGGACTGAAATTATTGCGAAACGAAATCATCGGTCCTGAGCGCTTCGATTACGCTTTTAAAAAATATATCCAAGAATGGGCTTACAAACACCCTACTCCAGAGGATTTCTTCAAAGCCATTGAAAACGGTGCTGGAGAAAACCTAAACTGGTTCTGGCGCGGGTGGTTTGTCAACAACTGGCAAATGGACCAAGGTATAAAATCAGTATCCTATGTCAACAACGAGCCAAAATTTGGCGCACTTGTCACCGTGGAAAATCTCGAAAAATTACCGATGCCAGTTATTATTGAAGCGACAACCGTATCGGGCAAGAAGATCCGAAAAAAACTACCGGTGGAAATCTGGGAAAGAAACGATGTATGGCAATTTAAAATACCGACCACAGAATCATTGCAATCCGTACAGTTAGATCCAGACATGGTTATGCCAGACAAGAATCCAGACAATAATTCGTGGAAAGCAAATTAGCAAATTTTCAAAATCTATTCGTTATTTTTGGCTAGAGAACAATCATGAACGTACGGCGTAAACAAAACAGCAAATATCCTGTTCATTCATAGATTGAAAATACATAACTATATTTATTCGCATGAAAATCTTACAAACGATTCTAAGCTGCTTACTTATTACGCTAATGAGTGGACATCTTGTTGCACAGGAAAAAACCAAGGGGATTATTATGGAACTTGTCAGCGGTGAGAAAATCGAGGCTGCACAGATCCAAAATTTAAGAACCAAGGTTGAAGTACAGACCAATAGAGATGGCTCCTTTGCTATTGACGCCAATATAAACGACCTCTTGTTGATCAAGGCCGTCGGATACGAACAGGATACAGTCTTCATTTATGATACAAGCTTACGCAGAATCTATTTGAACAGAATGAATAATGTTATCGAACTGAGTGAAGTTGTCGTCGAACGGATGACAGACAGCAGACTTGCTGCTGAAATCCAGCGCGAGAAGACTTTAGGAAAGTATTCTGACGCCAGTCAAAATCGCGGTGGAGTACGGATTTCTCCAAGCCGCATATTTAGCAAAGAGGGAAAACAAGCGCGTTCAAACTATAAACTTCTGGTCGATGAACTCGAAAAAAGAGCAGTTGACAGAAAGTTCACAGAAAACCTGATTAAAGAATTGACTCCGCTCAATGGTTCGGATCTAGCCCTGTTTAAGGAAAGATTTAGACCATCTTATAAATTTATCCAAAACAGCAGCCAAGAAACTTTGAAGGTCTATATTATGGATAGTTATAAAAAATTTAACGAGAAAAAATAAAAAACAAACACTTTTATCACGTGATTGTCAGAAGGTTTTAAACTGTAATAATTTTTATTTCAGTTTAAAACCTTTTCTGTTACTTTGTGTTATAATTTAGAAAAATCAGCAGAGGATGTTACACAACTTGAGGTTCGCAACAGCATTACACATTATGGTTCTGGCACAGTTAGAGGAGGCAAATCAATGGCTTTCTTCTGAATATATTGCGTCAAGCATTCAGGTCAATGCAAGTGTGGTTCGCAAAGAAATTGCATCTCTTAAAACAGCATCTTTACTCACGAGTAAAGAAGGTAAGGGCGGCGGTATTCGCATAAATCCCGAGAATCCAACGATTACCTTGGCTGATATTTATATCAGCACCAAGCAAAGCGATTTCGGCGGGAAATTTAACAATCCCAATCCGGCCTGTGTTGTTGGCAAAAATATCAACTCCAAACTCCAGGATCTGTATCAGGAAGTCGACACTGATATTGTACAGCGTTTGGAAAAGATAACCCTAGCTGATTTTAGCAAAACATTTAATTAAAGGAAACATGAAAGTAGCAGTAATTGGATCCACAGGATACGTAGGATCTCATCTCGTAAAAGAATTGGTAGACCGCAACTATGACGTCGTTGCAATCGCCCGCCACACCGAAAATATTCCATCGACTGAAAAAGTAACCAAACTCCAAGTAGATATCAATGATAATAATCAATTGGTTTCTGCTCTAAAAGGTGTTGATGTTGTTGTTTCGGCTTTCAATGCCGGATGGACCAACCCTAATCTTTATGAAGATTTTACAAAAGGTGCATTGGCAATCCAACAGGCTGTTAAGGATGCCGGTATCAATCGTTTCATTGTTATTGGTGGTGCAGGAAGTTTATTGATTGATGGAAATAGACTGGTCGATTCACCGGATTTTCCAAAAGAAATTAAACCTGGGGCTTTAGCTGCAGCAGATTACCTGAAAACCATCCAAAAAGAAGATCAACTTACCTGGACCATGTTTAGTCCTGCTATAGAAATGAATTCCCATGCTGGTGGAACCCGTACAGGAAAATACCGTACAGGCCTTGATGCTCCTGTATTTGACCAGGAAGGTCGATCTAGGTTATCAGTAGAGGATCTTGCTGTAGCAATAGCAGACGAAATTGAGAACAAACAATTCCTCAATAAACGCTTTACAGCAGCATATTAGTACCCAAACAAGCATTTGATTCAGATTTTATTACAAAAGGGAGGAGCAATCTTCCCTTTTTTCATTGAGATCATTTATATTTGACATTAATTAAACAATTAAAAAGCTAAATAATCGTAAAGAATTAATCCTATGCTATTTAAAAAATCGATTCCTCAACTCATTGCTGAAGCAAATGAAAATGGTGAACACACGCTAAAGAGGACACTGTCCAGCTCGGGCCTTATCGCCCTCGGTGTTGGGGCCATCATTGGGGCAGGACTTTTCTCCCTAACAGGAATTGCCGCTGCTGAAAATGCAGGGCCAGCTGTTATCCTATCTTTCATTATCGCAGCAGTAGGCTGTGGGTTCGCAGGTCTTTGTTATGCCGAATTTGCCTCTATGATTCCTGTTGCAGGAAGTGCTTACACGTATTCCTATGCCACAATGGGTGAATTTGTCGCCTGGATTATCGGCTGGGATCTCGTCCTCGAATATGCACTAGCAGGAGCTACAGTAGCCGTCAGCTGGTCCCAATATTTCAACCAGCTCCTGATGATATTCCACATCCAACTCCCCGATACCCTACTCAAAGGCCCTTGGGAAGGTGGCGTGGTTAACTTACCTGCGATCATTATTGTTTGTTTACTCTCGCTATTGCTGATGCGTGGCACACAGGAATCATCCCGTGTAAACAATATTTTGGTAATTCTAAAAGTCGGCGTCGTATTGATTTTTATCGCCTTGGGTTGGAGTTTTATCAATCCTGCAAACCACGATCCATTTATTCCTGTAAATGCAGGTGAAGAGCTTGTAAAAAGTGGGCAACAAAGCTTCTGGTCATTTCTAAAGAGTGATGACTTTGGCCACTTTGGCATCAGCGGTGTATTGCGTGCTGCAGGCGTTGTATTTTTTGCATTCATCGGTTTTGACGCGGTGAGTACAGCTGCCCAAGAAGCAAAAAATCCAAAAAAAGGTATGCCTATAGGTATCATCGGTTCATTAATAATCTGTACACTTTTGTATGTTTTATTCTCCTACGTAATGACCGGAATCGAACATTACACGATGTTTAAGGGGGACGCTAAGCCAGTTGCGACAGCTTTTGCCAGAACAGGCTACCATTTCTTAAATACAGCGTTGATTATTACGATTATTGCAGGATACACTTCAGTTATTCTCGTGATGTTACTTGGTCAGAGCCGCGTATTTTATTCGATGAGTAAGGATGGTTTGCTTCCAAAGATATTCTCAGACTTATCCAAAAGACAGACTCCTTGGAAAACAAACGCTATTTTCATGGTATTCGTCAGTATATTCGCAGGTTTCGTTCCAGTTTCAGACCTTGGCCATATGGTAAGTATCGGTACCTTATTTGCCTTCACCCTCGTATGTGTGGGTATTTTAGTACTACGTAAAACAGACCCCAATTTGGAGCGCCCATTTAAAACACCACTGGTTCCTTTCGTTCCGATCATGGGAATCTTGGTCTGTATTTTAATGATGGCTTCATTGCCAATAGAAAGCTGGGAGCGTTTGGCCGTCTGGCTTGGTATAGGCTTATTGATTTATTTTGTATACGGCAAAAAACATAGTGTCATTAGAAAACAACATCAGAACCAACAATAAGCTGGTTAAACATAAAAAAGGCTTCTTTATAGAGAAGCCTTTTTTATGTTTAAGAAATCGAATAGCGCATTCCCTCTATAACGCGCTCAGTTTAAAATAGCCATTCGCAATGGTATCTTCTTCCAAACCGGTCTTTGGGGTAATTTGAATACTATACTGCTCTTTATCACGAGGTAATAGCAAATCTTCGATCTCATAAATATCATCAACATCCAAACCATACTTATCATCGATGTGTGCCGAACTGTGGTGCTTCCAAAAAACAGTCCGTTTTGCCTTTTCAGTAGCCTTGGCCAAACTCGATGCAACAATAAGCTCTTTGTAATGGAACTCATCAAATTCATTCGGTTTGTATCCCCCTAAATTAACAAAAAACAATTTCACTTCCGAATCAACAGCCTGTCCATTCCCCCTTTCAGTAACCTTAATTTCATATTCCCCGATCTTATGGACAATACGGTAGGCATCAATATGGATTTTACCATCAGCCTCAGGCCAAAAATCTTTAATGGGATCAACAAAATCCTTGAGCTCATTCCCAATGCCAAAGAAAATGTCATGCTGTTCTGTCCGTCTATTTTTCGGCTTACAACCGATCAAAATCATAAATAACTTCATAGTCAAAAACCAGTCTTTCAATGTCCATACTAGAATATCCAGTTTATTTTTCAGCGATGTTTATGCGTACGAATCATGGATATTTCATAACTTAAGCCCTATAAAAAATAAAAATAACTATTATCCACCACATTTAACATACATTATAACTTCACAATGCACAAAATATTCCTATCATTTACGTTACTATTCTTATCATTACTGTCCTTTGGACAAAAAGCCGCTACCGATAAAAAACTCGAATCACAGATAAAACAGCTCATTCAGGGTTTTCAAGGCGATGTTGGCATTTATGTACACCATCTTAAAAAAAATAAAGAAGTCAACATTCAGGGCGACAGCATTTTCCCTACAGCAAGCATTGTCAAAATCCCCATTTTAGTCGGTATCTTTGATAAAATTGAAAAAGGTGAACTACAACTTGATCAGCAACTACTCTACCGTTCGAGTCAACGCTATGGTGGCTCAGGACTGATGCAGTTCTTTAAGGATAGTACACAGGTTGACCTGAAAACCTTGGTCGCACTTATGCTATCGTATAGTGATAATGTAACCAGCATTTGGAATCAAAAGCTAGCAGGAGGAGGTATCGCAATCAATCAATTAATGAGTAGCCTTCAACTGCCCCATACACGTGTCAACTCGCAGACAGAAGGGCGGAAACCGGATTGGGAAAAATATGGTTGGGGCCAGACTACACCAAAAGAAATGGCCGACTTGGTCACACTAATCCGACAAGGCAAAGTTGTGTCCTCAAAATCTTCCGATCAGATGTATCGTTTTATGGGCAACATGTTCTATGACGAGAGAGGGCTATCGCAAATCCCTTCCACTATCAAAACAGCTTCAAAAACAGGCTCTTTAGATGACGTACGCAATGAGGTCATTTTGGTCAATGCGCCGAAAGGAGATTACGTTTTCAGTATTTTCACCAAGAACAACACGGACAAAAGCTGGGGTAAAACAAATGAAGCAGAGGCACTTACCCGTAAGCTCTCCAAATTGTTATGGGATTATTACCAATAAGCATATTGAAGTCAATATGATAACGATATGATATAAAAAAGGTGGGCACTCAAAAAAGTGCCCACCTTCCCTATCTTTAAAATGAAATACGTCGACTAATTCTTTAACGCTTCACCTACATTTTTTGCTTTCCGGCTAATATCGTCACCTACTTTTTTGGAAGCATCTTTTACATCTTTAGCGGCCTCTTTCGTTCCAGTCGCAACATCATTTGCAACTTTCTTCGTACCGTCAGCGACATCTTTTGCAGCATCCTTTGTTTTATCAACAGCCGTGTTCGTTGCATCCACTGTCGCATCTTTTGCATCTTTCAATCCCTCTTTTACATCCTCACCGGCATTACGTAGCGCAGCCTTGGTTTTTTCCCAGGCAGTATTAGCTTCTTCAGAGGCAGCGCGAGCTTTTTCTTCAGCTGCTTTATCACCTTTTGCGATAGCTTCATCCAGATCCTTTTTTGCTTGTTCTGCTTTCAAACGTGCATTTTCTTCCGCATTTTTTAAATCTGCGATCGCCGCATCTACATGCTCACCGACTGTTTGTGCCGAATCTGTCGCTGTAGTGTCTTTTTTCTCCGAATTGTTGCAAGAAGACATAACCAATGCTCCTGCTACGACTGCTAAAAGTGCAATTTTTTTCATTATAAATTGATTTATGAGTGTAGTTTTCAACGGCTCATCAGAGCGCGCATACATCAATTTACAACTTCTATGCCAAATAGACAAAATTATTGCTTTGGATAGATCGTTCCTTTCGCAGCTTCGAGCGTATTTTTCAATAAACCAACAATCGTCATCAAACCTACGCCCCCTGGTACAGGTGTAATCCACGAGGCCTTAGGAGCAACATTTTCAAAATCAACATCCCCATATAACTTAAAACCAGATTTCGTTGCTGTAGAAGTTTCTCTATTGATACCCACATCGATCACTACTGCACCGTCTTTAACCATGTCGGCCGTAACAAAATTTTTCTTACCAATTGCTGCAACAACGATGTCGCCTCTCAGAACCTCCGTTTTAAGATCTTTTGTACGACTATGTGTTAATGTCACTGTACAATTACCTGGATTGGAATTACGTGCTAGTAAGATACTCATTGGCGATCCTACGATATTGCTTCTTCCAACCACAACGGCGTGCTTGCCTGCAGTATCGATCTTATAATATTCCAACATCAGCATAATACCATATGGTGTTGCTGGAATAAAACAAGGAAGATTACGTTGCATGCGCCCGAGGTTGATTGGGTGGAAACCATCCACATCTTTGCGGTAATCAATTGCTTCGGTAACTTTATCCGGATCAATATGTTTTGGTAAAGGCAGCTGAACAATCAAACCGTCAATAGACTCATCCTGATTGATTTCTTTGACCTTAGCGATCAATTCATCCTCGGTAATGTTTTCATCATAACGAATGTTTGTTGATTCAAAACCGACCAGTTGACAGTTGCGCATTTTGCTGGCCACATAGGTTTCGCTACCACCATCATTCCCCACAAGGATAGCAACCAGATGAGGTTTGCGGCCAGTCTGTGTCGTAAATTCAGCCGCATCTAACGCAATTTGCTCTTTAATTTTTTCGGAAACTAGTTTACCATCTAATAGATTCATGTTTAGGAGATTTTATTGTATTTAAAAGGAGCCCAAGAGCTCCTTTATTATAGTGTTATTTTGATTAATCTAATTTCAATACCGCCATAAATGCAGATTGCGGAATCTCTACATTCCCAACCTGACGCATGCGTTTCTTACCTTTCTTCTGTTTCTCCAAAAGCTTACGCTTCCGGGAGATGTCACCACCATAACATTTTGCCGTAACATCTTTACGTAAAGCGGAGATCGTCTCACGTGCGATGATCTTTGCGCCGATTGACGCTTGGATACGAATTTCAAATTGTTGACGTGGTAACAGTTCTTTTAGTTTTTCACAGATCTTTTTACCAAAATCATAGGCATTACTTCTGTGAATTAACGACGACAGGGCATCTACAGGTTCATCGTTCAATCGGATATCCAATTTGACCAAGTCTGACTTGCGATAACCAATCTGGTGGTAATCAAATGAAGCATAACCTTTAGAGATTGTTTTCAACTTATCATAAAAGTCAAATACAATTTCTCCCATTGGCATTTCAAAAACCAATTCAACACGATCTGAAGTCAAATAATGCTGATTCATGATCGTACCACGTTTCTGGATACAAAGAGACATAATTGGTCCTACGAAATCCGATTTCGTAATAATATTAGCTTTGATATAGGGCTCTTCGATTGAATCCAATTTACTTGGATCTGGTAGATCTGAAGGATTATGTACGATCACTTCCTCTTTATCTTTGGTCATATAGGCCTTATAAGATACGTTGGGAACTGTCGTGATAACCGTCATATCAAACTCGCGCTCGAGGCGCTCCTGAATAATCTCCATGTGAAGCATACCCAAGAACCCACAACGGAAGCCGAACCCCAGGGCTGCTGACGACTCTGGTTCAAACACCAAAGAAGCATCGTTCAGCTGCAAACGGTGCATAGATTCACGCAACTCCTCGTAATCTTCCGTATCTACAGGATAAATACCCGCAAAGACCATCGGTTTCACCTCTTCAAACCCTTGGATAGCCTCAGAACAAGGACGATCTTTATGCGTAATGGTATCCCCCACTTTCACTTCACGTGCCTCCTTAATTCCAGAGATAATATAACCAACATCACCGGTCTTAATGACTTCTTTGGGTACTTGATTCAACTTCAGCGTCCCAATTTCATCGGCAAAATATTCTTTCCCAGTGGCAACAAATTTCACGCGGTCGCCTTTACGGATTTCACCATTTTCAACTTTAAAATAAGCCATGATACCACGGAATGAGTTGAAAACAGAGTCAAAAATCAAGGCTTGCAAAGGTCCGTCAGGATCACCCACAGGATGTGGAATACGGTCTACAATAGCTTCCAAAATATCCGGAACCCCAAGACCTGTTTTACCGGATGCAGGAATAATCGCATCACGGTCACCACCGATCAAATCCACAATCTGATCTTTGACTTCTTCTGGCATAGCACCTGGAAGATCCATTTTGTTGAGGATCGGGATAATTTCCAAATCATGTTCCAACGCCAGATATAAATTTGAAATCGTTTGGGCCTGAATACCTTGAGATGCATCAACGATCAATAAAGCGCCCTCACAGGCAGCAATTGAACGCGACACCTCATAAGAAAAATCCACGTGTCCCGGGGTATCGATTAGGTTCAAGATATATTCCTGACCATCTCTTTTATAATTCATTTGGATGGCGTGACTCTTGATCGTAATACCACGTTCACGTTCCAAATCCATATTATCAAGTAATTGTGCCTGTGCCTCACGCTGACTGATGGTATTGGTATACTCTAAAAGGCGGTCTGCCAAAGTACTTTTGCCATGGTCAATATGCGCAATAATACAGAAATTACGAATGTGCTTCATATAGGATTTTTAAACTCTTTTGCTAAAAGGCAAAGATACCTTTTTTTATATATATTTATATAACCTAGCTTTTTTTTAGTTTACTATACATGAAGAAATCAGACGATACCGTATGCCTGTTAATTAGGAGAAAGAAACAGTATTCCCTATTCGGCAATAGCATATAAAAAATGTTTTTGATTCCGCGTAACATTTTCCGTATCCCAAGAAATTCTTACCCGAAATTGCTCCGTACGAATTGGGCAATTGTCGACCTGACAATACTGGCAGCACTGTGGAAGACAAGGATCCGCATGAACAAAAAATTCGGTTCGTACCAACATCTCCTTATTGACAATCTTATCCACAGCAGAAATTTCATCGTGCACCTGGGTAAGGTCAAGGTAACGGGGAAGTGTGAGATGGCAATCTACATGAAGTTCGTTCCCATAACGCTGCACACGAAGATTATGGACATCAATCCATTCATCTTTCCGATTGCGCTCCAAGATTTCAACAACATCCTGCACGAGTGCTGTATCCGATTCATCCATCAATCCACCGATCGATTGGCGAAGTAGCTTATAACCATTGAAGAGAATAAAAAGCCCCAATACAATGGAGATGACTACATCGATCCACAGGAAACCTGTCAGTTTCATCAACAATAACCCCAGTATCAATCCGACCGTACTATAGGCATCGACCTGCAGATGTTTTCCATCTGCCACCAAGGTAATGGAGCCCAATGCACGCCCACGCTTCATAATATAGAATCCGACAGCAAAATTTAGCACAGATGTAATACCAATCAGATAAATCCCTTGTTCGAGGTGTGTTAACGCTGCAGGAAAGAAAAGATTGTAACAAGCCTTGGCTAAGATAATGGCTCCAGCGATGAAAATAAGTCCACCTTCCAAAAACACCGAAAAGAACTCCACTTTACCATGTCCGTAAGGATGATTCTCATCCTTAGGCTGTGCCGAAAGATAAATACTATAAAATGCAAAACCCGAAGCAATCACATTAACAATACTCTCTGCCGCATCTGTAAAGATTGCACTGGAGTCCGTTAAGAAGTAGGCAAAAAACTTCACAATCATCAGACCTATTCCCGTAAAAAGCGATAATAAAACCAATCTTCTTTGTCTTGACATGATGCTTATCTTCTATATGAAACCGTTTATGAGCAAATGATGAAATGAGGACTAGCCAACATTTTTGTGAGCGCAAAGGTAAAGATATAACGACAAATCAGAACGATTAGTTTTGAACATCCAACGTCGGGGATCAATTAAATAACTGTGCTAAATCGCTTCAATAGCCCTTTTGTTAAAAAAGCCCAATAAAAGAGCTACTTTTCTTTGTAAATTCTCAAAAATAAAGAAGATTATTTGCAACGTATGTAATATCTTTGTCTTACCATGAGCACATCATCATACTTATCAGACAGGATAAATAATTTGTCCGAATCGGCTACACTTAAAATGACCAAGTTGGGCCGCGAATTAGCAGCAAAAGGCGTTAATGTAATTAGCCTTAGCGTAGGTGAACCTGATTTCAACACCCCTGAGCATGTAAAGGATGCAGCGAAGAAAGCCCTAGATGAAAACTGGACGCGTTATTCGCCGGTACCGGGATACCCTGAATTGCGCCAGGCAATTGTAAACAAGTTGAAGACGGAAAACAATTTAGATTATGATATCTCTCAAATTGTTGTTTCTACAGGTGCAAAACAATCCCTGTCTAATGTAATTTTGACTTTGATCAACCCCGGTGATGAGGTAATTATCCCAACACCTTATTGGGTATCATACTCCGAAATGGTCGTTTTAGCAGAAGGAAAATCGGTATTTATCAATACAGAGATCGACAATAACTTTAAGATTACACCAGCACAATTGGAAGCGGCAATTACACCAAAAACCAAATTGTTCATGTTCTCTTCGCCAAACAACCCTACTGGAACAGTTTACAGCAAAGATGAATTGGCTGCATTAGCTGAAGTTTTCGAAAAACATCCGCAGGTATTTATCCTATCCGATGAGATCTACGAACATATCAACTTTGTAGACAAACACGAATCCATCGCACAATTTGAAAGCATCAAAGATAGAGTGATCATCATCAATGGTTTTTCAAAAGCATTTGCAATGACGGGATGGCGTTTAGGTTATATCGCTGCTAACAAAACCATTGCCGCCGCAAATGATAAATTACAAGGACAGACAACCTCAGGTACCTGTTCAATTTCTCAACGTGCGGGTATCGTCGCTTATGAACAAGGATTAGAATCTGTCAACAAAATGAAAGAAGCTTTCGCTCGTCGTCGCCAATTGGTATACGATCTATTGAGTGAAATCCCAGGTGTAAGAACAAATCTACCAGAGGGTGCATTCTATTTCTTCCCTGAAATCTCTTCGTTCTTTGGTAAAAAAGACCAAGATGGTAATGTCATTAAAAACTCATCTGATTTGGCATTGTACTTATTGAATGTTGGTCACGTAGCCACTGTAGGTGGAGATTCATTCGGTAACGACAACTACATCCGTTTGTCCTATGCAGCTTCAGATGAAAGTTTGATCGAAGCTTTAAAAAGAATCAAGGAAGCATTAGGAAAACTAGCCTAGTCGCTTATCCCAATATAAAAAAAGAGCTCATAGGAGCTCTTTTTTTATGCAGTGCCAATTCCCCATACGTTTTCGACACAGCTTAAACGCCGATTCGGTCAAATATCATCTCAGCTCCATAATTTAAGTAGATGCTATCGCTTGAAATAAATATTTATTACATTTACTCCTATGAGTATTTTAACAGAGAAATTTAAAACGCAGCACGACACGGCTCCGTTTTCACAGATAAAAAACGAAGATTATATTCCCGCATTTGATGAAGCTATTCAACAGACAAAAGATGAAGTCGATGCAATCGTCAACAATCCCGAAACGGCAACGTTCGACAATACGATCGCTGCGATGTCTTACTCAGGACAAACACTAGACCGCTTGTCCAATATCTTTTTCAATCTTCATTCCGCTG
Organism: Sphingobacterium sp. UBA2480; assembly: GCF_002341965.1. NCBI lineage: Bacteria > Pseudomonadati > Bacteroidota > Sphingobacteriia > Sphingobacteriales > Sphingobacteriaceae > Sphingobacterium > Sphingobacterium sp. UBA2480. The sequence continues at coordinate 212,032 of NZ_DDPA01000006.1, read as the reverse complement.
AAACCAACGCCGATCTTGAAAAAATCGCACAGGATGTAGCCCCAAAATTATCTGCTTTAGGAAATGATATCACCTTAAATTTCGATCTTTTCAAACGAGTTAAGGCTGTATACGATCAGAAAGATCAACTGACATTGACGGCAGAACAAACGACTCTATTGGAAAAATCCTATAAGGATTTTGTACGCAACGGAGCTCTTTTGAATGATGAACAAAAAGGAAAACTCCGCGAAATAGATGCCGAGCTATCGCTTTTAAAATTGAAATTCGGCGAGAACGTCCTCGCCGAAACCAATGCCTACCAGCTGTTGGTAACAGACGAAAAAGATCTTGCCGGACTTCCAGAGGGTGCCATAGAAGCTGCACATGCTCTGGCTAAAGCCAACGAAAAAGAAGGCTGGCTTTTTACCCTGGATTTTCCAAGCTACCTTCCTTTTGTCACGTATGCCGACAATCGGGAACTTCGCAAAGAAATTACCCTCGCGGCAGGCCGCAAAGGATTTCAAGATAACGAGCACAACAACGTGGACAATGTCCTTAAAATTGTAAAACTTCGCTTCGAACGGGCCAAATTATTAGGCTACGCTACCCATGCCGACTTTGTCCTTGCCGAACGTATGGCACAAGACCCAGGCAAAGTCAAGGAATTTCTAAACGACCTACTGGGAAAAGCGAAACCAGCAGCAGTAAAAGAATTTGCAGAATTATCCCAATTTGCAAAAAACTTACATGGCATAGACCAACTGGAAAAATGGGATGGCGCCTATTATGCCGAAAAGCTGAAACAAGAACGCTTTAATCTGGACGATGAAAAGCTCAAACCTTATTTCAAACTCGAAAATGTCTTACAAGGCGCTTTTGAAGTAGCGCATCGTTTGTTTGGCATCAACTTCAAAGAAGTCGATACAATAGATACCTACCACGAAGAAGTACAAACATTTGAAGTCAGTAAAGACAATGGTGAATTAGTGGCTATCTTCTATGCCGATTTCTTCCCGCGTAAGGGCAAGAGAAATGGGGCATGGATGACCTCTTTCAAACCACAGTACATTCAAGATGGTAAACAAGAACGTCCTCATGTCTCTATTGTCTGCAATTTTACGCGTCCTACAGCGTCAAAACCTTCGCTGTTGACCTTTCAGGAAGTGACAACATTATTTCACGAATTCGGACACGCCCTACATGGTATGCTCGCTGACAGCACTTATCCTACACTATCCGGAACATCTGTGTATTGGGATTTTGTCGAGTTACCGAGTCAGGTGATGGAAAACTGGTGCTATGAAAAAGAAGCCCTTGAGCTATTTGCCAAACACTATGAAACTGGCGAAGTGATCCCGATGGAACTTGTCGAAAAGATCCGCGAAAGCGCGTCCTTTCTTGAGGGGATGGCGACTATGCGCCAATTGAGCTTTGGGCTATTGGATATGGGCTGGCATGGACAGGATCCAACTTCGATCTCGGATCTGAAAGCATTCGAAGACGAACAGTTTGCCTCAACAAAACTCTATCCCGATGTCAAGGAAAATGCCATGAGTACGGCCTTCTCCCATATTTTCAATGGCGGTTATTCTTCAGGCTATTACAGCTATAAATGGGCCGAAGTCCTGGATGCCGATGCATTTGACTACTTTAAACAAAACGGTATTTTCAATAAGGAAATCGCGACTAAATTCAAGGATAATATCCTTTCAAAAGGTGGAACCGAACATCCAATGGTGCTATACAAACGCTTCCGCGGACAGGAGCCTTCGGTAGAACCCTTATTGAAAAGAGCTGGATTGATCAAATAACTGGATTGATTAAATTATAAAAAAGCTGGATGTAAAATCCAGCTTTTTTATTGGAAACATAGGTATACCAAGAACTTCCTTGCCTATCAAAGTCCCTGTGAAAATACCGAGCATTCAGCCGATCAAATAACTTTTATTTCGCACTGTATAATTGCAAGCAACATTAATATTGCACGAATTCCATAGGTTTTATACTGGCCATACCTGATCCTAAGTAATTTTATAAAAGCGTCATTTGTTTTCCATTCAAAACCAGGACATTAAACAAGAATCGCGTATATCTTGCCCATTTAGCAAAAAAATAGTACCTTTGTAGGACATAATTGGGGTTGACCGGAATTGACAGGATGGAGACGGTTATGTAAGCATGTAGTGCGTTGTTAGTAGAGCACTTTAATCTGAACTTTCAGAATTATAACTGGCGAAGAAAACTACGCCTTAGCTGCTTAAGTTAGACTTAACATAGCTATTTGTCCCGTTAGATCCTGTTCTTTGGTTTAACATTCGGGGCATCGAACAATAGAACTGGCAAGTGTGATGTTGCTAAGCACTTGTGAGAAACAGCAACTACGGCGTACGGTATAGGTAGGCGACTCACCTTCCCTCGCTCGACAATTAAAGAGAAGCTAAACATGTAGAAAGCGTATACAGTACCATGACTGGACGAGAGTTCGAATCTCTCCAGCTCCACAAACAACAAAGCCGAACTTAAAGTTCGGCTTTGTTGTTTATTGCATAATACCTTTGTAGACTGCATCCCGTAAGACACCACCTGTTGTATCTCCCGCGTATTCCCAATACATCGCACCGAGCAGCCCCGTCCTATGTACGTAATCGCATTTAAGTGCAATCGACTCTGGCGTTTCATAAGTTAGTACAAAATCACCTTTATCGTTGACAAGATAATGCGCTTTAGCTTCATCGTCCCATTTCTGCTCAAAGCCCTGCAAGGCAAGCAGATCTTTATAATCTATAAAACCTTTGACATCAGTTTTATTGCCCCGGCCATAGAATGGAATTCCCAGCACCAATTTTTCCACAGGCATACCGCCTTCGACATGCGCCTTTACAGCCTCCACACAGGTTGTACCACCCGACATAGCGGAACGATGCAAACTCGCATGATGGTACGGCGGGTGCCCCGAATCATAAGTCATGATATTCACAAAATCCACCTCTTTTCTAATCTTATCAAAGGCGATATACTTACCGTTCGCAACCGAAGCCAAGGTCAACAGTCTTTTCTTACCAATAGCCCTGCGAATATCGTGCATGAGCAAGGTGAAATTTTCCGTATCGGCTAAAGAAGACGAAATCCCGGGAGAAGAATTCGTTGGATATTCCCAGTCGATGTCAATACCATCAAGATTAAACTCCCGCACCACACGCAAGCAGTCTTTGGCAAACTTCTGCCGATTCATTTCATCAGCTGCCATTTCGCTAAACCGGCCGCTTCCCCAGCCGCCAACGGACAACAATACCTTTAGATGTGGATGTGCTTTCTTAAGATCCGTAATAGCTTTCAATCTAGATTCATTATCTATACGCAGGCCGTCAAAGCTATCGTTGACATGTGCAAAGGCATAATTGATATGCGTCAGATAGGTCGGATCAGGCATCACTTTAGACCAGGAAGTGACATAGGCGATAACAACTTTGTTGTTTTTTGTTCGCGCACGACTTACACTAGGGTACAATAATAAAGTCAATAACAGAACAGTGAAGGTCTGGCTAAGTATTGATTTCAATTTAGATTCCATAATAGCTTTTTATTTTGTTTCAAGATGATATTGATTGTCCTAAAATATGATCGTTAAAGTATGCGCATTCGATGCTTATGGGGGACCTACAGTTTCAGATAAATAGGTAGCTTCTTCAGCAAGATCGCATACCACAACATCGCAAAAGCCCAAAGCAATGAACCGGCAATAGCTAAGCCCATATACTCCGATTGTTTATAGAAGAACAGGGGAAGATGAAAACCCCAGCAGATAAAGTAGATTAGATCGGGAGCAAGATAGGTCGTTAATGAGTTCTTTCCAGCCTCCTCAAAAACCCGCATACCCCGCTGGTAGCCTTTCACGTCTATGAAATAATAAAGCGGTATCAAAAGCAATACGCTAATCCCGCAACAAACCAATGCCCAACTCGGCGTACCATGGATTTTGGATAAAATAAACCAAAAACGCAAAACAAAACCCATAGCCAGCCAGATCGTGGCAAGGAGAAACAAGATACGCAACAAGATGCGCGGCGTTGCCGCATATCGTTTCATAAGCATTCCCACAAGTGTTCCGGCTAACACAATACAGGGTATATTACCGGATAATAGGACATGCAGATACCGTCCAATGCCAGAAAGTTCAATTTTTAATTCGGTGTGAGCCAAAATATTGAGCAGAAAAAATATCAGCCAGCCACATACAACAACGATTATCCTACCCCGACTCAACAAGAAAATAGAAGCCGCGGCAAAATATCCCCATCCAATCAGCCCTAAAATCCCCCACCATCCTACTTCCAGCCCCTTTCCATCAGAGGCTTTAAACATGTATACGAGATAAATAATACCCACTACACCAACAAGACGCATCCCCTTAAAAAAGTGCGGATAGGTAGAATCTTTCGGATAATGATTCCAAATCAGAAAAACGAATACATACAGCAGTCCCAACCACAACAAATGCGACATTCCCGTCAGCTGTGGATCAACTCGCGAACCATTCAATATCAATACCCCAATAAGCAATAAACTTAATGTTCTGATCAGCATATGAACAAAAATAACCGTTGTCGACGATCCTAACTTTTCCCGGGCTGCCACAGCATAAGGAACAGCCACTCCAACCATAAAAAGAAATCCCGGGAAAACCCAGTCCGCCAACCCATTCCGTCCTCATCTGCTTCTGTATGAACCAACCATTTAGGCACAGCTGGAATAAACAGGTCATTAACAAATAACATCAGGAATAGCGTAAGACCACGCATAACATCCATTGAACGGATTCGGATTGTAGGTACAGCTTGCAATGCGTTCATAATTGATTCGTTGTGTTCAAAAAGTAGCTATCAGCGTAGCTGCTTAGCCCATCTCTTTCCTGGATCCTTCTTTGATAATTTTTTAGTGATTTTATGGCGACCGGAACCTGGTGAAAAATTCCCGCATAGAAAAATTCCTGTATAACGAAACGAAAAGACAGGCTATTTCGCTAAGATTTATCATCAGTAACGCTAATGAGATATCTTTGAATAATCTAAGATGAGAAAAAAATAACACTATATAGTGAAATATTTGTTCAAATTAGTGTAAATTTTACTCATAAAACACAGAAATCGTGTGCTTTACTGCAGTGATCCTTATAAACGACAACTTACAAGCCAGTCAACGCACAAAAAGAAATGTCATACATGCTCGAATTGTTACTTTTATGATCTGTATTGTATTGCATATAAAAAGCAATTTATCTAAGTTTGACAAAAACAAATTTACGATACAGCCGATCTACATGAAATTCATTCTTTTTATCTGCTTGTTCTTCGCAACACAAGCTATCTTCGGACAGAATATCAGCGTCGTCCAAACAACAAATAAACAGTACAAACCATGAATCAATTAAAATTTCGTGACGCCACGCAACAAGATTTACCACGCATCGTAGAAATATACAATTCTACCATAGCCTCTCGCATGGTCACAGCAGACACTAGTCCAGTATCTGTCGCCAGTAGACAAAAATGGTTTGACGAACACAACGCTTCGAAAAGACCCCTGTGGATGATAGAAGATGTAAATAGCCAGGTACTTGGCTGGGTAAGTTTTCAATCTTTCTATGGTCGTCCAGCTTATAATGCAACAGTAGAAATTAGTATCTATTTGGACGAACAGCAACGCGGCCGGGGCCTGGGTAAACAGATTCTCCAGTACTGCATTGATAAAGCCCCAGGTTTAGGCGTACATACCTTATTGGGATTTATCTTTGCACACAACTTGCCTAGTATCGCATTATTTGAAAAGATGGGTTTCAAGGAATGGGCCAACTTACCCAATATAGCAACCTTGGATCAGGAAGAACGTAGTCTAAAAATATTAGGTATACGAATTAAATAACAGCGTGACAATCTAATTACCCGTCATCAAAAATAAAATTGTTAAATTACAGTATTCATTAGATAAGATCTTTAATTCGGCAATATGAAACATTTTATCCAATTCTCCTTGATGCTGATTGCTTATGTATTCTTCTTTTCCAGCCCCCTGTTGGCACAAAATCCAGAGCGCACCAAAACTATCCCGATCACAAGTGATTCAGCATACAGCAAGATAATTCAAGTGCTTCAGGATGGCGGTTATTTTATTGCACAGCTCGATCGACCTTCGGGATTTATTCAAACTAGTACGTATCTCGAAAACAATAATCTCCTAAGCAATAAAGAAGGAGAAAAATTAATTTTCAACTTCCTGATCAGCCCTTTACAAGCTAAAAGAGCAAAAATAGTTTTAAATATATTTTCAATAGAGAGGCGTAAAGGCGGGAGCTTTGATGCACCTAATTATTATGATGAAGATAAGGGGATCGTCCGGGACAATAAAGCCTACCAGCAAATTTGGGATAGGATACTCCTCCTATTTCAATAAGTACAATCAAGATAAAGCCCAGCTGATCTCAGTTCACCTGGGCTTTTATAATAAAAAAAATTAGATCGAGATGGTCAGTAAAGGAACATCCAGACCCGATGCCATCATCCGTGTTTTACTCCGGTGGGTCAATGAGCTCCAAAAACCGTACTTATAGGGGATCATGACCAGCAGATCCGTACTGCTCTCTTTTACTTCGTCCCGGATCGCTTTTACAACCTCATTGGAGGTTACATTTTTGTAGTAATAACTTACGATTCCCATCACATCGTTGATGGTTTCACGTGTTTCTTTTCCTTTTTCCTCATTCAGCTGCTCAACAGTTTTTCGAATATTGAGAACCTCCAGTACCGCACCAAATTCAGCGGCAAAATCCTTGACTTTTTCAAGAATTTCCTTTTGTACACCACGAACAATATCACAGGCAAAAAGAATATGCTCCAGACCCGTAAATTTTGCGCCCAGCGGAACGGAAAGGATAGGTATTTTTAACTTACTGATTGCTGCCGTGGTGGTATTCCCCAGCATGTCCTGATCAAAGGAACGTTTGGCCATTCCCATCACCAACAAATCCGCATTCGTCTCCTGGATGCATTTTGTCATCTGGTCATAAAACAAACCTGCCGCAAGATAAGGAATAGTCAAAACACCACTTTCGGCCGTAATCGCCTCGGCTTTACGTCGTAAAACCTTACTTTGATGTTCAAAAATCTTGAACATAGAATCGGGAGAAAGTCGAGCGTTCATTGCATGAATGGAAGGATTTTGAAGAGAAAATAAAACGAGCTCGTATTCTTTTCCTGCAAAAACTTCCATAATAAACTTTAAGGCATGTTCGGCCTCTTCAGCATAGTCTGTGGCAACAATAATCCGTTTCATATGGTCTAATTTAATTCAATAAAAAATCCCTTTTTATTACATTCAAGTTAACGAAAAATAATAAATCTATCAAACGGAGAATTGTCTCAACTGGGTCAATTTTCTCCCGATTTTTGGCTATTTTAAGTAGCTAGCCTTTACAAAAGATGCTTTTTTCAGATAATCGATACTTTGTTGTAAACCGGTATAAATATCGTTACGTGTTTCTTCCAGCTCAACAAAAATATATTGCAGGCCAGCAACTTTTGAATTGTTAAAAATTGCATCGAAACCGACCATACCACTTTGGCCAATTTCGCGGTGGTCCTTAATGTGCAAAGCCTTGAATCTGCCCGCATATTTATTGAAGTAATCAACCGGACTAACTTGCCCCATGACCGCCCAATAGACGTCCATCTCGAAGAATACATGTTCAGGATTTGTATGCTCTAACATATAATCGTACATCACTTTATCTTCCACTTTTCTAAACTCATGCGAGTGGTTGTGGTATCCGTAAATGATTCCTTGCTGACGGCATTTCGCACCCACAGCATCCAGGTAGCGACATTGCGTTTCCAGATCCTTAAGTGTTTTAGGTACATCCATCCAAGGCGTGACGATGTATTTCATTCCCGCTGCTTTGTGCGTAGCAATACATTCGTCCCACCATTTTAGGGATTCTGTAAAATCTCCAGAGCTTAACTCTTTCTCTGATAGCGTTTTCGTTGCATGTGATGAAATCACCTTCATTCCAGCTTTTTCAACTTTTGCCTTAAACTCTTGTGGGCTCAAGTTATATAATTTACCATCTTTGTATCCAGCAGCTTCCACTCCTGTATAACCCAATGCTGAGATCTTTTGCAGAATCTGGTCGAAATTGGCGTTTTTACCGATTTCTTCACGTACAGAATATAACTGTAGACCAATTTCCTTTTTTGCAGCTTTCTGTTGTGCAAATGTTGGACTAACAGCCAACATCATACATCCAGCTACCAATGTTCCGATAAGAGTTCTTCTTTTCATTTAGTGCTCAATTATTTATTACAGACTTCGTTTAACGCAAAATTATTTGTAAACGCAGGTTTACAGGTTGTTTAGGTTTGTCGCGTTAATTATAGCCGCAATGTATGCAAATACTCGAAAAAACACAATGCTTTACCGTTTTATTTATTCACGTCGCGTGCTCAGCGCTCCATAACATGCTTTTTTATAGGAATAAAAATATACCCAACTCAACGATTTACAATTTGCAACTGTTCTATTTACAATAACAAACAAGTTGAGTGATGGAAAATAAATATGAAACCCCCGAACATAGCGATCAAAAACAGGAAGAGAAACTACCTGATGTTGCCGTTGAGGAAAAAGATGATGAACCTGCCGGTCGAAATCTCAAACGTACACTTATTATTGCAGTATGTGTGTTGATTGTGTTTTATCTGATTTATTATTTTATGAGTGGACAATAACAGGCGAATAGCCGCAACCATGCAACTCACCACAGCTCCGGCGGAACTTGACGGATTCTTGGAAACCGAAGCCGGGCAAGTCGACTTTTGTCGTCATACACAATCTGGTAGAATCTGACCAAAATTTCGGTCATTGTGCCGACGTACTCGACAATTTACCACGGCTCCGGTGGAACTTGACGGATTCTTGGAAACCGAAGCCAGGTAAATCGACAATATCTGCTTAAATAATTTCGTTTTTCATTCGCCTGTGTGCTACTAGAAAATAACTTTTTATATTGGTTTACACAGGACGGTGACGTAGGGTCTATTTACTAAACAAATCTCAGTACCGATTAAATCATCTGTTATAACAAATATAAAAGAAAAAATAATAAATACAAATTTTTAAACAAAATAATGAACTATATTTTGCGCAAATTGTCATTCAATTCGTTGTATGACGGATGAAGACAAAGCATTACTGGAAACAATTGGTTTACGCTTTCGCGCGAAACGAAATGATCTTTATTATTCACTACGGGATCTATCCCATCTAACAGGCATTTCAACAGGAACACTCAATGGTATAGAAAAGGGAAAAGACTTAACGCTCACAAACTTTTTAACTTTATGCCGCAGCCTGGAAATCCAACCGACGGTATTTTTTCAGCATGATATTGTTTTTAATTCGCCCTATTCCCTACCTCCTGATGCGCAGGAAAGAATCACGCTAAGCAAAAAACTGGATGACCTCGTCTATCATTCGGATTTTTTCCACGCAGCACGACGTGTTTCGGAAGTGTTGGTCCAATTGGGTATTGACAAGAGCCAAAGCAACAAATTCTCTGTTTATCTAACCAACTATTGTGAAGAGGGAGCCCTCGTCTATCAGCAGCATGGTAACTATAAAACCTATCGTAAAAAAAAGGTAAATAAAAATGACTAAACTTCTTTGTTGGAAAGTTCACGAAAACGGTTTGCCCTTCTAAACGTTCCCAAATCATTAAAACGAACCCCATACTTGCGCAAAATTTCTTGTGCCTTCTTGCGCCCAATATGACGTACGTAAAATGTCTCATTGACGACAAAATGATGGATGCTATGTGTCCAACCGAAAAAGAAACAAAACAATTGCATCGGAAAAGTCCACCAAACTGTCAATACTTGTGTCTGCTCAATAACATTTCCAGCTTCAACATCACCAAAATAATGCATGTTTGATGTAATAAAATGCAAACAAAACTGACGTAATAAGTTTGGCAATAGAATAACATAAATGATCCCATGCAGACTTATCAACATGTTATTAACATAGTGTGGAAAACTCAAATCTAACTCAAAAAACTCACTTAACCAACCAAATAACAGGTCTGCAAAAAAGAAATATAAAATCACATGTGCAAAAATCGTCACTGGAACAATGCTCAAAAACATAATCCGTTTTAGTTTTGAAGAAGTCTCCAACTTTAGATTTCCATTTTTCACCTCGCTGTCCATATCGTTAAACATGCGATGCAGTCGAAAGAGCCCACCCAACACAACATCGGGAGTTGTTAACAGACGTTTGATCGACCACTGCTCGCCATTCGTAACACTGCGTTCCTCAACATCATGTAATGTACCCGAAAACTTATGATGATGATGATGCAAGGTCCTGCGTATCCAAGGATTTACCGTCAATGGACGTAATATCCATACACTAAAAAGCATAAAATGATGAATTGCCTTTTGTCTTTTAAAATAAAGCCAATGAATCAGATCATGCTCTATTTCATGCAACACGCCCATAAAAAACGCATTACTGACAATCATAAGCCAAGTTGGAACAACAGCGCGAAACCAAGCTATCGATACAACGACAATTGCCAGGATCGCCAGTGCGAATAGAGCCATTCCGATACTGTTCTGACTTTTTAAGATGGGATACATTCCTTTAAGCTGCTGGTAGGAAAGATTTATTTCCCTCCTAATCTGGCTCGACTTTTCCTGATGTGTCAAATTCGATGTGATTTAATTGGTAAAAATAAGTTTTTTTTTCGCAAACACCAATTTACCAACACCTCATCAATAAGCGATTTCACCCAAAAAAAATAATGCACTTAAAGGGATTTGGTAGGGACTTTATAGGGACCTTATAGGGACCTCATTCGGATGAAGCCGGCTTAACTACCTATTAACTCCCTATTACGTAACACCTTATTTACAATTATTTAACAGATTAAACTAAACTTATCTATTCGTTGTGTGTTAGTACCCCTACACATTTAATTTAATACTATGGCAAATGTAACACAGGGTGTAAATGGTCCTCCCTCGGGCAAAGTGGGGGCAGTTGTTTTTTGTAAATGGAAAGAGATCAATTATGTCAGGTCTCTTCCGAGGGTGAATAAAAAAAGAGCACTTTCTGAAAAGGAAGTGAACAACCGAAACAAATTTGGACTTATGCAACAATTCTTAAGTCCTTACACGAGAGTCATACGGCTCGGCTTCTCAACCTCCGCCAAAAATATGACAGCATTTAATGCAGCGATGTCCTATAACCTTCACCATGCCATGCAACAAGACGATGAAGGTTTTCATATCGATTATGAAAAGATTGCCATAAGCCGAGGTTTGGACGAAGAGATTACAGGGGCAACATTTCAATTGTTGAACGAAACTATCCATATCACTTGGGAACTAAAAAACACCGAAAAACTCTTGTACGAGGATCTGACAGATTTCCGAACCTTGGTACTCCTCATTCCTGAAAATCCAATAAACGCTTCACAAGGTGTTTTACTTCAAAATTACATTATGGATTTGCGAGAATCTATTCAAATACCGAAACTAACCCAAAGTGATACATATCATCTATATCTAGGTTTTGTTGCAGCTGACGGAACTAATCGGAGCATGAATAGCAGCTATCTCGGAAATATAAACCTAGAAAGAGGATTAAGGTCCCCCCGGGAATTAAATTCATCAACAGGAGAAATAAAATAATTCAAAAACAAACACACAACACGCTTAATCACAATAAGATAACAACATTTTAACACCGAATTCATGTTAATATGCTTACTTCGTATAAGCGATATGATTTACAATCGATGGTTTCAACAGCCACATCAATTTCGGCCATGAAGCCAATCGTCTTTATATCTAGTAGGCATTTGGTTACCCCCTCAGCAATCCTCAACACATATCCATGTGCAAGTCCTACTACTTTCTCTATTCAGTTCGGCAAGCTCATACCTTGCCGAACATTCTATTACCCAACGGATCCCCCATTACGATTTAACTTCCAAAAGGATCTGTCTTTTTTTCGGTCTTTACGATTTTAACCAAATGCTCCAATGCATTTTTCAGACGTTTAGCATCTTCTTCCGTTTGGATCGCCCATAAAATTTCATCCGTGCTTGGCGAAGACTTAAATCGAATTTGATAACCGGATTTTACTCTTGCAATGACAAGTACATCTGATTTGGCAATATCACTTCTAAAATGCTGGCCACTGGAAAGAAAGACTGTTAACACCTTCCCATCTACCGTTACCGTGTCAATTTTCGTATCCTTATAACGGTAAGCTACCTTATATAGCTTATTAATATAAGCCATGGTCTGCTGTTTATTCAAGCTCGCATTTTGGGCTACCGATGGCACTGTAATACCAATAGCCAAAAGAAAGCACAAGAAAAAATTCTTCATTTATCTAACATTTTTTATTTCCATATACTATAACAACACATCGCTCAGATTGCACTTACTCACCAAATATCACATAGCGCAAATCAGCAGAAGCAAAATACGTTCCTTTTATTGATGAACTAAAAATATAGATTTTATTTACTTTTTTACCTATTGCCCCACAAACTAAACTTATTTCCAGTAGCCGCATTTCGATTGCTGCTACTGAAAAATTCATCTTTAGCCATTTTTAGTTATTCTTTCGATCTCGATAAATCCCGTGCATTCTCTGCCATACGGATAAATTCAGCACGATAACCTTCCTCATCTTTGCCTTTGGAAGCTTTTGCGCGCGCGATGAGCTGATCAAAACTGGCCTTTTGCTTAAAATCAGAATCACGAAGTAATAGACCAAGTTCCGCTACCGCAGTGGCGAACTGTAAATCTTCACTCACGCGATTCAATTCCGTAACAGTAGTTCCTATCACCTTTTGTTGCAACTTGCTTTTCTCCCCTTCGGGCTCCTTATACCGAAATTTCACGGTTGCCAGTTCAGCATTTCTCCGCTCAGCTACCTGATCCGCTTGTTGTTGATATTTTAAGGGATCTACCGTTCCGACCATCCCAGACTCCACACCGACCGGTACAATTTCATATAGGGCTGTCACCACATGACCTACCCCCATATCACCACCCATCTTTTGATCGTCATTGAAATCTTCAGCTTCCAACAAGCGGTTTTCGTACCCCACTAAACGGTATGCCTGCACATAACTGGGATTAAATTCGACCTGGATCTTGACATCTTTCGCAACGGTAAACAAGGTTCCCCCGAATTCGGTCACCATCGCTTTTCGTGCTTCAGAAATGTTGTCGATATACGCATAATTCCCATGCCCTTTGTCTGCAAGGATTTCCATCTTACTGTCCTTCAGATTCCCCATGCCATACCCCAATACTGTGAGGAAAACCCCCGATTTACTTTCTTTGGCAATCAGCTCTTCCATCGATTCGTCACTGCTTTCCCCAACATTGAAATCGCCGTCACTAGCCAAAATAATCCGGTTGTTTCCACCTTTGATAAATTGTTGCTTCGCAATTTCGTAAGCCTTCTTAATTCCTGCAGCTCCAGCCGTACTTCCACCGGCTTCCAGCTCCTCAATAGCCGATTTAATTTTCATCTTTTCATCACCGGGCGTACTCTCCAGTTTTACCCCTGCCGATCCAGCATAGGTCACAATGGCAACATGGTCTACAGCACGTAGTTGATCAACCAACATCTTCAGCGAAGCTTTCACCAAAGGCAGACGCCCCGGTCCCATCATTGATCCCGACACATCGATCAAAAACACCAGATTGGAAGCTTTAAGATTCGCCGTCGGTATATCTTTCGCCTTTAATGTTACGCGCATGAGCTGATGTGTAGTATTCCAGGGTGCCTTGGTCAATTCGGTGACGATATTTACAGGTTCGCCATTCTTAGGTCCGGCCACTTGATACTGAAAGTAATTGATCATCTCTTCAACCCGTACCGCATCTTTTTCAGGTAGTGTTCCTGAATTGATAAAACGACGTACGTTACTATAGGAAGCAGCATCAACATCGGCCGCCAACGTTGATAAAGGTTCTTTTCGTGGATTGATAAACTTGTTTTCCTTTATTTTTTGATAAGATTCTAGGTTCTGATTAGGCACATAACCCGTCCCTCGAATATACAGACCCGATACTTGCCCTGACAAAGCTGCATTAACATTCATCACCGACGCCGTCTGACGCTTCGCCCTGCGCTCAGATCCGGTCACCACAACTTCATCCAGTGTGGTGTTTTGTTGCGCCAAGGCCACATCAATCGTTGTCCGATGATTGACCGCTATCCGTTGCTCAAGATATCCGATATAACTAAAAATCAAGGTATTTTTACCGTCAAGGACTTGAATACGATAGTTTCCCTTATCGTCGGTCTGCACGAGCGCTTTTGTAGCAACATTGCTCACCTGTACGCCCGCAAGGGCAGTCCCTGTATTCGCATCGACAACCTTACCGCTGACCTCATATCCCTGCTTGGCATGTCCACCTAAGGATAGCAACAAGCCTATTACAAAAAGTATTGCTCTCATATCTTTACATTTTTGCCAAGGGATGCCACAAATATTAAATTTCCATAAACCAGAAAAAAAAAATATTTTTAGCCAATAAAATGTTCGCATTCAAGTCGTCAAAAATAGATACTGCACAAGACCACGAGCTCTTGCTGCACTACCAGGAATCCATGGAGCTCCAGGTATTGGGAGATCTATACCAGCGACATACCGAGATGGTATACTATGTTTGTTTACGGTATCTCCAAGATTCCGAATTGAGCAAAGATGCTGTCATGAATATCTTTGAAGAATTAATATATAAAGTCAACAAGCAAGAAATCAAGGACTTCCCAAGATGGCTTTATGTACTAAGCAAGAACCATTGTCTGATGTATTTAAGGTCTCAAAAGAACAAATCTCAAATTTCTTTGGATGAATTTGTGAAATTTCCAGGAGACGTGCATCAGTATGAACAATATGATGAAAAAGAAGAACAGCTAACAGCCATGGAAGGCTGTCTGGAAAAGTTGCCAGACAAACAGCAGCAGTCGGTCAGACTCTTCTTCTTAGAGGAAAAATGTTACAAAGAGATTAGCGAATCTACCGGTTATAGCTTGAACGAAATAAAGAGCTATATACAGAATGGGAAACGGAATTTAAAAAATTGCATGGAGGCTTGGAATGAGCAACAGTAATTACGACATAGCATACTTAAAGAAATACGTCAACGGCGAATTATCTCCTACGGAGATGTACGCGCTTGAACGTGAGGCACAGCGTGACCCCATGCTGGCCGATATTCTTATGGGTATGGAGATGGATCAGAATAAAACCGTACTTACAACAATCAACAACCAAATTGCACAACGTGTTCAGAAAGATAATACCGCTAAAATAAAGGTCTTTGATTGGAAGAGACTTGCCATCGCCGCAGCGGCAGTGATCGTATTGGGGATTGGTCTCCTCCTTTACCGTCAACAGGACAAAAATTCATCCGAAGCGAGGCGTACCGCCGAAGTAAGTATTACGCAGGAAAAACCCAAAACAAAGGTTACAGCAGCAGATTCTATCATTCCTTCAGATGATATTGCATCAAAAATAGGATCTCAAGATCATTTGCCACAATTAGCCGATAATAACCGAACGCGGCTTCATGAACAGCATCCACTCGAAGAGGTGACCGTTTTATCCCGGGAACCATCCCTGCGTGTAAAATCATTGGAAGAAATAAAGGAAGGTCTCAATAATGATCGCCCTGTATTTGGATTAAGACCTG
Organism: Sphingobacterium sp. UBA2480; assembly: GCF_002341965.1. Lineage (NCBI taxonomy): Bacteria > Pseudomonadati > Bacteroidota > Sphingobacteriia > Sphingobacteriales > Sphingobacteriaceae > Sphingobacterium > Sphingobacterium sp. UBA2480. Next base: position 196,265 of record NZ_DDPA01000006.1, on the reverse strand, counting down.
CAGACAGTACAATTGTTATCGGTTATGCACCAATGGCAAAGAAAAAAGATGCTTCCCAAACCATTATGATTCGGGGAACATCAAGTTTAAACAATACCCTTGCAGGCAGAGCTCCGGGTATTGCGATGCCACAACAACAAGGTACCCCGCTACAACTTACAATTCGGGACAAAGAGACAGGCTTACCTATTTCGGGAGTGACAATCATTCAACCCAATAGCAAGTTTGCGACGAATACCGACGCACAGGGACAAGCTACCATCCAACCCAGCACAATGGATTCACTCGTCGACATCATGGCTCTGGGCTACAATTCTGTCGCATTGAATATGCGTCGCAGCAAAAATACGACGATCAAAATGCAACCTTCCGGCGCCTCTCTTGATGAAGTCGTCGTTACAACGATGTCTTCACGCAAGTCAAAAAGTGCCGAACCTATCTGGGGCTGGAGATCGTTCAACAATTATATCAAGAAAAAAACAGCTAAAAGCCGTTATGAGGGCACTGTCCGTTTAAGCTTCTATATCGATAAAGATGGACTCCCAACAAATATCAGCGTTCTCCAAAGTGCAAATGATTACCTCGATGCCAAAGCCAAAGAGATTCTACTTTCGGGACCAAAATGGAAAGGGGAAGACTACCGCTATGTCACGTTAAGCTTCGAATTCACCTTGTAAGGATGCGATCTGAGCACATCCTATCTAATTACAACACAAGTTTATCTCGCTATCGGGACAAATAAGCAATCGCAATTGATCGATCCATTTATCTTTTCAACCAATTTAATTTATAAGGGTTTGGATTTAAAATTATTTCATACTTTAGTGTTATAATTCTTAACCATACAGTCATTTTTTATGAAAAGTTTTTTCACTGGCCTCCTCCTGCTTAGTGGTGTATACCTACAAGCGCAAGATTTTTCGTTCGGTAAAATAAAAAAGGAAGATTTTGCCATTACTGTTGACAAAATAGATACAGCAGCAAATGCCTTTGTCTTACGCGAATATGGATCAGCCGAAGTAAGTTATGATAAAAACAAAGGTCCGGTTGTTCAATTTTTCAGACACGTCCGCATTAAAATATTAAATAAGGAAGCTTATAATTACGCTAATTTCAGTATCCCTTTATATAAAAGCGGCAACGACCGGGAAGTCCTTATGGACATCAAGGGAGCGTCCTATCACCTCGTCGGAGATAAGGTTGTAGAAACAGAGATGACGAAAGCGAATATTTTTAACGAAAACGCCTCAGAAAACTATGCGGTAACGAAAGCGGCCATTCCGCAGGTCCAAGAAGGTACAATTATTGAATACCGCTACCGCACAGAATCGCCATTTATTTTTAACTTAAATGCCTGGGAATTTCAGGAAGATCTCCCAAAAATTTATAGCCAATACGTCACGCGTATTCCCGAAGTTTTTCATTACAAAGCCAATTTAAAGGGGGGATTAGCCGTCAGTGACCGGAAGGTAGAAAATTACAACACAGGCCTGGATTCTCAAGTTGGAGAAGTCTTAGGCAATAAAACCACCTATACCATGGAAAATATTCCGGCTTTCCATACCGAAGATTACATGACCTCTTCCAAAAATTTTAGGTCAATCATTTTCTTTGAGCTTGGTCGGTATAGCATTCCAATGGGACCGACAAAAGACTTTTCGCTCACGTGGGAAAATGTCAGAGATAAACTCGTACAGGACGAAAGTTTTGGTGGACAGGTAAAGCGAAAAACGGCATTGAAAGAGTTCATTGAACCGGTATTGCAGGATTCAAAAGATGACCTGGAGAAAGCGGTACGACTGTATACCTACTTCCAGAAACAAATAAAATGGAATAACCGCCATTCGATCTACGCAAAAAATATCAAAGAAGCCATCGAAAAAAGAACAGGCAATAGCGCCGATATTAACCTTGGACTGGTCAATGCCTTACGTTATGCGAAACTAGATGCCATCCCTGTTATTTTATCGACACGTGAGAATGGCTATGCAGGGCTCTATGCACCAGCGATATCAGAGTTCAACCATGTCATTGCCCAGGTAAAAATAGGTGAAAACTACTACCTGCTGGATGCGACCTCTCCCTATGAGATGTTTGGAAATATTCCAATGAAATGTGTCAACTTTCAGGGAAGATCAATTCCTCTGGAAGGCGAATCTGACTGGGTAAAGCTCGAGGCAAATCTTGCCTCTACTTACAGTAACTTCTTCTACGGTGAACTGTCGGAAGATGGTGCATTAAAAGGAAAATGGATTACCTCACGTAACGGTTACGGTGCTTCCAAAATGCGTGAGCGCCTTCAAGGAAGTAATTCTGAAGAAGAATTCTACGAAAAAATAGATGAAGAAAACAATCGCATCAAAATCAATAGTTTTAAAGTATCGAATCGGGAATCCCTTGATAAACCGCTAACGGAGGAGTTTGAAATTGAGATTAAGAATTTTGCAACCCTGCAAAATGAACAACTTCTATTCAATCCTTATATTGACACAAAAATGTCCAAGAATCCCTTCAACCTTACGGAGCGGAATTATCCGATCGACTTTGGTTCTTTAGTCCAAGAAGAGTGCTACATTGAAATCAAACTGCCAAAAGGCTATGCATATCCAACGGAAGGAAAGTTAAAAAACATCAGTATGGCTCTTCCTGAACGTGCGGCCCGATATATTTTCAAAATCAATAATACAACACCGGATGTTCTGATCATCGAATCTGCAACACAATTAAACAAACCCTTGTTTATGCCGGAAGAGTATTTTGATTTAAAAGAGTTTTTCAGTCGGATCATCCAGGCAGAAAAATTAGATGTTGTACTCAAAAAAATATAACGATATCACTTAACACAAACTTCATTTTATATTGACGATTAGCTTAAATAAGGGTGATAACTTTGAATATCAAAAAATAGTAAAATGATTAAAGATTCAGATTTATTCGAACTAGAGAATACCTTCCTTGGTGAAGGTTTCGAATTAGATGGTGATGATATTATCACCGATGAAGACTAGGTCTTCACTTTTTTAGCAAGTATTATTCCCCTTATATAATCTCAAAGCCCAGACATTCTTTGCTGGGCTTTTTCTTTGCTCCGTTGTTCGGCAATTTGGCCAAACCTTATTATTTCTCTATCTTTATGTTATCCTGACAATCCGCCGTTGAGCTAACCCAGCTTCTATTATTACGGGAACGCAAGTAACAGGTTTAAAGCAAATAACACACATGAGAAAAATAATATTGGATCTGGCCATGACCCTAGATGGCTTTATTGAAGGCTCACAGGGAGAGGTTGACTGGTGCATTATGGATGATGACATGGATTTCGATGGCTTTTTGGCTTCGGTCGATACCATCTTTTATGGCCGGGTGAGCTATGATGCCTGGGGTAATTTCCAACCGGGTGCTACGGCCGATGAAACGGAAATAAATCTTTGGAAAAATGTCCATGCGAAGAAAAAATATGTTTTTTCCAGTCAAGCAAGACAAGATGAAAACGCTACTTTCATCCAAACTGATATCACTGAACATGTTCAGGAAATAAAAGCGCAGCCCGGAAAAGATATTTGGCTATATGGGGGAGCACGTCTAATCACAACATTCATCCAAGCCAACCTTGTTGACGTCTATCGCATTTCCGTTCACCCCATTGCCCTGGGAAGTGGCAAGCCTTTATTCGAAAACTTACCTGAACGACTATCCCTAAAACTTGTCCAAAGCGTCACATTCAAATCGGGTGTTGTTCAGTTAATCTATATCCCTCAACATGAATCTTAACCATCAGGCAGCCCCACAGATCGCTGACCAGATGATTAGGAAAGTACTAGATCAGCTCGAAAGTATATTTATGCCCCATTGCTCGCTCCTATCGGAAGATCAACCAGGTAGAGCCTATTATGGTTTTAATTTTCAACTGGGCAACAAAAACTTCAAATTTAGGAAGGCTAAGATAACACCAAGAAAAGTGGGGTTATTCGTTGCTCTTTGGAAACGTGACAGCGGTGGTCAAACCATCCCCTTTACTGCAGATGATCCTTTCGATTATTACCTTATTTTAGTTGAGCAAGACCAGCATTGCGGCTTATTTGTTTTTCCAAAACAGGCGCTCATTGAACATGAAATCCTCACAGCAGGTTGTCAAGAGGGTAAACGCGGATTCCGAATTTATCCAGATTGGAGCATCCCAACGAACAAACAGGCTACCAAAAGCAAACAATGGCAGCACACATACTTTGTGGATTGCTGTGGGTCTCCTCAAGAAGCCAAAAACAAATTGACCCATATACTGCAAAGCAACTAGTCGATATTTCCGACCAAATCGGCATAAGCAGCACGCAACAAAGAAATTGCCGTCACCATACTTTGTTCGTCAAGATGGGCAAACCCCAACCGCAATGCTGTAACGGTTTTATTTTGATAAAGGCAATTACTCGGCAACAAGAGTCCTAGCAACCGCACTTTTTCTTGCAAGGCTGTCAGCGAAACAACCCGATTAAACTGTATCCAAAAAGCCAGTCCCGAGGACGGGATTTCAAACCGGATCTGATCTTCAAAATGCCGTAACAGCAATTGGGCAAACAATTCTTTTCGCTCAGCAATTGTTTTCTGAAATTTACGCTGATACCGAAAGATATCACCCTGATGGATAATTTCACCCAAGGTTTTCTCGATCATAAAATTCGGTTTTCCGAAGATATTCAAATACTTTTTACCTTCATCCAACAGATCCTGTGGTGCGATCAAAAAGTTCATTTGGAAACCAGGGTCAAAGAAACTACCGAAAGCACCTGTATAAATCACGCGGTTACCGCCATTTTTCCGAAAAAGTGATTCGCCTTTCTCCTTAAAAAAAGAAGACTCAAAATCCACATCATCCTCAATAATGATAAAGTTATACTGCTCGGCCAACGCTAATAATTGAATTTTCCTCCGCTCGGAAAGGTTAACCGTCGTTGGATACTGACATCTGGTATTGAGGTAAACACATCTGATTTCTCCGGGTTTAAATTGATCTCCGATTTTATCTACATTCATCCCCTCCGCATCTACCGGAATGGTTTTTAGCTTGGCCCCAGCTTGACTAAAGATCATGTTAGGTAAAAAATAACTTAAATTTTCCACCAGCACAATATCACCTGGTCGGATCAATAATCTGGATAAAATTGAAAAAATCTGCTCGCGGCTGGCAATAGGCAACAAGAAATTCCGGGAAAGATGAAACCCTCTTGTTAAATTCAGATAATAGCTTAACTGGTCCCTAAAAAACAAATTCCCTTCAGTCGTCGTCGGAAAATCATCACTTTTCTTTTTCCGTTTCACCATGGATGCATAAAAACGCACCAGTTCCTCCGTTCCAATGACATTATAATCCGGTGTTCCATCCGTAAAATAGTACCTTTCGGGAACCTCTGAAATAGGCATATCTAAGATGAGTTCCTTTCTAAAAAAGTAAGGTGCAAAATCAGGCGGCTGTCTAAATGCCTTAACTGCAGACCTGGAGGTACCGATACGCTCGGGATTTTTCACAAAAGTTCCGCGATTAGGTAAAATTTTCACCCAGCCCTGTTCCTGCAATTCCGCTAAAGCAGCTACAATGGTTTTTCGGTGCACATTTAGTTCATCAGCAATCTTCCGACTTCCCGGCAACAGATCGCCATCTTCCAATAGATTACGTTTGACGGCATTGATAAATTGATAAACAATCTGCAGATAGATGGCATCTTCCTTACGGCGATCTATCTTAATAAAGGAATGAAAACCTATACTAACCGGACTACTCATTATGTTTATTTCGGACTACCAAAGTTATCATTTAAACTATAATCTTTGCAATTATCAAGAAAAAATAATCGCGTTGAATACTCAATCCCAATGGTCATTAAGCAAAATAGACCTGACTTTCGCATAAAAATTAGCAATAATATGGAAACAAAACCACAATGGACGCAGGAAGAAGTTGTTGCTTTATACAACAAACCAATAATGGATCTTCTTTATGAAGCGGCATCGATACATCGGAAATATCACGACCCCAATAAAGTACAAGTGTCCACATTGATCTCAATAAAAACAGGTGGCTGTCCCGAAGACTGTGCCTATTGTCCACAGGCCGCACGTTACCATACGAATGTAAAAGCGGAAGGCCTAATGAGCCTAGAGCAGGTAAAGGAGCAGGCACTGGCGGCCAAAGCTGGCGGTAGCTCACGAATCTGTATGGGGGCCGCCTGGCGTAATGTTAAAGATGGCCCTGAGTTTGATCATGTACTGGAGATGGTCCGCACATTGAATAGACTTGACATGGAAGTCTGCTGCACACTAGGTATGCTGACCGAAAACCAGGCACATCGTCTTTCAGAAGCCGGACTATACGCCTACAACCACAACCTCGACTCCTCTGCCGACTACTATAAGGAAATTATCTCGACCAGAAGCTATGATGATCGCCTGCAAACGATCGAAAATGTCCGTAAAACCAACATAACGGTATGTAGCGGTGGTATTATTGGGATGGGAGAAAGTATCGCCGACCGTGCAGCGATGTTGGTCACGCTTGCTTCGCTCATTCCACAACCCGAATCGGTACCGATCAATGCACTCGTTCCTGTACCCGGTACTCCAATGGAGGTCATGGAAGCAGTTTCGATATGGGAAATGGTACGCATGGTCGCTACAGCCCGAATTTTATTACCCACCACACAGGTTCGCCTTTCTGCAGGGCGTACCAACATGAGTACAGAGGGACAAGCTTTATGCTTTTTCGCAGGAGCCAATTCGATTTTCTCGGGCGACAAACTCCTCACCACGCCCAATCCCGCTATCAACGAAGATATGGATATGTTTAAAACACTGGGGTTAGTGGCACAGCAGCCTTTCGAGAAAAAAAATCAACCCGAAACCATCGCAACGGAGATGGCGCATTACCATGATCTTGGTGAAAGACCAAGATGGTCAAGACCAGAACATAAAATCCAGCGTAACATCGCTAAACAGCAAGACAAATAACAAACCCTATGCAGCAAACCATAATGGAAGGAAAAGAAATCAACCAACAAGACCTTATCGATGATTTTGACAGAGCGCATTTATGGCATCCGTATACAACCATGACTAATCCCTTACCTGCCTACAAGGTTAAACGGGCAGATGGCTGTATAATCGAGTTGGAAAATGGGCAGCAGCTTATCGATGGTATGTCCTCTTGGTGGTGCGCCATCCATGGCTACAATCACCCCGTCCTGAACGCTGCGATCACAGCACAGCTCAGCAGCATGTCACACATGATGTTTGGCGGACTTACACACGAACCAGCAATTGCCCTCGGTAAAATACTGCTTGATATCACCCCTGCTTCACTCAACAAAATATTTTATGCCGATTCGGGTTCTGTTGCAGTGGAAGTTGCGCTTAAAATGGCTACTCAATACTGGGTATCACAAAAAAAGACCAATAAAACAAACTTTGTCACGATTCGTTCGGGATACCATGGCGATACCTGGAACGCGATGTCGGTCTGTGATCCCATTACTGGCATGCACCGCATCTTTGAACATGCTTTACCCAAACGCTATTTTGCCCCTGCCCCAAAAATAGGATTTGATCAGGAATGGGATGCCAATGATATTCAACCCTTAGCAGACCTGATCTGCTCGCATAAGGACGAACTGGCCGCTCTCATCCTTGAACCTATCGTTCAGGGAGCCGGTGGTATGCGTTTTTATCATCCGGAGTACTTGCGTCAGGCAGCACATCTTTGCAAACAAAATCAGCTGCTATTAATCTTTGATGAAATTGCTACCGGGTTTGGGCGCACGGGAAAGCTCTTTGCCTGGGAGCATGCCGGCATAGTACCCGATATCATATGTATCGGTAAGGCTCTGACCGGAGGTTATATGACGCTATCAGCCGTGATCACTTCAGATCAGGTTGCAACTACAATCTCCAACGGTAAACCGGGTACATTTATGCATGGGCCAACTTTTATGGCCAACCCCTTGGCTTGCGCTGTAGCCCACGCTTCTATCAAATTACTGTTGGCAACGGACTGGAAAGCGAAAGTAACGTTAATCGAGCAACAATTGAGACGGGAACTTAGTGCTGCTACAATGCTGCCCCAAGTTGAGGAGCTCAGAATTTTAGGTGCAATTGCAGTTATCGAGATGAAAAACTCCGTCGATCTATCCCGCATACAACAGCGGTTTATCGAAGAAGGAATTTGGGTTAGGCCATTCGGAAAACTGATTTATATCATGCCCCCTTTTATCATAAACGAAGGCGAGCTACACAAGTTAACACAGGCATTACTAGCCGTAATCAGCACAATACAATGAGTGAAAACAGTTTAATCCAGCGCATTGAAGACGAATTATTTACCCTTGAAAAACAAGGGAATATACGAAAACTCCCCCTTATCACACAGCAGGGTAAAGCAGAACAGGAGTATGTTAACGCGCTTCACAACCTCTCTTCTAACGATTATCTTGGCCTGGCAACAGATCAGATACTTCGTCAAGAATTCCTAAACTCGGTGACAAAGGATAATGCGGTATTCAGTGCTTCCTCTTCACGTCTACTCACAGGAAACCATGCAGGCTATACGCAATTGGAAACAACGCTGTGCCGTATGTTTGGCACGGAGAGTGCATTGGTCTTTAACAGTGGCTATCATATGAATGTAGGCATACTTCCTGCAGTGTGTGATACACAGACACTAATTCTCGCCGATAAGGGCATCCACGCAAGCCTAATTGATGGCATCCGACTGTCCAATGCGGCCTGCTACAGGTACCGCCATTCCGATTACACCCACTTAACGCAATTATTGGCAAAATATGCCCATCGCTTCACACGCATCATCATCGTCACAGAAAGTATTTTTAGTATGGATGGTGATTGCACTGACCTCCATTATCTGGTCAGTCTAAAACAGCGTTACCCCAACACCTTACTCTATGTCGATGAAGCGCACGCCGTAGGGGTACGCGGAATACGGGGGCTTGGCTGCGCAGAAGAACAGCACTGTATTACCGACATTGATTTCCTGACAGGCACCTTCGGAAAAGCGCTAGCATCGCTTGGTGGATACCTGCTCTGTAAAGAACCCATCCGGAATTATTTGATCAATAAGGCTCGTACGCTAGTTTTTACAACCGCGCTACCACCGATCAACCTTTTATGGACCGCGTTTATTCTGGAACGCTTAAGCGACTTCACTGACCGGCGCCAACAGCTGCACAAAAATAGCCTATTGCTTCAACAGCAAATAATTGCCAAAGGCTTTAATTCTCCGTCAGAGAGCCATATTCTACCAGTCATTATCGGTGATAATAAGGAAACGATACTGAAAGCAGAAGACCTGCAGCGAAAGGGATTTTACGTACTTCCCATACGTCCGCCGACAGTACCAGAAGGAACTTCAAGAATCCGGCTTTCATTGACAGCAACAATGACCTCGGCCATGATCAAACAACTCGCAGCAAGCTTATGATACTTAAAAGAATCTCCCCTAAACGGGTCACTTCAGCCGATAATTTCCCAAGGCAGTATCTTCACCCAAAATCCAACGAAAAACTGCTTTTATTTTTTGCAGGCTGGGGCATGGATGAACAGCCTTTTTTGCACTACTCTCCTGTGGGCAAAGATCTTATTGTTGCCTATAGCTATACGGATTTACTGTTGGACGAACGTCTGCTCGCAGGATACCGGGAAATTGAGGTTTTCGCCTGGTCTATGGGGGTATGGGCAGCAGCAACGGTACTGCCCGAGCTCCAAAACAGCAATTACCCCATCAGTACATGTACCGCAATCAATGGAACACCATTTCCAATAGATGACGAAAAAGGAATTCCAGCCCAGTTATTCAAAGGAACATTGGATACACTGAGCGATAAAACACTGGAAAAATTCAGATTCCGCATGTGTGGTTCCAAGGACCTTTTCAACAACTTTCTTGACAGAGCTCCTCAACGGGACATCGAAGACCTCCGTTCTGAGCTCATCGCCATTGAAAAAACCGCAAGTACAAAATCAGCAACAGCATTTCAATGGCATCAGGCATATATCGGTAAAGAAGACCGAATCTTCCACGTAGAAAATCAAAAACGTGCCTGGTCCGATACCGCATATACGATAATTGACGCTACGCATTATCCCGAACAATTATTTAAGCACCTTTTAAAATGATCATCATGATGGACAAACAAAGGATTATGGCCCGTTTTTCTAAAGCTGCGCGGAACTATCAGTCGGCAGCGACTGCTCAGTACGAAATAGCAAAAAAAATGATCAGCTTAATGCAGGAGTACATACCGCTCAAACCGCAAAAAGTATTGGAAATTGGCTGCGGCACGGGACTTTTTTCGCGGTTGATGCTACAGCATCTCAAACCTCAAAAAATGGTTTTAAATGATATCTGTCCAGCAATGATGCCCGAAGTAATGGATATTTTGACCTCGCCGCACACGTTCTGCTGTGCTGATGCAGAAACCTATGCTTTTCCCAAAGATATCAATCTAATCGCTTCCTGCTCTACGATTCAGTGGTTCAACAATCCCCGCGCTTTCTTTGAGAACTGTTATGTATCGCTACCGAACTCGGGTATCCTTGCCTTCAGTACTTTTGGTCATGACAATATGCACGAGATCAATGCTACTGCAGATGTTGGACTAAGCTATCGATCTAAATCCGAACTTATCGCCGAACTTTTAACATTGAATTATACGATCCTCGTTGCACAAGAAGAACATTTACAACTATACTTTGAAAGCCCTTTACAAGTTCTGCTCCACCTGAAGCAAACGGGAGTGACGGGAATAAAAAGTCACCGGTGGACAAAAGGCACGCTCCGGGCTTTCTGCGACCAGTATACTGCTCGTTACGGGACAGAAAAAGGCGTATCGCTAACCTACCATCCCATCTATATTATTGCAAAAAAAAACATCAGCTGAACACGCCAATCACCAACAATCGGACAACCAACAAAAGAAACATAGCAATGAATGAAAATATCTATTTTGTTTCCGGCATAGACACCGGGATCGGAAAAAGTTATGCTACTGGCCTCCTCGCGAAACAATGGAATACAAGTGGTATACGCACCATTACTCAAAAGCTGGTACAAACTGGAAATACAGCTATTTCCGAAGATATCGTCCTGCATCGCCAACTCATGGAAATCCCATTAACGGTGGAAGATCATCAGAAAATCACCATGCCGGAGATTTTCACCTACCCGGCCTCCCCGCATCTGGCAGCGCGCCTAGATAATCGTGAAATTGATTTTACCAAGATCAGACAGGCAAGCTTGACATTAAGCCATCGCTACGATGCTGTGCTTATTGAGGGCGCAGGTGGATTGATGGTTCCATTAAAAGAAGATTATCTGATTATTGATTACATCCAAGAAATGCAATATCCTCTTATTTTTGTCACATCCGGAAAATTAGGGAGTATCAATCATACCTTACTAAGTCTGGAAGCTATCGCCAAGCGCAAGATCAATCTACACACCCTGGTTTACAACACGTTCCCCGTTCATAAAGACCGCACCATAAGTTCTGATACGGAATTATATCTTCGTCGTTATATAGAAAAACACCATCCGGAGGCCTTATTTGTCCGCTTGTAAATAAGGTCAACCGGATACGATTGATAGACTTATATAGCAACAGCAGGTAGACCAGTCAAAAAGAATTGGCCGCCATTCCTGCGGAAACAAGTATAGGTTATGCTAATAATGGATCAGTTGTACACTCGACACCTGTTTCCAATCGCCCTGCGAGCTGAATGAGGAAGCTGCTGTCTTCCTTGAGTCGTACAGCAATATCATACCAATTCCCTTGCCTTTCAACATCGAGGATCAATGGCACTTCTTCGGCGGGAGCGATTTCTTTCGTTACGGCATATTTTCCATAGCTAAGGCTCTCGACAACTACGGTTACCCGCTGGTCGCTATTGTTCCCGAGTTTCAATTGCAATTTTCCTGTTGCCGCCTGAGTCAGCGCTTTGAGCTCCGGAGAAACGGTTGTCGCTAGCGCCACAGCTCCTTTCTGTCCAGAAAATTTTCGATAAAAACCATTTGGACCATGTAATTCAAAAGCATAGCGGTCTCCTGCAAATCGTGCCAGGTCCCACTGATATGTCAAACGATCACCGGCCTTCACCGCAAAATTCCAATTGCGGTAGGTTTCACTTTGCCCCTGTTCATCACGATATTCCAACGGACTATACACGTTGAAAGCTGTACCGGAAGTCTTTTTTCCGAAAAACTTGTTGTCTACAGTCATCGCCAGATGAAACTGTCCATCTTTCACATAGCCCACCGCATCGTGTGCATAAGGCAATTGCAGGGATTTACGAATCCCCCGCTCCTGTATTCGGTCAAATCCCGGGATCCATCCGTTTTTAGTCGCAAGATCAGGATCTTTGACCTCAACAAAGCCTTGTGGATCATCTTTGAACTGCGCATTGTATATCGTTTCGATATATTGATTCCGATCAAGAAAAGGAAGTTGTTCCTTTTGCTGCGTAAAAGGTGTAAAGGCGCTTGTTAAATCACCACAGATTGTTCTACGCCATGCACTGATGTTTTCCAAATGCAGATTTTTGTTCAGCTTTTTGTTAAAGAAAGATTCCAAAAATTGCAAAGTAGAGGTATGATCAAATACCTGAGAGCAGACCTTACCACCGCGCGACCAAGGCGACGCAATATACATGGGAACACGAAAACCTAAGCCCACAGCCCCTTCGCGTGCCTGTTTTTTAGGGATCCCCTGCTTTAGCTCATTTTCTAAACGGACCATCTCCACCTCCGTATCGATCCCTGGAGAACATGCGCCTGTATCTTTCTTCTTTAAATCTGGCACCAGAAAAGGTTTAACATGGTCGTAGTAACCATCGTTTTCATCATAGGTAATGATAAAAATTGTTTTTTTCCAAATTTCGGGGTTCTTCGTTAAGATATCTAAGACTTCAGATACATACCAAGCTCCATACCAGGGCGCACTCGGGTGGTCCGAAAAATTCTGCGGACCGGCCAACCAGGATACGGCAGGCAGTTTCCCGGTATCAACGTCTTTCCGAAATTGATAAAGAATATCTCCTTTAGGGACTTCCAGCGTGCTTTTTTTTCCCTGTGTCTTAAAACGTAAGGTATCAAGCGATCTATAATTTTTATCCCCCTTGTTTACCGTAAACGCCCGCTCATTTAATGATTTCGTAAAATCACTTAGCTTGTTATAATTGTTTGCATTGAATTCCTTTAGTTCGGTCTCAGCTCGCTCCAGTGCTTCACTTTTTTTGCGAATATCAGCGCGTATCTTTTCTGCTTGTTCCTCGGAAGAAGGTGACTTCTCTTCCAACTTAGAAATCTGCATGGGCAAATCCCGAACCTGTGTTTCCAGGCTTCTGATATAGTTCTCCTTAAATTTAACTTGATAAGCCTGAAAAAACTCCAGTAGATTACACCCAAAATTGGATAACCATGCTCTTTCCTGCCCGGAAAAACCTCCGCCACAGCTGGTCTCATTTTGATAGAAACGCCAGTTAATGCCGTTCTTTTCAAGCAATTCCGGAAAAGTTGCCCAGGTCATTTTACCATAGCCAAAGTCATCGTTCCGAATATTTACTTTTTGCAGACCATCTTTCATCTCTGTAATCTTACCCGTCCAGAAAAAGGAACGGTTAGGCGTCGTGCTTGTCATGCCCGAGCAAAAATTCTGGTCACATACTGTAAAAGCATCCGCTAAGGCATAATGAAAAGGTAGATCTTCCCGTGTAAAGTATCCCAATGTCAGTGGCATCGCCGCATATTGTTTATTCCCTGATTGCTTCGATAAGAGCCAATGATCGTAACGTCCTTGGTTAAAGGCATCCACCTGGCTTGCTCGACTATGTGGAAGCGAACCCATCCAGGTCACTTTACTTTCTTTCAGATTTAATCGAAAAGGAGCATAAGTTTTTCCCGCTTTATCCGTTTGATACCAGACGGGTAAACCGTTTGGTAAACGTATCGAACGGGGATCATTAAACCCCCGAACTCCCGAAAGACTACCTAGCGTATGGTCAAAGGAGCGGTTCTCCTGCATCAGGATGACGATATGCTCGGCATCTAAAAAACTGCTTCCTGGGGCAGGGTCTATCGCAAAGGCTTTCTGGATCGATGCGGGCATAAAGCTGGCAATACCTGCTGCTCCCGAAAATAGTAGGGTCTTTCGGAGGAATTCTCTTCTGCTTTCCATAATACTTATTTATAATTTCGATTTGAATCTACTTAGATTTCTTTTTGTTTCATATTTCTTCATGTAAATCTTATGTTACCAAATTAAGCGCTAAGAAAATATCTCCATGATAGGATGACAAAAATTTGTTTATTTTTACGAAAACACAACAGATATACATATGGTGGACATTTTGCTGCTCGAAGACGACAAGGTACTCTCTAAGGAGATTCGCTCTTTTCTGTTAAGCCAGGGTTTTACCTGTGATCAAGCCTTTGACGGTATTGAGTTTTTGGCCAAAACGCACCAGAAAAAATATGGTTTTTATCTATTGGATATCAACGTGCCCAAAATCAATGGACTGGAGATCTGTAAAAAGATAAGAAGCCATGACGCCTTTACCCCAATTATTATTCTCTCAGCATACGACGATATAGATGATAAAAAGGAGGCATTTCTCCGGGCCGCGGATGACTATTTGGTCAAACCTTTTGTTTTAGATGAGTTACTGATGCGGATCTATTCATTGCTGCGTCGACAACAACATAGCGAAAGCAATGAAACAAAAACATGGGTAGTCGATGATCTGATCATTTATCCTGATGAGGCCCGTGTACTACGTGCAAATGAAGAAATTAATCTTACTCAAAAAGAATTTCAACTGCTGCTTATCTTAGCGCAGGCAAAGGGCCGCACCTTATCCAAGCAACATATTTCTGAGGAAGTATGGCAAAACCAATTTCAAACAACACAGAATACAATTGAAGTTTACATCAACTTTTTACGAAAGAAAATTGATAAAAACTTTGAAAATAAACTAATCCATACAAGACCTGGATTTGGTTATTACCTATCGGCAGAAAAATGAATTTAAAAAAGAAGATAGCGATTAGCTTTAGCATTGCATTCTCCGTCCTTTTCGGTATGGCGATGTTGATTATCTACTATGCTAGTTTCGATTTTCGGAAAGATCAATTTCGCCAGCGACTGATTGATAAATTGGATAATATCTCCCATTACATCGCCAGTAATCCTTATTTCAACCGTCAGTCTTACAAAAACTATTTCCACGATGACGAAGATGGCCTCTTCTATGAAGATGTGATCATCCTTGACAAAAACAAACAACTGGTCTTCAGCACCGTAAAGGATCAGACCATTACCTGGAATGCTTCGATTGTCAATCGGCTAAATCAGGAAAAACAGATTTTCTACTATCAGGATCAATACGAAACCTTGGCCAAATATTACCGCATCAACGGTTTACCTTATTATATTATCGTAAAAGCACAGGATTACTCCGGGAATGAAAAAATGGATCATCTGGCGCTCGTCCTAACCATATTATTTGTACTGAGCGCTGTGCTGGTCTGGATATTCAGTTATAACCTTATCCAACGTTTATTGATCCCACTCGATAAATTAAAAGATAATATCACCCAGATCAATGCCAGCAAACTGACCAAACCTGTCGAGTATACCGGTAAAACAGATGAGATTGCTGTACTAACCCGAGCATTTAACACCATGCTGCTACGGCTTTCGGCTGCTTTCGAATCGCAGAAAGAATTTAATTCCAGCGCCTCTCATGAATTGCGAACACCGCTTGCCCGAATGTCCTTCCAGCTGGAGAACCTTTATCATCAGAATCAGTTGAGCGAAGAAGTAAGGCAGGTATTGCGTAATATATCCAAAGAAACCTTACATCTTTCGGAGGTAACCGATTCGTTGATGTTACTTTCAAAATTCGACTCCGAGCGTTTGAAAATGACTTATGCGGAGGAAAGAATTGATGAAATTATCTTTACGGCTTATGAAAAGGTAGCCAAGGTATTCCCCGACCTACAACTGGATTTTTCAATTGGCGGAGTCGAAGATCCCAAACTGAGTATTTTCTGTTCTGCTCAATTGATTGAAATCGCTTTTGTGAATTTATTTAAAAATGCCGCGCTTTATTCCGATACCAAGGAGGTAAAAGTAATGATTGTAGAATCAACGTGGGAACTTAAAGTGCTTGTCAGCAATACTGGCCCGGCCTTGAGTACAATCGACCAAAAGCGGATTTTCGATGCATTCAGCCGCGGTGAAAACGCAAGTGAAACAACAGGATCAGGCCTAGGGTTACGTATCGTTCAGCGTATCATGCAATCGCATCAAGCAACAATAGCATATCAGGCAGATTTAAAACAATCTACGCATACTTTTGTATTACTATTTAAATTGTTTCCGAACCGGGAAGTATAGTTGCTTAATTGCGGTAGACAATGTCAAGTCTATGAGCAATAAACGCATATATTATTATACCTATCCATAGCTATCCGCCGATCTGAAAAACATGCTTTTTTAAGCTTTTTTTAAGCATTTATTAAGGGGTCTTTAATCTTCGACCAGTTATTTTGTTACATAAGTTTTGAAATACATGACAAAGACACCCCTTATATTTTTATTGCTTTGCAATAGCATGGCTTTTGCTCAACAAAAACCACCACAGGCAGATTACTTGAGCATTCATGAAAGTACATTTGGAATAAAGCAAAGTGAGATCTCGGGAAAAAAGATGACGCTTCAAGAATGCGAAGAGGCTTTTATTAAAAGTAATCTCTCCCTACTCGCGCAACAATATGACATCAGTCAAGCCGAGGCAGACGTCATACAAGCCAAAATATGGGATCTGCCACAGTTGGAACTGTCTGCCAATGCCTACGACCCACAGAACAAAAAAACATTTCATATTGGTCAATCCAAGGAAGCAAGTGTATCCCAATTGATTTATCTCGGTGGAAAAAAGAAGAATGAAGTTGAATTTGCCAAATCAAATGTTGAACTTGCTAAGCTACAATTTAGCCAATTGCTGGCAAGCCTTCGCGCCCAGCTGCGTACAACTTTCTACTCCCTTTACTTTGAGCAACATAAGTTGGCGGATATTAAAATTCAGCTGGATTACCTCAATAATCTGCTCGCCGCTTATAAAGAGCAAGGGAAAAAAGGAAACGTTTCTTTAAAAGATCAGGTTCGCCTTCAAACAATGGCCATTGATCTCAACAATGAAAAAACGACAGAAATTAATAATAGTATCAATCTACAGCAGCAATTACGTGTGCTTATTTCCAGTCAGGAAGATGTATTACCGAAGTTAACAGATCAAGAAGCAGATCAGGAACTTGCCGTAAAGCCAACAATGCCTTTGGAAAACATCTACCAATTGGCCTTGGAAAACAATGCCGATTATCAATTTGCCTTGAAGACCTCGGAAAGCGCACAGTTATTTACCAGATGGCAACAGTCTTTAAACACACCGGATATCAACCTTGGTCTTTCCTACAGCCAAAATGGAGGTGTATTCCGCAATGAGCTCAATGTCACAGCCGCCATTCCGATCCCGTTGTGGAAACAAAATAAAGGAAATGTGATCAAAGCGAAATACGCCGAAGAAGAGGCAAAGAAAAATATTGAAGTCCAACGGCAGCTGCTGGAATCACAGATCCGTTCCAACTATCAGTCCTGGGAAAATCAATATACCCAATATTTTACCATTACACCAGACGACCTGCATAACATCGCTGTGGTCTATGATGGCATATTCAATAATTTTAAAAAAGGGAATATTTCTCTAGTTGAGTTCACGGATTTTATGGACAGCTATCGCATATCCATTCTTAAGCTATACGATATGAAAAAGGAAATTATTCTCAACGCCGAACAATTAAACTACCTGGCTCAAACTTCTATATTTAATTCAACTCATGTCAACTAAAAAACTTCTTATAGCCGCTGTGGCAGTAGTACTACTTTACTCTTGCCAAAATCATAAAGAAACAGATAATGCAGCCATTGTCAAAGGTTTCGAAATTAGTGAGACGATGCTTAAATCGACAAGTTTTGCTACGGTAAAAAAAGAAAATGTGACCGAAGAACTCAACTTCTTTGGAAAGATATCGGCCGATCAAAACAATTACATTGATATTTTCCCGCTCGTTGGGGGGAATGTGGTCTCCGTTAATGTTTCTCTGGGTGATTATGTCCATAAAGGTCAGGTATTGGCAACAATCAGAAGTACGGAAGTTGCCGGTATACAAAAGGATCTTTCCGATGCCAGAACCGATGTGTTACTCGCCGAGAAAAACTACCGTGTGGCCGAAGACATGTATAATGGTAAACTGAGTACAGACAAAGACATGCTGGAAGCAAAGGGGCAATTAACCAAAGCCAAAGAGCAACTACGTCGTTCAGAAGCCGTCAGTCAGATCTACAATGTGCGCACAGGTAATATTTATTCGGTCGTATCTCCAATCGATGGCTACATCGTCCAAAAGAACATCAACAAAGACATGCAGTTGCGTAGTGACCGCAGCGACAACATCTTTGATGTGGCCAATACAAAAGATGTATGGGCAATTCTTAACGTCAACGAAACGGATATCGACAAGATTAGTATGGGCATGCCGGCTATTGTGTCCACCCTGAGTTACCCGGACAAAAAATTCCAGGGCAGTATTGATAAAATCTTTAAGATCATCGATCCCCAAACGAATTCAATGCAGGCACGCGTGGTGCTAGACAATAAGGATGGTTTACTTATTCCGGATAGTAAAGCGACCATTAAAGTGTTGCATCGCTCCAATACGGAAGCGCTTGCAGTTCCTTCTGATGCGGTCATTTTCGATCAAAACAAATATTTCGTATTGATCTATAAATCCCAAAATGATATTAAGATTCGCGAAATATTGCCGATCAAACAAAACGAAGGAACAACTTACATGGCTACGGGGCTACAGGAAGGTGAAAAAGTTGTTGTCAACAATAAACTTTTGATCTATAGAGCATTGAATAATTAATCGGTCTTAGCATTTACACGAATGAACAAATTCATTAAAAATATCATCGCCTTTTCCATTAAAAATAAAGCGTTTACCTTTATTTGGGTCGGTATTTTGGCTATTGCTGGTTTCATTAGCTTTAAAAGCATGCCCATTGAGGCATTTCCCGATGTGACCAATACACAAATAACCATCATTACCCAGTGGAACGGAAGGAGTGCGGAGGAAGTCGAACGCTTCGTAACGACACCAATCGAACTGGGCATGAGTCCAGTCCAAAAGAGAACTAGCATACGGAGCACCACCATGTTTGGCCTTTCTATTGTTAAAATCATCTTTGATGATGGTGTCGACGACACTTTTGCCCGCAATCAGGTCAACAACCTCATGCGGTCTGTGAGCCTGCCAGACAATGTCGACCCTGAAGTACAGCCCCCCTACGGCCCTACAGGCGAAATCTTCCGTTATACATTGCATAGCGATCAACGCAATTCGCGCGACCTCCTTACTTTACAGACCTGGGTCATTGACCGCGCTTTGCGTGGTGTCCCTGGTGTAGCCGATATCAACGTTTTTGGTGGACAGGATTTGGTTTACGAAATAAGTACCGACCCCATCAAACTCGACAAATTTAATCTGACCCCGTTACAGGTATTTGATGCTGTCAGCAAAAGTAACCTGAACGTCGGTGGAGATGTCATCGAAAAAAGTGGCCAGTCCTACGTCGTACGCGGTATTGGTTTGGTCAACTCGATCAATGATATCGAAAACATCACGGTAATCAACCAAAAGGGAAATCCGGTCTTTGTTAAAAATGTAGCCGAGGTAAGAGAAAGCGCAATGCCTCGGGTGGGCCAAGCTGGTTTTGGTAAGAATGATGATGTGGTAGCAGGAACCATCGTGATGCGGAAAGGCGAAAATCCAAGAGAGGTCCTGACCGCTGTAAAAGCGAAAATAGACGAGCTCAACAACAAAATCCTTCCCAAAGATGTCAAAATGCAAACCTTCTATGACCGTGACAATCTCATGGATTTCACGACCCATACCGTTATGCACAACTTGATTGAAGGTATTGTCCTCGTCACCTTGATGGTATTGCTCTTTATGGCAGACTGGCGCACGACGGTCATCGTTTCTATCATTATACCCCTCGCCTTACTTTTTGCTTTTCTATGTCTTAAACTAGCTGGCATGAGCGCCAACCTGTTGTCTTTGGGTGCAGTAGACTTTGGTATTATCATCGACGGTGCCGTGGTCATGGTGGAAGGGATATTTGTCATGTTGGATCACCAGGCTCATAAGCTGGGTATGGAGAAATTCAACAAAATGGCCAAAGCCGGCTGGATCAAACAGACAGGAACAGGTTTGGGAAAAGCAATCTTTTTCTCCAAGCTGATTATCATCACCTCCTTGATGCCCATATTCTCCTTCCAAAAAGTAGAAGGAAAGATGTTTTCGCCACTAGCCTTTACCCTAGGTTTTGCTTTGCTGGGTGCATTACTGTTTACCTTGACACTCGTTCCGGCTTTATCGCATATTCTGCTCAATAAAAATGTAAAAGAACGCCACAATCCATTTGTTGAATTCTGGAATAGAATTGTCGCCAAAGGTTTTGGATTTACATTCCGAAACAAGCGTCTGAGTATGATCATTGCAATTACTTTACTAGCTGCAATCTTGTTTTCTGCAAAATTTTTAGGGACAGAGTTTTTACCGACATTAAATGAAGGTTCCCTTTGGGTTACTGCCGAGATGCCCATGAGTACTTCATTACGTGAATCGGTTAAAACAACCAAACTGTTAAAGAGCACTTTGGAAACCTTTCCTGAGGTCACCGGCGTACTTTCCCAAACTGGACGGAGCAACGACGGTACCGACCCCAATGGGTTTGGTTTTGTTCAGTTTGCTGTGGCCCTAAAACCTAAAGAGGAATGGACACGTAAAATCACCATGGATCAGCTGATTGAAGAGATGGACCATAAACTCAAACAATTCCAGGGGATCACCTATAACTATTCGCAGCCTATCTCGGATAATGTTGCTGAAGCCGTTGCTGGTTTCAAGGCCGAAAACGGCATCAAGATCTTTGGCGATAACCTCGCGACCTTAGACCGCCTGGCGAAAGAAGTTTATGCACAGGTCAAAGGTATTCAAGGCATTAAAGAACCCGGTATCATCTTAAATATCGGCCAACCTGAAGTTAGTGTGGTATTGGATCGGACCCGTATGGCGGCATTCAATGTCCTGCCAGCAGATGCACAGGCGGTACTGGAAATGGCCTTTGGTGGAAAAACCGCTTCCATTTTGTACGATGGTGAGCGCAAATTCAACATTCGACTGCGTTATGCGCCCGAATATCGGAAAACAGAAAAGGATATTGCACAGCTGATGGTTCCATGTGGTGATGGCACATTAATTCCGTTGAAAAGTATCGCGACCATTGAAAAAGATAATGGTGCTGCTTTTATCTATCGCGACAACATCAAACGTTATATCGGCATCAAATTTTCCATCCGTGACCGTGACTTAGGAAGCACCATAGCTGAAGCACAACAAAAAGTAAGTAAAATTAAGCTTCCGGAAGGATATTCTATTGGCTGGACTGGACAATTTGAAAATCAGCAGCGTGCGACACACCGCCTAGCACAGGTTGTACCGATCAGTTTGATCGTCATCTTCTTTCTATTGTTTATTCTATTCGGAAATATCAAGGATTCGCTGCTCGTGTTGGCCAACGTTCCTTTTGCACTGATCGGTGGAATTATCGCCTTGCACGTGACGGGTATGAATTTTGGAATCTCGGCAGGGGTAGGTATGATCGCATTATTCGGGATCTGTATCCAGAATGGTGTTATCCTGATCTCAGAATTCCACCAGAATAAGAAGGATGGCCTACCCAATGACCAATCAATTTATAAAGGTGTAAAATCGCGAACACGACCTGTGGTCATGACGGCACTCATGGCTTCCATCGGGCTATTGCCGGCTGCATTATCGACCGGTATAGGTTCGGAATCACAAAAACCTTTGGCGATCGTCATCATTGGCGGATTAATCTCAGCGACGATATTGACATTGTTGGTATTCCCAATCATCTACGATATCTTCAACAGAAAAGAAAAGGTACAACAAACAATAGCTGAATAATATTGTCCATATTTTATATACTATATACTTAGACCAATAAAGGTCATCGGTACTGCCTCAGGCTGTGAAGCGACAGGCAGTACCATTTTTTTGATAATACTTTTGATGTAACATTTGTATCTATTCCAGGTTTAAAGTTTCAAAAGCAATAAAAAGCCCTTAAGTTTACAACAAATTACCTTCCATTAAACAGCTGCTGTTTTTTGGATCACACAAACAAACACATATTTATGACTATTCTCACCTTTACAATCATCCTTCTCCTGGGTGCTTTTGTAGCAGGACTCTTAGGATCCCTGACAGGCTTAGGCGGAGGGGTCGTTGTCATCCCTTTATTGACTCTTCTGTTTCATGTCGATATCCGTTATGCCATTGGAGCGGCCTTGTTGGCTTCCATAGCGACATCATCCGGTGCAGCCACAGCCTATGTCAAAGAAGGCATCACCAACATCCGGCTTGGCATGTTTTTAGAAATAGCGACCACGATTGGTGCTGTTATCGGGGCTGTCATCGCCATTTACATGCCGACGAATACCATTGCAATCATTTTTGGTATTGTACTGATCTTCTCCGCAGCAATGACTATACGGAAGAAAAACGAACATGCGCTATCCGGCGGTTCTGCTTTGGCTGAAAAATTGAAACTGAATAGCACCTACCCTGCTGATGGAAAATTGATCCCGTATAAGCTGACCAACGTCGTCGGCGGCTTCTCTTTGATGGGGGTTGCAGGAATACTTTCCGGATTATTAGGCATTGGTTCGGGCTCCCTTAAAGTACTCGCGATGGACAGCATGATGAAAATTCCATTTAAAGTCAGTACGACAACGAGCAACTTTATGATCGGTGTCACCGCAGCTGCTTCTGCAGTGGTCTATTTACAAAGAGGATATATGGATCCAGGTATTGCTTTTCCGGTTATCCTGGGTGTATTATGCGGTGCCATTACGGGATCCAAACTCTTAAAGCGCATGAACCCAAAGACTTTACGTATCATTTTCGCCGTCGCTATTACTTTGGTGGCCTTGGAAATGATCTTCAACGGATTCCAGCATAAATTCTAAAAACGGTAGCTTACCCGATTTAGGATTTTAAGTTTGTAACGTCCTTCTGCTAGACAATGAAGGACCTAATTACTCAAAATGAAACAAGTATTTTCGAAACACTATTGGGGAGACAAAGACATCTCACTGTTGGTAGGACAAATTTTACGAATAGGCGTTATATTGGCTTCCTCTATTCTTATTCTCGGCGGTATCTTCTACCTGATTGTTCATGGACAGGACACCGTACCGAATTATCGAGATTTTGTCGGTGAAGGGAATTCCAATACAACAATTACTGGAATTATTTCGGGGGCATTTAGCCGAAATATTCCCCAAGTTATACAGCTGGGTGTTCTTTTATTGATTTGTACACCTATTGTACGGGTGATTGGTTCTTTATTTGGTTTTGTAATCGAAAAGGACAGACTTTATATCATCATTACATTGATTGTATTAACCGTCATTATCGGCAGTATACTTAGCGGCATCAAGGGATAATAAGGCTTTATCTCTTGATCCGCCGCCAAGCGGATTTTTCCAATGCGTATTCAAAATTTTTACGTTCTGGCTCATTTACATAGCTGACCATCTTTTCGGCCACTTTCATAGCGCCCAAACGTTCCACGGCCTTCTGAGAACGATAGTTTTCCGCCCCCACATGCAGATAGATTCGATCCACAAAGTTGAAGGCAAAATCAAACATCATCTCTTTGACCAAGGGATTAATTCCTGCCCCCCAATAGGCACGGGCATAAAACGTATATCCAACAAAAATAGATTTTTCCGCCTCATCAAGTCCATAGTACCGGGTGCTCCCAATGCAGGCTCCACTTTCCTTATCCAGGATCAAATAAGCAGCCTTACTTTCCAAGGCCCCTTCAAAAAATCCCTGAAAAACCTCTTCCTTCCAGCGATCCTTATTGGGATGCTGTTCCCAGATCAGCGGATCTTTGGCAACCTGATACAGCGTATCAAAATCCGTTGGTTCGATGATGCGTAATACGACCTTATCATTTTCAAGGGTGTTGGGGGCGACAAACTTCATGAGACACTTTTATAGTTATAGCAATTCAAATATTTTAAATCTGACAAAAGATACCAATTATTGATCAAACTATCTGAATTTTGCGAATATCCGGTCAAATATTACACCAAGATGTAGATTTTATCACCGTGTTGACAAAATTGAATGCAAGAAATCCCCTACAACTGAATTATTTTACCTTAGAATTGATAGGAATTGGACAACTTATTCAATTAGCATGGCAAAAAATTCGTATTTTACAGCCAAATGGAACAATTCAGGGAATTTGTAAAACAGCGTATTGATGTCACTGAGGAAGAACTAAATGACATCGTCTCACGTTATCAGGTACGGAAAATAAAGAAAAAAGAATACTTTCTCCGGGCAGGCGAGGTATGCCACCATGAAGCATACGTAATCAGCGGTTTATTTAAATCATTCTATGTCACCGCCGATGGGATTGAACATATCCTACAGTTTGCAATTGAAGATTGGTGGATCGGTGATATTGCCAGCTTCAATTATCAGGAGCCGGCCCTCCAAAACATTCAGGCCCTGGAAAACTCCGTCGTCCTGACCCTTTCAAAAAAGGCTAAGGACAAACTTTACGAAGATCATCCCATCTTCGAGAAACTCTCCAGGATTATGGCACAACGTGCGCAAATCGCATCGCAGCACCGTATTATCTCGAGCATAGGTTTCACTGCACAGGAACGCTATCTGGATTTCATCAAAAGGTACCCTAAAATCTATCCGAGGATCTCCAATATGCAATTAGCCTCCTATCTTGGTGTTACGCAGGAGTTTCTTAGCCGCCTAAAAAGGCAGATCTTAAAGCCGAATCGAAATTCTTGACCTACATCAATTTTTTCTTTGTCTGTTTATCCCACCTTTGCAGAAGCTTGTTCAAACAAACAATTTGAACTTTTGAAGGTTAGATAAATAAAAAAAGAAAATAAGATGAATAAATTTTTCCAAATTCTGGCAGTAGCAGTATTAATGATTAATGTTGCTGTGGCACAAGTAAAATGGTCTGCAGACCCTGCACATACCAACGCAAGATTTGATGTAAAACACCTTGGTATCAGCTTTGTTGATGGTGAATTTACTAAGGTAGAAGGAACAGTTGAAACCCCAACAGGAACAAGTTTCAATAATGCCAAAGTTAATTTCTCTATCGACGTCAACAGTATCGATACGCGCATTGCTGCACGTGACAACCACTTGAAGACCGATGATTTTTTTGCTGCGGAAAAATTCCCTAAAATGACATTAAAGTCTATCAGTTTTAAAAATGCGAAAGTAAAAGGAAAATATGTGATGATAGCGGATCTGACGATCCGTGATGTAACGAAAAAAGTAACTTTCGAGATAACACAAAACGGTGGAATCATTACGGATCCTTGGGGAAAAACACGTGCTGGATTTACAGCTAAAACAAAAATTAACCGTCAGGATTTCGGCATGAAATACAATGATAAATTACCTTCAGGTGTAGAAGCGGTTGCTTCTGATGTCGACATCATTGTCAACACCGAATTGGTGTTGAACTAATTGAAAATAATAAATCACACTAACATTAAGGGGTGTCCAAACGGATTGGACACCCCTTTTTATGCAATTTTACACCGAGTTCTGGCTACAGCAATCAGCTATGGAATGCTCAAATCAAGGGCTTTGACCTGACGTAATTGAGCAGCTCATTTTTTATAAGCCTTTTAACATCCCGCCGTCCAGAGGAATATTGGCTCCAGTCAGATAACTTGCATATTCGGAGCAAAGGAAAGCGACGAGATAACCGTATTCTTCAGGTTTACCCAGACGCTGCGCAGGAACCTGTTTTAACCGCAATTGTAGCGCTTCCTCGTAGGATATACCCATACGTTGAGCGTCAAGGTTGGTTAGCGACTGGATACGGTCCGTATCAAATAGGCCTGTCAAGATGCTATTGACCGTCACCCCTTCTTTAGCGACATCCGTTGCCAGCGATTTACTCCAGCTAAGCAATGCTGTACGGATCGTATTAGACAACACTAAATTAGATACCGGTTCTTTCACAGTTGAAGAAGACACATTAATAATACGTCCGTATCGATTTGCCAACATATAAGGCAGCGCACATGAGGTCGTGTAACAGTGATTTTGAAATAAGAGTTCAAAAGCATGCTGGTAATCCGCCAATTTTTTTTGGTCTATGGTTCCTGCTTGCGGCCCATTCGAATTGTTGATTAAAATATCAACCTTATTCGACTCAAAATAATGTGTTATCTGCTTTTTGTATGCTTCGTGATCATTGTAGTCCACTACGATATATTGGTGTACCTGTCCTTTGGAGGTATCAAGACCTTCACAGGTACGTTGTAGCTTTTCCTCCTGTCGGGAAGCCAATGTTACAGATACGCCACATGAGGCAAGCACTTGGGCAATACCTGCACCTATACCAGCAGAGCTCGCTCCGATCAGGGCTTTTTTCCCATTTAGATTGATTTCCATATCTTTTTATTTTTTATTTTATAGCGTGTATGTATGCATAGCCAATCATCATGGCTGAAAATGCTTTCTAACCCCGGTTAATCGTTGTCCTTTGCTCGGATCATAGCAACAAATAAATATATGGCAAAGACCCATGCTGAGCCAAGGCATATCCAAGCAAAAATGGGAATTCCCCACCACTGTGGTTCTACGCGTGCGACAATAATCATCCCACCTAGTAAATTGAGTGACATAAACATAATTCCGATGACAATACGATTGACCCCCTTGCGTAAAATAGCATTAAAAGATCGCGCACTGATCAATCGATGGTTGAGTGTAAAATTTCCTGTTCGAAATAAGCGCACAAGGGCGCGCATATCTTCAGGAAGTTTTTCGACATCGCGCGCAAAAGATTCAACTTTATGTTTTCCTTTTTTGAAGATTGCCTCTGGAGAGAGCCGCTCCATCATAATCCTACGTGCAAAGGGCTTGATACTCTCCATAATATTAAGATCGGGATATAACTGGCGTCCAATACCTTCCATCAACGAAATGCCCCGCATCAATTGATAAATATATTCCGGAAAATACAAGCGGTTGTCACCAATGATGTTCCACAATTTATTGAACAATAAATCTAAGCTAAGATCCCCGAGAGATACATTATCAATCATATCGAAAATCTCATATAGGGATCTTTCAAACCGGTTACGATCCGGAATATGGCTCACCACGGCAACGTCTTCAATCACGTCAGCAAGCCGGACAGCATCTTCGGAAATAGCCGATTGAATAAACTCTTCAAGCTGCCTACGGTCTATCCCCAATAATTTACCCATATTTCCGAAATCCAAAAAAGCAATCCGCCCATCCGGCATCACCATCATATTGCCGGGATGCGGATCGCCATGAAAGAAACCATGGATAATCACTTGCTCAAGGTATAAATTGATCCCATTTTTTACCAGCGTTTGGACATCCATTCCCCGACGCTTAATTTCATCGGCATCAGTTACCTTGAAACCATCGAGATATTCCATGCAAAGAACATGGTCCGACGAGAGTTCAGGATAAACACGGGGTACCTTGATCAGTTTATTTCCTTTAAAGTTCTTTGTGAAGCGTTCGATGTTATGCCGCTCAATCACCAGGGACATCTCTTCCTGCATGGTCGTAGCGAAAGATTCAACAATCAGCAGAAGGTTAAGGTTTTCCAGTACATCATTGTACATGGTTAGGATTTTGGCAATATCACGCATAAGTGCCAGATCACAGCGCATAACCTCATCGATGCCAGGACGGCGGACTTTTAAAACGACTTGGGTTCCATCTTTTAAGATTGCGCGATATACCTGTGCGATAGAGGCCGCAGCAAAAGGTTCGGCAGTAATCTCCTGGAAATGCCCATCAATATCCAGCTCAAGTTCTTCTTTGAGATAAGATTTAATATCCACTTCAAAAGGGGGAACATTATCCTCAAGGCGCTTAAGTTCATCTACGAGATCTTTGGGCAACAACCCCTCCCGCGTCGAAGCCGATTGTCCAAGCTTGATAAAAGCCGGACCGAGCTCCTCAAGAGCCATGCGAATACGGGCATAAACACTGATATTATCGACGTCAATAGCATGTTCTACAGCAGATCGGGGTCCCTTCCACGGCAATCGAGCGATCGCATCTTTAAAACCATATTTGGCCAATATACTTAAGATCTGGGAACTGCGCTGTAACTTCTTTGTCGGATTAAACATAACGGACAATGGTTTTCAATGACAATATACGAAATATCCATGCCCCAAAAAGCAAACAAGCATAAAATGAAGCGGATATTCCATATGGACTAAAAAAACTAATCAGAAGGAGATGAAACAAAAACCTTACCTATTTTAGTTCGAGCCATTTTGAACGGAAAATCAAGTCTTCAACAGCATAAAATACATACAAGGACGCTGTAAACTATTCGGCTTCCATTTGATCTAGCTTTTCCTTTATCTGTGTAATATAATTGCTATAATAAGCACGAATCATAAATTCTGTCAGACCAACAACAAGAATAATGGAAGCAATTGCGGAAAGGATCATCCACACAATAAAGTTTGGATCCTGTTGGAAAGTTTCCTTGAAATGGTATAATCGATCAAACCAGACGGTAGTCCGATTCTGTGCGATCATAATAAGATAAAGAAATAGAGCTTGCGGTATCATCACGTAGGCCGCGATCCGATAGGTCTCTACGGCATACTTCAAATCGTAATACAATTTGAGCAAGTGTTCTTTAGAAGCCAACAACTCGATCTTTTTCGTACTCTTTACCAAATAAAAGAACCTCCGATAATATAAAAGACTAGATAAGGATATCTGTACGATAAAAAAGTAATAGGCAAATGCAGCATAACCTTCAATCTTATATATCGGTAAGATGGGCACCAAAAACAGAAAGCCCATACACACGGCCCAAGAGATAAACTCACGTTTGATATTCTTGCGCAGCTTACCCATGATATTGCCGACTTCCTTATAGTATTTGAGATTTGGATTCTGTAAATCCTCGTCTGTAGGCTGTTGCTGCCAAGATTTTTTTAACTCATCAAAATTCATACTTGTATTTTTTAATGATTTGTTGAATTCGCTCCTTCGTGCGGTTTAATTTTACGCGGGCATTGACTTCCGATATACCCAGATTTTCTGCAATCTCGCGATGACTCTGACCTTCCAAAAACAAAAATATCAGGGCTTTTTCAATGGCGTTGAGCTCTTGAACGGCCTGATAAAAAACGTTCAGTTGCTCATCTTTATCGGTATCGTAAGCTTCTTCTGCAAAATCATGTCGTTCCTCTAACGTATCATAAATCTGATGTTTCTTTTCTTTTTTTAAGAATACCATTGCGGTATTGAGGGCAACACGGTACATCCACGTTGAAAATTTACTCTGTTGCTTAAATGTTGCATAGGATTTCCACAGCTGATAGACGATCTCCTGATACAGATCTTGTCGCCCTTCATGATCATCCATATACATACGGCTCACCTTAACGAGAATACCTTTATTCTCGTCAATCAGTCGAAGAAATTCTATTTCTGATGGGTTCACCTAGCGATTTTTCTTTAAATATATTTAGGTAATAAGTATAGCAAACAAACAAAGTGTTACAGCTTTATTTAAAAATATGTAAATTGTTATGAAAAAAGAGGCTAATCGTTGAAGATTATGGAGAATATATTTTATCAAGGTCAGATTATATGGGCGCAGATCGATGCAAATAGACATATGCGGCATTCTGCTTACGCTGATATCTGCGCACAGGCCCGCAGTAACATGTTGAACAAAATGGGCTTTTCACTGGATAAATTTGCCGAATTTCATATCGGTCCAATTTTATTTCGGGAAGAACTCATCTATTTTAAAGAAGTGCATTTAGATGAATATGTACAGGTAAAAGTAGAACTGACGAAATACAACAAAACAAATAGTCGTTTCTCATTTATACACCAAGTTTTTCGTAATGACGGAGTTTTGTGCTGTACCGTCAACGTCGATGGAGCCTGGCTCGACCTTCATAAGCGGAAATTAACGAAGTTACCGGAAGAGATGGAGCCTTATCTCGCCAAAATTCCCCGATCTGAAAACTATGCGGAAACTGAATAGTCTTTTCATCATGTCAGGACCATCCTGATAAAAAAATCCCTCGGAACGCAAACGGAATTCCGAGGGATTAAAACATAAACTAAACCTAAAAACTATTGTCTTTTGCCCACCTTTGGTCATTTCCAAAATGAACTATTTCTTGTATGCTGCTGGATTATTTAACTTCAATCAAACGTTTTGCAATGATTGCATCTTCTTTTTTGCCAACAGTCAAAATTAATATACCACCTTCATAGGCAGCCTCGATATTGCTGTAATCTACGGTCTCTGGCAAGGTAAATGATCTTGAGAACGAAGAATAATTGAATTCTTTTTTGCTGTATAATTTTTCTTCACTCACACTTTCCTCTTTTTTCTCAGCTGAAATGGTAATTAGATTTTTATCGACATTGATCTTAAAATCAGATTTATCCAATCCAGGCGCTGCCATTTCAATTTTAAAGGATTTTTCTGTTTCTGATATATTGACCGCAGGTACACGGGACACCAAACGATCGGAGATGAAGTTATCATTGAATAAGTTGTCGAATACAGTGTTCACAAATGGATTTACTGCATCCGTGTTTAAACTTTTTGTAGGGAATTTAATTAATGCCATTTTTTTGTCCTCCTAATTTTTTGTTTTATTGTTAAGCTTTTTTTGTTCTACCTATTTGAAGAGAGCTATTCAATTTGCGTACCAGCAGGTTTTAAAAGACAAAATGTCATTTAAAAATAAAAAATAATGTCATTTTGTCTTAAAAACAATTATTTCCTACTACCTAGCGATCAATTTGTCATTAGCGGGCTCCCTGCCCCCTATCCCAAATTGTCCCTATACACAGACTAACGTATAGGAGATAAAACAGTTTATCAGAAATTGTCATTTTTTATTAAGAGTCTGAAACAGAGCGCTCAATTAGCAGCGTACCGTATAAGAGAAAAATCTTTTATGAAACGTTGTTATTTTTACTGAGCACCTCAAACAGAGCGTTCGAATAGTAGTGTATCATATAAGAGAAAAAGATTTTATCAGAAGTTGGTATTTTATTAGGCATCCGAAACGTAACGTTCAAAAAACCATTAAGGTTGATTTTGTTCCAGCGAAGCAATCAATAAGAATTTGACAGCATCGTAAATATAGTCCTTAGCCTCTGCATAGGAGATCCCATAGCGTCGCTGTACGACATCAGCATAATGTGGAAATGGCGTAAATAATTTATCATAATAGGCATCCAGTTGTACTATGGTCGGCAACTCAAAAGCCAAACGAAGCTGAAACCGCCGGATAATGGCTGTATCCAATATTTCAGGATGATTCGTTGCTGCAATCAATACCGCTTCAGCAGGAAAATAATCGATCAGCTGTATAATGGTGTTCACGAGACGGCGCATTTCACCCACATCCTTTTCTTCACTAATCCGCGCCTTTCCGATCTGATCGAATTCATCTAAAAACAGAACTGCTTTTTCACGCCCTGCTTTATCAAAGACCTGTTTGATGTGCTGCGAGGTTTCGCCAATACGAGAAGAAATGAGGTTGCTCAAATTCAACACATAAATTGGTTTTTCAAGCGCTGTAGCCAGCGCTTTCGCCGTTGTTGTTTTTCCGCAACCCGAATAACCGTGCAGTAAAATCTTATTGCTCACCGGCAGACCATATTGCGAAAGCTCTTTAATATAACGATGCTCTTTAATCAGCTGATGCAGCTTTTGACGACTGTCCTTTTCCAAGAAAACATCCTCCAAAGCAATCCTTTCCTTATCGGCTATGACAAGATCGTAAATATTCATACTATTAATTTAAGACTATCAGATAACGATTGGCAAAACTAATTCTTTCAGTTGATATTGCGCTGATCCAGTTTCGTTTTAATCCTTAAAATATTTAAGACTAACTTGGGAGCAAGAAAGGTCCCCTCCAAAGGGAGGGTTCGATTTGCGTATCACCACTTCGATCGTCAGAGCATGGGATACTCTTTCCCGAATCTGTTCAAGTATTTCTGAAGCCGCAGATTCCAGTAGTTTGCGTTTAGGTAGCATGACACCGGCTGTAATCTGGTAAAGTTCTTCGTAGTTGAGCGTATTGTTTAAGTCCTCTGTCTCGGCATTCAAAAAGGGAAAACATACGTCAATAGAAACAAAAAATTCATTGCCTAGCACCTGTTCTTCTTCATAGTAACCTATTGGTGCATAGAACCGAGCTTCTTTCAGCGATACTGTCTGTAAAATGGTTGCCATGCACAAACCTACTGAAATTGTTCCAAACAAGTGGGATTATTTGTATATTTAACCATACCAAAAACCCAACAGATGAACTTTTCTTTATCCTCAGCGATAGCAACAACACTCTTATTTGGCGCCACTGCATTACAGGCCCAAACAAATATGAAACCCAGCGACACCGAATATTATAGTCCGGTACCACCGACAGTTACAATCAATCAGGGTATACCAAGCGATGCCATTGTCCTTTTTGACGGCAAGGATCTTAGTCAATGGAAAAGTGAAAAAGGCAAAGCCAATTGGACGGTAGCCAACAACGTATTTGAAGTAAAACCGGGGGCTGGAGCCATTGAGACCAACGAACACTTTAGCGATTTTCAATTGCATATTGAATGGAAAAGCCCCGAAGTAATCAAAGGCGAGGGCCAAGGAAGAGGTAATAGCGGAATTTTCCTACAAGGGCTTTATGAAATTCAGGTATTGGACAACAATAACAACCCAACCTATGTCAACGGCGGAGCAGGCAGTATTTACAAACAGCGCCCACCCCTGGCGCAGGTAATTGCTCCGGAAAAATGGCATGTGTACGATATTATTTATAAAGCCCCTCAGTTCAATAAGGATGGAATCTTGACCGCTAAAGGAACAGTAACGGTCCTACATAATGGCGTCGTTGTACAAAACAATACTCAAATCGATGGCACAACCGAATATATCGGACTACCAAAACAAATAAGCCACGGCCCAGGTCCAATTGTACTGCAGGATCATGGTGATCTGGTCCAGTTCAGAAACATCTGGCTACGTAAACTATAACTTAGCAGCAAGACGTAGCGGTTTATAGCAAACAATTTAAGTTAGAAAAGCAACAATTCTGTACTAGGTTTTATAGGGCTATTTCCCTAATTTAGCCCTATAAAATTTAAAAACAAACGGAATGTAATGAGCTACTTGTGCCTTTAATTTCCTATCGCAACAGGTTTAGAAGCCTCATGTGATTATTGGACTAATGAAGCGCAAAATAACCACTGGAATGGGCTCACGTATGCCGTTGTGTATAAACATTCACACAATATTACAGTTTAATGAAAAGAATTGCGCTATTCTTCTTGTTGGCAAGCTCCATCAGCAGCTATGCACAACGCAACCTCAATTTAGAAGAAACAGTATTTGGACCCCGAACTTACGCCCCAACATCAATAGCCGGAGCATCGTGGATCCCAAAATCAAACAACCTCTCCTATCTCGATAAATCGTACCAGAACCTATTATCAAAAAGCGCTTCCAGCAACTGGAGCGAAACAAATCTGGTCTCTAAAACAGACCTCGAAAAAGCACTAAAAACGGCTATTCCGAATGAAACGTTCAATCTGCGGATGTTTCCTTACGACTATAAATGGCGTGATGGAAACGCGCTATTACTCCAAGTCGATGGAAAAGATAAAACTTACACGGTGGCTTACAATATCAAATCAAAAAATATTGAAAGCTTTATCGGCAATGACAACAAGGGAGCTAATCGCGAGGTAAGTTCGGATTTTTCAAAAATCGCCTACTTAGTAGACAATAACATCGCAATTGTTGACAAAGACGGCAAAATTACTTCCGTCACCAACGATAACGACAAAGGAATTGTCAATGGTAGTGATTACACCCATCGCCAGGAATTTGGCATCAAGAAAGGAATGTGGTGGAACAATCAAAATGACAAACTGCTGTACTATCACAAAGACGAAACGATGGTCGCCAATTATCCATTACCGCAATGGAGTTCCAAAATTGCGGATATCAAATGGATAAAATATCCAATGACAGGCCAAAAATCGGAAGAAGTTTCGTTGATCGTTTACAACACCACTACGGGACAAAAGGTAACCCTTCAAACCGGTGAGCATTCAGAGCAGTATTTGACCATGGTTACCTGGGATCCTTCTGGTAAATACATCTACGTCGGAGTACTTAACCGTGGGCAAAATGATCTTAAAGTCAACAAATATAATGCAGAAAACGGTTCTTTGGTCAAAACCCTGTTTGAAGAAACTGCGACAACCTGGGTTGAACCTGAAAACCCATTAACATTCTTACCAAACAAACCGGATCAATTCCTTTATCAATCCGATAGAGATGGTTATAATCAACTTTACCTCTACAACACGGAAGGTAATCTGATCAAAAAACTCGGCTATAAAGACATCGTTATGGAGGCATTGCTCGACTTTTCGGCTGATGGCAGCAAAGTTAGCTATACAGGAGTCACCAACAACGGTTTAGATCGCCAATTATTTGAGGTCGACCTAAAATCTGGGAAAACGGTTCAATTAACAAATGAATCGGGCACGCATCATGCTGCACTAAGTAGCGATGGCAAGTATATCTACGATCAATATAGTAATTTAAAAACACCAAATAAAGTTCAGGTCAAAGAAGTTAAATCTGCTAAAGAAACCACCTTAGTCAATGCAGAAAACCCTTTTTCCGGAAAAATAAATGATCCTAAAATCGAATTTGTACAGTTGACATCCGCAGATGGGAAATACCCATTGACAGGACGTATCATTTATCCCAACGACTTTGATCCAGCTAAGAAATATCCGGTCATGTATTATTTATACGGCGGATCACATTCGCAGCTTGTTTCCAACAAATGGCTAGGAGGCGCTGGATATTTTGATATGTATATGGCGCAACAG
The DNA here is from genome assembly GCF_002341965.1 of Sphingobacterium sp. UBA2480. NCBI lineage: Bacteria > Pseudomonadati > Bacteroidota > Sphingobacteriia > Sphingobacteriales > Sphingobacteriaceae > Sphingobacterium > Sphingobacterium sp. UBA2480. The sequence goes on along the minus strand of NZ_DDPA01000006.1, from coordinate 161,011 downwards.
GGCTATATCGTCTTCACGATGGATAATCGCGGCACGAATTACAGAGGCCGGGATTTTTATACAGCTACGCATCGCAACCTCGGACAAAATGAAATGGCCGACCAGATGAAAGGAATAGAGTTCCTTAAATCAAAATCTTTTGTTGACCAACAGCGCATGGGTATTTTCGGGTGGAGTTTCGGTGGTTTTATGACAACTTCCTTCATGCTGCATCATAACGATATCTTCAAGGCTGCAGTAGCTGGAGGTCCTGTAATCGACTGGAAATTTTATGAGGTGATGTACGGCGAACGCTACATGGACACGCCGCAAGAAAATCCGGAAGGTTATAAATTGACATCACTCCTCAATAAAGCCGATCAACTGAAAGGAAGATTATTGATTATTCACGGCGCACAAGACCCTGTCGTTGTACAACAAAACAGCATGGAGTTTTTAGAAGCCTGTATTAAAGCCGGAAAGCAAGTAGATTATTTTCTATACCCGACTCATGAGCACAATGTAATGGGAAAAGACCGTATTCATATGTACGAAAAAATTGCGGACTACTTCAATCAGCACCTCAAAAATCCGTCATAAACTCAGGAAAACAAGAAAAACCAAAAAGGGCTATCCAAAAAGATTTGGACTGCCCTTTTTTATGCAATTTAGTACAGGTTAATGTGACTCCTGATCCAGGCCTTCGGATAAACTATACAATGTCCAGTGTTTTGTTTTTATGGCCTGAGATTCTGTCCGAAGCAATCGGATAAAATCCTGCACCCCAACTTCCTCATTCCCATTACCATGAATCAGGACAATACTTCCGTTTTTGGCCTGCTGTCCTTTAGCCAACCAGGCATCCGAGCCTACCGCAATAAGACCATAGGACAATAGCTGCTCAATGATGCGCCGATCGGAAACTAAGCCCGGACAACGAAAAAATACCGAAGGCAGAAGACCGTTTTTCAGCATCAATTTTTCATTCTCCAACACTTCATAACCTAGATTCGTATTTTTGGAAAGCAAAAAATTGGATGTTAAAGGATTACTAGTAAAAACATGGTCATACGTATGATTTACCCAGGTAATCTTTACTCCCTTTGCATCCAATGACTTTAGCCATGCTAGATCTGCGGCGTGATTTAGCATCCATTTACCCGAAACAGAAACGGCCAGTGGCAGGCTTCGATCTATCCCCTTAAATGCAGCGAGAAGATCTTCAAAAATAGCCCTGTCCAAAGGTTTATGTGAAGGACATAGATCAATCGTCAAATTAATACCAGCCTCTTTGGGAAGCCTAAAATTCAGCCCCGCATCCTGTAAGTTGTTTTCAGTTTTTCTGACTAAAGAGAAGCAGCTTTCGTATACCGAACCACTTAGACTTTTTGTAACCTGAGCCGCATCGTTGTACAGAACGCTGACCGATCGATCTCCTACTATACGCGTTTGCAGTGTAGTAGGATCTACCGTCAAATAATATTTTACAGTATTTGTCGTGAAACTACGGATCCCCACCAGAGAATTATTATTTTCACGGAGGATCAACCACTCGGTTCTGTAGTTTTCTAAATTGGCAAATGAAACCTGTCCATAAGAGAGTAGGGCGCACACCAAAAATAGACCAACAAAAATGAGCTGTTTCATCATCAGTTGCCACTCGTTCTTTTAGACTGTAGATTAGTTGGCCATACCGTCGGCTTGCCATCTTTATCAATTGGCAATGTGATCTTATCGCGGGAGACCAAAGCAGGCTCTTCACAGGCAAGGTAAGTCAAAATCGCAACGATAATGGCGTTTTGTTTTACTTCATCAAACACAATCTTATCATAGGTATCCCGATTGGTGTGCCAGGTCACCTTACCATAGTCCCAGGATGTGGAAGAGAGCCCAAAGGCCGGAATTCCTTTTTGAACGAAAGAAGAATGGTCACTTCCCCCCGTCCCCGGCATACCTGGAAAACTGGTTTGGATTTCATTACGGAACTCTTCAGGCAAATATTGCACCCAGCGGCTTATATATTCGTAAGATTTTTCAAAACCACTGCCTCCTATCCGGACAATTCGCCCTGTGCCGTTATCCTGATTCCATACCACCTGTATATTTTTAGCGATCTCGGGATGATCTTCGACAAAAGCTGAAGAGCCATTCAGCCCCTGCTCCTCACTTCCCCAGTTACCGACCAAAATCGTTCTTTTATTATCCGGGTAAACCTTCCTTAAAATGCGGACAGCCTCCATCATGGTAATTACTCCTGTCGCATTGTCTGTCGCTCCCGAAGCGCCGTCCCACGAATCTAGATGCGCCGAAAGCACAACATACTCGCCCGGTTTTTCCTTTCCCTTGATCTCTGCGATACTATTATAGGTCTTTGATATTCCAAGCTCTTTTGAATTTCCCTGCAGCGAAACCCGAGGTTTGACCCCATGTTCTGCCATGCGGTATAACAGACCGTAATCTTCCAGCCCTACGTTAAATACCGGAATCTGTTTGGACTTCGCATCAAAAATCCGTGTAATACCAGGCAACTCTGTCCAATAGGAATCAATGGCACCAACGGCGCCAGCATTCTCCAAAGCCAAGGGCAATGTCCGACGCGTGCTTCCCGTATAGGACATACTACTCTCCCATTTTTTCAACTGATCATTTTTTAAGGCTTGATATTTTTCATAACCTTTCGGGGAAGCTGACTCCTTCCAGTTGGCATCTGACCGTCCTGAAAGCGGATTCATTCCAATCAATACGATCTTGCCTTTGACTGTCTTAAGCCAAGACTGAAAATCAGACGGGGAACTAAATAAAGGCATTACCACAACCTCGGCTTCAACCCCTTTTTCCTTGGTCACGGGACTGAACGCCAACTGTGTACCTTCCAAAGATTTTATGCGGGGATAGGTCATCGTCACCTGAGAAGTTCCTCGTTCCCACGAACGCCATTCACCATAGGGCTCATTGCGGGCCTGTGCGCCAAGCGCATTATAATTTTTGACAACCCAATCATGCGCCTGTTGCATTTGTGGACTCCCGACAAGACGGGGGCCAATCATATCGACAAGCTCAAACGCATACTTCTCCAATTGTGAATTTGCATTTGCCTCCTGCACAATTGACGAAACCATCGCTTCTTTATTTTGAGCAAAAATAGCTGGAGTGCTCAGCAATAGAAGTGCCAGCCCTAAAGATTTCATTCCACGCTGTTTCATTAAATCTACCTTCATGTATATATCTTTATTTATTGTATAATTCTCCGTTAATACGCTAACGCTACGAGCGCAAACTACATGTTACTATATTCCACTAGCTCTCAAAGAAGCTCCAGAAAAAGACAGTGCTCCGGTCAACCTTAGTTAATTCAGAAACCCAAAGTTTCCTGTGATTGGCTTTTCCGAAAATTACTAAAGAATATTTAAAAACACACATTCATTTTTAATCAATTAAATAATATACCCTTATTTAGTTGAAAAGAAAACATAAAAAGCCTGAAAAGAAACTTTCCAGGCTTTACCAAATATAGATATGAGGGTTGATTAGTTACACGGCTTCCACTTTGGATTTTTCGTAGCTCTCTTGGTGAACCGAGGCCACAGCCCGACCCGATGGATCATTCAGATTCTGGAAAGAAGCATCCCAAGCTAAGGCTTCCGGCGTACTGCATGCGACAGATTTTACCGATGGAACAGTTTGTGCTGCCGCTGTTGAAGGAAAATGTGATTCGAAAATTGTCCGATATAAAAACTCTTCTTTGTTTTTCGGTGGGTTTATCGGGAAGCGCGTTGAAGCCTCGGCAAACTCCTGATCAGAAACTTTACTTTCAGCCTGCTCTTTCAAGGTATCGATCCAGCTATAGCCTACACCGTCAGAAAATTGCTCTTTCTGGCGCCATGCGATGCTTTCTGGCAGATAGTCTTCAAATGCCTTACGTACAACCCATTTCTCCATCCTTCCTTCGCGAATCATTTTATCGGAAGGATTGATACGCATCGCAATGTCCATAAATTCTTTATCTAGGAAAGGTACACGCCCTTCAACACCCCATGCTGCAAGTGATTTATTTGCCCGCAGACAGTCGTACAGGTAAAGCTTTTTCAGCTTACGTACCGTTTCCTCGTGAAATTCCTGTGCATTTGGCGCTTTATGAAAATAAAGATACCCACCAAAGAGTTCGTCTGACCCTTCACCCGACAATACCATTTTAATGCCCATTGATTTGATTACACGAGCTAATAAATACATCGGTGTAGAAGCGCGTACCGTCGTGACGTCATAAGTCTCCAAGTGGTAGATCACGTCACGGATCGCATCCAATCCTTCTTGGATGGTAAAGTTGATCTCGTGGTGTATTGTTCCGATATGATCTGCTGCTTTCTGTGCCGCAATTAAATCCGGTGCTCCCTTCAATCCCACCGCAAATGAATGCAGTTGAGGATACCAGGCATCTTCTTTGTCGTCACTTTCGATACGTTTGGATGCAAACTTCTTCGTTACCGCAGCAATAACCGATGAATCCAATCCACCAGACAGCAGTACACCGTAAGGTACATCTGACATCAATTGACGATGCACCGCATCTTCCAAACCTTTGCGCAAAACAGCGATATCGGTCTCGTTGTCTTTTACAACATCGTAACTTTCCCAATCACGTTGATACCAGCGCTGCGGAGCTTTCCCCATTTTGCTATACAAGTAATGCCCCGGAGGAAATTGTTCAATCGTCGTACAGAAACCTTCCAGTGATTTTAATTCGGATGCAACGAACAATTGCCCCTGCTCATCTTCACCATAATATAGAGGGATAATTCCCATATGGTCACGTGCGACAAAAAAGGAATCATCACGTGAATCATAGAGTGCAAAACCAAAAATACCATTTAATTCATCCACAAATGAGGGACCTTTCGCTAAATATAAAGCCAACACAACTTCGGAGTCACTTTGTGTCGAGAACTCATAATCAGGAAGGCTATTTCTTAATTCATGGTGGTTATAGATCTCGCCATTAACTGCTAGTACAACTTTACCGTCCGGACTGTACAATGGTTGACTTCCAGATTTAGGGTCAACAATAGCTAACCGCTCGTGTGCCAATAAAGCTTTCTCACCGGTGAATATACCCGACCAATCCGGACCACGGTGGCGAATACGTTTTGACATTTCTAATACTTGAGATCTCAATGAGCTTGCAGGTTGCTTTAATTCAAAAGCGCCAATAATTCCACACATATTATGAAAATTTTAAATATTTCGTTTTTACATTATGTTATTGACACAAAGTAAAACAATTAAAAACTAAATTCATAATAATTTTTAATATTTATTATATTTTTATCAAAAATACTTTTCAAAACAAACAAAATTATCAATGAAACACTTATTTGTTTACAATAATCACACAATCTATTAACAATTGATCTGCAGATTAATCGTTAAATTAACTTCGTAATCAAATAACCAGGACATGGATCTAATTAGAACCTTCTATAGTGAGCTTGCACTGACTCCACAGGAATTAACTGCAATTACAGAAAAACATGAAGCCATAACCGTCAAAAAGGGCGATTTTATATTGACCAAAGGACAGGTTTCAAATGCTTATTACTTAATTGAGTATGGACTTACACGCTCCTTTTTACACGATTATGAAGGCAATGAAGTTACCATAAGCTTCTGTACGGACAATGATGTTGTCATTGAAGTCGCCTCTTTTTTTCAACGCCATCCAACGGTGGAAAATATCCAGGCACTCATGGAAACCCGTCTCTGGAAAATAAAGTTTGAAGATTTTCAGGAACTTTTTCATCAGATTCCTGAATTTAGGGAATGGGGGCGTTCTTGGATGGCCAAGGAACTTGTTCACAGTAAAAATAGGGCTATTGCCATGATTACCGAGCCTGCTACTACCCGCTATTTGCGCTTGATAAAAGAAAAACCAATATTGATACAGCAGGCACCACTCAAGCATATTGCTTCCTACCTGGGCATCACCGACACTTCCCTAAGCCGCATCCGGAAAGAAATTGTCCACGGAAATTAAACCGTGGTAACGCCCAAAGGACTACTTTTTTAAATCTTGCCTTAAGGCAAGATTTTTAAGAAAACTTCAGCTTAATTTTACCAATGTGCTTCCAAGCTATTTATTTATAGTCTTAAAGGAAGGAAAAATTGAGAAAAGAGTTAAAAGAAGTAATCATTATATTCAAAAATTAGAAATCATGGCAAAATTACACGCTTATCTAAATTTCGACGGAAACTGTGAAGAAGCATTCAACTTTTATGAAAAAGTCTTCAATACAAAAAATCCTGGCTTCATGCGTTATGGAGATATCCCTGCCGACCCACAGATGCCACCTGTTCCAGACGAAGCAAAAAACAAAATCTGTCATACAGCAATTTCGATCAACGGCGATAGTATGCTGATGGGAGCTGATGTTGTTCCTGCTTTTGGACAACAATATATCCAAGGAAACAACAGCTATGTCATGCTGATGTGCGAAAGCACCACCGAAGCGAAAGCTTTGTACGATGCACTGAGCACCAATGCAAAGGTCGTTGAAATGCCACTTGGCGAAACATTTTTTGCCGAACTATACAGCGCTTTTCAGGATCAATTCGGTATCTGCTGGATGGTTTATTTTGGTGGGAACAAAGAGCAGGATTGCGAAAGTAACGCTTAAGCCAACCGCTTAGCCGACAAAACAGTTGAAAAAGAAAGGGCAGTAATCTATTGTTACTGCCCTCTCTATTCCCGTGGTTTCGTTATCGTGTAGCACCTATGCTACCCTGTGGAATGGCCATTTCAATGTTGTCTTTTCAAAACTGCCACAACAAGATGTTTTCCTGTGCATCTCAGGTTTTTACCGCTACTAGGTTAAATTTATTATTTTTTCACCAGTACTTCTTCCTCAAACAGGATCCCATCCCAACCATTTGTCCTAAATTGACGAATGTTTTGGTGGCCATCTCCGTCTGGATTATCGAGTACATTTCGATAATGTTCGGCAAAAAGGCGCAATGTATCCTCCTGCGAAAGATTATTTAACTGTGCAAAATAGAAAACTTTTGCACTACCTTGATTTTCTTCTTTCGAATTTTTCAGCGTCCCATTTTGAAATGCACTGGGACTATAACTGTACTGATCGGCAATATGCGCCAATACTTCCTGAAACTGTAATTCGCTTCCTTTTGATTTATTCAATAATTCTGTTGTAGTCATCTTGATATTAAACCTTTTAAAATCTATTCTAAATTAATTTTTCAACCATAAACCTGAATGAACAGGAATTAGCGCTCTTAAATAATTCCGTGTAGTGACCCTCCCTTTGCAGCAAGTTGATCCACACGCCTTTCCACCGCTTCGTCTTTAATCAACGCCGGCGCATGATGGGGTTTTGTCCGCGCATCAATAATTAGCGGTCCTTTACAACCCCAATGTTTAAATGTTGTAAAACTATGTATTCCATAAATATCAAACGCAGGGTTACTTCTGGTAAACGTTGTCCAAACAAAATTATTGACGGTAGCGGCGGTGAAGTGAGCATCATCACATAAGACGATCAACGGGAAACCTTCCCAGGCGAGTGCTGCGGCAGCGCGGCACCATTCGGCCATTATTTTCGGCTCATGCTCGTAAGTAGAGAATGCCTGACCATCGATGGCAATAATACCGGGCATAACAAATTTTGCCTGATTGAAAGGTCGGGGTAGTTCAAAACCAGCCGGCAATTCACGGCCCAATTCTCTTTTCTTTGTACCAGCGGCAGCAAAAACCACTTTGGAACCGGTATTTAATCCATCGCCAGAATAATCCAAGGTATCGATAGTCGTATTAGTCTGAAAATGAACATCTCGAGTAAGGTCTATGCGTTCAAGGATATGACCCAAAAAAGCCGGAATATCATAAATATCCAATTGCGGATTATCTTCATTTGCTGAAATAAACAAATATTTAGCAAGGCTGAGCTGATTTTTACCCAGTATCTGATTGGCTATCGTTAAAATTTCTTGCGGTCGATCCACACGCTGATAAGGCGTATACCGTTCAGACCCTATTGCAAAAAGTAAGGGATGTACACCAGCGGCATCAACAGCATTAACTGCATGGAGACCTGAAATCTCCTTTGGAATGGCCGCCCCCGTAATTTCGTGGATTAAGGCACCAAAACTGGTGTCTTCCTGCGGCGGCCGCCCCACAACGGTAAAAGACCAAATTGGATTTTTCTTATGGTACACATTATGCACCTTCATCAAGGGAAACGGGTGAGTTAAACTATAGTATCCGATATGGTCACCAAAAGGACCTTCCGGTTTATTTTCGTTGGGATAAACAGTACCGGTAATCACAAAGTCTGCATCTGCCGAGATACAAAAACCTTCATCATCATAAAAATAACGGAACCTTCTATTTCCCAATGCCCCGGCAAAGATCATCTCAGAGAGTCCTTCCGGTAGCGGCATTACAGCAGACAAGGGATGTGCTGGCGGTCCGCCGATAAAAATACTCACCTTTAAAGGTTTACCGAGCGCATTTGCCTTAGTTTGATGGATTCCGATACCACGATGCAACTGATAATGTAAACCAATCTCCTGATCAGGCAGATAATCATTCCCAGAAAGCTGAATCCGATACATCCCCAGATTGGCCTGCATAATACCGGGTTTGGCAACATCTTCTGTATATACCTGCGGCATCGTCACAAAAGCACCGCCGTCCATTGGCCAGTTGACGATCTGCGGAAGTTTACTAATTGATGTTTTACCATGAAGTATGGGAGCCCCCGATTTTTTTTTCCAGGGTAAAGCCCCAAGGGCTGTCATCGAGGAACCAATATATTGAAAAGGATTTTTAAGTACTGCAGCAGGATTCATCTTAACATCCACCAATTTCTTCAGGTGGTCTAACGAATCCCGGAACATAAACTTCGAGCGTTCCAGCGTTCCAAACAAATTAGATACAGCCGGAAATTCCGAACCTTTGATATTTTCAAAAAATAAGGCGGGCCCTTCAACATCAAACACCCGCATATGGATGGCGGCCATTTCCAAATAGGGATCGACCTCTTCTTTGATCCGGATTAAATGACCATGTTTTTCAAGATCCGCAACACATGCTTCTAAACTATTGTATCCCATATATTAAATCTGCTTCAACATGTTAATCCACAAATTTAACAGAATAATTTATTAAACAGGATATAAAGAAAAAACCTTTAGCGATCTTGGATCCCGCTCCCTTATCATCAGTATAACAACCTCAACCATTACCTAGGTATCCATGCAGACATAGGATTTCAAGGGCGTAAATTCAAATGCCTGTACGCGCTGCCAAGTTGAATTATCTACATTTTTCTCATAATAAAGTACTCGCCTAAATTCATCAATATCTTCTTTATTGATATCATTCAACCTTGTCAACAAGAGCTTAGCAAAGAATTTATTGACGCCTATTTCTCTCTTTTGGCCTTCGGAAGTGCACTTCAGGAAATGGTAAAATAAGCCTCTAAATGTCATTTCCTCATTGCCACCGAGGTAAATAACTTCTGATATAAAATTATTTTCCCAAGGCATTTCTCGTAGCCAGCGGTAAACATCGAGCAAAGGCAGGGGGCGAAACTTCAGGGAAGCCACCCAGTTCCAATAAAATATGGTCTGCCGTTTGGCAAGTTTCGCAAATATGCGGTTCAAGACACTCTCCTTCCCGATGACGCTACTTTTAATCACGATGGTATATTGGACGCGTAAATTTTCCAGCAGATCGCGCACAGGCTCCAAAAAATGTTCATCCATTAGCCTCGCGACATAAATGACGCGGTTATTTCCGGCACGTCTACAAATTTCCACGAAATTACGCAGACCAAGCAATTCAAGCTGAAGCTGTATATCATTGTCAAGTGAGGGAACCTGTGTAAAATAAATTCCAAAATTGAGATCAGCAATCTGAAAATTCTCAAAAGCTTCCCCTTTTCGCAACAGGTCCAATTCAAAAAGCTTTGCCGTCACCTTTTCCTTTACTATTTTATTAAAAAGAGATAAGTTGCGCACTAATCCAGTTACATCAAAATCTCTGGATTGCAAATAACAGGATGCCCGTCGTCCCAAATAGGTATTTAGCCCGCTGATTAAAACCTTTTTCATTCGAATTCTCTATATTTTTGGCTTTGAAACTACCACGATTTAATGATTCGTTCTCACGATCGTGAGCCATTAAATAGGATCGTTCCTTCCTAGTACGCTGAATTTATATATTACCCTTTTATTCGCTAAAACGAATAAAATCCCTAGGACGGTTCCATTGGTGATGCAGCAATCTTTTCCATGTTTTTCTTACGCTTTTAGTATGTTACTCGGATTGTTTCAAGAGTAACGGAAATAACTTACAAATATCATAATTCCCTGATTTTAGAACAGAGAAACCTCAAATAAGTTTAACACTATTTTTATTTTTTCCTAACCAAAATAGCGTAAACCATCCAAACAAGTACCGCCATTGTCCTTTTTTTGTCAATTCGCGCATAAATACTTTCAAGAACACAATATCCTTATATATTTGTAAATCTTCTGAAAATAGGCTGCACTAAAAAGTATTTATCTTCACCTCTATGGACAAAAGGGCTACAATGATCTGGTTTCGAAATGATTTAAGACTTCATGACAATGAAGTATTTTATCAAGCTTCTGAAAAAAGTTCATTCATCATCCCGGTATACTGTTTTGACCCCCGATATTTCGACCGCAATCAATTTGGCACTTTAAATACAGGTGTTCTGCGAGCGGCCTTTGTCATTGAAGCCGTGACGGCTTTAAAAGAAAAATTAAAGAGTCATGGTAGCGACTTGTTGACTTATATTGGCAAACCTGAAGATATTATCCCAAGAATAGCACAAAAATACCAAGTTAACGAAGTTTATCATCACCGCGAGGTGGCACTTCGGGAAACTTCTATTTCGGAAAAAGTAGAAAGTGGGCTTTGGAGCAGCAAAATAAATTTGCGCCATTTCATCGGTCACACCCTCTACCATAAGGAAGATCTTCCTTTCCCTATTAAAGACATACCCAATGGTTTTTCCATTTTCAAGAAAAAAGTAGAGCGGGAAAGTCTGGTGAGGCAACCCATCCCATTTCCGACCAATTTCCTTACGCCGCCCCATCTTGAGGACACCAAAATTCCTTCATTAAAAGATTTGGGCTATTCAGAAGAGGAGATCAAATCTGTTGATGACATCTATATTCTCGGTGGCGAAGACACTGCGCTTAGTATTATGCATGCGCTATTGTCAACCTTTCCGGAGACAGAACAGGACCCTTTGATTCTAGGGCCTTTTATAGCGTCAGGGGCCTTGTCGCCTATTTTACTCTATAACAATATCAAAAAACTTGGTGAAGGTAAGAAAGACAAACGATTTGAAAAGATTGTCGACATTCTGCTCTGGCGCGATTATTTTAGGTTTATGCTTAAAAAATATCCGAATATATTCTTTAAGCCACAAGGCACTAAAAACAGCTCCCCTCAGGATCATCCGGCCTTAGACGGGAATGAAGAATTATTTGAAAAATGGAAATCGGGCCACACGGAACATGATTTTATAAACAGTGTGATGATCCAGTTACAGAAGACCGGCTATATCCCTTATCAAGCACGCTTAATCGCAGCCAGCTATTTAGTTCATGAGTACCAGGTCAACTGGCTTCGTGGCGCTTCCTGGTACGAGGAGCACCTATTAGACTATTCTCCGGCAACTGTTTACGGACAGTGGTCTCATATTGCTGGAGTTGGGACAAGCGAAAAAGACAATAAAGCGCTGGACTGGCAAAAATTGATCAAAACTCATTTCCCAAATGGACTTCCAAAATTGGACGAAATACTTGTTAAATAAATCTTCGGCAGAAATAAATAATTCCAATAGAAAATAAATTTGTAGGACGCTGGAAGCCCTTTTTAAATCATGCTAAAAATGTTAAGAATTGGATAGGTTTATTGATTAAATTATTCAATTTCAGTATTAGAAACTCTTTTTTTATTCATAACTTTGACAAATTTCATAGTTTTAATTGTAAATGGACAATCTGACATATTTGAGTAATGCTGATTCGGCTTATGTCGATGGCTTATATCAATCGTACAAGCAAGATCCCCAATCGGTAGATTTCGGATGGCAAAAATTCTTTGAAGGTTTTGATTTCGGTCAAAATGCTGGCGGAACAACAAGTTCAGTAGGCGAGGCTACTCCCGAGCACGTATTGAAAGAAATCAATGTGCTGAACATGATCAATGGCTACCGCGACCGTGGCCACCTATTCACACACACTAACCCTGTTCGTGAAAGACGTAAATACTATCCTGGCAAGGAATTGGAAACGTTTGGTCTTGCAGAAGCAGACATGAACACCGTTTTTAATGCTGGTGTTGAAGTCGGTTTAGGTCCAGCAACATTGAAAGACATCCGTCAATTGGTGGAGGATACTTACTGCCGTTCTATTGGTGCAGAATTCAAATATATCCGTAATCCAGAAAAAATTAAATGGTTACAGGACCGCATGGAAGCGGATCGCAACATGCCAAAATTTTCGTTGGATACCAAAAAGAGAATTTTAAACAAATTAAACCACGCCGTTGTATTCGAAAACTTTTTAGGCACTAAGTTTTTAGGTCAAAAACGTTTCTCGTTGGAAGGTGCAGAAAGTTTAATACCAGCATTAGATTCGGTCATTGAAAAAGGTGCAGAAATCGGTATCCAGGAATTCGTTATCGGTATGGCTCACCGTGGCCGTCTGAATGTCTTGACTAATATCATGGGTAAATCTTACAAATCAGTATTCTCTGAATTTGAAGGTAAGACCTACGCTGATGATCCTGAAGTAAACTTTGGTGGTGACGTAAAATACCACTTGGGCTTTTCTTCTGAGGTTAAAACAAACGATGGCAAATCTGTCCATTTAAGTTTGGCACCGAACCCTTCGCATTTAGAAACTGTAGATCCAATCGTTGAAGGCATGGTTCGTTCTAAGATTGACTTCAAATACGAAGGTGACTCGTCTAAAATTGCACCGATCATTATTCATGGTGACGCAGCAATTGCTGGACAAGGTGTGGTATACGAAGTAACCCAAATGTCGAAATTAGATGGTTACAAAACTGGTGGTACGGTACATATTGTGATCAACAACCAGATCGGTTTTACAACGAACTATAAGGATGCGCGTTCTGGAACATATTGTACAGACGTCGCAAAAATCACTTCTTCACCCGTGTTCCATGTGAACGGTGATGACGCTGAAGCGGTAGTTTATGCGATTAATTTAGCTGTTGAATACCGTCAAAAATATAAAACAGACGTATTTATCGATCTATTATGTTATAGAAGATTTGGACACAACGAGGCAGATGAACCGAAATTCACGCAACCATTGTTGTATAAAATCATCGAAAAACATCCAAACCCAAAAGAAGTTTACGCTAAAAAATTAATTACTGAAGGAAGTATTGACGAGGCGTATTCAAAAAATATCGAAAAGGAATTTAAGGCTGAATTACAAACTAAATTTGAGGAAGCTAAAACAGTTGAGGTATTGACTGAAGAAATTCCGATGTTTAAAGGAGCATGGGAAGGATTACGTCCCGCTAAAAAAGGTGAAGTATTAACAACCTCGGATAAAACGAAAGTTGCAAAGGATTTATTCTTAAAATTAGCGAAAGAAATCACGACCTTACCTTCGGATAAAAAATTCTTCCGTAAGATCACACGTTTATTTGAAGATCGTGCCAAAATGATCACTGCTGATTCATACGATTGGGCAATGGGCGAATTGATGGCTTACGCGACTTTATTGGATCAAGGTAACCGTGTACGTATCTCGGGTCAAGATGTACAACGTGGTACATTCTCGCACCGTCATGCGGTATTGACACTTGAAGATTCGGAAGAGAAATACGTTCCTTTAGCGAATATTAAAGGTGGTGATAAATTCTCTATCTACAATTCATTACTTTCCGAATATGCTGTTTTGGGATTTGAATATGGTTATGCATCTTCTAATCCAAATTCGTTGACAATCTGGGAAGCTCAATTTGGAGATTTCTACAACGGTGCTCAAATCATCGTCGATCAATATCTATCGAGTGCAGAGACAAAATGGAAACGTTCTAACGGTTTAGTGATGATGCTTCCTCATGGTATGGAAGGTCAAGGTCCTGAACACTCTTCAGCGCGTATTGAAAGATTCTTAGAGTTATGTGCAGATGAGAATATGATCTTAGCAAACTGTACTACTCCAGCTAACTATTTCCACCTGTTACGTCGTCAACTGGTACGTGAGTTCCGTAAACCATTGGTTGTATTTACGCCAAAATCATTGTTGCGCCACCCTAAAGTGGTATCACCGTTAAAAGATTTTACAGAAGCTGCTTTCCAAGAGGTAATTGATGATGCAAATGTTGCGGCGAAAGACGTTAAACGCGTGTTATTCTGTTCGGGTAAAGTTTACTACGACCTATTAGAGAAACAAGAGGCGGAAAAACGCAAAGATATCGCTATCGTGAGATTGGAGCAGTTATTCCCAATTCCTACAGAGCAATTGAAAGCAATCCGTAAAAAATACAACAAGGCAAAAGAATTTGTTTGGGTTCAGGAAGAAAATGAGAACATGGGCGCATGGTCTTATTACTGCCGTAAACTAATGGGTACTGAGATTGCATTTACAGGTTTTGTTGCCCGTAAAGAAAGTGGAAGTACGGCTACGGGTTACATGAAACAACACGTTGCACAGCAAGCAGAAATCTTAAATAAATCATTCGAATAAAAACAATTTAAAATCAATTGCGTCTTAGCTATAGGACGCAATTGTCAATAAAGAACATTATATGAGCTTAGAAATTAAAGTACCAACCGTAGGTGAATCAATCACGGAGGTAACCTTATCACAATGGTTGAAACAAGATGGCGATTATGTGGAGATGGATGAAAACATCGCCGAACTGGAATCAGACAAAGCAACGTTTGAATTACCAGCTGAGAAAGCGGGTATCTTAAGAATCATTGCACAAGAAGGTGATACTTTAGAAATCGGTGCCGTTGTTTGTACAATTGAAGAAGGCGCTGCTCCTGCCGGTGGTTCAGCTCCAGCTGCTGCCCCTGCTGCAGAAGCGTCAAATGCAGCTCCAGTTGCGGCTGCCGTTGCAAAAGATGAAGATCCAGACAGCTATGCTGCTGGTACAGCTTCTCCTGCTGCTGCTAAAATCTTAAGAGAAAAAGGAATTGATCCTTCTACAATAAAAGGAACAGGTAAAGAAGGTCGCATCACAAAAGAAGATGCCGAAAAAGCTCAACCTGTCGCTAAAGCTGCTGCACCAGCAGCAAAACCTGCCGCTGCTCCTGCTGCGACAGTTGCTCCGGTAGCGGGTGCAAGAAACGAACGTCGTGAGAAATTATCTTCATTACGTAAAACAATCGCGAAACGCCTAGTTGCCGTTAAAAATGAAACGGCTATGTTGACAACATTCAATGAAGTCAATATGCAGCCGATCATGGATCTTCGTGCTAAATATAAAGACACCTTTAAAGAGAAATTTGGTATCGGTCTTGGCTTCATGTCATTCTTTACAAAAGCAGTAACAACTGCATTGGCTGAATGGCCTGCCGTAAATGCCCGTATCGAAGATAACGAGATTGTATATTCTGATTTTGCAGACGTTTCAATCGCAGTTTCTGCACCTAAAGGTTTGGTTGTTCCGGTTATCCGTAATGCTGATGCCATGTCATTGGAGCAAATTGAAAAAGCAATTGCTACATTGGCAGGTAAAGCCCGTGACAACAAATTAACGATTGACGAGATGACTGGTGGTACATTTACCATTACCAACGGTGGTGTATTCGGATCAATGATGTCTACGCCGATCATCAATGCTCCACAATCTGCAATCTTGGGTATGCACAACATCATCCAACGTCCTATTGCTGAAAATGGCCAAGTGGTGATCCGTCCAATGATGTACATTGCGCTTTCTTATGATCACCGTATCATCGATGGTCGTGAATCAGTAAGCTTCTTGGTTCGTGTAAAACAATTATTAGAAGATCCAGCTCGTTTATTGTTGGGTGTTTAAACCGCAATAAAATTGGAAATATAAAAAGACCTATGCTTTGCGGCATAGGTCTTTTTCTTTCTCAAAGTGTCTCCTATCCTTGGTCTGGAGGCACCTTCAGTTCGTTTCCATTGCTGTTGGTACCAGCGAAATTATGAAGGTTTTATTTACATCGGAATGAAGCAATATACTTAACGAATATGAATCGGAGATAGACGAATATAAATCACCTTTTTAATTTCTCCCTTTTAATTTTTACTTTCAGCTTGTTAAAGATCAAGGATATCCTAATATGCAAACACCGCTATCATGTAAAGGTCGGTATCCGAATATGGAACTTGATATTAAGCAGACATAACAAGCAAATGAAGTATAAAATTCTAATAACAATTGTATATCTATTACTTGCTGTAATGACCTTGTTTGCCAACATGGCAAATCCAATGAGCCCCCATAGCATAACAGGACAGCTCGTTCCCGCAGGGAAAGTGAGCGTTACCAGCGAACGTATTGACATTCGTCTTTTAACGGACACTTCGGATGATCATGCGGACTATCAAAGCCACTTCAACATTGTTTATAACATCCATGCAGAAGAGGCTATTGAATTGCCGCTGGTATTTCTCGCTTTAAATATGAACGGATTGGATCGCGTCCTTGTCAATCAGAACGAAATTGAAGGAAAAAAGATGGATCAACCCGGTTCAAAATTCCCCTTTTTACGTTTAAAGGATGGCTATTATGAGCTCAGTTACGACAGCGATGAATGGAAGCGTATTTCGCTGAATGATGCCTTTTATTTTACCGCGAAGCTTCACAAAGGTGATAACAGCATTCAGGTTCAATACCGTGCTTATATGGGCTATGACCGACGGGATATTCGGACCAGATACAAAATTGATTATCTCTTATTCCCCTCCAGATACTGGTCGTCCTTTGGCCCGATTGAACTGTATCTGCACCTCGATGGGAAGATGGAGGTACTTACACAAGATCTGGGAACCGCCAAATTACAGACAGATTCCATTGTTCACTGGAGAATTGATCAGGTAGAAAAGAAAGAGCGTTTTCATATTGAAGTTGTCTTAAAAACCTCCTTGTTGGCGAAAGTAATTCTTTGGATAAGTCCAGATGTACTTGCGCTGATCGGATCGTTATTTTTGCTATACCTACATATCCGGTATATTTATCTAAAATACAAAACTGGCAAATACCGATATGCACTCCTGATCGGGAATCTAGTCATTCCAAGCTCTTTCTACTTGTTCATTTGGTTTTGGTCCAGTCTGGCCAACTATTTTGTCAATGGAGTCTTTGACGAAAAATCCCGTGGTTTTATCCTGTTGGTCATCTTCACCTTACCCTTGATCTATCTCGTCTATGATTTGGTTTTACTTATTATCGATAGAAGCATTCGCGCTAGATTAAGCAGGTAGAAAACCGGCTGTTATTTTTTATAGGTCAGCTTGTTTTCAATCATACGATTGTTATATTGCTGGATAAAAGCTTTCATCTTGGTTTCCATCGTATCCAATACCGCTGGATGCTGTTTTAACAAGTCCTGTTTCATCAAGCGGTCCTTCTTAAGATCATAAAATGAGGTCACTTTCAGTCCATCATAAGACATCATATAATCTTTATAATAGAGGTTGTAGCTCCCTGAATTATTATTGAGCACAAAATTATCCTTGCCCGGTTTCAAGGCATCTGAACCAAAGGCAAAATAAGGCTCGTCATAGTGCAGATAATTCAACACTGTCGGCATGATATCTATTTGCTGCACCAATTTATCCGCTTTGCCCACCAGATTATCACCAGGTGCATAAAATATAATAGGGATTTCAAATGCTCCTGCAGTGGTTTGATATTCCGGCAGATAGCTTACAGTAGCATGGTCGGCACAGATAACAAATACGGTATTCTTGTACCAGGACATTTTAGAGGCTGTGGCAAAAAATTCGCGTAAGGCATTATCGGTATATCCAATAGGCTCCTGTACGGGCAGAGGTCCCTTAGGGAATTTCCCCTGATACTTTTCAGGCACCTTAAATGGATGATGTGATGATAAAGAGAAGAAACTAGCAAAAAATGGCTGATGAAAGGTATTGATCTTGTTTGCTACAAATTGCAAAAATGGTTCATCCCAGATTCCCCATATCCCGTCGAAATCAGCATCATTGTTATACTCGTTTTTGCCAAAATAATGTTGGATACCTGCCAATTTCATATAGGCAGAGAAGCCCATGCTCCCATTTGGTGCGCCATGAAAAAAAGCAGTCTCATATCCCTTTTTCCCTAAGAGCTTCGCTAAGCTGGTGGTTTCATTTCCAGAATAGATGGAAAGCACAAAAGGCTCACCTATCGAAGGAATGCCCGTAATGACTGACGGTAGCGCATCAATTGATTTACGGCCATTGGCATAAGTATCTGTAAAGGTGTAAGCATTGCGTATCAAGGAATCCAAAAAAGGCGTATAACCTTTGTATTTTCCACCTTGGATATCTTTATTCAATTCTCCAAAATGTTCTTTTGCAAAACTCTCCAAAATCAGAACAACGACATTTTTCTTTGTAAAGGGCAGGTCTGATTGCGGTACATGAATGGGATTGTATAACTGTTCAAGCTCTGTTTCGGAAAAATAATGAACGGGTTTGAGGCTCACGGCCTTTAATGTTTTCAATATACTGAATGGCGTATTGAGCACAATATTCATTTCTTCCGGTGTCTCCACATAATCACCCGCATTGCTCAATGTTATGGGACGTGTGCTATGCGCCCAACCGCCACGCACTCCACCAATAAAAAGGAAGGCTGTCAGTAAAAACAAAGGCAATTGGATCAAAAATGACTTCCAGCTATATCTCGTCGTCCTTTCAATCTGAATAAGTTTATAGGATTTAATCAACCCATAGACAATCAGCACCAATAGTATAATGAGATACCAATAATCCAAACAGAAATCAAAGGTCAGCTTGATCAAGTTAGATTCATTGGAGAACTGGTCAATTACCGTTCCAGTGGTCCTTTTGAGGGTAAATGGGTAGTAGGCAAAATCAATCAAATTTAACGCTATGCCAATTGAATTGGTCACGATGAAGATCCATTTCGCAACATTTTGATAGTGTTTATTTAATTTAAACGGTCCTGGAATAGTCTGCATAACAATATACAGGATATTTAAATAGAGGAGTGCCACAATGTCAAAGCGTACGCCACCGGCAAACATAACCAGAAGCTTACCGGCATCGACATGGGGGAATAAGGAAGCATTTATGCCATAAAAACCCAATCGCAATAGTGCGTAGATGAGCAGAAGAAAGACGAAACGAATTGCGACAGCAAAATAAGGTGCAAATACTCCTTTTAATTTCATAGCCCTAATATTTTAAAAATTCACGGTATACATCTTGATAGTACGCTTTGGCAATATTCAATAAGCTATCTGTTTTGCCAACCGGATATTCCTTATTGGCTCTATAGTTAATGATCCTTCCAACGTTATCAAATGAAACGGCTTGTTTTGGTGTAATTACACCGAAGGCGTCTTTAGAATTATAGAATGCTATTTGTGGTGTTGTGGGATTAAACAGATCCCGGCTCCAGTGATAATGATCTGTCGGAAGCTTCAATTGTGTCAATAAAGTTGCCGCCAGATCCGTTTGGTTACCAATTCTATTGAATATTTTGCCGCGATATTCAGGTTTGATCACATCGCCGAAAAAGATCAGCGGAATATGAAAGCGATTGGGGTGAAACAGCTCCCATTTTTCTGAAGGAAGGCGATGTCCATGGTCAGCGACAATAACGAAAAGGGTATTTTTATACCAAGCTTCCTTTTTGGCTTTATTAATAAAATCAAAAACAGCTGAATCTGTATAATTTGCCGTACTTCGGAATTTATCTGCATTGGTAGCATTCCCAAATTTATAGCCGTGTTTTAATTCAAATGGTTCGTGATTAATTAAAGTAAAGATCGTCGAAAAGAAAGGTTGTTTTTCTTTTTTAAAATCCTTGATCATCTGATTAAAGACGACATGGTCATAGACACCCCATGAGGCACGTTCCGCATCCAAGCCAAAATTGGCATTATCCACCACCCTAGATATCCCGTGTGTCAGCATATACGATTTAAAATTGTAAAACTCGCTCTGACCACCGTGATAAAATGATGTTTCGTAGCCGGCATGATCGAACTCCTGTCCAATGGCAGGCATATTTTCATGCTTGTCGATATATTTGATAATACTCTCGGGCCCCTGCGCCGGAAAACCGCTCAACACCGCTACCATGCCTTTGTCGGATCGATCAGCTGCAGAATAAATATGGTCAAACAAAATACCACCCTTAATCAATTCTTCCATGTGTGGCGTAATTCCCTTTTCCCCTCCGAGAGACTGAATGAGATCGCCAACAAAGCTTTCCAGCATGATAATAACGACATTTGGACGAGTGGTTGACAGGACCTCAACAGCAGAATCAGGCTGACTTTGAAAGGCGGGCCGTAGCTTGTCCTGAATGTCCTTCTGATCACCATAATAAGTATAGGGATTTTTAAGCTTGGTACTTTTAGCAAAAAAATCCCGCAAAAGCGACCATTGTGTATTGACTGCTGCGTGGTTGTAAAATGTTTCCTCGGAATAATAGGCTTTACTAGGGTTTAACGTCGCTCTTCCGTAGCCACCGCGGATAAACGTGAAAAGTACAAAAACTCCGATCGCCAGTTTGAGAAAATTACTGACAGGAGACTTGAGATTGAAAAAAGAGACTTTTTTAAACATCCAACGGTACAGAAAATAACCGCAGAATATACCGATCAACATCCCAACGATGGGGAGAAACACCGGCGTGGATTCAGCCGAAGCGACGGCACCCGAAGGCGAAGCAAAAAATGCATCTATGGCACGTTTAGAAATCTTGTCGCCCCACTCCCGATAAATATTGACATTGATAAAACTTGTCACAAAGAACAATACCAGGACGATAATGGTATAGATATCAAGGATCAGTCTTTTGGGTTTCAGTTTTGGAAAGAAACTTAATAGGCAATACACCAGAAATGGTAATGCACAGATATAGGAGACTGCAGAAAAATCCAGATTCAGACCATGGTAATAAATCCTGAAAATTTCTGTGAAATTAGAAAAACCTATCTTCTCAAAAAAAGCAATAACAAAAATCAATCTATCTATAAAACAGATAATTAACCAGAACAGAAAATACTGTGTTAAAGCTCTAAGCTCATTAGCAAATCGTTGCATCCCTTCGTGTAAAAATAAAACAGGCAAATTTACATTAATTTACATGAAATACGGGCTAATTACTTAGTAATATGAAGAAAAGATTAAAAAAGTATAAATCTTACGTTATGCTTTACCTAACTGCAATAACCGCCTCTTCTGCTTAGGAGGATCCTCATTAAACGTATTGCTTAGCCATTATTCATAACTTCTTTTTGTTTGAGAACAAGATCAATGGATTACTAAGGAAAATAACATAGAATTCCTTACTTTTGTGTTCCTTAAAAGTTTGAATACAAAAATTTAAAATGAGCATAGCGAAAACTTACAATCCAAAAGAAGCTGAAGAAAAATGGTACAGCTATTGGAAAGCGAATGGATTTTTCCGTTCCACCCCGGACGAACGTGAACCTTACACGATTGTGATGCCCCCTCCGAATGTCACGGGAGTATTGCACATGGGGCATATGCTGAATAATACCATTCAAGACGTTTTGATTCGCCGGGCACGTATGCAGGGGAAAAACGCTTGTTGGGTACCGGGGACCGATCACGCCTCCATTGCCACTGAAGCTAAGGTCGTCGCTATGTTGAAAGAACAAGGAATTGATAAACGATCTTTATCTCGTGAAGATTTCTTAAAACATGCTTGGGAATGGAAGGAAAAATACGGTGGTATTATTCTAAAACAGCTCGAAAAACTTGGCGCTTCCTGTGACTGGGATCGTACACGTTTTACCATGGATCCAGAATTATACCAATCTGTTATCCGTGTATTCGTCGATCTATATCATAAAGGATTAATCTATCGTGGTTACCGCATGGTCAACTGGGATCCTGAAGCAAAAACAAATATCTCAGACGAAGAGGTTATTTATAAAGAGAAAAACGGCAAATTATACCACTTGAAATATCAGGTTGAGGGAACAGATCAATACATTGTTGTGGCGACTACCCGTCCTGAAACCATCTTTGGTGACACAGCCGTGTGTATCAATCCCAATGATGAACGCTATACCTGGTTAAAAGGAAAGCAAGTCATTGTGCCGATCGTTGGCAGAAAGGTGAACATCATCGAAGATGAATATGTCGATTTGGAGTTTGGTACTGGATGCCTTAAAGTTACTCCAGCACACGATGTGAACGACTATGCACTAGGTAAAAAGCACAACCTGGAATTTGTCGACATCTTTACCGACGAAGCAAAACTAAACGACAATGGCCTGCATTACGCAGGTATGGATCGTTTTAAAGTACGTAAAGAAATCGAGAAAGAGCTTGAGGAAAAAGGGTTATTGGAGCAAGTTGAAAACTATACCAATAATGTTGGAACTTCAGAGCGAACAGGTGCTATTATAGAGCCAAAAATCTCCAATCAATGGTTCCTAAAGATGGAAGATCTTGCAAAACCGGCATTGGATAATGTGATGAATGATACCATTAAATTTCATCCGACAAAATTCAAAAATATCTACCGCAACTGGATGGAGAATGTTACCGATTGGAACATTTCAAGACAATTGTGGTGGGGACATCAGATACCGGCGTATTTCTATGGCGACGGAAACGAAGACTTTGTGGTTGCACAAACGGTTGAAGAGGCCCTTGTTCTAGCGCAAGAAAAATCAGGTAATACAGCGCTTCAATTGACCGATCTACGTCAAGATGAGGATGTGCTTGATACTTGGTTTTCAGCTTGGCTATGGCCAATTTCAGTTTTCAATGGCATCAACGAACCAGAAAATGCAGAAATTAATTACTATTACCCTACGCAAGATTTAGTCACTGCTCCGGATATTATCTTCTTTTGGGTAGCACGTATGATCGTTTCGGGCTATGAATTCCGTGGACAATTGCCTTTTGAAAATGTTTATTTCACAGGTATTGTACGGGACAAACTGGGCCGCAAAATGTCTAAATCACTGGGCAACTCTCCCGATCCGATAGATTTGATGAACGAATATGGTGCAGATGCAACGCGGATGGGCATGTTATTGACTGCTCCAGCAGGTAACGACCTTCCTTTTGATGTAGAACTTTGTGTACAGGGCCGTAATTTTGCCAATAAAATCTGGAATGCCTTCCGCTTGGTTAAAGGCTGGGAAATTACTGCTACTCCGGCTTCAGATTCAGATAGGATTTCAGCATCTTGGTTTGAGGCAAGGCTAAATCAAGCCTTGGTCGATATCGAAGAAAACTTCAAACACTATCGTTTATCAGATGCATTGATGACAACCTACAAATTGGTATGGGATGACTTCTGTGCTTGGTACCTTGAATTAGTGAAACCGGCTTATGGCTCCCCTATTTCTAGCGAAACCTTAGAGACAGTAAAATCTTTTTTCCAACGTATACTCACTTTAGTACACCCTTTCATGCCTTTCTTGACAGAAGAATTGTGGCACGACGAACTGTTCGGTGTGAAAGACGAGAAAGATTGCATTATCGTCGCCGCTTATCCGACAGCAACTGATTTTGATGAGCAGCTTATCAAAGATTTCGCTGTCGCTCAGCAAATTATTTCGGAAGTTCGCAATATCCGCAATTCTAAAGGTATCTCCCCTAAAGTAGCATTGCCATTGGCTATCAATCAACAATCAGATATCAATTTAGCACAATATATTGACATCATTACCAAAATTGCAAACTTGGAAGGCGTAACTTTTGTTTCTGAGAAAGTAGCCGGAGCCGCAAGTTTCCTTGCTGGCAAAGACGAATGTTATGTTACTTTGGAGAACAATATTGATGCGGATGCTGAACGTGAACGTATTGCCAAAGAATTGGAATACCTAAAAGGTTTCCTTGTATCTGTAGACAAAAAGCTTTCCAATGAGCGGTTTGTGCAAAATGCTAAACCTGAAATTGTTGAAAACGAAAAAAGTAAAAAGGCAGATGCCGAAGCAAAGATTAAAATTCTTGAAGAAAGCTTAATAGCATTGGGCTAAGACCTATGCAATAAACCTTATAAAAAATCCAAGTTTTGTAAAAAGTCCCGCCGGTTGTGCGGGACTTTTTTTTAAACAAGCAAAAGTCCCTTCAACTCCGCTCAACTCCGCATACCATTCGACAACGATTCGAGACTGAGCCGGGACAGGGTCAGGGCAGCTTCGGCTCCCGTTCGGGTACGCTTCGCCTGGCCTTCGGTCAACGCTCGGCATCGGGCCAACCAGGAGCCAAACAGCGGCCGAACAAACCCAAGCAAGTTCCAACAAGTACCAATCAAGAATAGAACAATACCAAGAAAAATTCTTACAAGCACCAATCAGCTAAAGAACAACACCTAGCAATTACAATAGCGACAAAATACAGCTCACAGCGCGCATAGATGAATAGCTGCACTAGGTCCTTCACAAGGTCTATCGGAGACTATCTTATTGGTTGAGTATGGTCTTAAGACTATCGTATCCATACCTAAACAATACTTGAACTATACTGCAACCATACTGCAATTGCACACGAAAACAGTGTCGGGGTAACCGCTTTAAAACTACGGATCATTAATCGGTAGACAAACAATAGGTTGCATGATGAATTCCTACAAAAAATGAATAACTTTATAAGAGCGAACTTAAATTATAGCATTATGGGATTCAAAGAAACATTTCAGATTAACGGTGAAAACCTTTTACAGAAGATCAAAGAAATCATTGCTGAGGGCAATGTGAGCAAAATCAGCATTTCAGACAAACATGGCAAAGAAATTATGAGCTTTCCTGTCACTATTGGTGCAATAGGGTTGATCTTAGCGCCTGTCTTTGCAGCAATTGGCGCTGTAGCGGCATTGCTTACAGAATGTACGATTACCGTAGAACGAAATACAAATAAAGACGAAGAAGACAAAGAAGATAACAGCACTGATCCACCGACAACGATAACAGTAAAATAATTAAATAAAATTGACCGTTATGAAGATCTTTAAAAACATACTTTGTATTTTATTTGCCTTGTTATTCATCAACGCAGGGCTGGATAAACTTTTTCATTATATGCCTATGCCACCAATGGATATGGACATGAAAAAGGTATTTGAGGCTTTTGCTACGATAAAATGGCTATTGCCACTAGTCGGTATTATCGAACTGCTGGGTGGTTTACTGTTTATTTTTCCAAAGACAAGAACTTTAGGTGCATTAGTCATCTTTCCAATACTCATTGGCATTTTTACCCACAATATGATTTTTTACAGCCAACAGGGATTAATTATCTGGGCTGTATTGTTTATTATTTGGTTATGGGTGGTATTTGAAAACTGGAACAAGTATAAAAAATTGATGGAATAATTACCCCCCGTTGTGGCCCCTATTAAATACCTGTTTTTTTGATAAATTGACAGGTATTTAATGTTTTTATTAACATAAAATTAAAAAACAAAAAACTTTATACGAATAGAATGGTTTGGTCAATTATTTGATATGTTGTTATAACATTCCTAAGATAAAATAATGTTATATAGGAAAGAAAAGCGGTTTACTATTGACTTGTGGTATAGCCGATAAATTAAACTTGCATTTGCAAGCAAATTTATCTTAGTTTGCTGAAATAGTAACGCTGTAAGTTAATAGCTGAATCTTGGCAAACTTTTTTCCGTTTTAATTTTTATTAATAGATACTTAAATCAAATTATACGTTGAACAGATTTACCCGAATTGCTTTCAAAACAATATTGTGGATTATTGGAGTAATAATTGCGCTGGCTATTCTAATTGTATTTTTAATCAGATTACCCGCCGTTCAGAATTATATTGCGGGAAAAGTAACGCAATATGTAGAAAACAAGATTGGTACACCCGTTAAAATTGGATACATTAATATTGATTTTCCTAAAAAACTGGTATTGGAGGATATCTATTTAGCCGACCAAAGTAAAGATACCTTAGTAGCAGGAAAAAGCATTGCTGTTGATATCAATATGCTCAAGCTGTTGAAAAACACAGTTGAAATACAGCGTCTTGAAGCAGAAGGAATCACTGCAAAAATTCGACGTACATTGCCGGACAGTTCGTTCAACTTTGATTATATTGTTAAAGCTTTCGCTTCCCAAAAAGAAAGCACAGCAACTGCAGACAGCAGTTCAGCCCTCCTATTTAACCTCGATAAAGTCAAATTTGACAAATTTCATATTGTTTATGCCGATGACGTCATTGGAACAAGTGCCGATGT
The DNA here is from genome assembly GCF_002341965.1 of Sphingobacterium sp. UBA2480. Classification (NCBI taxonomy): domain Bacteria; kingdom Pseudomonadati; phylum Bacteroidota; class Sphingobacteriia; order Sphingobacteriales; family Sphingobacteriaceae; genus Sphingobacterium; species Sphingobacterium sp. UBA2480. The sequence goes on along the minus strand of NZ_DDPA01000006.1, from coordinate 134,563 downwards.
TTACCTGAACAGCCTAAATACCAATATCAAAAAGTTCGACCTCACAAAAAACATGGCCTTCAATCTTCCAAAAGTGAAAATAGATGGTCTGAGCGCCACAGTGAAACAATGGCGGCCGATTAAGGACGGTACAGCTCCTTCGGTCGAAGACTTTGGCATTACGGATAAAACCGCACAAACAACCGCCTTGCTTCCCGATGTCGGTATACAGATCGCAGACCTGACGAATATCTTAGTACGCTACGAGGATCAGTCTAGCCTGTTGAACACTAAATTTTATATCAAAAACCTTCATGCGGACATTAACAAGATCGACCTTAACAAAGAACTTGTCGATATTCAGACGATCAATCTTGATGGTTCAGACAATACTGTGCTCTTTGGAAAGATCCAGAAAAAAGTAAACGCCGCAGCGAAAAACACCGCGGATACGACCAAAATAAACTGGGTTGTTTCTGCCAAAGAAATCCAAATCAATAAGACAAGCTTAGCTTATAGAGACGATAATCAGGCTCGTATGAAAGGCTTTGATTACTTCAACATTAAGATCCCTGGGATGAAAACCAGTTTAAATGATCTTTACTACAGTGCCGATTCCATCAGTGGATCACTAAAAGAACTTGTAGCCTCCGATCAATCGGGGTTTGTGATCAAGCAATTGAAGGGGGATTTTAAGTATACAAATACCGGGGCGGAGATCAAAAATCTATATGCAGAGACGCCACGCACTCTGCTGCGTGATTACTTAAAAATAACTTATCCTTCGTTGGATGTTATCGCTAAAAAACCAGAACTGATCTACGTCAATGCAACCATCAAAAAGAGCCGTGTTGATATGCGCGATATCTACTATTTCGCTCCTTTTTTGGACACCATGCAGGTGATGAAACCGTTGATGGACAAAAAATTTAATATTGATGGTCGCGTTGTCGGGAAGCTAAATGACCTCAATATTCCGGCAATTGATTTTCAAACCCTGTCCAACACACGTGTCATTGCAAGCCTACATTTAAAGGGGCTACCCAATGTCGATAAAATGTCTATGGATCTTAATTTAAAAAAATTGACTACAGGACGTTCGGATATCGAAAAGCTGGTTTCAAAAAAAATGTTGCCGAGCGGAATAGAATTACCCAATACAATCGGGCTCACCGGAACTTTTAAAGGCGGAATGAATGCCTTTAACACCAATCTTTCGTTGGTAACAGAGAAAGGGACGGCCAAATTTAATGGTAAAGTTGGCATGATAGGCCGCGACACGACCTACGATGCTTATGTGAGTATTCGTGATTTTGACATTGGTAAAATCATGAAAATGGACAGTACCTTAGGAATACTTTCATTTGAGGGGAAAATTAAGGGTCATGGAACAGATCCCAAGAAGCTTGTCGCCAACTTTGATGGCAAAGTAAACCGGATGGACGCCATGGGCTATCGCTACCAAAATATTGATATGAATCTTACGGCAGACAAAGGGGACATAAAAGCCGCTGTCGTTAGCCCTGATCCTAATATCCAATTGAGATTAAATGCGACAGCCAATATGAAATCCAAGTACCCACAGGTGGATTTTGAGCTTATGGTAGATACCATTAATCTTAAAAATTTAAAGTTGATGGATGACGAGTTCAAATACCATGGTAAACTCGTTGGAAATTTCAGTTCAGCCGATCCAAATTTTTTGAACGGAGAAGCACACATTACCAATTCATCCATTGTTTACAATGATGCTTATTACTCGCTAGACAGTATATCACTAATTGCAAAAGCGGATACTAGCCGCAACTTGCTACTTTTAAAATCGGACTTTTTAAACGCCCATTTGGTCGGAAAATACAAAATTCTAGAATTGCAGAATGCCGTTCAAGACATCTTACAGGTATATTACCAACCAGGCAAAGCTGTTAAAGTGCCCAAATACGAACCACAGAACATCGAGTTTTCGGCCCAATTGACGCGAACTAAGTTTATCAAAGATTTCTTGCCAGAACTGACAGAGATGTCGGATATCACATTGGATGGTATGTTTAACAGTCAATCAAAAACAATTCTCGCCAAGTTGGATGCACCGAAAATAATCTATAATGGCACTGAAATCAATAACGTTACTTTGGATATCAATACCCTCGACAGTACACTGTATTATTCGGCATTGATCAATAAAATCAAGGTAAGCAATATTGAACTGGTGAATACCGTATTCAGTGGTAAAGTCATCCAAAACAATTTGGATTTCGGTCTCTGGATAAAAGACAAGAAAGAGAAAGAGCAGTATCATTTGGGTGCCAATATGCGCGTTGATAATGGCGCATTCGTTTTTAGCCTACTTCAGGACGGCCTTATGCTGAACTACGACAAGTGGACCATAAATCCAAACAATGTACTCAAATTTGGAAGCACAGGTATTCAGGCCAATGATTTTATCTTAAGTAATAAGGGACAGGAGCTGAGCATATCATCGCAGGATAGTGTGCTCAATTCGCCGCTCAACATTGCATTTAAGAATTTCCGCATTGAGACATTAAGTAAAATGCTCGAAAGTGAAACAGTCGATCTTGGCGGCGGCATTAATGGCCAGGCCACGATATCACGCCTAGAAAGCAGCCCAGTATTTGTTTCTGATCTTGTGATCGATAAATTTTATATTGGAAAAGATACCGTTGGTAATGTCAATATAAAAGTGAATAATCAAAAAGAAAACACCTATAATGCGAATATCAGTATCAGTGAAAATGGCAATAATGTCGTATTAAGTGGTGATTTTATCAGTCCTCCTCAGGGAGAGGCAAGCCTGGATTTCACTTTAGATATTGCACCGCTTTCTATGCAGACGGTTCAGGCATTTAGTCTGGGCTATCTAAAAGACTCGAAGGGAAACTTGGAAGGCCAGTTAAAAATAACAGGATCGCCATCCAAACCCCGCATTAACGGCGATGTTAAGTTTAAAGATGCTCAGTTCAATATTGCTATGTTGAATGCACTATTCAAAGCGAAAGATGAAACCATTCATTTGGATGAAAGAGGCATTACTTTCCCAAAATTTGCATTGGAAGACAAAAAAGGAAATATTGCCAAGGTAACGGGATCCATAGAAACCAAAACGTATACTGATTTTGATTTCAACCTCAATGTCAATACAGACAATTTTGAGGTGCTCAATTCAACACAGAGCGACAACGACATGTTTTATGGTAAAATGTACCTCACGTCTAACCTACGCATTCGTGGAAACCTCGATAAGCCTATCGTTGATGGCACAATCAAGGTGTTAGATGATACGGACTTTACCTTTGTCATGCCAAATGAGGATCCCGGGATGGCCGACCGGAAAGGGGTTGTCGAATTCGTTGATAAGAGTGATACAACAAGAGCCAATGTATTTGCAAAATTAGATTCTATGACTGTTACCCGATTGACGGGAATCGACGTAGATCTGAATCTGCAAACCGATAAGGATGCTAAATTTAAGATCCTCTTGGATGCTGGTTCACAGGATGCACTGAATATCCAGGGTGAAGCGGAACTGAACGCAGGTATTGATGCAAGTAGCAAAATTACCTTGTCGGGTACATTTACCGTAGACAAAGGAAGTTACTCCTTCAGTTTTGGTCCCGTAAAAAAAGATTTTACATTCCGAAAAGGAAGTACGATCACTTGGAATGGAGATCCCCTGGATGCGCAGCTTAATATCACGGCAGCATACACAACCAAAGCACCGACCCTCGAACTTGTAGCAACGCAGCTGGGGTCGGAAAACGCTAATTTGTACAAGCAGCGGATTCCTTTCAATGTCTTACTGAAGATCACAGACAAACTTTTCCAACCGCAACTAAATTTTGATATCGACTTGGACGAAAACAACTCGGTTGTTTCGCAAGATGTGATTAGCAAAGTCAACAATGCCTTGACCACCTTGCGTGAAAATCCATCTGAACTGAACAAACAGGTCTTTTCACTCATCGTTTTGGGACGCTTTATGTCGACCAATCCATTTGAGAGTTTATCCGGTGGCGGGGGTACGGAAGCCATTGTCAGAAATAGCATCAGTTCGTTCCTGAGCGGTCAATTGAACCGCCTTGCCTCCGAGCTTATCAGCGGAGTAGAGCTGGATTTCAACTTAACTTCGGAAGAAGATTACGCAACTGGAGCAGGCCAGACCCGAACAGATCTGAATATCGGTGTGTCTAAAATGCTTTTAAATGACCGCCTAAAAATTACTGTTGGCTCTAATTTTGAAGTTGAAGGAAATACACGTCCGGGAGAAACAGCCAACAACATTGCTGGAGATATCCAATTGGATTATCAACTTTCGCAAGATGGCCGCTATTTTGCGCGGGTATATCGTAAAAATCAATATCAGGTTACACTCCAAGGTCAATATGTAGAAACGGGTATCGGATTTATCATCAATATGGATTACAACCGATTTAAGGAGATCTGGATGAGTTCGAAAAAACTCAAAGAGTATTACGACACCAATAGTAAGGGTTTCAGAAAACGTTTCGATGTAGAACGTATGGAAACCGATTCAGTCTATCGCGACAGTGTACGCACCGTCATCCGAGATAGTTTGATGACCCATAGTCCTGAATACAGAAAGCGTATGGAGGAAAGAGAAAAAGAGAGACGTAAGCAACAGCTGGACTCAACGAAACGTACGCCGAAAAGCGATAGTCCAAAATCAACTATAGATACCATCAGAACGACAGCTATAAAAAATGAAGATGAGGAAAGGAATTACCATGCAAACTAAACTAAAGTATATTGTGGGAATAGTTTCATGCGCTGCATTTATAGCATCCTGCTCTTCCACCAAGAATCTAAAAGAAGGGGAAAGCTTATATGTCAAGGGCAATGTGATAGTCGATTCGGACACGATTTCCAAAGAAAATAAGGAAAAGATTGCGACTCATTTAGAAGCTGCACTGATGCCAAAGCCCAACAAACGTTTGGCCGGCGTGCCATTCAAGCTCTATTTCAACAATATGGCCGGGGACTCTGCGGGGAATAACATCATTAAAAAATTCCTCAAGAAGATCGGTGAAGAACCGGTAGTATTGAGCGACGTCAATCGCGAATATAATGAAAACCTATTGCGCAATCGTCTGGAGAATTTCGGATTCTTCAATGCGGAAGTGAAATCGGACACCTTAGTTGAAGACAAAAAAGCAACCATTAATTATACAGCCAAGCCTAATCTGATCTACCGAATCAGATCTGTTCAATTCGACATCGACAGCACAACACAGTTGGGTAAAGATATCCGTTCGAGCTCCGATAAAAGCCTCTTGCAAGTGGGTAAGAATTACAGTTTAGATGTTATCCTCAATGAGCGCGACCGCATCGACAATGACCTCAAAAATAGAGGGTATTATTATTTCAGTCCCGATTACATCCTAGTTCAGGTAGACAGTTCGCATCGGAACAACAAAGTCGATATGTATGTTACGGTGAAAAAGGAGACACCGGCACAGGCAAGGGTACCGTCCAAGATCAATAAAATCTACATTTTCCCGAACTACACGGAAACAAGCTCCGGTTATCAGCGATCCACCCGCAACGGGGAACTATATGATAGCAGTTACTATTTTATAGACCGCCAGCATCTTTATCGAAAGCCTGTTATCGCAAATCATATCTTCTTCCATCCCGGTGACGTCTACAACCGGAATGCGCATAACCAGACCATCAGCCACCTGGTGAATCTCAATAGCTGGAAATTTGTCAAAAACAACTTCGTGGACAGCAAAGAAGTACCCAATGCACTGGATGTCTATTACTACTTAACGCCATTGCCTAAAAAATCACTCCGTGTGGAACTTTTAGGAAAAATGGCCTCAGTATACAATGGTACCGAGGTGAATGTCAACTGGACTTTACGCAACGCATTTAAAGGCGCGGAGCAGTTGAGTTTTAATGTATTCGGTGGTTATGAAACCCAAACCGGTGGATCGGCTGACCTCAATTCGAGTTATTACCGCTATGGTATGGAGGCTACACTGACCTTTCCACGGATATTGTCCCCTTTTGGACGGATTTCACCGACACGACGTTTTATCCCCAAGACTTACGTCAAAGGGCGGTATGAGTTTTTAAATCGCCGCAAAGCATATACCTTAAATTCCATCGCATTGGATTACGGTTATATTTGGCAGGAGTCTGAGGAGAAGCAGCACGATCTTGCTCTAATGGAGATTACCTATGTTCAGCCTAAAGGGATTTCAGAAAACTACCAAAAACAAATGGATACCATTCCGGCGTTAAGGCATGCAATAGATCCACAATTTACGATTGGCCCAAATTACAATTTCACGTTTCAAAACACGATGAAGCAGCATTTGAAAAATACCTTTTATTTCAAAGGCAACTTGGACCTCTCGGGGAATATACTCGGATTAATAAAGGGAGCAGATTTCAATAAAGGGAAAACCTTCAAATTGTTCGATGCGTATTTTTCCCAATACATCAAGATCAGTGGCGATGGAAGACATTATCTCAAATTGTCGGAGAATTCGCAGCTTGCCTCGCGGGTCAGTTTGGGCTTAAGTTATTCGTATGGCAACTCGCGGTCACTCCCCTATTTAAAACAATATTATGTGGGTGGACCTAACAGTATCCGTGCTTTTGGTGCTCGTGCAATTGGCCCAGGAACAGTTGCCCCTGAAAAATTAAGCAATGGGCTTTTCTATGCAGACCAAACCGGTGACATCAAATTAGAGCTGAATACCGAATATAGAGCCAAATTAGCGGGCTTTGTTCATTGGGCAGCATTCATTGATGCGGGGAATGTGTGGTTGCAACGGGATGACGTCAACAAGCCCGGCGGTAAGTTCAGCAAAAACTTTTTGAATGAATTAGCTGTTGGCGGTGGCGCTGGATTACGCTTCGACTTTACTTTTCTGATCATACGTACGGATATGTCAATACCTTTCCGCATCCCGTATCTTCCCAAAGGAGAACGTTGGGTATTTAAGGATATCGACTTTGGAAGTTCAAGATGGAGGAAGGATAATTTGATGTTTAATTTAGCCATCGGTTATCCATTCTAGGATTTAAAATTTGATTTACACGATAAAAAAAACAGGCTTGAACGAATTTCAGGCCTGTTTTCTTGGGGGCATTCCATCAGAATCATACCCTTTGGACGCTATCATTATGCATTATTTGTTCAATGGCATTTGCCCTCTTATCAATTATGTCAAAAAACAAGTTATTCCCACGAAATACATTGATTTACTGACAATAATTGATTAAATTCAAGAATTATTTATTAATCCACATCAATGCACATGAAATATCCATGTAAAAAATACGCGCATTCGTGAAGAGAGACTGGATATTTTATACGGCATAGAAAACCGCCGAAGGCAGCATGAATTCTTAAGCGGAAATTAGCTCATGAATAAACAAATAATTTACATATGAAAGTAACTATTGTTGGTGCCGGTGCTGTAGGAGCAACTACAGCGGACAATTTAATCCGTCGAAATGTCGCCGAAGAGATTGTATTATTGGATATTAAAGAAGGATTTGCGGAAGGTAAAGCGCAAGATATGGCACAAACTGCCGCCTTGTTGGGTTTTGAATCAAAAATCAAGGGAGTAACCAATGACTATCTGTCCACTGCAGGTTCTACCGTTGCCGTCATTACTTCGGGAATTCCGCGTAAACCCGGAATGACACGCGAAGAACTAATTGGCACAAATGCGAATATCGTCAAGTCAGTGGTGGAGAACCTGGTAAAATATTCTCCGGATATTATCATTGTCATCGTTTCCAATCCCATGGACACCATGACTTACCTGGCACTTAAATCAAGTGGATTACCAAAAAATAGAATCATTGGAATGGGTGGCACATTGGATTCAGCCCGGTTCAAATATCAACTGAGCGAAAAACTGAATGCTTCTGCGGCCGATCTCAATGCCATTGTCATTGGCGGCCATGGAGATACAACGATGATTCCACTTATCAAGCACTCCACGTGGAACAGTATTCCAGTCACTGATTTCCTTACCCCGGAAGAGCAGGACGAAATTGTACACAAAACGATGGTTGGTGGAGCAACCCTAACCAGTCTAATCGGGACCTCAGCCTGGTATGCTCCAGGAGCCGCAACAGCCGCAGTGGTCGAAAGTATCGTGCGTGATCAAAACAAGTTATTTACTGCATCCGTTTACCTCGAAGGTGAATTTGGACAAGAAGATATTAATCTTGGCGTACCGGTTATCATTAATAAAAAAGGATGGGATCGGATTGTCCCCCTTCAGCTGGATGAAGAGGACAAAGAAAAATTCAGTAAAAGTGCAGAAGCAGTGCGTACAATGAACAATGTACTAAAAGAAATAAAAGCGCTGTAGTGCATAAACTATAAAAAGGTGAAAGGCTGTTATTCTTCAAATAACAGCTTTTTTATGATCGGCTTAACGCATAAACGTTTTCAGGGCATTTTAAACATACGCTAGAGGCCTTAAATTTCTTTTTTAAGGGATTTTTTGGGTATGTTTGGTTATATGACAACAGTACCATTTCAATTACTGGATCTGCAGGGCCAGGGCACACATATTTTAGTCGATGTAGAATTATATAGCCGTTCATTCAAGATGGTGATTGATACAGGTGCCTCTAAAACTGTATTTGACAAAACACAGTTAGTCCATCTTTTGGAAGACCAATTACAGCTTGAGCCTTCAGAAACATTATCAACAGGACTTGGCACCAATTCGATGGAGAGTTTCAACATGAAAATTCCGAGTCTGACCATAGGTGAATGGCGGATAAAAAACTTGAATACGGCGGTATTGGATTTAAGCTCGATCAACTATGCCTATCAGCAGATGGATCTGGAACCCGTGATCGGCGTATTGGGTGGAGATATTTTTGCAGACTATGGCGCTGTCATTGATTATGCCAAACGCACCTTAAAATTAAGAAACCGGAAATTAAAACTTAAATAGGCGTTTGTGGATATGGAGCCGGAGATAGCCATAGTACACGATTGCGATCAATATACCCAGTCCCCCCATGACGTATAATGTCATTCGAAGCCCACAGTAACTGGCTAAGGAACCGATCATCAATGTACCAATGGGAAATATTCCCTGAAAAGCCATAACGTAATACGAGATTGCCCGGGCACGATAGATTGGTATGGCATGCGTCTGAATATACGTATTGATACTTGAGTTTTGCATCATCATGGCAAAGGATACCAACATCACATAGACGAGTGCCATCTGCAGCATACTCGAATGCGCCAAAAACAATAATGCAACCCCCATAAGCGCAGCTGCCCCCATCACCTGATAGCGCAAATTGGTACTCGATTTTAAACGGGCCATATTAAATGCACCAATCATGGCACCCAGGCCGGCCGCACTTTCAAACCAGGAGAACGTGCGTTCATCACCATGAAACATTTCTTTTGCTATGGCAGGCAGCAACGAGGTATACGGAATAACAATCAAGCTGGAGAATGTCATGATAATAATCAGCGAGGAGATGTGCGGTGAACGTTTAAGGTAACGAAAGCCTTCGACCAAGCCTTCCCAATTGCTTCCCTTACTCAGTTGAACATGTGTTTCATCGACCCGCATCATCAATAATGTAATAATGACCGGAACAAAACTGATAAAGTTCAGGGCAAAACAGACGAGTTCACCGTATGTACTCAGTAAAATACCTCCTATTGCAGGCCCCAACATTCGGGCACCATTGAAAATTGTTGAATTCAGCGCTATGGCATTCGGCAGATCTTTACGGTCCCCAACCAAATACATCATCAGCGACTGACGCCCCAAAACATCGAAGGAATTAATGACTCCCTGTATAAGACCTAAGATGGAGAGCCATAAGACACTCTCCCATTTCAGATAAACGACCAGGGTCAAGATCCCAGCCTGTATCATCAGACCAATTTGGGTCATCAGAACCAATTTATACTTTTTATGCTTATCGACAAAACTGCCGATAAATGGAGACAGGACCAAAGAAGGCAATAGGGAGATAAACTGCACAAAACCAAGCCAAAACACTGATCCGGTCAATTCATAGACTAACCAACTGATGGCTATCCGCTGCATCCAAGTTCCCATAAGGGAAATTGCTTGACCTATAACATGTAACCGGAAATTTCTATAATGGAGCGAACGAAAAACCTGCATACGTAAAGATAATACTATATTAAAAGTATAACAAAAAATTAGGAGAAGAGATTCCTTTTTGCTAAAATAAAGATACAATAGGTGAAAATCAATGCTTCAATACTGGAATATAATCAATAACTTTGCATCATTATTTTGAACTTTAGAATAATCAAATTATTATCATTCAATAACATATACAATGAAATTTTTTATTGACACAGCGAACCTAGAGCAAATCAAAGAAGCCCAAGACTTAGGCGTATTAGACGGGGTAACAACCAATCCAAGTTTAATGGCTAAAGAAGGTATTAGCGGTGATGAAAACGTAATCAACCATTATAAAGCGATCTGTGCAATCGTTGATGGCGATGTCAGTGCTGAAGTTATTTCTACAAATTATGAAGAAATGATCAAAGAAGGAGAAGCGTTAGCAGCTCTTGACAGCAAGATAGTTGTCAAAGTCCCTATGATCAAAGATGGCGTAAAAGCAATTAAATATTTCAGCAAAAAAGGTATTAAAACAAATTGTACATTGGTATTTACAGCTGGTCAGGCACTATTGGCTGCTAAAGCTGGGGCAACCTATGTATCTCCTTTTATCGGTCGTTTGGATGATATCTCTACAGACGGATTAGCGTTGATCGAAGATATTCGTTTAATCTATGATAACTACAACTATCCTACACAAATTTTAGCTGCTTCTGTACGTCACAGTGCACACATTTTAGGATGTGCTAAAATCGGTGCTGATGTTATGACAGGTCCTTTATCAGCGATCCTAGCCTTATTGAAACACCCATTGACAGACAGCGGTCTAGCGACATTCTTAGCTGATCACGCTAAAGCTGCAGGCAAATAAGATTCCTATATTTCCATATAGTAACGAAAACCGATAAGTAAGATGACACTAATCTTAAACTTATCGGTTTTCTTATTTTTAATAGATTCCGTATTTTTGTACTGTCAAAAGCATCTTTGAGAAAGGAAATGGCCCATTTCTGTTCGTTAATGGTCTATGCAAAGGGAAAAAATACGATGAATAAATTCGTCGGATAGTTTTTAAACTTGCAAATAAAAGTAAATTTCTCTTAGTTTGTATTTGATCTAAGGCTTAACGAAGAAATCCATGGAAGATTCCAACACTGTATATCCAGAAATTCTCAAACGAAATAGTTTAAAAGTTACCCAACCCCGGTTGAAGGTGCTTGAAATTATTTCGAGGAAAGAGTCTGCAATTTCGCAGCCGGAACTGGAAAAATTACTGGGCAAGGATATTGACCGTGTCACATTATACCGGGTATTGGCCAGCTTTGAAGAGAAAGGGATTATCCATAAAATCTTTGATCTACATGGTACAGCTACTTACGCCATGTGTTCGACAAACTGTTCAGAACATGATCATCATGACCAACACGTACATTTTATTTGCCGGGTATGCAATTCGGTGTACTGTCTGGAAGATATGACCTTACCAAAAGTATCGATCCCAGCAGGCTTTAGTCTCGAAGCGATTGCTGTAAATGCACTTGGTGTGTGCAATCATTGCAAAAAGTAAATCAGGCTGTACCAATCCAAAACTATTTTTCGGCTAAACTGTCTATACATTGGCTATCGGAAGGTGCTTCGTTTAGCTCTTATTGTCGTGTCAACTGCTGTTTTTTTCGTACCTTGTATTGGCATCGATCTTGATGTATGGCTTACTCATGATCTGCGGTAAAGACTGGTTTTTCGAAATCCATTATCCTAGCCAGTCAAAGGATCTATTGGCCTGTCGAAGACCGATGTATATGAATAATAATAAATAATAAGTGAATGAAAACAAGAAAAGAAAATCCATATAAAGAGGTGTTAACACAGCTGATTATCGATATCTTCGAAAAATCGGGTAATAAGCCGCTCAACTATAAACAAGTTTCTTCTAAATTGAACCTCACGGATAACGACTCAAAAGTCGCTATCGCCGATATATTACATGATAATGTAAGGAATGGGCTTTTTATTGAGGTGGACAGAGGCAAATTTAATTTGAAGCAACTCAAAGTGTATGTCACTGGGAAAGTAGATATGACCGCCGATGGTTCTGCCTATGTAATTCCTGATGACGAATTTGAAAATGATATTTATATCGCTCCACGGAAACTTAGACAGGCACTCCACGGCGATATTGTAAAGGTTCATACCTTCGAAAAAAGAAAAGGCGGCCGCAAAAAAGAGGGTGAAGTGGTTGAAATTCTGCAAAGGGCCAAGACTGATTTCACGGGAACGATCAGCATCTCCAACAATTTTGCTTTTTTTATTGCGGATGACCGCAAGATGCTACACGACATTTTTATTCCTTTGGACAATTTGAATGGAGCCAAGGACAAAGAAAAAGTGGTCGTATCGATTATTGACTGGCCTAGCGGGAGCAAAAATCCTGTTGGAACGGTCAAACATGTCTTGGGCACCAAAGGGGAAAATAACACCGAGATGAACGCTATTTTGGCCGACTATGGTTTCCCATTGGAGTTCCCTAAAAAAGTAGAGGATGAAGCGAATCAGATTTCGGAAAAAATAAGCAAGGAGGAAATAGCCAAGCGACGCGACTTTAGAAACGTGACGACCTTTACCATTGACCCCGCGGATGCAAAAGATTTCGATGACGCCATCTCCTTTCAAAAATTAGAGAATGGCAACTATGAAATCGGTGTTCACATTGCCGATGTTTCGCATTTTGTGATACCCGATACAGAATTGGACAAAGAAGCATTTAACCGTGGTACATCGGTCTATTTGGTGGACCGTGTTATCCCGATGCTTCCGGAGCGTCTTTCTAACGGAGTTTGTTCCTTACGTCCACATGAAGATAAGCTATGCTTTTCGGCTGTTTTTGAATTAGACGAAAAAGCCAATGTACACCATCAATGGTTTGGCCGCACGATCATCCATTCCGACCGCCGTTTCAGTTATGAAGAAGCACAGGAGGTGATTGAAACGAAATCGGGCGATTTCAGTGAGGAGATCCTGAAATTAAATGAACTGGCTTATATTCTTCGGGAGCGTAAATTTAAAAATGGGGCAATTGCCTTTGAAAGTGAGGAAGTCAAGTTCACCTTGGATGAAAATGGCAAGCCTACCGGGGTCTATACCAAAGTGCGTAAGGATGCGCACAAGCTGATTGAAGATTTTATGTTATTGGCTAACCGTAAGGTTGCCGAGTTTATCGGTAAGCAAGGGCGCGGAAAAAACAAGCTTACGTTTGTATACCGGTTTCACGATGTGCCTAATCCGGAGACGCTGACGACGTTCTCTCAATTTGCGGCGCGTTTTGGTCATAAATTGACCATCAAAACGGACAAGGAAACGGCTAAATCTTTAAATGCTTTGATGACCAAAATAGAAGGCAGCAAAGAACAAAACATGCTGACTTCGCTTGCCGTTCGTTCGATGGCCAAAGCGATCTATACGACAAAGAAGACAAGTCACTATGGATTGGCATTTGATTATTATACCCATTTCACCTCCCCTATCCGTCGTTATCCCGATGTAATGGTACACCGTCTTTTGCAATTCTATCTGGAGGGAGGTACCAAAATCAATGCGGAACATTATGAGAAGATGGCCGAGCATTCTTCCCAAATGGAGAAAAAAGCGGCTGAGGCCGAACGTGCATCGATCAAATACAAACAGGCAGAATACTTGCAGGATCAGATTGGCACTGAATATACAGGTATTGTTTCAGGTGTTACAGAATGGGGTATGTATGTAGAGATTGAAGAGAATAAATGTGAGGGTATGGTCAGGCTGCGGGATATCACCGATGACTTTTACGTACTTGATGAAAAGAACTATGCAATCATTGGCCAAAGGAAGAAAAAGAAATTCCAGCTGGGTGATGAGGTGCAAATCCGGGTAAAGAAAGTAGATCTGGATAAAAGGCAGATTGATTTTACGTTGTTGTCTTAAAAATAAATTTGCATAATTGGTTAAATGTGTGTAATTAAAATCGACCAATTGGCTATATGACAGAAAAAGCGGTATTGACTTTAGTCAATACCGCTTTTTCATTGAATAAGAAAGAATGAGCTTATTGTTTCGTTCCTTCGAAAGTATAAAAGACTTCTGTTGCACTCGTTTTTTCTCCCTGGCAAAGAAGGGTCTTATTTTTTACATCAAACAAGAATGTTCCTTCAGGAGAAACACCTGCTGTTTGAATCGATACATTCATATTATTAATAACCTTGAATTCTTTTGTTGGTATTTTTAATGCCTTGTCTCCGATCTCAACTTTGAGCGTGTTGTCAGATACTTTTGTAACCGTCACGATTTTATCAAACATAGGACCAGTTGTGTTTGATAGATCCAATTTACCTTTATACGTACCAACAGCTGCATCAATGCTACCACCTGTTTGGATGGGTTCATCTTTGTCCTTTGAACATCCAACAAAAGCGAAAGTGACCAAGGTCAATACCACTGCATACATTAATTTCATTTTGATTTTCATAACTTGAATACATTAATTTGTTTCTACTAAATATTTATACGTTTTTATCAAACGCTTTGCCAAACAGAACGCAAAAACATGCAAAGCAGGCAATATACTCAGAAACCAGTAGAAGAGAAATTTTGAAAAAAGGCTGTTTTTAAAGAATATTACACAGAGAAAGAACAGCTTACGACAGATATAAGAAAAAACCTATTCACCCCATTGAGCGGCTATTCGATCACCTAAAATCGTCTATATTTTTGTACAACCAAGCATAAGGAGTTATCTCTTCCATTTTAGCAACATATGACAGCATAAGTGGCTGACAAATTAGTTTGATAGTGGAAGCGTACAAATGATGAAGATGTTGGACTACAGGCTAAACATCCCGGAGAGGGCGACCAGGTCATTAGGATAGTGAGATAATAAAGAAGCATGAAGAGGTAATAAAGAAGGGCATGGGTATATTCCAGAAAAGAGCAGCGCCAATTCAAAAAATAATCTAAATTTTATACACTAACTATTTCATATTCAAAAGAGAATCAGTATCTTTGCGAACTTAAAATATTTAAGGTACAAAATTTATAAACAAAAACAGGTAAATGCCTACTATTCAACAATTAGTTAGAAAAGGTAGAGTAGCTCTGGTTGATAAGAGTAAGTCACCAGCGTTGGACTCATGTCCACAGCGAAGAGGTGTATGTACACGTGTATATACTACTACCCCTAAAAAACCAAACTCAGCAATGCGTAAAGTAGCTCGTGTACGTTTAACAAACGGAAAAGAGGTCAACGCTTACATCCCTGGAGAAGGTCACAACTTACAAGAGCACTCGATCGTATTGATTCGTGGTGGTCGTGTTAAGGATTTACCAGGTGTACGTTACCACATCATCCGTGGTGCATTAGATACTTCAGGTGTAGCAGGTCGTAACCAACGTCGTTCTAAATACGGAACTAAGCGTCCTAAACCAGGACAAGCAGCTGCAGCTCCAGCAAAAGGTAAAAAGAAATAATTAAACGGAGGAAAGAAAAATGAGAAAGTCAAAACCGAAAAAGAGAATCATTTTACCTGATCCAAAGTTTAATGACGTTCAGGTAACACGTTTCGTAAACAATATGATGGTGGATGGTAAAAAATCTATCGCTTATTCTATTTTTTACGATGCAGTAGAATTAGTAGAACAAAAAACACAAGAAAGCGGTTTAGAAGCTTGGAAAAAAGCTTTGAACAACGTTATGCCTGCTGTTGAAGTTAAATCACGCCGTGTTGGTGGTGCTAACTTCCAAGTTCCTATGGAAGTTCGTCCAGATCGTAAAATCGCTTTGGGTATGAAATGGTTAATTTCATACGCTCGTAAACGTGGTGAAAAAACAATGTTCGAAAAATTAGCAGGAGAAATCATTTCAGCTTCTAAAGGTGAAGGTGCTGCTGTTAAGAAGAAAGAAGATACGCACAAAATGGCGGAAGCTAACAAAGCGTTCTCACACTTCAGATTCTAATTTTGAAGACATTCAAAAAAATATGATTACACCGACCTCCGATAAAAACAATCTTTTATCAAGGTCGGTGTACTTATTTAACATTACATTTAAACACATAAGACCATTAAGGTCCGCTGCTTAAAAATATTATGGCAAGAGATTTAAAATTCACTAGAAATATCGGTATCGCTGCCCACATTGATGCTGGTAAAACTACAACAACTGAGCGTATCCTTTACTACTCAGGTGTAAACCACAAAATTGGTGAAGTTCACGAAGGTGCTTCTACAATGGACTGGATGGAGCAAGAAGCTGAGCGTGGTATCACGATTACTTCTGCTGCTACAACAGTATTCTGGAACTACCGTAACAACAAATACCAAGTAAACGTAATCGATACTCCTGGACACGTGGATTTCACGGTTGAGGTAAACCGTTCATTACGTGTACTAGACGGATTAGTATTCTTGTTCTCAGCTGTTGATGGTGTTGAGCCTCAATCTGAAACAAACTGGCGTTTAGCTGATGGGTATAAAGTACCTCGTATCGGTTTCGTTAACAAAATGGACCGTTCAGGAGCTGACTTCTTGAAAGTTGTAAAACAAGTTAAAGATATGTTAGGTTCTGATGCAGTTGCTTTGCAATTGCCTATCGGTGCTGAAGATAGTTTTAAAGGTGTAGTTGACTTGATCAACAACCGTGGTATCGTTTGGAACGAACACGACAAAGGAATGACTTTCACTGAAGTTCCTATTCCTGATGATATGTTGGACGAAGTTGCTGAATACCGTGAGAAATTATTGGAAGCAGTAGCTGGTTATGATGAGACTTTGATGGAGAAATTCTTCGAAGATCCAGATTCATTGACTGAGCGTGAGATCTTAAATGCATTACGCGCAGCTGTATTGGATAACTCTATCGTTCCTATGGTTTGTGGTTCATCTTTCAAAAACAAAGGTGTTCAAACTATGTTGGATTTGGTCATGGAATTATTGCCTTCACCGCTTGATGTAGAAGCTGTAAAAGGTACTAACCCGGATACAGGTGAAGAGATTTTCCGTAAACCATCTGTAAACGAACCTTTCGCAGCTTTAGGTTTCAAAATTGCGACTGACCCATTCGTAGGTCGTTTATGTTTTATCCGTGCTTACTCTGGTAAGTTAGATGCAGGTTCTTATGTATTGAACACACGTTCAGGAAACAAAGAGCGTATCTCTCGTATCTTCCAAATGCACGCAAACAAACAAAACCCGATCCCTTTCATCGAGGCTGGTGATATCGGTGCTGTTGTAGGTTTCAAAGACATCAAAACTGGAGACACTCTTTGTGACGAAAAAGCACCTATCGTTCTTGAATCTATGACTTTCCCTGAGCCAGTAATTGGTTTGGCGATCGAGCCTAAAACTCAAGCTGACGTTGATAGATTAGGTATTGGTCTTGGTAAATTGGCTGAAGAGGATCCTACATTCGTTGTAAAAACTGACGAAGAAACTGGTCAAACAGTTATCTCTGGTATGGGTGAGCTTCACTTAGAGATCTTGATCGACCGTTTGAAACGTGAATTTAAAGTAGAGGTTAACCAAGGTGCTCCTCAAGTATCATACAAAGAGTCTATCAACGGTACTACTGAGCACCGTGAGGTATTCAAAAAACAATCCGGTGGTCGTGGTAAATTCGCGGATATCAAAGTTGTTATTTCTCCAGCGGACGAAGATTTCGATTTAACAAAATCACCGCTTCAATTCGTTAATGAAATCGTTGGTGGTAAAATCCCTAAAGAATTTATCCCTTCAGTTCAAAAAGGATTTGAAACTTCAATGAAAAATGGTGTATTAGCAGGATTCCCATTATCAGGAATGAAAGTTCGTTTGATTGATGGTTCATTCCACGCTGTCGATTCAGATTCATTGTCTTTCGAATTAGCTGCTCGTCAAGCATACCGTGAAGGCTTGCCTAAATGTTCTCCAGTGTTAATGGAACCAATTATGAAAATAGAGGTTTTAACACCAGAAGAAAACATGGGTGATGTAATGGGTGACTTAAACCGTCGTCGTGGTCAAATGCAAGGTTTGGATTCACGTAACGGTGTACAGGTAATCAAAGCATTGGTTCCACTTTCTGAGATGTTCGGTTACGTAACGCAATTACGTACAATCACTTCAGGTCGTGCAACATCTACGATGGAATTTGATCACTTCGAAGAAGCTCCTCGTAACGTTGCTGATGAGGTGATTGCAAAATCAAAAGGTAAAATCAAAGGTTCTGTAGAATAATATAGAACTCAAAAATAAACCGACCGCTGGTTGTTAATAGCTCTAATCAGCGGTCATTTTTAAATAATATCATATACTATGAGCCAAAGAATCAGAATTAAATTGAAATCTTACGATTACAATTTGGTTGACAAATCAGCTGAAAAAATCGTAAAAACAGTAAAACCTACAGGTGCAGTTGTTAGTGGTCCTATTCCATTGCCTACTGAGAAAAAAATCTACACGGTATTACGTTCACCACACGTTAACAAAAAAGCACGTGAGCAATTCCAATTATGTGCTTACAAAAGATTGTTGGATATCTATTCATCAAACGCTAAAACTGTTGACGCATTGATGAAACTTGAATTACCTTCAGGTGTTGAAGTAGAAATCAAAGTGTGATAGATTTCAATCACTGAAAAAAAGAAGGGGCCTTTCGCAAGAAAAGCCCTTTTTTATGTTTGTGCAAATATTACCAGAGAAACCAATAAAATCCAAAACATGGCGATGGGAGTATTTTTCACCCAGCCAAGATTATAGCTGATAACCTATACCAATTGAAAATACACGATTCTTTAAAGAACCTCCTTCAGCCCCAGCCATATCAACTAGTCCCAAGCCGTATCCACCATTAATCAAAAAGCCATTTGATAGACGATACCCCGCTAAAAAGTTAATTCCGGCATCAAAACGTTTCAATTTATTATCTCCGAAACCGACGTCGATTTTTACATTTTCTGCTTTGGCTTTTGCGGACAGCCCCAATCCAGCATATGGTCCAGCTCCTAAGAAAACGCTTCCGGAATTTCCAGTAGGAATACTGTATACAAAATTTACAGGTAACTCTAGATACATTAAGTCTAATTTCACCTTATTCCCCAATTCTTCAAAGTCAATAAGTGTCAATCCTTTCCCCCCTTTCCCTTGTAACGATAAACCAGGTTGGATAGAAAAATTATTTGCTAAAGGAGCATCTAAGTATCCCGTCAAATAAAACGATGTAGATGATTCTGTCGAAACAGATACACTTCCTAGTGACGCCGTCATTTTAGGAAAAGTTGCACCAGCCTTAAAACCATAGGAAATCTGTGCTTTTGCTCCAGCAATAAAACATAGTACTGCAGCGATTGAGAGTAACTTTCTTTTCATTAACAATAAATTATATATAAGACGAAAATACGATAAAATTTTAATCTATTAATATTTTTCTTATTACACCTTCGATTCTACGAAAGTTATGACTTCAGCTCGTTTTCTTCTATAATCTTCTTTTCAACTGGATTTAACGTATCGAATAAATCCTTATACACCTCATCTTTACTATCCTCTTCTCCCAGCAGGAACCCCCAAGGCTTAAGCTCTTTAATACGATCCATCACAATCTTAACGATAGCCAGAATTGGAATAGCCAAAAACATACCTGATATACCCCAAATCATCTCACCAATAATAATGGAGAGCATCGCAAACAGGGAATTGACTTTCACCTTAGAACCCACAATCTTCGGCACGATGAAATTACTGTCAATCATGTGTATAATAATTATTGCTATGATAACGAGAACAACATGGGTAAAAGAGGATGTCGCGAACGTCAGAATGGCAATGATAAGCATCGAGGAGAAAATACCGACATAAGGCAATACATTAAACACTCCTGTTATCAAGGCCAAAAGCAAACTATATTTTACCCCTATTAATGACAGGACGATAAAGACTAATAGGGACACCAAACTCATTTGGATCAATAAGCCAATCAGATACTTCTTGACGACATACTGAACCTGTTTTATTACATCTACAACAATTGGCCTGTCCTCAACACGGTTGACAAATAAGAGAAATTTAACGATATGTCCTCTATATATAAGCAAGAAAAATGTGTAAAGAAAGGTAAAGACAAATAAAATAAACATCGATGAAAGGGAAACCAAGGCTGTTCCCAAGAATAAAGTTCCCGAATCCACAGACTTAGATGCTGTTTTATTGATAAAATCAATTTGATCTTTATGTTGGATTCCAAATTGGTGGCTCACCCAAGTCTGCAAATTGCTCACCCCATCCATGATCTGTTGTTTAAAAGCCGGAAAATCCTCTTTAAGCAGTGTGAGTTGAGATGCTAACAGAAAAAGCCCATAACCAAGAACGCCGAAAAATAAAATAACACTTAATATACCAGCCAATGTTCTAGGAAAATGGAGTTTCCGTTCCATAAAACTGCTCAGCGGAATCAATAGTAGCGAGAACAGTAAGCCCAAAATCATCGGAATCACTATCGTATCTCCAATTTTTGCTAAATACCCCAGTAGAATGATACTGATGAGTACACAGGCCAACTTAACATAAAAGGGTAAAGGGAGAAATCTTTTCATGCAGCAATCTTTTGAATAAAAATAACAATTTCGGCTGACTTAAGTTTAATACAATAAAAAAGTCCCTACAAATGCAGGGACTCTTTCCTCATAATAAGTTTAAGTACTTATATTTCTTATAGTCCGAAGCCAATGCCAACAGACCAAACACGGTTTTTGATCGAGCCACTGTTAGGCGCTAAGTTGGTTAAACCTAAACCATAACCAGCATTGATCTGAAAACCGTTCGTTAGTTGATAACCTGCTAAGAAGTTTACACCAAAATCAGTTGTTTTCAAATCTTTACCTTCGCCACTTCCAAATTTTAGATCTCTTTCTCCACCCGAATCGCCAAAATTCCCTTTTTGCTTACCACTTAAACCAAACCCTACATAAGGACCTGCACCAACAAAGAAGTTACCGGATCCACCCGTAGGTAATTTAGCCACTAGGTTAACGGGAATATCCAAAGACATTACACTCTCCTTTAATTCACCGTTGGAAGTTTCAAGCCATTTTGCCCCTTTATTTTGTAAAGATAACCCTGGCTGGATGGAAAAATATGGTGAAACGGGAGCATCTAAATAACCCGTTACGAAGAAACCTGTATTTGATTTGGTATCTCCCAGACTTGTCGAATATTTAGGAATGTTTACACCAGCACGTAATCCATATCCCAATCCACCTTGTGCAAAAGCTCCTAATGAACCAAATAAAATTGCTGCAGATAATAATAGTTTTTTCATGTTTCCTAATTTAATTTACTTTCTTCTTTCCTCAAATAATCTCATAATTTCCTGTACGAGATTTATTACAATCCCATTTGCAATATCTATTCCAAAATACATAAGCCGTTAATTTACATAGCGAAACATTAGGAAAAAGTCCTAAAACAGGGCTTTTCATTGTCCTTTAAAAGATACAGTCAACTGAATACTTTTCAACTTTGCACACTTAACAACACGGTTCAATACGATGTGAATAGCCTATTGTTAATCGCGGGTAGCCATCAAAAATCTCTAGGCTATCTTTGGAGCAAGACAGCAAGGATTATTATCAATGACAATTCGCTATCTGTCCCGCAATGAAAATACTTGCTTGGTTTTCAGATTAATGCCCAAAAACATAAAAGTTTTATCATAAAGATTTTTTAATTCCAATTATAAGTTTTATTTTTGCAGACCTTCAAAAGGAAAAAAATAGGGTCGGATGGCCGAGTGGCTAGGCTGAGGTCTGCAAAACCTCCTACAGCGGTTCGAATCCGCTTCCGACCTCGTTTTATTTTAAACAATAAAAATATTATCAAAATGGGAGTTACACGTTTAAAAAGAAAAGATAGAAGAAATAAAACTGTTTCACGTGTTGAAGTTCAGTTCTTGAAATTAGGATCTAATGTAGAGTTAGGTTCTAGATCAAAAATGAAAGCTAGCAACCAAATCGTTAAAAACGATGCTATCTTAAATCAATTAGCTTCAGAAGCTAAATAGTAAGAAGAATTTAAAAGCCTTTAAAGTACTACTTTAAAGGCTTTTTAATAGGTCCACCATTTGGTGGACTTTTTCTTTTGAGCTCATCCACTGTGCCTCATCCATTCCATTAACCTGAATCTGGTTAAACTCCATCTTCGAAACATGCTGCTCTTTCGCCGAGCTGTGTATGGCAACTGCGCCAGTTTGCTCTAAAATGTGAACTATATTAGCTGCATCTACACCTGCACCAGGCATAATCACAACACGGCCATTTGCTTGCTGTACCAATTTTCTGAGCAATGGAGCTCCAGCTAAAGCAGAGTTTTGCAGACCAGATGTCAAAATACGATCTATCCCCAATTCAATAACATCTTCCAAGGCCTGAAAAGGATCTTCCACGCGATCAAAAGCACGATGAAAGGTAACATGCATGGGACGCGCAGCTTCCACCAATCGCAAAGTATTTTCTTTATCCACTGTACCGTCCGCCTTCAGTATACCTATCACAACACCATCTATCCCCAATTCCTTGCACAACTGAATATCAGCTATCATTTCCAAGATCTCGGTCTCTGTATAAAGAAAATCACCTCCACGTGGCCTGATAAGCACATGAATACCAATATTCACCAATCCTCGCACCAACTTCAACTGACCAAACGACGGTGTAGTCCCGCCATTTTCCAAATTTTGACAAAACTCGACTCGGGTCGCTCCACCTTGTTCGGCTTCAATTGCTGATGCTACGGAATTTGAACAGATTTCTAATTGGTAATTTCCAATTGCCTTTTCCTTCATTCTAGTATATTTTAAGCTATTTTTCGTTTACGCGAATAACGTAAAAAAAAAGCAAATAACCTACTGCCCTCCCTCCGGTCAAAACAGTACAAGCGTTAGAAAATACTATAGGTAAAAGATATTTTACCAGCGTTGGAAATTTTGCTCGCAGACGAAGATCTACAGCTTTAGCTTATAACGAGGTACATCCACTTTTTTCCACTTCCAATCCGGTCCTTTCGGAGTGCTCGTCTGATCTTGCAGATCCTTTGAAGAAGGTGGATCTAAGAAACGCTCTCGTTTGATATAAGCTGGTAATTGGAAGCCAGGCGATGCATTTAGCGTTTCAAAACATTCCCGCGCAAGTTTCACGATGTCATTCCGATTTTCTGTATTGCTTTCAATTTGACTTCCTATATAAGACGCCGGACCGTACAATTGCTCATAAATAGCCGAATCTTCAAAAGGTTTGAATTTCAGGCGCATCATTATTTGCACCAATAGAGAATACAGATCATTGTCCGCTGGTGTCAAAACCAACTTATCCAACACCTTTGGTATCAACTCCCACATCATCAATTCAACCACTAAATCTTTAGTGTTCTCACCAATGAAATCGAGTGTAGGCCACATCTGCTTCACATATTGTACAACGGAATCTCTATTGACATGCAAAGCAACCAATTGTCTATCGCTCCAATATTCCAGCGGTATGTTCCTTCGATAAAAGACTCCGAATATGTGTTGGCCTTTCAACCGCCCCAAGGAACCACAATTTTGCATCTCAAACTCACGGACAAGCATACAGTAACTAAACATATCACGTGTATTTAGCGATTTAAATGTCTTTACCGAAAGTGGATTCCATAAAGCATAATAATGTTCCCTATTCAAACTATCTTCTCCTGACACCAATCTATTCACGTAATAGTCTTTCAGTAATATCCGCAAGATTGCTTCACGACCACCGAGGGGATAATTTCTAGACTTAATCTTCCCCATTCTTCCGAGATACCTAGGCAACTGATCATTTATAAATTTTGTAGAATCTTTAAGCCTGTATTGGCCATGGCACATGGGTAAGCTGGTTATTAGCAATAAAAGAAGCATATAAAATCCCTTCTTCTTAAAGAAATCAACAAAACCAGATGCTACCATAGTTAATACATTCACACTGTATTGACTCCAATACAGCATATTAAATATACTTAAAATGAAATAATATTAATTAAATAGGTTTCAAAAAAAAATCGACCATTTGAACCTGAACCAAAAATAGAAAAAACTTAGGTCCATTTTAGTTTCCATCTTTTCTTTTGTATTCAAAAGTCATAACCGAATTTTAGACAGGTAAAACATTCGGCTTATCTATTTGTATATACCTTACATGCTTTTATTTAAATAACTAAAAACCAAGTTCATACATTTTTAAGTAAAATATCATGGCAATTATATCAAAAAACATGGAGACCCAAGAAAAGATCATCAGTACTTTTGAAGAGCTCCAAAAAACTATATATGATCTGAAACATCAAATTGTAGAATTTGAATTGCTTTTTAATCAGGCTTGCAACAGACATATTGATTCCAATTTCCAGAAGGAATGGTTGCTGGACCGAATATCTTCACGTCATGATATGATTACACTTCGACATGATGCCATGCTGCTTATTCGGGACACTGTGTCTGCGTTCCGGGATTTTGACGGTTATTTTCTAGATCTCAAACAGCTCCTCCAATCGATCGAGTTACTTATGCTCAATCATGCCGATGAGGAAGAATATGAAATTGCAGCTATTATCAAAAAATGGCATGAAAAATTTGCCCAAGCGATTTATTTCGTTGGCGACTTAATCTATTAAGTCGCACTTTTATTCTACTTTTGCAGCATTGTAAAATATGGAAAAATGCGCAAACCACCAGCTATCGTTGACTTACACACCGACACCTTTCTTGAAGATTGGGAAGATTATTCGCCAGAGGAGCT
Source organism: Sphingobacterium sp. UBA2480 (assembly GCF_002341965.1). Classification (NCBI taxonomy): domain Bacteria; kingdom Pseudomonadati; phylum Bacteroidota; class Sphingobacteriia; order Sphingobacteriales; family Sphingobacteriaceae; genus Sphingobacterium; species Sphingobacterium sp. UBA2480. The sequence goes on along the minus strand of NZ_DDPA01000006.1, from coordinate 109,626 downwards.
CCTACAAGAATCCATGGATTTTATGCGTTCTAATCTAGATGCAGCTATTTATTGGGAGATGAACGAAATAAAGTTTATTCATGGCAGGGGAAAAGGAATGTTAAAAAAATTGGTTTTTGAAGAGTTGCAAGAGTACAAGGCTCAGGGTGCTATTGAACGATATTATACTTCTTACCAGAATGAAGACATTGTAGTCGTTGTGATAGGGATTTAAAAAAGGCTACCTTTTTGCAGATAGCCTTTGCATGATGTTATGCTATTTAATAGCTGGTGTAATAATCACTTTTCGGAATTCCACTGGACCGTGATCCCCCTGGAAATAGATTGGTCCCGGCTCTGCCTCTTTGCTATCCAATGCACCACCGGTAATACCCGGAATTTCCTGATTACTGATCACCGTCTTACCGTTTGCAACAACTGTTACAAGACGGCCCACCAATGTGATATCATAGGTTTGCCATTCTCCAGCTCCTTTGTTGACCATTTCATTTGCAGCCAAGAAACCGTATACCCCTGCAAAAAGTACGGCATTAGGATGTGCGTCTTTAGGACTATCTTCTATCTGAACCTCATATCGGCCTCTCAAGTAGACACCACTGTTACTTCCCGCTGGAATTTTAAATTCAACATGCAATTTAAAATCTTCAAATTTTTGTTCAGAAACCAAATTAGAACCAGATTGCGGACTGGTCAGGATACCATTTTTCACCACCCATTGATTCGTTTTACCAGTAGCTTTCCATCCTGTCAGATCCTTGCCGTTGAACAGCTGAATAGGCTTACCCCATTTTACTGCAGCTGTTCGCTTCAGCTCTGGAGCACGAACACCTTTAAAGCTATATGTTTTTCCATCAGGTTCTATTATCGTCCCTTGCAATACACCATTAACAATCTCGCCTTCCACGCTTAGGTTCATCTTTCCCCCCTCCCATTGTGGCGGGATGGCAAATTTGAACTTCCCTTTCTCATAAAACACCTGAGAAACTGGCCGAGCACTTCCGGAAGTACTCACATAATGACCTACTAAAGTTCTATAGCCCGACAATTTAACTTCCAGCCAAGATGGCGCAGGAGTACCATTAATATCCACTTCGATATCCCATCGACCAATCAGCTCTTTGCCTTCTACGTCCTGTTGATAATGAATAGATTCTCCAATGGAATGGTTAGCAAAGGTAACTTGCGGTAATGCACAAGAGGCCAAAATTCCTAAAAGAAATGCCGCTTTTCTGTTCATATTATTTATGTTTATATTCTAGTTGACAATAAATTTCAAGCAATTTAACTGTTTAACAGCGGGTTTACAAGGATATAATGTTAAAAAACATAAAGAAAGCCAGAAACAAAAAAAAGCCCTAACTTTCGTTAGAGCTTTTCTAGTCGGGGTGGCAGGATTGACTCAGCCCCACATTTCCCAAACACAACCCTGAGCCTCCTACGGATCGAACCTCTTAGTATCTTAAAGGTCGCAGGTTCGCACCCTGCCCTAAAACAAAAAAAAGCCCTAACTTTCGTTAGAGCTTTTATAGTCGGGGTGGCAGGATTCGNNCTTTGTTTTGTGTGGCACAAAAGTAAACTAAAAATATGTTTTTTTCAAAAATATTCTTCACAAACCACCTAACAGATTGACTTATTGCAAAATAATTTACAAATAAGATTAAAAAGCAGCTCATTTTATAAAGGAAAATGAAAAATCCCTTTTATTACACCTAGTGAAGCATTAGAACAATTTCGGTTTAGCGCAAAATAGCCCCCAAAAAAACCGAAGCTCTTACGGATCGAACCTCTTAGTATCTTAAAGCTCGCAGGTGCACACCCTGCTCTGAAACATAAAAAGCCCTAACTTTCGTTAGAGCTTTTCTAGTCGGGGTGGCAGGATTNNGGCTACGCTACACCCCGAAAAAGGTATCACCTTTGTTTTGTGTGGCACAAATATACGGTTCTTACAAATTATTTGCAAATGAAAAACACAAAATAAAACTAACAAGTTGTTACATTGCGACATACTCTTCGCCAGACGGCACATCGCTCTCCTCTATACAATCAAAGCCAATGCTGTTCCCGCTATTTATTATTTCGATAAAACACTCACCTGTCAATTAAAATCTTTTGACCTCTCAACCGCAACATGTTCGGATATGAACATGAAGTGTTCGAATACAAACACTTAGATCACATAAAGATAATACACAACAAATTGATTGTAAACAACTTAACCCTTTGGCCGTTTTTTTGAAATTGATCCAATGAACATTTTTAAAAAAATAGAATTACGCTATCCTTCAACGGGATTGATTACCATAAGTTCAAAATGAACACTTATAACGAAAAGTATGATAAAGAACTATTTCCAAATTGCCTGGAGAAACCTGATAAAGAACAAGGTTTTTTCCTTTATCAATATTCTTGGCTTAACAATAGGCATCACCGTCTGCGCAATGATATTTCTATTTATCGCCAATCAGTTTAGCTTTGATAAGTTTCACAGCCAAGGCGGTCGCATCTATCGGGTCATGCGTGGTTTTGACAACACCAAGGACCGTGCACCTTATTTATCCGCACCCTATGCCACGGCCTTATTAACCGATTATCCCGATGATATCAAAAAAGCTGTACGGGTAATGCCTGCCAATGGGTTATTCTCTTTTGGCAACATTGCATTCAATGAAAAGAAACTCTTTATTGCAGATGACGATTTCTTTGAACTATTTAGTTTTCCGCTAATCAAAGGGAATCCAACGACTGTTTTAAAAAATCCAACAAGTGTTGTGCTCACGGAAACAACTGCGAAGAAATATTTTGGAAATGAAAATCCTATCGGTAAAATACTGCAGCTTGATAAAAATAAACAATTAACCGTTACTGGGATCGCTAAAGATCTTCCGGTCAATTCACATCTGGATTTTGATCTCATTATCCCCTTATCCAATTATCTCGATACCGAACCATTTAAAGCCTGGCAAAACAACAATTTATTCACTTACATCTTACTTGACGAACATAAGGATGCTAGGCAATTGGAAAAGCAGTTTCCTGATTTCATGAATAGGCATATGAAAGCAGTTTCTACCAATATGGGCATTCATTTTGATCTTGCGCTTACACCGCTACGAGACGTCTATCTTGAATCCCACAGCGCATTTGACAGCGCAAAACATGGCGACAAAAAGGTTATTTACATTTTTCTTTCCATCGCCATACTTATATTGATTATCGCCTGCATCAATTTCATGAATCTCTCAACAATACGTGCAGTTGACCGATCGAAAGAAGTTGGTTTAAGAAAGGTGCTTGGCGCACAACGTCTTCAATTAATGGGACAGTTTATCGGAGAATCCATTTTATTAACCAGCATATCCTGCGCGCTCGCCATGTGTCTACTGCAACTACTTATGCCTGTATACAATCAACTATTGGGATACAGCCTAACAGTCCCATGGAATTCATGGCCGATCTATATTTTTTTGATTGCAGTTATCATTATAGTAGGTCTATTAGCGGGAAGTTACCCCGCATTATACCTTTCGACCTTCTCCCCTATACAGGCATTAAAAGGTAAATTACGCTTAGGCAAGGGCGGCACACTGTTCCGCCATACATTAGTGGTGTTCCAATTCAGCATATCTATTTTACTGATCATCGGTACATTGATTATCTCTAAGCAGATGAAATATGTAAAAGAACTGGGACTTGGCTATGACGACCAACAGACAGTGGTTATTCCAATAGACAATGAAGAACTGTATAACAACCTGCGTACATTCAAGAACGAATTATCTGCGAGCAGCGACATTGCATCGGTCTCCTTTATGTCCGGTGAACCGGGCGGCTTCTTCGATAACCACACATTCGAGGTCGAAGGAAAAAACGGTGAGAAGTGGAAGTCAAGGACAGAGTTCACTGATTTTGACTATGTAAGTACGTTGAAACTCAAAATAATAGCAGGCCGAAACTTTTCAATACAACACCCGACCGACTCCACTAGGGCTGTATTAGTCAATCGTACTGCAGCATCGATGCTTGGATTTACTCCCGAACAGGCCATTGGCAAATGGATAAAAAATACGATCCGCGATCAATCCCCCCGGACAATCATTGGTGTAATTGATGATTTTAACTTCCTATCCCTAAAAGAAAACATGGATGCATTAGTTGTTGCCCCTTCTGATGATCTAAGGGTAGCCCTTATCCGCTTAAACACAAAAGATTTCCCTGAAGCTCTAAAAACTATCAGAACCGCATTTGGGAAAGTAGCCCCATTATATCCGTTTGAATACAGTTTTTTGGACCAGAAATTCGATATGCTGTACAAAACTGACCTTAGGCAACAACGTATACTCAGTCTTTTTTCTGGATTGGCCATATTTATCGCGTGCCTAGGCCTCTATGGTTTAGCCTCATTTACGGCTGCCAAACGAAACAAAGAGGTCGGAATTCGCAAGGTGCTTGGCGCTTCGGTATCGGGTGTCACTACATTATTGTCCAGAGATTTTATAAAACCCGTATTAATTGCCTTGATAATCGCCTCGCCGATCGCCTGGCTAACCATGAACAAATGGCTGGAAGACTTTGCTTACCGCATCGAGATCCAATGGTGGATGTTTGTGCTGGCGGGACTAGTAACAATAGGTATCGCATTAATTACAGTAAGTTGGCAGGCTATCCAAACAGCCATAGCTAATCCTATAAACAGCTTACGGGACGAATAAAAATAGGATACAAAAAAAGCTCTAACTTTCGTTAGAGCTTTTAAGTCGGGGTGGCAGGATTCGAACCTACGACCTCCACATCCCAAATGTGGCGCGATACCGGGCTACGCTACACCCCGAAAAGGTATCACCTTTGTTTTGTGTGGCACAAATATCGAATCATTTTTTGACTTTGTCAACACCCTATAGAAAATTAATCACTAAACAACTGATTGATTGCATAATATTTTTATCAAAACAATATATTCTATTGAATTTAGCAATCAAAAACCCGCTCCATATAGTCTACAAAGGAATATTCAAAATATCTTTAGATTATCCATTTCATTTTCATATCTTTGCATCCGATTTGAATATCAGTCAATAGTTTTTTAAAAAAGTATTTTTATATTCAGAAAATAAGTCGTAATATTGCATTCCGATTTTTACAGGATATAAATCGTTAATAATTACTCGAAATCATGGATTTAGTAAAATTTGTAGAAGAACAAGCGGTAGTAAAGAATGAAATTCCCGCTTTCAAAGCTGGAGATACCATCAGCGTTCATTATAAAATTCGCGAAGGAAATAAGGAGCGTGTACAGGTGTACCAAGGTGTAGTAATTCAATTAAACAGCGAAGGTGCTAACGCTACTTTTACCGTTCGTAAAATCTCAAACGGTGTAGGTGTTGAACGTATTTTCCCTGTAAACTCACCAAACATTGAAAAAATTGAAGTAAACAGCTACGGTAAAGTTCGTCGCGCGAAATTATTCTATTTACGCGGCCTTACTGGTAAAGCTGCTCGTATTAAATCGAAAAGAATCTAATTACGACTACCACGGCATAAAAAAAGGCTTTGAAATCATTCAAAGCCTTTTTTTATGCCCTACCACCCGTAGCTTCCAAAACGCATGTCATACAAACCACTGCTTCTGTAATAAATTTAGGACAATTATATATTGTTTCCTAAAATCACCCCCTCCTCTTTGCCGCGCTAAAACATTTTACTTACTTTTAGCTTCGTATCTGAAAGGTAGAATCGTAGATGATCACAATAGTTAAAAACATCCTAATTTTGTTCCATCTTCACTTTGCTGCCGTTAAAAATCAAACTGTATCTTGATGAGAATTATAGCTTTTATCCTTGCTTTTATAAGCTATCCGACCTTTACTTTTGCACAACGGAATCTGAATGAATTTCTTCAGTTACAGTCGCGCCCTGAAACCTATTATGTACACCCAGCAACAGATGCAATCACGATTGACGGAAAGGACGATGAGGCTTCCTGGTCAAAAGCGCCATGGACAGACTCTTTTAAGGATATTGAGGGATTAAATAAGCCTGTTCCTACTTTTAAGACGCAAGTCAAGATGCTTTGGGATAAAGAAAACCTTTATCTTTTTGCCAAGCTTCAAGAACCTCATATCAAAGGATATTTAAGACAGAAAGATACAATCATCTATCATGACAATGATTTTGAGATCTTTCTCAAGCCAAATCTATTCTCTCCGGAATATATAGAGATTGAAATAAATGCATTAAATACAGTTATGGATCTTTTGATGACTAAACCTTATCGCTTTGGCGGTAGGGCTAATCTAAATTGGGACACAAAAGATATTGAAACTGCAGTCTATCATGCCGGGTCCATCAACAATCCACAAGACAAGGATGAATTTTGGACTGTGGAAATGAAAATACCTGTAAAAAGTCTAAAATACTTTGGCGAAGGAAATCAGATCAAAGCAAATGAAACCTGGAAGATAAACTTCTCACGCGTTCAGTGGCATTATGACAATACCGAAACTATCTATAGCAAGAGAAAAGACAACACGGGTAAGACGCTCGCTGAAGAGAACTGGGTATGGTCTCCAATCGGCCTCGTTAATATGCATTACCCTGAGCGATGGGGATATATAAAATTTGTTAACGACACAAACCATCAACCTATCGATGAGCAATTCCTCGCGCTCGAAAAAGTTACCTGGAATATCTTTTACCTGCAACAGATCTATCGAAACGATAAAAAACGCTATGCAACGTCAATTCAGGAGTTAAGCAAATTATATCCTGAAATTATAAATGAGCACAAAAATTATGAGATTGTATTTTCAAATAGCACTAATTTCTATCGTATTGAAATTAAGTCAAAAGCACAGCCTACACTAAAGACAACAATCGATAGCCAAGGTAACATCTATTTTTAATTTAATTATTCGAGCGATCTTCAATTCTGATTTTGAATAAAAATTGCTATCTTTGTATCCCGTACATAAAGCAACTATTATTGGTCATTTTGACCACATAAAATTGAAAATCCTTTAATTGTTATGACTAAATATATTTTTGTTACGGGCGGCGTTACTTCGTCGTTGGGGAAAGGTATTATTGCTGCCTCCCTTGCTAAACTTCTCCAAGCGCGTGGCTATAAAGTTACCATTCAAAAATTCGACCCTTACATTAACATCGACCCAGGAACATTAAATCCATATGAGCATGGAGAATGTTATGTTACGGAAGATGGTGCTGAAACAGACCTTGATTTAGGTCATTACGAACGCTTCCTGAACGTCCCTACTTCACAAGCAAATAACGTCACGACAGGCCGCATCTATCAACACGTTATCCAACAAGAACGTGAAGGTGCCTATTTAGGAAAAACCGTTCAAGTCATTCCCCATATCACCGATGAGATAAAACGCAGAATGCAACTGTTGGGTGAGTCTGGTGAATATGATATTATCATCACTGAATTGGGTGGAACAGTGGGCGATATTGAGTCCTTACCATTTGTGGAAGCTGTAAGACAACTTCGCTGGGAATTAGGAGCCAATAATTCGCTGGTTATCCATTTGACTTTAGTCCCTTACCTAGCCGCTGCTGGCGAGCTTAAAACTAAACCTACGCAACATTCAGTAAAAACATTATTGGAATATGGTGTACAACCAGATATTCTAGTGTGTCGTACTGAACATAAATTATCACAGGAAATCCGTAAAAAATTAGCGCAATTCTGTAATGTCAACATCAACGCCGTCGTAGAATCTATCGATGCGTCGACGATTTATGACGTTCCATTACTGATGTTGAAGGAGAATCTTGATAAAACAGCATTAACAAAGCTAAAACTTTCCAACAAAAATGAGCCAGATTTAGAAAATTGGAAGAACTTCCTTGGCAAGCTCAAAAACCCAACTAGTGAAGTGAATATTGCCTTAGTCGGAAAATATGTTGAACTACCAGATGCTTACAAATCCATTATTGAAGGATTTATCCATGCAGGTGCAACAAACGAATGTAAAGTAAAAGTAAGTTATATTGCAGCTGAAAGTGTTACAAAAGAAAATGTTGCTGAAAAGCTGAAAGGTATGGATGGAGTCTTGGTTGCTCCGGGTTTCGGCGAACGCGGTTTGGACGGTAAGTTAAATGCTATTCAATATGTTCGTGAAAATAATATTCCGTTCTTCGGTATCTGTTTAGGTATGCAATGTTCGGTTATCGAGTTCGGAAGAAACGTATTGGGTCTGAAAGACGCTAATAGTTTCGAGATGGATGCCACCACGAGCAATCCGGTCATCAATTTGATGGAAGAGCAAAAAAATATCACCAATATGGGCGGTACAATGCGTTTAGGTGCTTACGACTGTGAAATTAAAAAAGGAACTAAGGCCTTTGCCATTTATGGTAAAACAAAAATTTCTGAAAGACACCGTCACCGTTATGAATTTAACAATGACTATTTAAAACAATATGAAGCTGCTGGAATGATTGCTTCAGGATTCAATCCGGAGACTGGATTAGTTGAAATTGTCGAATTGAAAAACCATCCATTTTTCGTTGCCGGACAATTTCATCCAGAATTAAAGTCAACTGTTGCAAATCCTCACCCACTTTTTGTTAGCTTTGTAGCCGCTGCTTTGGCCAACAAAAAATCAAAGTAGTAATAGAAGGATACAATTAATTAAGTTTAATTATTAAAAATGGATAGAAATACCCTAATTGGTTTGGTCCTGATGTTTGCTATCATCACTGGTTCATTTTACCTGATGAAGCCTTCAGAATCGGAAATCAAACAAGAACAAGCGAGACAAGAGGCTAAAGCGCGTACCGAAAAAGGACTGCCTGCCGAAAGTGACTCTACCGCTAAAGCCAAAGCAGCACAAACAGCAGTGATTGCTGATTCGGCGGAATTGAAAAAACCTTTTGGCGCGACAAAATTTGGAACGGAGAAAGTCATTACGATTGAAAACGAGAAAATCATTGCCAAAATCAGTACAAAAGGTGGTAAGGTTAAATCCGTAGAACTAAAAGGCGAAAAGAATTTCAATGGAAAACCGTTGATGCTTTTTGATGGCGACGACAACAAGTTTGGTTTTCAGTTTAATGCAGCTGGTCAAAATGTATCAACAAATGATTTATACTTCAATACAGAATCTTCGGATATCCAAGTTTCTGCTGAAGGTAAACAATCTGTAAAATTCCGACTAAATTACAGTGCCGATCAATATATTGAATATGTATACTCGATTGCTGGCAAAGGTTATAATGTAGGACTGGACATTAACACAAAAGGGATACAGAATTTAATTCCGCAGAGTCAAAAAACGTTGACCCTGAACTGGAACACCACGTTGAGACAGAAAGAGCAAAACATAGAATCGGAAAGACAGAAATCTACCCTGTATTATAAAGAAGATAATAAAGTAGATCACCTTTCCGAATCAAAAGATGCTGATGAAGCATTGGAGAAAAAAGTACAATGGATTGCATTCAAGCAGCATTACTTCTCTAGTATCCTCAGCACTAAAGATGGCTTTGTCAATGCAAAAGTGGATGTAAAACATGCGTCAGAAACCGATATCGTTAAATTCTACAACACAAACGCGGAATTAGCATTTGATAACCATAAGGACAATAATTATTCCCTAAACTTCTTCTTTGGACCAAATCAATACAATGTATTGAAGGCTGAAGGAAATGATTATCAATCGATTATCAATATGGGTTGGGGGCCTATGCGTTGGATCAACCAATGGATTACAGTACCTGTATTCAACTTCCTGGATGGTTTCCATATGAGCTATGGTATCGTTATCCTTTTATTGACATTGATGTTGAAGTTGATTCTTTCCCCAATGACCTACAAGTCTTATGTCTCTATGGCCAAAATGCGTGTTTTAAAACCGCAGCTGGATGAGATCAAAGCAAAAGTGGGTGAAGACAATCAAATGTTGATGCAGCAGGAGCAAATGAAACTGTACAAACAGGTCGGTGTGAATCCACTTGGCGGATGTCTTCCTCTCGTCTTACAAATGCCATTTACCATTGCGTTCTTCTACTTCTTTCCAAATTTATTTGAATTGAGAGGACAAAGCTTCTTGTTTATGAAGGACATGTCAACTTATGATACGCTATTCACATTTGCACCTATTTTTGGATCATTCAACCACATCTCGTTGATGTGTATCTTGATGACATTGACAACACTGTTAACGACCTGGTATAACAACGCTACATCTGGTGCTACAGGACAAATGAAATACATGGGCTATATCATGCCGTTGATTTTCTTCTTTGTTTTGAATAGCTTCCCAGCAGGTTTGAATTACTACTATTTCTTAAGTGCATTATTTACGTTCTTAACGCAGTTGGTTATTCGCACTATGGTGAATGATGAGAAAATCTTAGCTAAATTGGAGGAAAATAAAAAGAATCCAAAAGCAGATAAAAAATCGAGCTTCCAAACGAAAATGGAAGAAATGATGCGTGCACAACAACAAGCACAACAAAATAAAAACAAATCGTAAGATTTATCCTACTGATAAAGAAGGCTTCCAAACTGGAAGCCTTTTTTGTTTGTGAACTTTTGTAGCATTTTGTCAAACCAAACGTTAAAAAGGGTGTTAATAGGTTAAAATTTAAAATATGAACTTTAAAAACATCGCCATACTGGCCATCTTAATCGTTAGTCTTGGAAGTTGCTCTGTGATGAAGAAAAACGCGAATGAGCAGAACACAGAAAGTAGCCTGTCGTCAGTAATTGGAAAAAAATGGCAATTGATTGAAATCAATGGACAGCCAGTAGCGGCTCAGATCAACGGTAAAATGCCTTACCTCCAGCTAGACGAAAAAAGTTACAGTGCAAGTGGGGGATGTAATGGCATCGGTGGAGAATTGACTTTATCAAAGAATGGAAAGGTTAAATTTGCTCAGGGTATGTCTACGATGATGGCCTGTCCGGATATGTCTATTGAACAAGCCTTATCCAAAAACCTGATTGCTGCAGATAACTATACGGTTAAGGATGATATTCTTAGCTTGAACAAAGCGAAAATGGCTCCCCTGGCAAAATTTAAGTTGATTCAGGACAATAAGCAACAACTTAGTGGAACTTGGGAACTTGATTATATATCCGGCCCACGGATTGCTTTCGATGGCCTATATCCCAATCGTAAACCAACCATGATATTTGATGTTTCCAGTGGTAAAGTAAACGGAAATAGCAGCTGTAATAATTACAATATGACTTTTAAAACGAATGGAAACACCATTAATTTTGGCCCCATTATGTCGACAAAGATGGCCTGCGAAGGTAATGGCGAAGCAACCTTCTTTTCGACCTTAGAAAAGGTAAATACCTTTAGTATAAGCGAGAATACGTTGACATTTATCATGGGTGACATTGCTATTATGCGATTCAAACGGAAATAGAAAATTAGATTTTTGCTCCAAATGAAGTAAAAAGGGCGTTGTTACGAAACAATGCCCTTTTTATGTATTAAGCGATATTTTGCAACAGGATGCCAAAGACTAGCCAGATACCCTAAACAAAGGCGCTAAATCCAGTTATACTTCTGCCAACAATGAGTGAATTGATTTCTTTTGTCCCCTCATAGGAATAAATGGCTTCAGCATCGGCCAAAAACCGTGCGACATTATATTCCAACAGAATACCGTTTCCGCCCATGACCTCTCGAGCCTTGGAAACAATATCCCTGGTACGTAAAGAACAGAAGACTTTGGCCAGCGAGGCATGTTCATCTCTTAGCTCACCCTTATCCTGTAATTCAGATAATCTGAAGACAAGCGTTTGCATAGCCGTTAAATTGGACAACATTTCAACCAGGTGATTTTGAATAAGCTGAAAAGAGGCGATTGGTTTACCAAATTGCCTCCTTTTACGCGTATAATCCAAGGCATTTTCATAGGCGCCTCGCGCACATCCTACGGCCATCCAAGCGACACCTGCTCGCGTCATCTGAAGAACCTTTCCTGTATCTTTAAAAGAATTTGCATGTTGCAGGCGATCACTTTCTGGAACGATGCAATTCGCTAAAGTAATAAGACCATTCTGTACGATACGCAAAGCCATTTTATCTTTAATTTTCTCAACGGAAAAACCTGGATTATCCTTTCGTACAATAAACCCCTTAACTTCGCCATCATCAAGATCCCTAGCCCAAACAATGGTTATATCCGAAAAAGTGGAGTTCCCGATCCATTTTTTCTGACCATTTAACACCCAGCCTTCGGCGGTCTTCTTACAGGTTGTTGTCAATCCGCCCGCTGCTCCCGACCCTACTTCGGGCTCGGTTAGACCAAAAGCACCAATCACTTGCATTTTCTGCATGTTGGGCAACCACTCCTGTTTTTGTTCTTCGGATCCGCATATATAGATTGATCCCATAGCCAAACCACTCTGTACGCCAAAAAAAGTCGCTACAGAAGCATCAACACGAGCTATCTCCGCTGCGATGATCCCCTCCATTAAAGAACTGCCCCCCATACAGCCATACCCATCGTAGGTATAGCCACAAATATTTAAAGCGGCTAGTTTCGGTATAATTTCAAAAGGAAATTCATCTCTTAACCAATATTTATTGACAATTGGCTTGACTTCATTCTCCATAAATTCCCGCACCTTCAATTGCAATGCACGATCTGAATCGTTTAATTTGCTATCCATAGCATAGAAATCACCATTAATAGGAGGTAATTCCTTTTTTTCTTTTCCTGCACTCAGCATTTTCATTAAACCATGAAGCTGCTTATCATCCATTTTTGATACGGCATCCATTACTGCTCCCAAATCCACTTTCTTCGATATTTCTTCCAATTTGGCAAAGTCTATTGATTTTGCCAAATCCATTATATTCTTTACTTTATCAAACATAATTGCAATTACTTTTTAAGTGTTTCCTTTTTAAAATAAGAAAAATAATCGAAAATTGTTTGGAAACGGCATGATACAAATTGACACTATGGAATTATCCGGTAAACAAACGAATGGACAGCAACTTAACTTTTATCGCACGATATCTTATCAATAAAATATTGGAATCAGGAACGTTTCGAATAAAACACATAACTATAAAACACTTAAAAACAGCTTGTTAATAATATTTTCAAAAAAAATATTATTTTTTGGGTTACCTTTTTTGGTTACGTGTATTAAGAGATGAAAAAGAAAATTATTTCAATTTAAATTAGAAAATTAGAAAATGAAAAACGCATTAAAATTCGGTTTCTTAGGTTTAGCTTTAACTGTAGCTTTCGCATCTTGTAACAATTCAGAGAAAAAAGCTGAAGGTGCTGCAGATTCAGCTTCTGCTTTAGTTGATTCAGCTGCTAACACATTAGATTCAGCTGCTACTAAAGTTGATTCAGCTGCTGCTAAAGTTGATTCAGCTGCTGCTAAAGTTGATTCAGCTGCTACTAAAAAATAATTTAGGACTGAATAGAGCTTTTGGAAGGCCTTTTTACGAAAGGCCTTTCTTTTTTTTCAAAAAAAGAAATACAGGGGTTACCTTTTTTGTTTAATGGTATTAACTCCTAAATAACAAGATTTAAAAATATTTTAATTTTAATAAAATGAAAAACGCATTCAAATTCGGTTTCTTAGGTTTAGCTTTAACATTGGCTTTCGCATCATGTGGTGAAACTGCTAAAAAAACTGACGCTGCTACTGATTCAGCTAACGTTGCTTTAGATTCAGCTAACACTCAATTGGATTCAGCAAAAACTGCTGTAGATTCAGCAAAAACTGCTGTAGATTCAGCTGCTGCTAAAGTTGATTCAACTAAAGCTGCTCACTAATTCTCTGAAAAGAATTTACACCGTATAGAAAGCTTCCTTCAGCAAGGAGGCTTTTTTTATATCTACACCAATTAAATTGCTAAGCTCCAAGCATTTTTTTACCTTTGCCAAAAATCATTCAATCTATGGCTTTATCATCTTTAACAGCAGTTACGCCTATTGACGGACGCTATTACAATAATACTAATGAACTTTCAGCATTTTTTTCCGAATTTGCCTTAATAAAATATCGTGTACGCGTAGAAGTCGAATATTTTATTGCATTAAGCGAGTCTGGTATCGCTCAATTGCAACAGTTTGACAAAACACTAAATGAAAAATTAAGGGATATCTATAGGAATTTTTCTGAAGAAGATGCCATTTGGATCAAAAACACGGAGAAAGTTACGAACCATGATGTTAAAGCTGTTGAGTATTTTCTAAAAGATCAATTTGAAAAATTAGGATTACAGGACTACCTTGAATTTATTCATTTTGGTTTGACTTCACAAGATATCAATAACACAGCCATTCCACTTTCCTGGAAAGAAGCAATTAAAGAGAGCTATACACCTGCAATCGAAGAATTGCTTCATGAATTGAAATCTTTGGCAACTTCGTGGTCAGAGATCCCGATGTTGGCACGTACCCATGGACAGCCAGCATCTCCAACTCGTTTGGGCAAAGAGTTCTATGTTTTCATTGAACGTATTGAACGTCAATTGCAACTATTACAGCAAGTACCGTATTCAGCTAAATTTGGTGGAGCGACTGGTAATTTTAATGCGCATCACGTTGCATATCCAGCGACAAATTGGATCGATTTTGGAAATAATTTCGTCAACAATATCTTGGGTTTAGACCGTTCACAAACGACCACGCAAATTGAGCACTACGATAACTTTGCGGCAAGTTGTGACGCCTTAAAACGGATCAACAATATTGTCATCGATTTATGCCGTGACATTTGGACATATATTTCGATGGAATATTTTAAACAAAAAATTACTGCCGGTCAAATCGGTTCTTCGGCTATGCCACATAAAGTCAACCCGATAGACTTTGAAAATGCAGAAGGAAATTTAGGTATTGCAAATGCAATTTTCGAGCACCTTGCAGCGAAGTTACCTGTTTCCCGTCTTCAACGGGATTTAACAGATTCTACGGTATTACGTAATATTGGTGTTCCATTTGCACATACCCTAATTGCTATTAAATCAACTTTGAGAGGGTTACGCAAATTGATCTTAAACGAACAGGCATTAGCCAATGATCTTGAAAATAATTGGGCTGTTGTTGCGGAGGCACTACAAACTATACTAAGAAGGGAAGGTTATCCTAAGCCGTATGAAGCTTTAAAAGACCTAACACGTACCAACACACATGTTACGAAAGAAACGATAGCGACATTTGTTGATAATCTAAATGTGTCAGCGGAAGTTAAGGCGGAACTAAAAGCAATCAGTCCTTCGAACTACACAGGTATTACTTTATAAGCTTTTACTTATAGATGACCTTAAGAAAGCTTCTTTTGACCTATATTTGCTTGGAATAAAAATAGATAATACATGGCTACGATTAACGTATATACAGAGTCTACACCCAATCCTTCTACAATGAAGTTCTTGGTCAACAAATTGTTGATCAACGGTAGTGTAGATTATCCAAATAAAGAAGCAGCACAAGATTCACCGTTTGCACTTGAATTATTCAAATTTAACTTTGTCAATGGGGTATTTTTTGCAAGTAACTTCGTGACCATTACCAAAACTGAAGATGCGGAATGGGAAGACATTGAAGCTTTGCTAAAAGACTTTGTAAAAGGTGCTGTAGAGTCTGAACTTGCTGTAAAAACGGTACACCACGATACAGAGGTTAATTTTGAAGGTACTGAAACTGAAGTGAAGATACAACAAGTATTACATGATTATGTGAGACCTGCTGTTGAACAAGATGGTGGAGCAATCCATTATAAATCCTTCAACGAAGGTATTGTGACAGTTGAACTAAAAGGTTCTTGCAGTGGTTGTCCATCCTCGACAATCACATTAAAAGCAGGAATTGAGGGATTGTTGAAACGCATGGTTCCAGAAGTGACTGAAGTAGTGGCAGAGGCCATGTAATCACAGCTATTCGATACAATAAAAAAAGGATTCAGTAGTTAATTTTGCTGAATCCTTTTTTTTATCCCCTAAGTCCTAAGGAAGGACTGCCATCCGTCATCTATTTGGTCTGACAATTTTAAACCTAATTGACTACTTCAAATGAATCCTTAAGCGGAAGATTAACAGAAGAATTACCGATAAATAGTTCAAATTTGCCAGGTTCAACTGTCCAGTTATTGTGCTGATCCAAAAGTTCCAGGTGGGCAGGTAGTATTGTAAACCGTATGGTCCTTTTCTCCCCTGGATTAAGTTCAATTTTTTCAAACCCACGCAAATCCATCTCATATGTCGTTACCGAAGACAGCACATCTTTGATATAAAGCTGAACAACTTCGGCGCCTTTCCTCTTCCCTATGTTTTCAATATCAACCGTAACTGTAAGGGAATCCGTTGGTCTGATCTGTTTCTTCGTGAGTTGTAAATTTGAAAAACTAAAATCTGTGTAGCTTAATCCATATCCAAAAGGGTATAAAAAGCCAACAACCCGACTATTTCCCCACCCATTGGGTCCGACCCCGGGTTGCCCCGCCTGTGCAGCGGGCTTGGTCGGAAAATTCATCTCAACCTGTCCTACAGACTTTGGAAATGAAATGGGCAATTTTCCACTAGGGCTATACCCTCCAAACAGCATTTCGGCAAGAACATTTCCCGACTGATTACTAAGAAACCAACTCTCCACAATTGCAGGTAGATACTTATTTTCCCAATTGACAGTAAGTGGACGACCATTGACAAGTACCAGCACAATAGGTTTACCTGTTTCTTTCAATTTCATTAAATAGTCGCGTTGCTTGCCTGGCAAATTTAGATCTGACCTCGATCGACTTTCACCGACTTCCCGTTCCGACTCGCCCATTACCGCTATGATTAGGTCTGATTCTTTACCGAGACGGACACCTTCGGCCATCTTTTCCAGCTCCTCACTTGACAAGTCTGTTGGAATAATCTCACTCTCAGGCCAGTTTTTATCCACGACATCTACCCCTTTTGCATAATCAACCCGAAGTGCCTTTGTTTTTCCATAGTTTATAATCCCATCTTTGATGGTTGTGATTGGGTTATTGGATGGCCCGTATCGACTTGTCGTATAATTTGTTGCTTCTGCCATTGGTCCCGTAACCAAAATTCGTTTGTATTTATTCACGTCTATTGGAAGAAGATTCTGTTCATTTTTCAACAGAACAATAGACTCCTTATTCATTTGAAGTGATACTTCTTCATCTGCGGGGGTATGCACCTTTTTATCGGCTATCGCTATATCTTCTCTCAATGGATGATCAAATAATCCCAATTTAAATTTCACCGTCAGGACTTCGAGAACCCGCTGATCCAATATTTTGGTATCCAGCCCCCCTTCCTCTATTAGTTCCATTAACGGTGTTAGATAGGTACTCGGTGGATCAAAATTTGTCCGCACATTCAAACCCGCCTCCAATGCCTGTTTAATAGCCTCTTTATAGTTTGCAGCAACATGGTGTTTGTTGTAAATAAACTCTAGGGCCTCGCTATCAGAAACTACATATCCTTCAAACCCATATTCTTTGCGGAGTAAGTCCTGCAAAAAATAACTACTGGCAGATACCGGCACGCCATCATAATCATTATAACTACTCATGACTCCTAAAGGTTTGGCTTCCTTTATGACCCTTTTAAATGGATAGAGGTGAAGCGAATGCATCTCACGAAAGCCAACATGCGGATCCGTTCGTGCATTGCCATCTCTCCCCCCTTTGGGCACAGAATAGACCGCATAATGTTTCAATGTGGATGCGACGCCATTTTTTTGAATCCCCAAAACAACTTGTTTTCCCATTTCGGCAATATGAAACGGATCTTCTCCATAGGTTTCAACCACTCTTCCCCATCGTGGATCTCTAGAAACGTCAAGAATAGGCGTATAAACATTTGTATAGCCAAGATACTTGGCTTCCCTACCAATTATATCACCAGCTTTACGTACCAGCGCAGTATTCCATGTACTTCCAATATTGATTGGCGCCGGCAAGGAGGTAGCCCGATCATGGTTGAGTCCATGAATTCCTTCATTGGTAAAATCAACCGGAATACCAAGTCGTGTATTTTCCACAAACCATCGTTGAACATTATTTAAGGCTTGAGCGTGGCGGCTGAAGGGATACGAAAATGAACTTTTTGCCGACTTATTATAAGCTAAGCTATTCAACATTTCGTCAATATTGGCCAAGCCGTATTTCCAAATCTCTTTGTCCCAAGCGGCAGTGGGCTGTTCATCCTTCAAAACCCGCCCATAACCGTAAAGTGTGACAGTCTGATTGGCCTTTTCTTGAACAGTCATTTGGCGCAACAAATCTTCCACGCGACTGGCTATTTTCTGATTGGGGTCTTCATAAATATCCTTTTTTCCATTTTTGTTAAAATCGATCCAATCCTTATGATAAATGTTGCTGTGCTGGGCAGAAGAATGCAAATATAGGACTGAGAGCGCTGAAATAAAAACGCAGCTTTTGAGTTGATTAGGCATTATGCTGAAAATTGTTGGTTTTATAAAGTGAAGCAAGGTACAAAAAAAATAAAAATCTGCAGACCAAATACATCGTCAGTCTGGAATAAGTCAATATAAATTCATTTTTTAACAAGCATCTAGCTTAAAAATAGTTAACTTTACGACCAATTGTGAAACCAACAAAAAAAATGAGTGCAGATATTAACAAACTAGAACAAATTGCATCACAGGTAAGACGTGATATCGTACGTATGGTACACGCTTGTCAATCAGGACACCCAGGTGGTTCGTTAGGTTGTACAGATTACTTTGTGGCGCTTTATTTCAATGCAATGAAACGCAATCCTTCCTTTGACATGGATGGAAAAGGAGAAGATTTATTCTTCCTGTCAAACGGACATATCTCTCCTGTATTTTACAGTACATTGGCACGTGCGGGATATTTTGAAGTGAGCGAATTAGCAACGTTCAGAAAAATCAATTCCAGACTTCAAGGTCACCCAACAACACACGAAGGCCTTCCAGGTATTCGTATTGCTTCGGGATCATTGGGACAAGGATTATCTGTTGCAATTGGAGCCGCACAGGCAAAAAAATTGAATAAAGACAATAATCTAGTTTATGTATTAATGGGTGATGGAGAATTGCAGGAGGGCCAAGTTTGGGAAGCTGCAATGTACGCGCCACACAACAAGATTGACAATTTAATTGCTACTGTTGACTATAACAAAGCACAAATTGACGGATCTACAGATCAAGTATTATCTCTTGGGGATCTTCGTGCAAAATGGGAAGCATTTGGCTGGGATGTGATGGAAATTGCTAAAGGCAATGATATGAATGCTGTTGTTGCAGGTTTAGCAGAAGCTAAGTCACGCACAGGAAAAGGTAAACCAGTCATTATTCTGATGCATACTGAAATGGGTAACGGTGTTGATTTTATGATGGGTTCTCATAAATGGCATGGTGTTGCTCCAAATGACGAACAATTGGCGTCGGCATTGAATCAGCTTACAGAAACTTTAGGAGATTACTAGAATGAAAAAATATACTTATACAGAGTCAAAAGATACACGTTCAGGATTTGGTGCGGGATTACTAGAAGCAGGAAAGCAAGATGAGAATGTAGTTGCATTATGTGCTGATTTAATTGGTTCGTTAAAAATGAACGATTTTATCAAAGAATTTCCAGAACGTTTTTTCCAAATCGGTATCGCGGAAGCTAATATGATGGGAATTGCTGCCGGACTTACGATCGGTGGTAAAATACCATTCACTGGTACATTCGCAAATTTCTCAACAGGACGTGTTTATGATCAGATTCGCCAATCGATTGCATACTCGGACAAAAATGTAAAAATTGCAGCGTCGCATGCTGGCCTAACCTTAGGTGAAGATGGTGCAACTCACCAAATCTTAGAAGATATCGGCTTGATGAAAATGTTGCCAGGAATGACAGTGATCAATCCTTGTGATTTCAATCAAACAAAAGCCGCTACGATTGCAGCAGCAAAATATGAGGGACCAGTTTATTTGCGTTTTGGCCGTCCCGTAGTTCCTAACTTCACTCCTGCTGATCAAGAATTTGTGATTGGTAAGGCGGTATTATTAAATGAAGGAACGGATGTTACGATCATTGCTACAGGTCATTTAGTATGGGAAGCTATCCAAGCTGGCGAGAAATTAGCTGAGTTGGGTATCAACGCTGAGATTATCAATATCCATACCATCAAACCTTTGGATGAAGAAGCTATTTTAAAATCTGTTGCGAAAACCAAATGTGTCGTAACGGCAGAAGAGCATAATCGTCTTGGCGGTTTGGGTGATAGCGTTGCTCAAGTGTTAACAAGAGAGTTACCTACTCCACAAGAGTACGTTGCCGTAAATGATAGTTTTGGAGAATCAGGTACTCCTGCTCAATTGATGGAAAAATACGGTTTGAATGCTGCGGCTATTGTGGCTGCGGTTCAAAAAGTAATCAAAAGAAAATAACAAAACTACGCAAGTCAATATATGGATGACGCTTTAATTATAGCAAAATTCGCCGAAGAGAGTACGCGAGAAGAAGCTTTCCGTTTATTGTTGAAGAAATATCAACAGAAGATTTATTGGCATGTGCGAAGAATGGTCATCGATCATGACGATGCGGACGATGTTGTTCAAGATATCTTTGTCAAAGTATGGAAAAACCTTGGGAATTTCCGTGAAGACTCACAATTATACACTTGGCTTTATCGTATCGCAACAAATGAATGTATTACCTTCTTAAATAAGAAAAAGCAAAAGCAGAACGTGTCGTTGGATGACGACACGACTGCTTATTTGGCAGAAACGCTTGCTGATGGCAATTATTTTAACGGTGATAAAGCTCAAATGAAATTACAACAGGCTTTGTTGACTTTGCCAGAAAAGCAAAAATTGGTCTTCAATATGAAATATTTTGAAGATATGAAATACGAAGAAATTTCAGAAGTACTCGGAACAAGTGTCGGAGCGCTTAAAGCCTCTTATCATTTAGCTGTCAAAAAAATAGAGGCATTTTTTAACAACAACGATTAAACCTTTTAGCGAAATTAGGTTCTAACAGATACTATGAAGGAAAATGGCACATATCATGATGGGCTGGAGCCTACAAATCTTCCAGCATCGTTGCGTGAAAATCCATTTGGCTTACCTGAAAATTATTTCAGTGATTTAGAATCAAAAATAATTACGCAAGTCAAATTGGTTGAATGCAAGGAAGAATCCATCTTTGAGGTTCCAGAAGGATATTTTAATAGCTTATCTGACGCCATTATGTGTAAGGTTGCGGAAGATAGTTTAAAAAATCAGGTTACTACAGACGGCTTTGAAATTCCTGAAAATTATGCTTCTGAACTATCTTCAACTATCTTCAACCGAATTTTAGAAGACAAATTAAAAGAAACGATTGCATCGGATGGCTTTACCATGCCTTCTGCTTATAATCAAACCCTTGAAGACTCCATCTTCGCCCGTTTAGCGGCGGAGAAATCGAAGGAAACAGTTCCGACAGATGGTTTTACAGCTCCTGTTGGCTACGAAGAAATAGTTGAATCGACAATTTTTGCTCGTATTGCTGAAGAAAAACTAAAAGAAACGATTGTGACTGCAGGTTTTGATGTACCACAACATTATTTTGAGATTCTTTCGGACAGCATCATTGATCGTGTTCAAATGCTTGAAAAGGATAATACACCGATCCGTCAGATTGGGAAACCTAAAAAATGGTACGCTCGTTATGCGGTTGCGGCATCCTTTGCGGCTATGTTGAGTATAGGCGGATATTGGGGTTATCAATATCAACAGCAAAATACGACTCCTGTAGAAGCTGTTGCAGAAGAGCAGTTAAGCCAGCATTTGTCAGAAATTCCTAAGCAGGAAATCATTAATTACCTTGCGGAGTCGGCTTCTGGTGACGATATGATCTATATGGCCCAGTATACTGACGAAGCAAATCTCCCTACTAAGGGATTTGGAAGTAATATATCTAAACAAGAAATAGAAGATTATCTAAATTATACCTTATAATGATGTTCAATAAAAAATACATATGGATAACATTGTTCTTTAGTATATTTTCTATTGCCTTGGGCTTTGCGCAAGACAAAAATCGATTTCAAGCTATAGAAAATGAAAAAATAGCTTACATTACTAAAGAACTGGATTTAACTCCGAGAGAGGCTCAGCAATTCTTCCCGCTCTATAATGAATACAGCCAAACGCTTTGGGATATCAGGAAAGAAAAATTGAATGGTGCTCCAAAAAATAGTTTTAGAGGTGGCTCCAGAGACGTCTTACAGTATGATGCTAAAGAAGTGGAGATCAAAAAAGAATATCGGGCCAAATTTGCCAAAGTTATTGGCAATGCGCGAGCATCGCAATTTTTTGAAGTAGAACAGGAATTCAGGGAACATCTATACAAATCCCTGCAGAATAGAAGAAAATAATCTCGAAAATAAAAAAGAAGTCTTGAAGACTTCTTTTTTATTTTCGGACATTTGTAAGATCATGTTAAGCAACAGAGAATTATTTTTAATGAATACCGCTCAAACATCTAGCTCACCTAGATTGGTTGAAGTAGTTAAGGCTGAAGGTGTCTACCTTTATGGCCCAAATGGAGAAGAATACATGGATTTGGTCTCTGGCTTCAATGTCAGCAATATAGGCCATCGTCACCCGAAGGTTTTGGAAGCTATAAAATCACAATTGGACCAGTACCTACATGTCACCGTTTATGGTGAATTTGTGCAGGCCCCACAGGTGCAATTTGCTACAGAATTATTAGCAGAACTTCCTCCTAATTTTCAATCGGTTTACCTCACCAACAGTGGAACGGAAGCCGTAGAGGGATCAATGAAAATAGCAAAGAAATATACCGGTCGCAGGCAGATTATCGCTGCAAAAAAGGCGTACCACGGCAGTACACAAGGCGCGCTCAGTCTTATCGGAAACGATGCGTACCGTAAAGCGTATGCCCCCCTCCTTCCCGAAATAGATTTTATCGAGTTTAATGATCTGGACGATCTAACAAAGATTACGGAACAAACTGCTGCTGTCATCCTCGAAGCTATTCAGGGGGAAGCGGGTGTCCGAGTCCCGGATATCGCTTACATGCAAGCCGTCAGAAAACGCTGTAATGAAACAGGTACCCTACTGATCTTTGATGAAATCCAAACTGGTTTTGGCCGCACAGGCCGTCTCTTTGCTTTTGAGCATTTTGCTATCGTCCCAGATATCCTGATGCTTGCCAAAGGAATCGGTGGTGGCATGCCCCTAGGCGCATTTGTTGCAGCCAAAGAAGTGATGGATGTTATTAAGGATAATCCCATGCTTGGGCATATCACGACTTTTGGGGGCCACCCCGTAAGTTGTGCCGCAGCACGGGCTTCACTGGCTGTTATCAAGGAAGAAAAATTGGTAGAACAGGTCGAGCGAAAATCGCTTTTATTTAAAGAAAAACTCCGACACCCTGCAATTAAAGAAATTCGAGGATTAGGTCTTATGATGTGTCTGCAATTGGATTCCTTTGATCAGGTTTACAACGTGAGTAAGTATTGTGCTGAAAACGGGGTTATGATCGATTGGTATCTGCATTGTGAAACAGCACTGCGTGTCGCTCCTCCATTGACTATTACAGATCTGGAAATTGAAAAAGCGTGTAACATCATTATAAAAGGTTTGGAAAAGTATGCTTA
Organism: Sphingobacterium sp. UBA2480; assembly: GCF_002341965.1. NCBI lineage: Bacteria > Pseudomonadati > Bacteroidota > Sphingobacteriia > Sphingobacteriales > Sphingobacteriaceae > Sphingobacterium > Sphingobacterium sp. UBA2480. Next base: position 85,996 of record NZ_DDPA01000006.1, on the reverse strand, counting down.
AAGTATGTAACTTTAAACATAACAAAAACCTAATAATGAACACAAACCGCAGATCATTTATCAAAAAAAGCATTATTGGTTCCGGTCTATTGACTGGTGCCAATATACTGGGAAACGATGTATTCGCTCACGAATCCACCGCCAGTTCCTCAAAAATCAGTTTAAATAACGACGACATCATTTTATTTCAGGGCGATTCCATTACGGATGTGGGCCGAGATAGAAACAATAGAAATGCCAATGATACCGCAGCACTTGGACATGGTTATGCTCTATTGGCTGCCAGCCAGCTCTTAAATAAATATTCGGCAAAAAAACTAAAGGTATATAATACAGGTATTAGTGGAAATCGTGTGCCCGATCTTCAAAAGCGCTGGCAGGAGGATACACTGGCAATAAAACCCACTGTATTGAGTATTTTGATCGGTGTGAACGATTTCTGGCGAACAATCGACCGCGGAGCACAGACAACGGTTGAGGAGTATAAATCCCAATACCAACAGTTACTACAGGAGACATTACAAAAGCTTCCAAACGTCAAATTGATCATTGGAGAACCTTTTGCAGTAAAGGGCGTAGGTCACATTACTGAAGCGTGGTATCCAAAATTTTTGGCCTACCAAGAATCCGCTCGTGAGGTCGCCAAAGAATTTGGCGCAATTCTAATTCCCTATCAAAAAATATTCGACAATGCCCAAAAGAATGCTCCTGGTGCCTACTGGGCAGCAGATGGTGTACACCCTACCCTTGCCGGCGCACAGATGATGGCCTCAGCCTGGATGGACTGCATTAAATAATAACAAAAAAGAGCGGATATTTTATTGAAATCCGCTCTTTCTTGTTTAACATGCGCCTATATGCCAAATCTAGATTTCTTTGTAAGGTGTTTTTTGTAGATTGGGAAGAAAATAAGCCACAATACCCATCAATGGCAAGTAGGAACATAGGTGATAAATAAACTCGATGGACGTATGATCTGCCTGCCAGCCAAGTACAGCGGATCCAATCCCTCCCATTCCAAATGCAAAGCCGTAAAATAAACCTGAAACCATGCCCAACTTCTTAGGCAATAGTTCTTGTGCATAAACAATAATTGCTGGAAAAGCTGATGATAAAATCAATCCAATAATCACGATTAGTATTCCCGTCATCGTAAGTCCGACATAGGGTAATGCTAATGCAAATGGTGCAACGCCCAAGACGGAGAACCAAATGACATATTTGCGACCAAATCGGTCCCCGAATACTCCGCCCAGTAATGTTCCCACCGCAACAGCTATCAGAAAATAAAATAGATAGACTTGTGCTTCCACTTCATTAATCCCAAATTTCTTGATGGTATAAAACTGGAAATAGTTTGTAATACTTGCTATATAGAAGTATTTTGAAACAATCAGTAAGAGGAGTATAACAACGGTCACGACGATTCGGCTATTGGGTAGATCAGGCACGCGTATTGTTTTCTTCGTTGATTTGGCAAAGCTTTGAAGTCTCTTTTTATACCAACTACCAATATAATAAGATATAAATTGGCCAAGAATCGTAAATAAGCACATCCAGGCGATCGCCTGCTGCCCTCTCGGTAATACCAAAAAAGCGACAATGATTGGGGCCATTGCGGTCCCTGCATTTCCTCCAATCTGAAAAATAGATTGTGCCATACTTCTTCTCCCTCCCGATGCCATATAAGCTACACGAGAAGATTCAGGGTGAAAGATTGAAGAACCAATCCCGACCAGAAAAACAGAAAATAAGATCCATTCATAACTATGTGCTTTCGAAAACAAAAGCATACCGAGAAGGGAAAAAGACATCCCAATGATCTGAGAGTATGGTACAGGATGTTTGTCCGTAAATGAGCCTACAACGGGCTGGAATATTGAAGCTGCTATCTGATAAACCATTGTAATCATCCCAACCTGAGAAAAGCTTAGATGATGCTCTTCTTTGAGCAAGGGATAGGTTGCCGGTATCACTCCCTGAATCATATCGTTCAAAAGATGCACCATGCTCACGGCAAACAAAATAGAAAAAATAGGTCTACTCGTCTTCTCTTGTATCATGACGTTGTTCAAAAATTAAAAAGGTTGATTTGTTAAAATCAACCTAAACTATCTTCATATAATAATTACAATACGCGCACCAACAATCCTTTCAGATACTCGCCTTCTGGGAACGATGCCCGGACAGGATGATCTTCAGGCTGATGAAATTGTCTGATAAACTGAATTTCCTTACCGGCATCCAGTGCAGCCCAAGCGAGCACTTGTTTGAACGTATCCATGTCCATCGCACCTGAGCAAGAAAATGTCGCTAATAAACCACCACTATTTAACAACATCAATCCGCGGCGATTGAGGTCTTTATACGCCCTTGACGCTCTTTCCAATGCAGATCGAGAGGGTGCATATTTCGGTGGATCCAAGACAATAAGATCAAATTTTTCCCCTTCATCAATGAATTTACGCAATTGCTTGTTTACATCAGACAATATTGCGCTATGTCGACTAAGTTCAAAACCATTTTCAATAATATTCTTTTCCAGGGTTTCAATAGCCAGTGCAGAACTATCTACAGATATAACTTCTGCCGCCCCACTTTTCAAGCTATTTAACGTAAAACCACCGGAATAGCAAAAACAATCTAGGACGCGTTTATTTGAAACGTAATTGGCCGTCAGCTGGCGATTTTCACGTTGGTCGCAATAAAATCCCGATTTTTGTCCATCAATAATGTTCACCTTATAATGAATGCCATTTTCGATAACGTCGACAAATTCAGATGGAAGTTCTCCAAACAAAAGCCCATTGGTATCAGGTAAACCTTCATGTTCGCGAGATTTCAGATCACTACGCTCATAAATTCCTTTGGGTTGCAGCAAAGCATTCAATTCATCGATAATAACTGATTTGACTTTTTCCACCCCAACTGAATGAACCTGAATGGATATAAAATCCGCGTATTTGTCTGCAATAAGTCCAGGAAGAAAATCTGCTTCAGCAAAGATTAAACGAACCGTATTGGTGACACCTTCTTGCAACAGATGCTGTCTTGCTGCTACAGCCTTCTGAACGCGTGCACGCCACCAATCTGCATCAATCTGTGCTTGAGGGTTCCATTCCAATAAACGAATGGCTACACGCGAGCTATTGTGAAATAGACCATAGGCAATAAATTCACGTTCAGCATTGTAAACGCCAACAACTTCGCCATCTTCAATCTTATCGGACAATGATTTAATTGCTCCAGAAAATACCCAAGGATGCAATTGCCAGGCAGCTTTATCCTTACCCTTATTCAAATAAACTGATTTCATTGTTGCAAAATTAACGTATTAATTGTAAAACCCTGCTTCTTTATTTGTCAAAAAATAAATGAAACAATTATTCTTGTATATTTACAAAATGAATTTAAAACACTTATTATTAACCACAACATTTATTTGTTCGCTTTTTTCGTGTAAAAAATCAGATTCTGAACTCACAATTAAAAATGAGGAAGATCTTGAGCTTGTCGAGTTGTCTAGATTTGAAAAAACAGAAATGAAAGTCAGCCAAGCAATTAAAGCTGAACCATATTTTATGGTAGGCTATGGATATGATGCAAAAGAAAACCTACTTTTTGTCAATAAGGGGCTACGTGCAAAAATCATTGATACCGAAAAATTAAAGGAGTCTTCCTATATTTCTAGAACAACGGGCTTTTCAAGTGGTGGTGCATTTAGCGAAGATATTAATAAGGAGGGACTATTGAGAAGTCTGAGAATACAATTTGATCATTACGGGGAGCAACTCGTTACAACGGAAACAGATGCATTGGCACGCATTCCCTCGGACCAGAAAATGCAACTAACCAACTATTATTCTGAAGGATTTCAATACAGCATGCTTTTCTTTGCAGTAAAAGATCCGAAATTTCAAAATCAAGACTTCATTAATTTTGTTCAGAACAACAGTCCAGAACTTATTGTAAAAAAGTATGGCACACATCTCATTTTGAGTTGCACCAAGGGGGCGTCCGTAAATCTTATAAAATACCTGGACAAAAAAACTGTGCTTGATGACAAAGTCATAAAAGATTGGAAAATTGTAGCGTTTGTTTCAGGTGCCAATCTCCGATTATTTGATATGCACCCGATAAAAAATACCATTGATGTCAGTGCATGGTTAAGTTCATTGACGGAAGAAAATGGAGATTTCATAAGATTTGGGCGAGAGCAACCTATCCCCATCTATGACTTAATCTTAGATAAGGATAAAAAACTTGAATTAAAGAATTATATTGATACTTATCTTGGTATAAAAAAGGGCTCCTAAAGGAGCCCTCAACGTTTAGTTATGGTTGATTAAATATTTTTTGAAGGCTTCGAAATCAACTTTTAAAAGTTCCGCTAATTTTTCTTTTCCTTGCAATGTTTCTGCACCGGCAGGCAACACTATTTTTCCAAATACATCTGCTGCTATTGCGTCGGGGAATTTGCAGGGATGTGCTGTCGATAAGAAAACCGAAGCGTAATGACCTGGATGCTCCTTTGCATAAGCACGAGCGCCAAGCCAGGCGATTGCTGTATGCGGACAGGCGATATAGTTCGATTCTTCATATAATTTTTGCATTCCTTCTTTTGTTTCTTCATCTGTAAATGTATAAGAAGAGAGCATATTTTTTAATTCCTCCACATTTCCGCCAAAAAGATCCTGTATACGCACCCAGTTGCTGGGATTCCCAACATCCATGGCATTGCTTAAGGTTTGAACAGAAGGCAATGGTTCATATTTGCCGGAAGAAAGGAATCGAGGAACGGTATCATTGACGTTTGTTGCAGCTACAAAATGCTTCACTGGAAGTCCCATTTTATAGGCCAATAAACCAGCCCCGATATTACCAAAATTACCACTCGGCACTGTAAACACGACCTCATTGATTCCTTGTGACTTCAATTGTGCATACGCATAAAAATAATAAAATGTCTGTGGGATCAGCCGTGCTATATTGATTGAATTAGCGGAGGTCAAACGCAATACAGCATTGAGTTCTGCATCACTAAAAGCTTGCTTTACTAATGCCTGACAATCATCAAAAGTTCCTTCAACTTCAATAGCACGAATATTTTGTCCATTGGTGGTCAATTGTAGTTCCTGAACTTCCGAGACTTTACCTTTAGGATATAAGATCGTCACACGTGTTCCTTCTACGCCCAAAAAGCCCAATGCAACAGCTCCTCCTGTATCGCCTGACGTCGCAACAAGCACGTCCAGTAATTTATCGTCAGTCTTTGAAAAATAGCCCATAACCCTGCTCATAAACCGAGCTCCGAAATCTTTAAAAGCATAAGACGGCCCATGAAATAGTTCGAGCACAGCCGTGCTGTCGGTCAAGAATCTTACAGGAGCATCAAAATTGATGGCATCGTTCACAATCTGTTTTAAATCGCCTTTGGGAATATCTTTTCCCAATAGTGTAGAAGCTACTTCGAAAGCAATCTCCTGCAAGGAATACTGTTGAATATTCTTAATGAATAGCGGGTCCAATTGTGGAATCTCTTCAGGCATATACAATCCTTTGTCTGCAGGGAGAGAATTGAAGACCGCATCTTTAAAGGAGACTTCTAATGTTTTATTATTTGTACTATAAAATTTCATATGTAAATAATTTTGTCAAGGCCATATAAAATATCCTGTTATTTTGATTCGTATTCACTTTAGAATGCGGATATTTCATTTTATTATCTTTTCTGAGCCAATTATCAATTGACCTGAGATTTATAAACCTCGTTTCTGTCCGTAAATAATTTTTAATCTAAAACCCTGGGTCCTTCGACATTGACACGGGAAACATAGCCAAAACTGTCAATTTCATTTTCTTTGAGATGAGTTTGAATTTTGTCGGCGATATCCTTTGCTATTTTTTCGTCCCGTGTTATTGCAACGACAGAGGGGCCTGAGCCAGAAATACCAAAACTCAAGGCACCATTTTTCAAAGCAATCTCCTTCATTTCATAAAACTGGGGAATTAAAATTGCACGTGTTGGTTCAATGAGGATATCTTTCATGCTTCGTGCAATGAGATCGTAATCTTCTTTGAACAATGCAGCGACCAATCCCGCGATATTTCCCCATTGTGTCACGGCGTCTTTCAACAGCACTTTATCCTTTATGAGTTGTCTTGCGTCACGTGTGGGAACATCGACCTGTGGAAAAACCACTGCTGCTACGAGTTCTTTTGGGGAAGGGATAGAAATAACATCCAAAGGTTCATTTCCCCGGATTAATGTGATGCCTCCATAAAGCGCTGGAGCAACATTATCGGCGTGGCCTGTACCGCAAGCCAAACGCTCACCTTCAACACAAAATGGTAATAATTCTTCTTTTGTCAAAGGGTTTCCGAGCATGGTATTGATGGCAAAAAGCCCAGCTACGGTGCTTGCTGCGCTGGAACCTAGTCCAGATCCAATTGGCATATGTTTATGCAATTCGATTTCGACACCTACCTTTGATGAGATATTCAGGGCTTGTAATAGATATTGCACACAGGCAGATACGGTGTTCTTACCGGGATCGAGCGGCAGTCTTCCATCGTCTCCAGTTATTTCCCGAATCGTTACTCCAGGTTGTTGCGTACGTCGCATCACCACCTCATCACCGGGTTGCTCAACAGCAAAACCCAATATATCAAAACCGCAGATCATATTTGCGACAGTTGCAGGTGCAAAAACACGAACTTCCGACAGCATGCTGTCTAAATTTATCACCTTATCTTTCAGATACTCCACATTTAAATTATTGGCCATCACGTAATTTTTATTTTCCTTGAATAGTTTTTATGCTCCGACATTTACCAAATCTGCAAATACACCGGCAGCTGTCACCTCAGCTCCCGCACCAGGACCTTTTACGACAAGGGGACGTTCTTTATAACGCTCTGTTGTAAACGATATAATGTTATCGCTGCCTGATAAAGCATAAAAAGGATGGTTTTCATCAACAAACTGAATCGCAATGGATACCTTTCCATTTTCCAATTTCCCGATGTAGCGGATTACTTTATTTTCATTGGCTGCTTTCTTCTTCATTGCTTCGAAATATTCATTTTCCTGTTGCAATTCTGTATAAAAAGAATCTACTGTATCTGCTTTCAAACATGCTGGAGGTAATATTGCACCGAGGTCTACATCTTCGGCCTCAACAGCATACCCCGCATCTCTCGCCAGGATGAGCATTTTACGCATAAAATCTACACCACCTAAATCATCCCTTGGATCTGGCTCGGTGTATCCCAGCTCCTGAGCCTGTTTGACGATATCATAAAAAGAAGCATCTGCTTTAAAATTGTTGAAAATATACGAGATTGTCCCTGAAAGAATAGCCTCTATCTTCAGAATACGGTCACCGCTCAGCATCAAGTCTTTGAGCACCCTGACGATAGGCAATCCTGCACCTACATTTGTTTCATAAAAGAAATCTACACCGTGTCGATGAGCAGTATCGCGTAATGTTTTATATTGCTCGAATTTACCTGAATTCGCAATTTTATTGCAGGTGACGATTGAAATATTGGATTTAAAGATATCTTCGTAGTAGGTTGCAGGTAATTTGCTTGCAGTATTATCGATAAATACACAGTTCGGCAAATTCAGCGCTTTCATTCGATCTATAAACAATGCCAGGTCTGATTCAGTTCCATTTTTAGCAAGTTCATCCGACCAATTATTTAAATCAACACCTTCGGTATTGAAAAGCATTTTACGGCTATTGGAAATTCCAACAACTTTAATTTCGATATCATTTTTATCCAATAGGAAGTCATGTTGATTTTCCAATTGTTTAAATAAAGTTGCACCAATGTTACCGGTACCGATATTAAATACATGCAGCGTTTTCTTTAGCTCTGCAAAAAACGCATCATGTACGGCATTAAGTGCCTTCGCTAAATCTTCTTTACCAATAATTACAGATATATTGTATTCGGATGATCCCTGTGCAATAGCACGGACGTTGATACCGTTGCGTCCTAATGCTGCAAATAACCGACCGGCCATGCCGGGAGTTTTTTTCATATTTTCACCAACGATAGCTAAGACCGACAGGTTTTCTTCGATCGCAGGAACGACCAGTTTATTTGCCTGGATTTCAAGCTCAAACTCCACTTCGATCAATTGTATAGCGCGTTTGGCATCCGATGGATTGACAGCAAATGTGATGCTGTGTTCGGAAGATGATTGCGTGATTAGCACAACATTGATCTGCTCTCGAGCCAATAGCGTAAAAAGCCGCCCGCTAAAACCCGATTTACCGATCATCCCTGATCCACTCAGGTTGATGACAGAAATATCCGAGATCGAAGAAATCCCCTTGATTGGCAGCGCAGTTTTTCCACTATCAAACTGAATCACTGTCCCTGAAAAATCAGGCTCAAAAGTATTTCGAATAACTATCGGTATTTTCTTTAAGAAAGCCGGAATCATCGTTGGAGGATAAATCACCTTAGCACCGAAGTAAGATAACTCCATTGCCTCTGTGTATGATAATACAGGCAAGGAAAACGCTTTCTTCACAATACGTGGATCGGCAGTTAACATCCCATTCACATCTGTCCAAATTTCAATGGCTGTTGCGTCCAGTATCGACCCGAAGATCGCTGCGGTATAATCTGATCCACCTCTTCCCAAGGTGGTAATACGTCCATTTTCATTACTTCCGATAAAACCGGTGACAAACAGTAGTTTATCACCATGCGTGATATACAATGATTTCACCAATTGCTCCGTTAGCATTTCATTTAAATGTGCATTACCAAAATTTGAATCAGTTTTCACATAATGGGATGCATCTACAAATAGAGACTCGGGAATATATTGTTCCATCACCTTAGATACCATATAATTTGAGCAACGCTCACCGTAGCTAAGGATCAAATCTTTACTTTGATTACTCAGCTCCTTTAGTGCAGAAATTCCTTGCAGGAGATCTTCTATCTCATTAAAAAACAACTTTAGCTTTGTAAATACAGGATTTTGATATTTCACAGCCAAGAGCTCTTTGACAACCGTAAAATGCTTATCTTCCAAGGACTTTAGACCATCCGAAAAGGACTTTCCTTCGGCAGCGTCCTCCGCCAGTTGGGTAAGTAAGTTTGTTACACCTGACATAGCTGACAACACAACCAATGGTTTTTCCTTTGCATCGTAAGATTTTTTTACAATGCTTAAGACCGCCTTTAGACTTTCTACCGTCCCGACCGATGTGCCTCCAAATTTTAAAACTTTCATACTGTTTTATACTGTTTGTTTAGATTGATGATTTTTATGCTAAAAAAGAAGCGCTTTCCTTTGTCGAGGAAAGCGCTTCTAAATATTGTGTCTACAATTATATACAACGAAACTACTTCCTCCTGAGTTTTATCCCGGTGGTAATAATAATCGATGTAATAATTGTATTTGTGTTCATTGCTTTTGCTTATGTTTTGTAAATATAGAACAAATATTATCACTTTACCAAAGAAAATTAATATTTTTTTTAAGATTTACAATGAGACATATAATCAAGTGGCATTCTAACATTAGGGGACCGTTTTTTACTCGAACAGGTGGTCGAGGCACTGTAGTTGATCGTTGACAGAATTATTAAAGTACAATATGCCCAAATGGGCGTTATGAAGATGTTAAAATTGTTAAAATTTCGTTAAATACCTTAAAATAAATTTGACCCTAAACTGATATTGTATTATATTCGCAACAGTGCTGTCCAAAATAGATGACAGTGTTAAATTTTTAAAAGTTAAATGTTGTACAAAAAAGCGATTTAATGAAAACAAAGAAATTTATAGCGTCAATGCTATTTATCGGCTTATGTCTAGTGTCGCAGGCACAAACCAACAGAAACTCCAAACCAGAATCAGATCCTGATAATCTAGCGAAAGAATACTTTTCACAAATCATGGGAGTTGCAGTCTCAGCAACAACAAATACCAAACTTTATCAATTTGTTTACGAATGGTTGGGAACTCCATACCGCTTAGGAGGAGATTCAAAAAGAGGCATTGATTGTTCTAAATTTTCTTATGAATTATACGACAAAGTATTTAACACTTCGTTAGGATATAATAGCAGAAATCAATATTCTCAAGTCAAAACTGTCGAAAAAAATGAGCTAAAAGCAGGTGATTTGGTATTCTTCAAAATTAGAAGTAAAAGTATTACCCATGTAGGTGTTTATATCGGCGATAATAAGTTTGCACATGCCTCGTCCAGTAAAGGAGTTATGATTAGCAATTTAGATGAGCCATACTGGCGACGTTATTATTACAATGGTGGTCGTTTACCAGAAGATAATAGATCGCTTACAGCAGAAATATTAAAAGCGGAAAAAGATAATAAATTGAATTAATAAGATTGATTCAGTCTCGAAAAGTCCAAAGCGTTTAACTCGTTTTGGACTTTTTTTATACAATATAATATCCTATTTTTACCCTATAATCATTGGAATACTATTATGTCTTCAAAGAAAACGCTCATCTTAAATAAAGAACAAATAAAACAAAAATCTATTCGGATTGCCTATCAAATTTTGGAAGACAATTTTGAAGATGAAACACTTGTATTGGTAGGAATTGCTGACCGGGGTTATGTATTTGCACAACGCCTTCAGGCGATTTTACAGGAGATTTCAACGAAGGAAATCCTGCTGATTAAAGTTACTATGAAGAAAACGAGTAGATCGTTGAGTGCAAGCACAGACATACCTGTTGATATTGCAAAAGATAAGACCATCATCTTAGTCGATGATGTACTGAATAGTGGTAGAGCCTTAGCCTATGGACTAGGTGTATTCTTAAACGTTCCATTGAAGAAAATGAGAACGGCTGTATTAATTGATAGAAGCCACCATAAGTTCCCTATATTTAGTGACTACTATGGTACGAAGCTTTCAACGATATTAAGAGAACATGTTACCGTTACTCTTGAAGAATTTGACAAAGAAGAAGATGCAGCATGGTTAATTTAAACCATGCTGTTATTTTTTTGAGACTTTCAATTTCATCCCCGGTTTTATCCGGCTTCCATTTAAATCATTTTCACTTTTAAGTCGACCGACTGATGTGCCATTTTTATCTGCGATCTCAGATAATGTATCACCTTTCTTAACGACATAGTAAGCTGTACGCGTGGCGCTAGCGGCACGTTGTTGGTTTTTCTTTGAAGACCTTTCTGTGTTACGAGCTAATTTCGCATTGACGAAATCATCCTCCTTTTTTATCAGTAAGTTTTGTCCAGGGACAATCTGATTTCCACGCAGGTTATTCCAAGATTTTATATCCTGTACGGTTACTTCAAACTTGTCAGCAATGGAAGCGAATGTCTCACCAACTTTCACTTTATATTTCCCATTCTGTAAAGGCTCGCTTGGATTTTCTGTCTGACTAGGATTTGCCGAAGATATTGGCGTATTGAGCGCTGCATACAATTCCTCTGCGGCAATCTTTTTATCCAATACAGGTAAAACTAATCGCAATGGGGACTCTTCAGTGCCATTTAACACATTTCTTTTAAAACTAGGATTCAATGCACGTAATGTCTCTTTTGACACCTGTAAAGCATCCGCTATTTGGTTCAATGAAATACGCTTATTGATATCCAATGCTTGAGTTCTCAGTGAAAGTTCGGTATCCGCAGCATTGATATCATTTTCGTCTGCGTATTTCATCGCATAGGTCATTGCGATGAACTTAGGGATATAGTTTTGGGTCTGTTGCGTTAGATATGGAGCGATATCCCAAAAAGTAGCATTCTCCTTTCCCGAACGTTGGATCGCACGGCTAACCGCTCCTTTACCGCCATTATAGGATGCTATCGCTAACAACCAATCGCCATATTCATCATAAGCTTCTTTTAGGATTTTTGCAATAGCATAGCTCGAAGCGATCGGATCCATACGTTGGTCGGTATAACTGTCCACCGTAAGATGATAAGTTTTGGCTTCATAATACATCAATTGCCATAATCCTGTTGCTCCGGCACTAGAGATATCACGTGGATTTAATGATGATTCGACTACACTTAGATATTTGAGTTCCCGCGGCACTCCTACTTCATCCATGATTTTATCAAACAATGGGAAATAGTATTGTCCTAGTCCCATCATCCTACACATATAGGGATTATAATTATCCGACGTGTATTTGGCAATCAGATCTTTCACTCGTGGTGAGTAGTCCAATGGAACCTCACGTTCTATTGCCTTTAATTTCCGTACAAGCTGTATATCTTCATCTGTAATTTCAGCATCATGCTGTCGGTTACTTCCGGAAGATTTTATACTGTCCAGGTACTGGTAAATCTCTTGTTTTTCTTTTTCGATGCTTTTTTGAAAGAAGGTATGGGCAGCTTCTTTCATACCTTCTACAGCGCTTTCTTGGGCCATGAGTGGTAGTACATAGCATACCCCTCCTAGTATTGAAATTAACGTCTGTTTTCCGATCATAAATTTACTGTTAAATCCGAGTTTGATTCATCTACTGAAAAATCAACAATAATCTAAACGATTAGAAATGGATTTTAGTATAAAATGGTTTTCGTCCTATTTCGCTATAGGTCGCGTATAAAACAAAATACGATTTTGTTCTTCACAAAATCGTATCCATGCTATATGGGATCAAAACCTCCCTTATTTGTTATCTTCTACTTCAGATTTTTTTTCAGGTGAAGACTCATCTTTTTGGCCTTCTTTAAATTCCTTTACTCCTTTACCCAATCCGCGCATCAATTCAGGAATCTTCTTGCCACCAAATAATAGTAACAATATTACTACAATGACAATTAACTCTTGCCCCCCGATTCCCATGATTAATAATGATGTTGACATAACTATAATTTCTTGTTTTTCAATTCTTTTAAACTAAAACTTCTCTCTCTATTTACAAATGTAATGATAATTATTAAATATAGTAATTATTTCTTATCTCGCCAACCATGACATCGGATTCAGTGGTGTTGACCCTTGATAAACAGAGAAGTCAACCATTGGCACACCTGTATCGGAGTCCACATCCGCCGTTCCTATAGTTTGACCCGTGCTTACTTTTTGCCCTTTAGAAACACTTACACTTCCCATATTATTGTAGACAGTATAGTACTCACCATGTTTAATCATTATGATACGTTGACCATACATTGTTAAAACACTACTTACCTCTCCTGCGAAAACAGCTTTCACAGCCGCACCACTAGAAGTTTGTATTTTCACGGATATATGTTCCACATTGACATTTCTTCCGACACTTTCCCCTCCAAAATCTTGCATGATCTTCGCATTGGAAACAGGCCAAGGTAAACTACCGCGGTTAGATCTGAAGTCATTTGAAAGTTTAACTGCTTCTGGTGTACTACGGAGCACCTCAGATTCTGACATCTTCGAAGTACTCGTTTTTGTATTGTTCTTACCCTTTGTAGTTGATGTGGACTCATTCGCTTTGCGATTCCGTTCAGCAGCAGCTTCCGCAGCACGACGCGCCGCCTCAGCTCGTCGACGTTCAGCCTCAATTTCTCTTCTAATGATCTCCTTGATGGCCGCATTAATACGACGCTCCTCTTTTTGCTTTTGGGTAATATCTTTCTTCACGCCGCGCTCTGTAACAATCAATTCACTCAATTGTCCAGAATAAACAGATCGCTGTTGAGATATGGTTTTTTTCTCATTTTCCTGCTCTTTCATCAAGGCAACCTGTTTGTTTCGGTCCGCCTGCAATTGAGCAATTTTTTGTTCAATCTGTTTCTTTGTATTTTCGATATCGGCGGCTTTCAGCTTTCTAGAATCGTTAAACTGTTGTAAGTACTTAACCCGTCGGAACCCCTGATTAAAATCCTTGGATGCAAAAATAAACATCAATTTATTATAGGCATTCCGGTTTCTGAACGCAAACATCACCATCTTCTCATAGTCACGTTTCATCTTCTCCAATTCGGCCTTTAACTTATTTACGGCAGCGGTATTGGAATTGATATGTTTGTTAATTACAGCTACTTCCGAAGTAATGGTATTTATCTTCTGCTCGCGCAAATTAATCTGCTTACTCAATGCTGTCACTTGTTGTTGAGTAAGTGATTTTTCCTTTGCAATCTCTTTGACCGTATTCTGTAATTCAGCAATTTCACGATTGAGTTTCTCACGCTGTTTTTCAAGTTCAGCCCTAGTCTGCGCCGATGAAATCCCAATCATGAATAGGAAAGCAGCTATACCAAGTATTGTCTTTTTAAAGTTCATTTACAGTACTATTTTTTTGTGTTTGCCATCTTTCTATCCTATTAATTCACCCCATACTTTAGCAAACTAATTGCGAAAGTAATAAATCTAAAGGAAATAGACAGCTTCTCATCGGATTACTTTGTAACGTGACGATACTGAAAAAGGCATTTCGACTGGTTCATTAAAAGTCACTTTGTTAAAATTTATCTCTGTTTTTATCTCTTGACGACCATCAGAAATGATCATTTTTAAAAGCATCGGAAATTCTTGTCCAGAGGCCATGGCATATTCACCGTAATTGGCCTCCAGCAATTGTTTTTTTGAAAGTTGCGCTAATCTAAACTGATAAGGCCTATTGTTATTATTTAACTTATATAAAAAATCTAGTTCATTCAGTTTGCCATCCAACTGGACAGACATCGAGTCCTGTTTAAAATTAACCTGATCAATATCGGACAATAGATTCACCGAAAGATTGGCTAGCAACAAATCCTGTAGATTTCCGAAAGTTAAATCCGGACTGGCAAAACGATATAGGTAGTCAAATGGCTTAACCATATATTCGCTCTGAAACTTATTTAAAATTTGTACACTGTCTGGAGTGATCAATACCCGGGCAACCTCTATACCCAGTGTAGCAGAAATGGAAATCCAGATCCTTTTATCTTTCTCTATTCGAATAGTAGAAGTGACATCATAATTGTCCTTCCCAAGATCGAGACGCATCTTCGCTTTTCCAGAAAAAGTAGAATAATTCAAATTGGTCAAAAAAAGATCACGTAAGCTATTCTTTTTCGCCTCCCTTGTATTATCTTTTATGGTCAACTCGTTTTCAGCTTTAAGGTCAGCACCTTTTAGTAGTTTCTTCTTAGAACTACAAGAAGAAAGCAGCAACACAACAGCACTAACCCAAACAATTTTATTCCACATAGCTTTTAGTCTCAATCTTCTTTTTCAATTTCAGCTTACCCTCCTCCGTATCAGCTCCCTTTTCTAAAGCGAGGTTCCACTGCTTAACGGCATCCGTTGTTTTCCCTAACTTAATCAAAATGTCGCCATAGTGTTCCAGTAATACCGCCGTTTGCGGATTTGTATTTTTTAACGCTTTTTGAATCCATACTAGTGCGTCATCATATTTTCCATTTGCAAAAAGTACCCAAGCATAGGTATCTTCAAAAGTTCCATTATTGGGCTGCAATTTCGTCGCCATTGCGGCATACTTTGTAGCTTCATCAAGTCGTTCTTTTCTTAACGACAAATAGTATGCTAAATTGTTCATCGCCGTCACATTTGTACTATCCAATCGAATAGCTTCGATGTAAGCCGCGTCAGAGGCTTTATACATCTGAAGTGAATTATAAATATCACCTAATCCCCCATAAATATTTGCTTGTAGAAAAGGCGATTCATCCTGTGCATTATTAAGTGCAGCCTCCATAAACTTTCGGCTATTTTCCATGTCTTTTTTCATCAAATAGGCCATACTCGTAAAATAGAGTATGGTCGCATTATTGGCCACATAGTGTAACGCTTCCCCACCATGTGCAATGGCTTGATCAAATTCACCTTTGTCCATATCCAAACTCATCAGCATCCGCCAAGCATCGATCTGGTAGGGGTTCATACTCACGGCTACCGCTAGTGAACTTTGAGCAGCGGACTTATCGTCTCTCAACCATAACACTTGTCCCTTTGCCATATGGCTTTCGGCAATACGTGGATGAACTTCAACCAAGATATTCACCAATTCCAAAAGTTGGTCTTTTGTATAGGGACCTTTCGGATTCAACAAGGTCATTATAATCCGATTCTTATCTGCAAAATCAACTTTCTTAGATTGAAATCCTTGCTTAAGTGCATCGAAAGATAATTTCAGCTTTTTATCAAATCGATAGAGATCAGCCAAATCGAAATAAAGAAAATCCTCTTTTGTCGTCTGAATTCCTTTATTAATGTAGTCCAATGCAAGCTTCGAGTTTTTGGAAAGATTATAGGCTTGCGCTAATTGTCCATACACTTGAGCCAGCGAAGTCCCTTTGTCTGCCCAGGGCTTCAAAAGATCAATGACAGCCTTATAATTACCGGCATCATTTAACAACACACTGCCAACCATGTCCAATGTATCAGAAGCGACAGCGATCTCTTTGGTTTTATAGAAATACTCCAAAGCCACATCCTTGTACCCACCATTGAAAAGGAGCATGATACGCTCCCGTTTTAGTGAGGCAGTATTATTGTCATCTCGATCTATCAACTTATCGAGATAGATTAAAGCACTATCCGCGTCGTTTTTACTTTTAAATGCATCTACAGCAAAACTTAGATATTCCGGCTTCGACTGAATATTCAGCGCTTCTTTTATAGCTTCGATCGCTCCATCTTGATTTCTCATCTGCGCAAGAAGAATTGCCTTTGTAAAATAGATGTCATCGGCTTGTGGGTAATCTGCGATTATAGCATCCAAAGAATCCATCCCGGGGCCAATTTTTCCTTGCTTCAATATTTCCTGTACGTTTTTGAGTCGTGCATCGTAAGGTTTAGGCTTATTATCCGAAGATTGTGCCTTTAATGAGCCCAGTGCTACTAGGAGTAAACCAATAAAACTTAAAAAAAATCGTTTATCTAAAAAATTCAATCTCATCTACTTCCGCTATAATAATTTAAAAATTCTTCCTGCAATATACTAACTAATGTAACAATATTCATTCGAGGAAGTTGTAAAAATATTGAGATTAGTGGGGCTCGCTTGAAATTCAACTCGTTTTCAACAAAATAAGCAAAATAGATTTTAAAATATAGAATAATAGATGTACCTTTGCAGACCCTTGAGATAAGGGGAAGAAAAATTTTTTAATAAATTATTTAAACAAAAGCAAGTGAATACGTTAAGTTACAAAACTGTCTCTGCCAACAAGAACACCGTTAACAAAGAGTGGATCGTTGTTGACGCTGAAGGAGAGATTTTGGGGCGTTTGGCGAGCAACATCGCGAAAGTAATTCGTGGTAAGCATAAGCCTACATTCACCCCACACGTAGACTGTGGAGATAACGTGATTGTTATCAATGCAGACAAAATTAAATTGACAGGAAACAAATTAGGCGACAAAGTTTACGTACGCTACACTGGATACCCAGGTGGTCAACGTTTCGTTTCTCCTAAAGAGTTAATGGCTAAATTTCCTGAACGCATTATTGAAAAAGCTGTTCGTGGTATGCTTCCTAAAAACCGTTTAGGTCGTCAATTGTTTAAAAACCTTTACGTTTATGCTGGTACTGAGCACAAGCATGAAGCACAAAATCCAAAACCAGTTAAATTTTAAGGAGAATCGTCATGTCAACAACTAACACTTCAGGAAGAAGAAAAACTGCTGTTGCCCGCATTTACTTAACTGCTGGTAGCGGAAACATTATCATAAACGGTAAAGACTACAAAGAGTATTTCCCAACATTACCTTTGCAATACATCGCTACACAGTCATTGAACGTAGCTGGTGAATTAGCAAACTTTGATGTAAAAGTAAACGTTAACGGAGGTGGTGTTAAAGGTCAAGCAGAAGCTGTTCGCTTAGCGATCGCAAAAGCTTTGGTTGAGCTTAACCCAGAAGTTAAACCTGCATTACGCGCTAAAGGTTTAGTAACACGTGATGACCGCATGGTTGAACGTAAGAAACCAGGACGTCGTAAAGCTCGTAGAAGATTCCAATTCAGTAAACGTTAATCAAAGGAGGATCAAAAAATGGCAAGAACTACTTATCAAGATTTATTGGATGCAGGTGTGCACTTTGGTCACCTTACACGTAAATGGGATCCGAAAATGGCTAAGTACATTTTCATGGAACGCAACGGTATCCACATCATTGACTTGAACAAAACTCTTACGAAATTAGAAGAAGCTGCTTCAGCTATCAAACAAATCGTAAAATCAGGTCGCAAAGTTTTATTCGTCGCTACGAAAAAACAAGCAAAAGAGATCATCGCACAACAAGCAAAAGAGGTTAATATGCCTTTTGTAACTGAGCGTTGGTTAGGTGGTATGCTTACAAACTTCGCTACAGTTCGTAAGTCTATCAAAAAAATGTCTAACATTGACAAAATGCAAAAAGATGGTACATATGATGTATTGTCTAAAAAAGAGAAGTTGATGATTCAACGTGAGCGTATCAAATTAGAAAACCTTTTAGGAGGTATCGCTGATTTGAACCGTTTACCAGCTGCTTTATTCATCATCGATGTGAAAAAAGAACACATCGCTGTTTCTGAAGCAATGAAATTGAACATCCCTACTTTTGCAATGGTAGATACAAACTCTGATCCTTCAAACATTGATTTCCCAATCCCAGCAAATGATGACGCTAGTAAATCTATTAGTTTAATCGCCGGTATCATTGGTCAAGCAATCCAAGAAGGTTTGGACGAGCGCAAACGCGACAAAGAAGAAGAAGCTGAAAAAGATGCTGCTGCTGCTAAAGCAAAAGTTGATAATAGTGATGCTTCAGAAGCTAAACGTCCTCGCAAAGCGAAAGACGGAGAATAATATTTTTATTCCAAACCGGATGGCGTAGCGTTAGTTTCTGGAAAAGTTTACTTTTCTTGAACTAGCCTCTCTGTCCGGTTTTTTGGTTTAACAATACTCGTTTATCAAGAAATGTTAAACTTCATATTAGCTTAACATGTTTTAAGTTAATATTGTACAAATTTCAGTCGTAAATAATAATAAAAAGAAATAAACATGTCAGTACAAATTTCTGCATCAGATGTGAACAAATTGCGTCAACAAACTGGCGCTGGTATGATGGATTGTAAAAAAGCTTTAGTTGAGTCTAATGGTGACTTTGAAGCTGCTGTAGATTACTTGCGTAAAAAAGGCGCTAAAGTAGCTGCTAGCCGTCAAGATCGCGACTCTAACGAAGGTGTTATCATCGCTAAAGCTACTGCTGATGGTAAATCAGGTATCGTAGTTGAAGTTAATTGTGAAACTGACTTCGTAGCTAAAAACGCAGACTTCGTTGCTTTCGCTGAAAAAATTGCAGACGTTGCATTAAACAGTAAACCTGCTTCTTTGGAAGAATTAAAAGGTTTGGAACTTGATGGCAAAAACATCGCTGATTTATTAATCGAGCAAACTGGTGTAATTGGCGAGAAAATTGACGTTTCTAAATACGAAACTATCACTGCTGAAAAGGTTATCGCTTATATTCACGGTAACTACCGTTTAGGTGTATTAGTAGGTCTTTCTGCTGATGCTGCTGGTGCTGAAGAAGCAGGTAAAGATGTAGCAATGCAAATTGCCGCAATGAACCCTATCGCAATTGACAAAGATGGTGTTGATCAAAACACAATCGAGCGTGAAATCGCTATTGCTAAAGAGCAAATCATTGCTGAAGGTAAACCTGCTGAAATGGCTGAGAAAATCGCTCAAGGTAAATTGAATAAATTCTTCAAAGACACAACTTTGTTAAACCAAGAATTCGTAAAAGATTCTTCTAAAAACATCGCTCAATTCTTAGATTCAGTTTCCAAAGGATTAACTGTAACTGCTTTCAAACGCGTACAATTGGGCGCATAAGCATAATTTATTCTATTACCAGAATTGGAAATTTTTAAAACAGGAGCTATTCTTCGAATGGCTCCTGTTTTTGTTTATATCTCTTCCTTCATTTATTCCCGAACTATTTTTCACCGCTGGCCTTGGCTTTTATTTTATCCCAAATTTGTGTAACTTAAGGATACATAAAAACTGGACAGCATATGGGTATGTTAAAGGAAAACGCGTTAACAGGAAAACGAATTTTGATTACGGGTGGTGGTACAGGCCTCGGAAAAGCCATGACAGATTACTTTCTCGAGCTTGGCGCCTCTTGCCTGATCACGAGCCGTAAAGATGATGTTATACAGCATACAGCGAACGAATTGTCGGAAAAATATCAGGCGAAATGTCTTGCAGTAGCTGGAGATGTCCGAAATTATGAGGATGTCGAGCGCGTCGTTTCCTTTGGATATGAACATTTTGGCGGGATAGATATACTCATAAACAATGCTGCCGGAAATTTTATCTCCCCTACCGAACGTTTAAGCCACCGCGCCTTCGAATCTGTTATTGGTATCGTTCTCCAAGGTAGTATAAACTATACCCTAGCACTGGGCAAGCGTTGGATTGAGGCCAACGAACATAATAAAGCTATACTAAGTATCGTCACAACCTATGCTTGGACGGGTTCTGGCTACGTTGTTCCTTCTGCAACAGCTAAAGCCGGAGTTCTTGCATTAACTCGATCGTTAGCCGTTGAATGGGGAAAAAAAGGGATAAGACTCAATGCTATAGCTCCGGGTCCATTCCAAACTTCAGGTGCCATGGAACGGCTACTTCCAGGTGAATTAGGCGAACTTCTCTCGCCTGCCAAACGTATCCCCTTGGGCCGCTTGGGCAAACTGGAGGAATTGGCCAACCTCGCGGCCTATCTGGTATCCGATTACGCCAGTTATATCAACGGTGATGTTATCACGATAGATGGCGGCGAGTGGCTTAAGGGAGCAGGTGAGTTCAATGGATTGGATATTATTCCTGAAGATCAATGGGATGCTATTGAACAGATGACCAGAAATGCAAAAAGCACCTGATAATCGTTTAAAATAACGAATGATTTATTTTATGGTGAATACGCAACTGTATTACATGCCGGTTTAAAAGAGGAAATAGCAAGGTCTTTAATCCATTTTTCTTAGGTTTGTAGCGATTATTCCAATAGACTCTGTACATATGATGAATTTATCTTTCGAATCTCAAAAAATCAAGCATAAAGAAAAATTAGAACTCAATAAAACGGGTTTTGATTTTGCGTTAGTTTATATAGCCGAAGGCACACTCGTATCGAAAGGGAATAATTTAAAATTTTCCAAAGAGAATTTACTTTTTTTGAATAAAGATTTCGAAACACTTGAGACAAAAAAAGATACAACTGCATTTGTACTCTATTTCTCCAACTCCTACTTTAAAGATCTGCACTTTATACAACAAAATTTTAGACTTACTCACAACCCGGTTGATATCTTTAACTCGAAGACATTGTTAAATAAGAGCCTATCCCTTAAAAAGGAAAATAAAAAACTGATCGAGCGGGTAATCTCGCTAATTCAACAATATGAGAGTGAAGATGAAGCGGCATCAATTTTTATATTCCACCAGACAATGTCCCTTTTCGCTTTAGTAGAAAATATATTGACAGATCTGGAGCTACCTATTAACGAGTCTTATGAATTGTCTCAAGAGATCGAGCAATACATACAGCAAAATATCTATTTCCCGGATAAATTACAAATCAAGTCGATTGCAGATCAGTTCCAAATTTCAGCAAATTATTTTGGGGCCTTTTTTAAAAAAAGATATTCAAAAAGCTACAAAGTGTATATAGACGATATTCGTATTAAACTAATTGAGGAGCGACTAGCATCCAATAGATACACGATGAAACAAATTGTAGAAGAACTCGGATTTAATGATGAAAGTCACCTAACCAATTTCTATAAGAAGAAAAGAAATATTACACCCAGCTCTTATAAAAGAGCTAAAAATAGTGCTTAATTGTCGAGTTGGATTACACCATTAAGATCGTGATTTAAAGAGCGTTGAATGGCTTCATCCAAAATAAGAATCTTCTTTCCTTGAAAGGTCCCTGCATCATGACTGTCAAAATTTGAGCCACTGGAATTAAAAGATTCCAATTTCATTGGGAAATAAATTGGGTTCTCATCTTCAGCCCGACCAATGGTCAATAAAATATTGTAGCCTTGTAGGCGTAAACTCTGTAAAGTCTGATAATTTAAACGCTTGAAGATCATAATTCCTATTTTAAAATAAAACAAACATATAATTATATTGTTTTACTGCTTTAACCATTTTTTGGATTTTTATCTTTCCAAAAGAATCTTCACATTCCTGACCTCCTAGTGGCACTGGAACATTCGCTTTCACAGATAAATCAAAAACTTTTTTTTACGGGAACTGTTTTACAGATAAATAAAAATTAGCAGGATTATGTCGAAAAAAGAAAGTAAAAATGGGAAAGTCGAAGAAGACTATCCAGATAAAGAGCAGGACCTTGCTTTTAATGAAGAACTTGACAGTTATGAAATGGATGTCGATGACAACGATCCAGACTACGATCACCCGGCTGACTACGATACAGTAGCTGAAGGTGCAATTGATGATGATTCAACATACGATGACTCTAATCCTTTTGTCGGAGATGAGTATGCAACACAAGATGAACTCAAAGAGGAAGATCTAGATAATGCTAACATGCGAATCGAGACTTTTGATCATGAACGTTTATCTCCTTTGGACAAGAAATTAGCCGAGAACGAAGAAGATTTGAGAGATGATCTCGATGAAGAGGGATATCCTAAAAACGATAGATAGTTTTTCCGAAAATAACATAGTTTTTGAAGGGACCGGAAGGTCCCTTTTCCATGGATTAAAATAAAGACTTTCTTCTCAAAATTAGGAATCATATACTTTTCAATTGGAAACTATAACTCCAATTTTTTATGTAAGTTTACTTTGAAGATTATAATGATATGGAAAGTATATTACCTCTCATCCGGATTGTTGACCTAAAAAAATCATACGGAGAAAAAGAAATATTGAAAGGAATCAACCTCGACATATTCCCAGGTCAAGTTATCGGATATATTGGCCCAAATGGTGCCGGCAAATCCACTACTGTTAAAATATTAACAGGACTTATCGAGGACTTCACAGGCACTGTAGAAATAAATGGCATCAATATTCAAAAAGATCCACTTGCAGTAAAAGCATTATTGGGATATGTTCCCGAAAACGCAGAATTATATGATGTACTGACTCCCATGGAATACCTGGATTTTGTAGGTAAACTCTATGGAATGGAAGATAAAGTCATTCAGGAACGTTCCTTAAAACTGTTAGCGGCGTTTGGCCTTGAATCTAATGTAAATAATAGGATGGATACCTTCTCCAAAGGAATGCGTCAAAAAGTACTTTTAATTTCAGGAATTATTCATAACCCACAAATTATCGTGCTGGATGAACCATTATCTGGACTCGATGCTAATGCTGTTATCTTTGTTAAAGAACTTATCTCATTACTTGCAAAAGAAGGGAAAACAATTTTCTATTGTTCACATATGATGGACGTTGTTGAAAAAGTATCTGATCGAATCTTACTGATAAACCAGGGGAGCATCATTGCGGATGGTACGATTGAGGAACTAAAAACAGATCCTAACGAATCATTGGAGCATATATTTGCTAAATTAACCAATACGGGCAGCAGCGCATTGGACGCTTCCAATATCATTACAGCAATTCAATAACATGGAAAAATTTATCTTAAAATTTATCCTTCTTTTTCGTGGGGTTTGGAAAGGCTTAGGCATCAATTATGAACAGTTTAAGATCATCTTACAAACCAAAATAATCCTAGATAATCGAAAGCCTATTAGCTTTCGCAAACGTAGCTCGGGAAAATCATCTTCGTCGTCATCGATTTTACAATTCTTATTGTATCTCATCTTTGGCCTGATATTCATGGTCATTATTTTGTCGATTCCAGATAGGTACTTAGCCATTTCGATCATGCTACTCAGTTTCATTAGCATGTTAAGTATTACACTGGTGTCCGATTTTTCGCCCATACTATTAGATACTCGGGATCAGTATATCATTATGCCCAGACCAGTTAATGATAAGACTTTAGCTATTTCCCGAATAACTTTTATTTCAATCAAGCTTTTTAATCAAGTAATTGCGTTAACCTTACCTGTGCTTATTTATGTATCTTTCAATTGGGATATCGTCTCCGTCCTTCTTTTATGTCTGCAGCTTATACTAAGCACATTGATCGCGCTGATATTTGTCAACGGATTTTATCTGATTAGCATCAAATATCTCCCCATACAAAAGTTTAAAGATGTAATTACTTATATACAGATCGGTCTCTCACTGGTTCTTTTCCTATCCTATTATGTTGGCCCTAATTTGATTCAATCTATTGTAGAATCTCATTTAACGATGGAACAACTCAGATTTCTTTGGATATTCCCAAGTACCTGGATTGCATCATTTCAACCATTACTCTTTGGCAGCCACAGTGTACATATGGTCGTCTTATCAACATTAGGAATACTAACTCCTCTTGCTGGTATTTACGCTTGTACTAAGCTATTTTCACGTGGATTTAATGCGAAAATAGCTGCACTTGCAACCGCCGATAGCCTTCCTGATGAAGCTTCACAATTAACTCGAAATAATCCATCCCAATTACCTTTATATAAAAGAATTTCCTCGAAGGTTTGCTCATCCCCGGTTGAAGAGGCAGGATTTAGCATTGTATGGCTGATAAGTTCTAAAACGAGAGAATTTAAGCAACAGCTATACCCTTCGTTGGCTTATTTACCTATTTATTTCGTTTTTTTATTTCTACGTACAGGAGATGATCTCCCAATAGCTGGCAAAATAGCGAAGCTTCGTGATTCAGGCTTGTATATAATTATGTTTTATCTTTCGTTATTAACCATACTAACCGTTTTCCAGCTTATTACGCAAAGTAATAAATATAAAGCGGCCTGGGTCTACCATGTGACTCCCATACAAAAACCAGGACAACTGATGACTGGAGTTCTTAAAGCATGTCTTATCAAATATGTTTTACCGTTCAACATTCTGTTTCTTTCTATCTGTGTACCACTATTTGGTCTCAGTTCTATTAATGATCTGCTATTATCTTCCGCTATTGGCGGTATCGAAAGTATTCTGATTATGCTTTTTATTGTCAAAAGCTATCCGTTTTCGAAGGCTAGTCAATCCAATTCAAAAGCAATAACTAATCTACTGATATTAGGTCTATTGGGTATTTTGGGATACTTACATAAAATCATTTTCCACTATGAAACACTAATTTGGATCTTAGCTGGACTTGCATGGTTCATCTTCTTTTTAATGCTGAAGTACTTACAGCGAGAAGACTGGAAAGGCTTAGCTTACGACGACAATTAATTAAACAGATGAAAAAAAGCTCCATAATGGAGCTTTTTTTATCAAATTCTTCAAAATCTAAGCACAAAATATCTTCACGCTTTTCTTTATCCGGTTATCTTTTATTTATTCGTCCTTTAAACTGGCTAATACCATCCATCAAAACTTCTACGATTATTCTTCCTGATGGTAAATGACTCACATCATAATTCAGCACAGCCTGTTGAATGGATTTGTATTCGTGTTTTTGCCACAAAACGCCATCAACCATAAAAAGCACAGTCATCTCACTCGGTTCATTGGAGACTACGCTTAGTTGAGTCTTATCCACAACCGACCTTGGATAAAGCGAGAAGGCATATTGCGTTGAACTTAGACCCGTCTCAAATCCACGTTTAGCATGGAAACTAAACATTTCGCCATTTCCACAATCGCTTTCAAAAGCATGAATAAGGTTTCCTTTCAAATCGAAGATTCGTAAATGGCCATCACCATTTTCAGGTTGTGCCCAAAACTGCAGTCCGTTACCTGCGGTATCAGCCAAAGAGAGTGAGTGGTTTCCCTCATTAAGGTGTAAAGTATCTCTATACATCGTTGCCGCAGCCAGTTGGGCGCCATTTTTGCGAAAGACCGTATCCTGCTTTGCATTAATTAGAAATATACGATTATCCGCCGGTTTATTATTGGTCATAAACTCCAAAACAAAATCAGTGGGAAATCGCTGCAGCGCGGTAAAGACGCTTTCCGCCTTATTGTCTATAGGCCACGCATCCGACTTGCCATTCGGTTTTAGAAGTGATACCGTAAATACATTCTCCTGATCTCTTTCTTGTATTTCTCCAGGCAGTATAACTTCTACAACCTGATTAAAAGAAAGATTACCTTTCCAATGAAAAGTTCTGGCAGGGAATCCCTTCGTGCCATAAACAATTTCTAGGGTACGAATCGGCTCAGCACCTAAATTTCTGAAAGAGATCCTTGGGCCAACACTCGCCGGATTTAATCGAGAAAAACGCTGTTCATCACTTGGAACCATTATTGACTCAACGGCAACATCAACTTTTTGCTTAGGGGCAGAATATTGAAACAAGTAAGCGGATATATTTTCGACAGCCTGCACATTATCAGTCGCTGTATAAGGTTCCATCTGTAAGGCAATTTGATGGGTACCAACTTTAGTAAATACATCAATAAAATCAGGCTGCTGTAAATCTCCAGGACACCAATATGCGCGGTCATGTACCCAGGTCCCGCCTTGTGGATAAAGTGGATTACCCCCACATTTCTTCCACATATCACGTTTGTCCACAGTCTTTCCATCGAAGGTTAGTTCGCGCCACCGGCTACAGAATTCGCTACAGCCACGTGGTTTATCCATACCATGCCCTGTATGCTGAATGCGTATTCGGCTCAATGCTGCTCCCGCACTCGAGGTATATGTTATTGGCAGTAGATTTTCTGCTATCTTTTCGTTGACATCCCCATATTTATAGGCTTTATTCCACAGCGTTGTTATTCCCAATGGGGTAACAACTGGTGGACCTGATAAAATTTCAAAATCTACGGTAAGTGCCCATCCCACAGTCTTGTCCTCAAAACCAGAATGAGTATAGACAATTTCCACGCTATCCCTTAAGAAAGGAGCAAAATCAGTTACATCGACCTGCCACTTCCAACTCCATCCCTTATTGTAAATACTACCATATGGCGTAAGCATTCTTCCTAATTCATAATTTAGTGCTGGTCCATTTTCCCCTCCTTTACGACGTAATACGATGTGATCCAAATAGTCCCAATGCGCCGTGCGCAAACTATCCGGGCTCCCCAGCGTAACAAACATAGTAACCTTTCGTATAGGATAATTTTCTTTTGGAAATACTCCCCAAGCCGGGTAAGAATTCTCGCCTTTCTGTGCATCACATAGAATGGTTTTCCGTTGATGTGTAACGACGTGGCTTTTTGTGCCTTGTTGTGCAAAAACATGATGGCAGATAAAAAAGCAAAATAGGGTTAGTATAGGTCTTATATTCATTATTTAAATATTATCCATAAAACAATACAAAGATAGATGTAATCTTGCCGGCAGCGAAAGGAAATGCGATAAAAAGGAAATACATGCAATCATAAAAAAGCATCAATCTTGTTAAGATTGATGCTTTTAGTAGCGGGGAGCAGAATCGAANNAACCATCTGAGCTACCCCGCCGTTTCGGTATGCAAATATACCACTTCGTATGTCAATTCAAAAGATTTTTTTATTTTTTTACTGATTCTGGCCTATTTAAAACTTGTATTAAACACAACAAACTCATTTTTAACTCAATAAATTTAGCACTGAAAAATAGAAAATGAACTTAAAAAAATTGACAGCCCAAAAAACATAAAAAACGGGAGCAACTTTTTACAAAAAAACTTGCAATAACAAAATAAATATGTATTATTACAAATAATAAGTTGATGCAATAAAAAGCAATTTTGGAAGAGATTTGTAGCGGGGAGCAGAATCGAANNAACCATCTGAGCTACCCCGCCATTTTTGGGAATGCAAATATAGCTTATTTTTGATTTAAACAAACTAAAATTTAAAAAAACATTTTTATGGCAGATAAAATAAAATTCCAACTAGAATATATCATCAACTCTTCACCTAGAATTTTATTTCCGTATTTGCAAGAACCAAACGAATTGGCACAATGGTTTGCAGATGATGTAAACTATAAAGACACCGTTTATACTTTCATTTGGGATGATGAACCTCACCGAGCAAAAATTGTAGCATCAAAAGAAAATAAATCTGTACGCTTTAAATGGCTAGATGATGATCCCTATTATTTCGATCTGGAGATCGATCAAGACGAGCTAACGAATGATGTTGCTCTTAAGATAACAGATTACGCTAAAGAAGAAGACCTTGAAAATAGAAAGTTAATTTGGAAAAATTCAATAGTCTATCTTCAAAGTGTTATAGGTGCATAAAAAAGCCTATCTTTGCAATATATTTCCACTAGGGGCTCCAGCAGGAGCTTCTTAGTTGGGAGATGCCTTAATGTAAAGGCATCAATTTGCTTTGCGTCACGGATGAAAAAGGTTCATTTACTTATTCTTCAAGCTTTCATAAAACCATTTATTGTCACATTCTTTATTGTGATGTTTGTCTTATTGATGCTTTTCCTATTCAAGTACATTGATGATTTGATTGGAAAAGGATTTGAATGGTATACCATCATGGAGCTAATTGGATATCAATGCGTTGTTCAAATCCAAATGGCAATGCCTTTATCCATGCTCCTTTCCTCCATTATGACTTTCGGAAATCTGGGTGAAAGCTATGAATTAGTTGCAATCAAGGCTGCAGGCGTATCTTTACGTAAAGCAATGACCCCGCTATTTATACTCGTTGCAATTTTCGCAACAAGTTCTTTTCTGTTCTCCGATTATATTCTCCCCGTAGTGAACCTAAAAATGGGTACGCTACTTACTGATGTACGTAATAAAAAGGCAGATTTCCTCATCAAACCCGGAATCTTTAACAACACCATTCCAGGTTACTCAATCCGCGCTAGAGGAAAAAACAAAGCGGGAACAATTCTCTATGACTTGATGATCTATGATCATCGTGGCGGTAATACAGCCAATAATGTACTTATGGCCAAAGAAGGGTATATCTATAACTCTCCTGACAACAATTATATGATCCTTAAACTTAAGGATGGTATCCGCTACGAGGAAGCACGGACTAAAAACTCCAAAACCTACGATCCACGCCAGCAATTTACGCGGTTTAAGTTTAAGGAAACAGAGCAAAAGTTTGATATGGGAAGTTTTCAACAGGGTAAAACGGATGAAAACCTCTTCAAGAGCCACCATGCCATGTTAAACCTGAAACAGTTAGACATGTACATCGATTCCAATCATATCAAAATAGACAGCATGGGAAAGGCAATCGTCCGTACATTAGACACCCGATATAATATCTATTCGAAATATTTTAGTGTGAATCAACCCGGACAGCCAAAGGTCAAAGAGGCTAAGATCAAACCTTTTAAAAATTTGCTTACCGATCTCGTTCCACAAGAACAACGAGCACAAATCACTATGAATGCGCTGAACCAGTTGAATTATTTAAAGGAAGATCTAAACGGCCGTACACTTGAATTTAAAGATTACAAATCGAAAGATATCCGTTATCGTATTGAATGGCATCGCAAGTTTACCCTAGCTGTCTCCTGTCTCTTACTATTTGCAATTGGAGCTCCACTAGGAGCCATTATCAGAAAAGGTGGACTTGGTCTTCCTGTGGTGATGGCCATCATTTTCTTTCTGATCTATCACATTATCTCTACAGTAGCAGAAAAAACAGCTAAAGATGGTGCCATATCATCAGCCGTTGGCATGTGGATGGCCATTATTGTCTTAACACCATTGGCCGCTTTTCTAACATACAAGTCAACGACAGATTCCGCGTTATTTGATATTGATCAATATAAATTAAAAGTAGAAGCCGCTTGGAAATGGATTAAGGAAAAGCTTGCAAAAAAGAATAAATTGAAAGAATCACATTAGATTGTGACAACGCTATTATAAATAAATTTAGATTCTACACTAACTTTGTACCAATTACAATATATCAATAAATGGATTTCAAATTAAACACGATCGAAGAAGCGATCGCTGATATACAAGCAGGAAAAGTAGTAATCGTCGTGGATGACGAAGATCGCGAAAATGAAGGAGACTTTGTCACAGCTGCCCGCAATGCAACTCCCGAAATCATCAACTTTATGGCGACTCATGGTCGTGGACTAGTGTGTGCCCCAATTACAAAAGAAAGAGCAGATGCATTACATCTGGATCTAATGGTGGGACAGAATACAGCAGTATATGAAACAAACTTTACAGTTTCCATTGACTTACAGGGATACGGTTGTACAACCGGAATTTCTGCGTCAGACCGCTCGAAAACAATTAAAGCAATGATTGATCCTAATATTCATTATGAAGAATTAGGTAGACCAGGACATATTTTCCCGCTAATAGCAAAAGATGGTGGCGTATTACGTCGCACAGGACACACTGAAGCTACCGTTGACCTTGCTCGATTAGCAGGATTTGAACCAGCAGGTGTATTGGTTGAGATTCTAAAAGAAGATGGTGAAATGGCCAGACTTCCAGAACTAATAGAGGTTGCTAAAAAATTTGATTTAAAGATCGTTAGTATTGAAGATCTAATTGAATACCGTCTTAAGCACGATTCTTTAATCAATGAAGAAGTCACTGTTAATATGCCAACGCAATTTGGTGATTTTAAGATGAAAGCCTTTACACAAAAAGACACTGGCGAACAACATTTAGCGCTTTACAAAGGGGAGTGGAATGAAGATGAGCCTATTTTGGTGCGGGTGCACAGCTCTTGTGTTACGGGTGATATTTTTGGTTCTTGCCGTTGTGACTGTGGTCCTCAACTGCACAAAGCAATGGAAATGATCCAGCAAGAGGGGAAAGGTGTTATTGTCTATATGAATCAAGAAGGTCGCGGTATTGGACTGATCAATAAGCTACATGCTTACAAGTTACAAGAAAATGGCTTGGACACGGTAGATGCCAATGTACAATTAGGATTTAAAGCAGATTTAAGAGACTATGGTGTCGGAGCACAGATTCTTCGAAATCTTGGTGTCACAAAAATGCGTCTTATGTCAAATAATCCGACAAAACGTGCTGGCCTAGTAGGTTATGGTCTTGAAATTATAGAAAATGTACCTATTGAAATAACTGCAAATCCCTTTAACGAAGAGTACTTAAAAACCAAAAGGGATCGTATGGGACATACAATCATGAAAAACCTATAAAAAGGAATTAAAAAAGGCGGTGTTTCCAATAGAAACACCGCCTTTTTTACATGGAGGACTAAACTCGGTTAATGATAAAATCTCTCCCTTTTATGATCTTGTTGTGGCAGTACTTTCAATAAATAGGAGTAACTTTATAATATGGAACAACAAGGGAGATATATCATCTTTTTCGATGGTGATTGCTTGATCTGTAATCGCTTTGTTCAACTATTATTAAGAATAGATCGCAGAAAGAAATTCTTATTTAGTTCTTTGCAGTCTGAATTTGCCCGGACCACACTAACAAATATTCCCAAAAATACTGACTCCATCGTTTTCCTATCTCCAACCGGTATCTATCTCAAAAGTGAAGCTGTTTTAAAGATTTGTAAGCAATTGGGCTTCCCCTACATGACATGTTATTTACTGAAGATTTTACCACTCAAATGGAGAGATACGCTCTATGATTATTTTGCTAAAAATCGCTATCGATGGTTTGGAAAAAATGAGTTTTGTACAATACCGTCAAAATCTGAGCGAGAGAGATTCATTTGAACAAACAACGATCATATTGAAGTGAAGTTTAGTTCAGAAATCTTCTAATTATACTTGTGACAATTAAATTTACATCGATGAAAAATACACTTTTAATTGACAGTGCCTATATCAATGGGAAATTTATCAAGTCAAAACACACCTTTGATGTGGTAAATCCTGCAACAGGGAAAGTTATTGCTTCGTTGCCAGATCTAAAAGTAGCTGACTGTACTAAAGCCATAATTGATGCTGACAAGGCGTGGAAAAGCTGGAAAAACACAACTGTACTGGAACGATGCAACACCGTCCGAAAGTGGTACGATCTTATTCAGCAATATAAAGACGATCTAGCGGAAATCATGACCTTAGAAAGTGGCAAACCCCTTAGCGAATCGAGGGTAGAGGTTGACTACGGTAGTTCCTTCGTAGAATGGTTTTCAGAAGAAGGAAAAAGGGCCTATGGTGAGACGATACCTTCTCAAAAAAAAGGAACTAGAATGCTTACAATTAGGCAAGGGGTCGGAGTTGTTGCTGCAATTACACCCTGGAATTTCCCCTTAGCGATGATCACCCGAAAGGTTGCTCCAGCTTTGGTATCTGGTTGTACCATTGTGCTAAAACCGGCATCTCAAACACCATTTTCTGCTATAGCTTTGGCTAAACTGGCTGAAGATGCTGGGATTCCAAAAGGCGTTTTTAATGTGATTACTGGAAAAGATAGTGCTGGTATCGGCAAAGAACTCGCTACGAACAACCTCATACGAAAACTATCTTTCACAGGCTCAACCGAAGTCGGAAAAACACTCATAGAACAATCAGCCTCTAACATTAAAAAAGTGTCTATGGAGCTTGGTGGTAATGCTCCTTTTTTGGTTTTTAACGATGCGGATATTGATGCTGCAGTCGAAGGAGCTATTGCCGGAAAATTTAGAAACTCAGGGCAAACTTGCGTTTCCATCAATAGGTTTCTAATCCAAGAAGAAGTCTATGATGAGTTTTCGATGAAACTTAGCCATGCTGTCAGTAAATTGAAAGTTGGCAATGGACTTGACAAAGGCGTCCAGGTAGGTCCATTAATCAATACAAAAGGGCTAGAAAAAGTGCAGCATCATGTGCAAGACGCGTTAAATCATGGTGCCGAATTGGCTACAGGAGGAAAGGTCATCAAAGACCTATTTTTCCAACCAACTGTCCTGACCAACGTCCCGAAAGAAGCACTTATATTCCGCGAGGAGACTTTTGGTCCTATTTGCGCTCTTTTCAGTTTCAAAACAGAAGATGATGGAATAGCAATGGCCAACGCTACTGAATTTGGCCTAGCCTCCTATTTCTATAGTACAAATATAAATCGCTGTTTTCGTGTTGCTGAACAGCTAGAAGCTGGCATGGTAGGTATTAACACAGGTCTTATTTCAAATGCAGCAGCTCCTTTTGGTGGAGTAAAACAATCTGGTGTAGGTCGTGAAGGTTCTAAACACGGTTTGGATGAATATATGGAATTAAAATATATCTGCTTCGGCGGTGAATAAAAAAGGAGCAAAATGCTCCTTTTATTTTTTTAAAAAATCCACTAGCTTCTCCCGGGTTGAACTGAACGATAAGGCATCCCCTACTCTCTCATAATGCTGTTTATCCACACAGGTCGGATAAGCATATTTGGCAAAAGCCAGTTTATTATCATCTCGTATAAAAAGTTCCATTAAATCAACAATTTCAGTAACACTTAGGCGCATACTTTTTAATTCCTGAGCAGCTACAGCAAGCCTATCCTGATCGTTTTCCTTCTGATTCAATAGATCGTTCAATCGATTAGAATTCGTCTTATTCATTACTCCGTTATCAGACTGATCATTATCTTCATTTTCAGCATATCCTCTTTGATTCGCTACACCGTCGCGATAAACCTTATCGTCTCCTGATTGCCTATATCGATCATTATTCCATCCTTTGTTATATCCTTCACGATTATTGTCTGGCAAATCGTCACGATCTTCTGATTGTCTGTATCGATCATTACCTTGTTCATTGCGATATCCGTCCCGGTTAGTATAAGGTAAATCCTCACGATAATTACCGTTGTTATACCGATCAACAGGATTCATGGACTCCAAGATAATCCCCCTATTTCCACGTCTGCTACTGACAGAAAATACAACATTCATATATTGTCCATTTCTATTGACAAGTTGCACGCCGCTACCGTTCAACGTTCGTTGCTGCCTATCAGCAAACACAATACGCAGATCATAACGACGACTCGTCAAATTGGGGACCCTGATATCCGTGGAAGCTCTATTGTTATACAAAACGTTGTTGATATAAAGAAAAAATGGAACATCAGTAGAATAGATATTTAATGCTCCTCCAAAAGGTCTGTATCGCTGCGCGAACCCAGCCGTTGCGACAATAAGCAACGAGACCGTCACCAAAATTTTCCTGTACATAATCCGATTCAATTTATAATCTTTCGACTACACAGCATAAAAAAGGATTAAGAAACCAGACGAATTTAACATTTTGTTATGCTTTCTTGTTCCGGTACTTCTTATAAAGTTTTACGGCCATCATTAAAGCGATGGATAAAATTAAGAGCCCCAAAACACCAAATATCCAATTCAGGGCTGACTTTAAGACAACAGTAAAAACAATCGCAAATAATAAAACTGTCGCGACCTCATTAAACAAACGGAGTTTTGTTGAGGTTAATTTGGATTCTTGACGGCTTAATTTGAACATAATCTTCTGGCAGGTAAAATGATAAATTATCATTCCCAGAACGAATGTCAGTTTTACATGCATCCACCCCATGGATAATAAGCCAGGAGAATACCATAACATAACTAGTGCAGAAAAGACTGTGATGTACATCGCAGGAGTAGTAATTACCCACCACAGTAATTTTTCCATCTTACTGAATTCTTTATGCAAAACATCAAATGCTTCCTGACTCTTGTCCTTAGCTTCTGTATGATATATAAAGAGTCGAGGCATATAGAACAGACCTGACATCCAACAAATCACAAAGATAATATGAACTGCTTTTGCATATAAATAGACCATAGGTACAAAAATAAGAAAAGTTAAGAGCAATCAATACGTCCAAACATCAATTGCACAAATCTTACATCCATTATACAAAAGAACACTATCAAAAACACGAGATTGTAGCATGTAACAACAAAAACGACCTGCCAGAGGCAAGTCGTTTTTGTTGTTGAAGTGGATAGCAAACTAATAGCTAAATTCCTTTACAACCTCAATGGCATATTTTACATTATCAAAAGGAATATCCGGCATAATACCATGACCCAAATTGAAAATAAAACCATTTTCACCTCTCATGCGCTCAAATAGTTCGATAATCTTCTTTTTGATAACAGGTTTATCTGCATACAAAACAAATGGATCCAAATTCCCTTGAACAGCAATACCCTGCGGCAGAGATTGTTTAATATTTTTTAAATCTGCATTCCAATCGATAGAAACAACATCAGGTTGCGCTTCGACCATCATTGGTGCAAAAACAGAAGATCCTTTGCAAAAGGAAATGACTGGAATATCCTTACGGTTCAACTTCGCAATAATCTGCTTATTATAATAATGCGAAAAATCACGATAATCATTCCAAGATAAGGCCAAGGCCCAGCTATCAAATAATTGAATTGCATTTACTCCGGCTGCAATCTGCATGTTAAGATATTCAACCGTTACATCTGCAATCTTTTGAAGGATCAGATGTGCTAACTCAGGCTGATTGTTCAACATCAACTTCGTTAACTTAAAATCTTTTGAAGATCCACCTTCAACCAAATAACTTAAAATTGTAAATGGTGCGCCCGCAAAACCAATCAAAGGGATGCGGCTGTCAAGACGTTGTTGAATGACCTTGATTGCATCAGCAACATACTGCAATTTATCCAAACAGTTGGTAGACAAAGCTTCAGCATCCTTTACAGAGCGAACAGGATTAGAAAAACGAGGACCGACACCTTGCTCAAAGGACAGATCCCCTCCCATAGCTTCAGCTGTAACTAAAATATCAGAAAATAAAATAGCGGCATCAATGCCTAGCAAATCTACTGGGAGCATAGTGACATCCGCAGCAATTTCTGGTGTTTTGCACATCTCCAAAAAGGAATATTTATTCTTGATATCCCAATATTCCTTCATAAAGCGTCCAGCTTGACGCATCATCCACACAGGAGGTCTTTCCGTTTGCTGCGAGAACGCAGCTCTAATCAATAAGTCGTTTTGTAAAGTAGTACTCACTATAAATGTTTTGAAATTTCGTTTTCTATTTTTGTAATAATGCTGTTCTGCCTAGCCGTCAGATGTAGCTTATTGGCAACATCTGTATAAGCTCTAGCTCTTTCATAATCCAACTTTCGCAGCGCTATATTTGCTAGATTAATCATAACCATACCCTTTTCATTATCTTTTTTCCAAGGCAGACGCGAAGCTAGCTGAAAATGATATTCAGCCTCATCGACGCGTTCCTCTTTAAGCGCAATGTTTCCCATCATAAATTCATAGAAATTGCGCCTGCCTTTACGAAGTGCATCCGGATTCTTTATCTCAGCAAGTAAGTTTTTTGCCTTTTCATAATCTTGTCTATGAAAAGCCTGCGTTGCCAAAAAAACGGACCCTTCTCTAAAATGACTCCAAATCAAGTAGCCTATTCCACCCGCTATCAGCACAGCAGTTTGATAATGCCCCTGGTATAAGCCATAGCCTAAAAATAATGCAGCAATAAAAATAACGGCTATTCTAGCCTTGATTGTCATCATCTCTTTCTACCTATGCGTTATTGTCGGTAAACTTATAACCAACACCTCTGATAGAATGGAAATAAATCGGATGCTTTTGATCTGGTTCGAAATATTTTCGGAAGGTTAAGATAAAATTGTCGATGGTACGCGTAGATGGATAAACATCGTAATTCCATACGGTCTCCAATATTTGTTCCCGTGATACTGCCTCATTACGTCGTTCAATCAACAGTTTCAACAGCATAGTCTCCTTCTTTGTCAAAGAAGTGATCGTGCCATCCGCATGATGTAGCTCATACGAATTAAAATAGATCGTTTTATCACCGATTTGATAAGAATTTAGTTCTTTCAAATCATCCGGTTTCATGCCACGACGCACCAAATTTCCAACGCGAAGGATCAATTCTTCTAAGTTGAAAGGTTTTACCAAATAATCATCCGCCCCTTTCTTAAGACCCGTAATTCGATCCTCACTGCTATTTTTCGCAGTTAAAAACATGATAGGAACTTCAGTGTTTTGCAGTCGAATAGTTTCAGCTACTTGGAATCCATCTATTTCGGGAATCATCACATCCAAAACCACCAAGTTGAAACGTTCCTCCTTGAAGACTTTTAGTGCTTTTTTTCCATCGGTAGCCGTAGTAACACGGTAACCTTCCATTTCGAGATTCAACTTGATAGCTTCTAACAAGTGTTCTTCATCTTCGACAAGTAATATTCTTTGTTTACTTTGCATTTCTTTCAAATGTTACTTCAAAAATACTCCCTTTAGGAGTGTTATCTTTAACTTTTATGGTCGCGTCGTGCTTCTGCAATACGGTTTTCACGATATATAACCCCAAACCTGTACCTTTGGTTTTTCGTGTTGCCTCACTTCCCACGCGATAAAACTTATTAAAGATAAGTTTTTTCTCTTCATCACTGATACCGATACCATGGTCAGCAACAGAAAAAATTATTTTATTATTCTCCGTATATAATTTCACATCCACCATAGCACATGCCGGTGAATACTTAATGGCATTTTCTATCAGATTAGTAACCACATTACTAATCGCAAACTTATCAGCATGAATAATGATATCCGACTCCAAATAAGGTTTCAAGACTTGCGAACTACAGGAATTCTTTTGAAGTCTATCCACAACCTGTTCTACCAAAGCAGTAAAATTAAAATCCTCTTTCGGCATACTGTAGTTACGGCTGTCCAACTTGGTTGTCATCAATACATTTTCAACCAGATCATCCAAACGCTCGATATCCTTCAGCGAATTTCTCAAGAACGTTTGTTGTTGCTCCTTGTCAAGATCACGTCTCAAAATCGTTTGAATATACAATTTGACAGAAGCCAACGGCGATTTAAGTTCATGTGTGATAGCCAAAAGAAAGTTCTGCTGTTGCTGCAACAGTTTCTGCTCCCTTTCAACCAGTCGCTTCAATCGCCATGCACCCCACAAGAAAATAATCAAGAAGAATATTCCCTCCCCTATGATCATGTTCTTTTTACTCGGATCAAAACGAATAAACATCACCCCCCACCATATCAGTTGCATAACCGCATAGAACAATAGAAAATAAAAGAGTAACAGCGCTTTCTTCATGTGACAAAAATAGGTATTCACCTATGTATTCGGAAATATCCGGAGGATTATGACACAAAGAAGAAAATTAACCGATTCGCAATAAGACTAAAATCACCAAACAGACTCATATAAACCATCGGAGACCCGATAGCGCTAAAAGTGACCTTTAATTTCATCACTAGCTAACCCAACTGACTTGGAATTTAAAATTAATTTGTTTTAATTTTGTATATGTTTAATCACGAGAAAAAAGACATTTTCTTCGACCTGGATCATACCATATGGGATTTTGATAAAAATGCCGAAGAAAGTCTGCACGAGTTATATTTTAAATACAAGTTTGATCACTTGTTCAATCAAGAGTCATCCACTCGTTTTATAGAAACTTATACGGTTAACAATCATCGCCTTTGGGGGCTCTATCATCACGGAAAGATATCAAAACCAGAACTCAGGAAAGCACGCTTTGCCGACACCTTTACTGAGCTCGGTGTCGATCCGGAGTTGTTTCCTGAAGAATTCGAACTGGAATACCTCGCTATCTGTCCCAAAAAAACAAATCTGTTTCCACATGCACATGAAACCTTGGCTTATTTGGGTGACAGATACAATCTTCACCTGATATCGAATGGTTTTAAAGAGGCCTGTGAGACCAAACTGGAAAAGAGCAACCTCAGCAAATATTTCAAACATATTTTTATTTCGGAAGTCATCGGCGTGAATAAACCGGACCCCCGAATATTTGAGTTCGCTATGACGACTGCTCAAGCTCGGGCGCAGCAATCACTGATGATTGGAGATAACCTGGATGCCGACATCCGTGGAGCCGTAAATGTAGGCATGGATGCCATTTTCTTTAACCCAAATGTTATTGAAAAACCGGACGATGTATCACATATGATTATCGACTTAAAAGAGTTACAATCGATACTATAGCAAATAGAAAAAGCAGCTTAAAGCTGCTTTTTCTATTTTAGAACCTTAACGGTAATATTCTTAAACCAGACATCATTTCCATGATCCTGAAGACCGATAAGCCCTGATTTGCTATCGCCACCAACATGGCTCAACAATTCAAAAGCCAAAGGCCATTTTTCTTCACTGAATTTACTTTTTTGCAATAAATCAATCCACGACTTATCCCATAATGTATATTCAACAACCTTTACACCATTTTGAAAATGCTCGACCTTGCCATTGTTTACTCTGATCTTAACCTTATTCCACTCGCCATACGGTTTACCATTCTGCGGCTTGGCAGGAATCATATCGTACAATGAAGTCGATTTACGGTTTCCATCTACCCCCATTTTAGCATCAGGATGGTTTTCATTGTCCAGGACCTGGCATTCTGGAGACGAGATATAAATCGGCTGTCCTTCCACTTCCTTCGCTAAAAAGAAGATACCCGAATTTGCTCCTTTAGCAACTTTCCATTCCATCTCCAATTCGAAATTCTTAAAATCATGAGCAAAGACCAAATCTCCGCCTTCTTCTTTACCAACATTAGCTTGGCTATCAAATTTGATCGCCCCCTCATTAATTACCCATCTTTTCGGGACTACGGTCTTATCATATCCTCTCCAGCCTTCCAGCGAAGTACCATCAAAAATAACATAGGCTCCAGCTTTATTCTTTTTAAATTTCTTGATATCTACACGAGGTAAATCTAAGATTTTGTAAGCAGGAACCTCTTTTTTTGCTTGCGCTACGGCAGTATTAAGATGTGCTGAAAAAGCAATCACCGATACCGCAAGAACTGTTTTTAATAACTTCATTCTTTTTAGTTTTAGGTTTGTTTTAAAATTAAATTTAAGCATTTGAGTGTATAAAGAGGAATATTTTTTAATATTCCTCTCCACCGCCCATTTCATTTGTATTTGACTCTTTCTTCTTTGATTTGTTTAAATCTTGGCTACCAAACCGATAGGAAAGTGATAAAGTTACCATCCGCTTCATCCAACGGTGCTCAAAATTGGATATAAGTTGAGAGGTTTCTGTCACACCATTCATTTTCCGCGAATTAAATACATCTCTAACATTCAACATAATTGAAGCTTTCTTCTTAAACACATCTTTTTTCAAGGCCAGATCCATACCTTTCATTGCATTCATCTGTCCCTGAGCCATTACACGGGAAGAATTATACTCGCCGCGCACTTGTGCAGAAAATGTTGGCGTAAAACGATAATTAGCGGTCAGATTAGCATTATAAGCGAAATCCTTTCGTTCTTTAATATCATAGTCCGGGTTTGCATTATACTGAATGTGGATCAAATTGAGATTAAATGTAAAGTCAAAATCCTTCGTTGCGTTGATCTTTGAAATAAACTCAAAACCCGAAAGATTACGACTGGTCATATTCTCCCATCTACTGTATGTTCTTCCATCCTCTATCTTGTAAACAAATGGCTGAATAACCTCACTTGCGTGATTGAAATAAGCCGAAGATATGAGGTTTACTTTACCAAAGGTTTTGGCAAAGCTCATTTCCAAACTGTGCACATCTTCCGGTTTCAGATTCGGATTTCCCTGACGATAATTCAAATCATCGGATACGTTTAAAAATGGGTTAACTTGCCAACCACGAGCCCGTTGAACACGGCGCGAGTAGCTAAATTGAACTTTATCCCCATTTTCACCAACATCGTAGGTTAAAAACAGTGTTGGATATAACCTGAAAAATTTCTGTTTAGCATTGGATTCCGTTTCCACAGCAGCTGGATCCTTGGAGAAATAGGTAGACTTCAGCTCAAATTGTTCTCCACGTAGTCCGATTTGATAGCCAATTTTATCCGTTAATTTATTTTGATAATTCGCATAGATCGCATGGACTGTACTCGTGAAATCAAAATCGTTGCTGATTCTATAATCTGGCACATAGTTACCTATAGAATCGAGTGATCTGGAAAACTGGGTATCAAATGACTTTCTGATTTGAGAACGGTAACCCGCCTCAAATTTGCTTACTTCAGAGAAAGGTAAAACATAATCTAATTGAAGGTTGATATTCTTGCCATCCTCAGACGTAACATTCTTCCGTGAAGTGGCCTTCCGTCCATCGGTATAATTTTGAGAAAAATCATTTGTACCATCTTCCTTGTCTCTTCCATAACTTGCATTCCCCGTCAACTCCTCTCCTTCTCGCTTAAATTGATGTTTAAAATCAGCATTTAATTCATAACCCAGATCGTCCTCAAATTGCGTTGAATTTCGAACACTCGTTCCTGTCATCTGCGATTGCTTAAAGAACTCATAATTCAAGTCCTCTATTCGCTTGTTATCACGTATACTTAAATTACCCGAAAAACTCAATGAAGTTCGATCTGACA
The DNA here is from genome assembly GCF_002341965.1 of Sphingobacterium sp. UBA2480. Classification (NCBI taxonomy): domain Bacteria; kingdom Pseudomonadati; phylum Bacteroidota; class Sphingobacteriia; order Sphingobacteriales; family Sphingobacteriaceae; genus Sphingobacterium; species Sphingobacterium sp. UBA2480. The sequence continues at coordinate 44,697 of NZ_DDPA01000006.1, read as the reverse complement.
TATTATAATCAAACCCAGCTTTTACCGTATGGCTATTGCCCTTTCTTGACGATTCGGATTCGCTATAATTACGCGTGCTATCACCAAAAAACGTGTTGTCCGTTTTCCCACTTCCCAACATGTTTCGTTTATTGAAGTTATAGGATCCGAAGTAATTGAATTTCCGATCACGATAATTCAATGTTATACCAGCCATATAATTATCATAAGAACCAGCGGATGTATTTATCGATCCGTTCAGCCCTGTTCGAATATTTTTCTTTAAAACAATATTGATAATCCCAGTTTGGCCCTCTGCATCATATTTAGAGGATGGATTTGTGATGACTTCAACTTTTTCAATTGAATTGGCAGGTAGACTCTGAAGCAAAGAAGTTACATCATTTCCTGCTAAAGCAGACTCCCGGCCGTCGATTAAAATCTTCACACTACTTGATCCACGCAAACTGACCGATCCATCCTGATCAACTTGCAAAGTGGGAACATTCGCAAGCACATCAGTCGCTGTTCCACCCGCGCTGACCAAACTCTCACCTACATTGAAGGTTTTACGGTCTATACCAATCTGCATGGCTGGAGCTCTTCCTTCAATAATAACTTCATTCAACATATTACCCGTAGGTTTCAAAGCAATTCGACCTAAGTCCTTACTTTTACCCCCTAAGACCGCAATACTATCTATAGTTTGTGTCTCGTAGCCAACATAAGTGATACGGACATTATATTTACCAGGTTTAATATCAGACAACAAAAGGAATCCTTGGGATACAGACTGTCCCCCCTTAACAAGAACGTTACTATGGGCGTCCAAGAGCGCGACACTAGCCGATGAAATAGGTTTAGAGGTTTCGCTATCAACTAAAATAGCTTTGATTTGACCTGTTTGAGCAAAAAGGACAACAGGTAAAAAGAATACAAATAAGAAAGATTTAAACGATTTAGCGTAAAAAAACATGCTTCAGCTTAGTTTATAAGTTATAGTGCAAAGAAAACTAAAACTTATAGACAAAATTGAAGCGTAACCATATTATTACGGTAACAAAAGAATAGTAAATTACTCCACAGAAACAGTCAATCCCTCGGCTTTCAGAATTTTACGATAGATTTCCATCTCCGTATAGGTGCCTTCCAATACAGCACATTTCCCCTCAGTGTGTACTTTCCAGGCAATCTTCTCAGCTTGCTTCTCGGTATATTGTAAATGATAGATGAGACAATGAATCACATGTTCAAACGTATTGGTTTCATCATTCCACAAAATGAGTCGATTAGACTCTTTCACAGAGGCTAATATCTCTTCTAACGTAAAGGTTTCTTCAGCAGTTTGGGTACCCATGCTGCAAAAATAGAATATTTTTTTCTAAATTAACGATAATATAAAAGGGAAGAATACAATCAATTAGAGGAATTTATTATGTTACAGTCAAAAATTGCAGGAATTGGCTATTACGTTCCAAAAAATGTATATACCAATAATGACCTAACACGCTTTATGGATACCAGTGACGAATGGATTCAAGAACGAACTGGCATTAAAGAACGTAGATATGCAGACCGAATAGGCGAAACCACCACCACTATGGGGGTCGAAGCCGCTAAAATTGCCATCGAACGAGCCCATATTACACCTGAAGATGTCGACTTCATCATCTTTGCCACCTTATCGCCAGATTATTATTTCCCGGGCTGCGCCGTTCTACTGCAACGGGAAATGAAGATGAAGGAGGTCGGGGCGCTGGATATTAGAAACCAATGTTCAGGTTTTATATATGCACTTTCTATTGCCGATCAATTTGTCAAAACAGGGATGTACAAAAATGTGCTAGTGGTTGGTTCGGAGAAACACTCTTTTGCACTTGACTTTTCTACGAGAGGACGAGCCGTTTCTGTTATTTTCGGCGATGGTGCCGGAGCAGTGGTTGTGCAACCCACAACCGAAAACGGCAAAGGAATCCTGAGCACGCACTTACATTCAGACGGAGACGATGCCGAAAAGCTAGCTATGTATTATCCCGGTGCATCCAGTGGAATTTGGCTGGATAAAATGCCCGATTGGCCGGACCAAGAATTGGGAGGATTATTGATGACCAAGGAGATGCTCGAAGATGGGACTGCGTTTCCAAATATGGATGGACAGGCCGTCTTCAAAAAAGCTGTTGTCAAATTCCCTGAGGTTATTCATGAAGCACTAGCAAAAAATAATTTAAAAACTAATGATATCGATTTATTAATTCCACATCAGGCCAATCTTCGCATTTCGCAATTTGTACAGAAAACACTTGGATTAAGGGAGGATCAGGTATTCAACAATATTCAGAAATATGGTAATACCACTGCAGCCTCTGTACCGATAGCACTATGCGAGGCTTGGGAAGAAGGAAAGATTAAAGACGGTGATCTCGTATGTTTGGCAGCTTTTGGAGCAGGATTTACGTGGGGTTCAGCCTTAATTCGATGGTAAAAAATAGCATATATAAAAAAGGTGATAATNNATTATCACCTTTTTTATATATTTCCAAATAAAGGATTATCCGTTTGATAATGCCGCTGCACCAGATACGATCTCCGTCAATTCTGTTGTAATTGCAGCTTGACGTGCCTGGTTGTAAGATAGCTTCAGTGATTTGATTAAGTCACCGGCATTCTCTGTAGCTTTATCCATTGCCGTCATACGTGCTCCATGCTCAGAAGCATTCGAGTCTAAAACAGCTTTGTATAATTGAATCTTGATTGCTTTAGGAATCAATTCCTCGATAATCTTCTCTTTGGAAGGCTCGATGATATAATCCACCTCAGCTTCTATTTTTGCTTTATGCGTATGTTGTTTGTTTTCTTCCGCAGGTAATAATGGTAAAATCTGTTCTGCAGTCAACTCTTGAACTGCAGCATTTTTGAACTGATTATAAACCACTTCAACACGATCAAAATTACCTTCTTTGAATTGCTCCATGATAAATTCAGTCACCACAGATACAGAACCAAAATTTAAATCAGAAAACAAATCAGAGTGATTAGCTACCACATTGAAGTTACGTTTCGAGTAGAAGTCATAACCCTTTTTACCAATACCAATGATACTCAAATTGCCCTTAGCATGTTGCTCAGCATATTTGTTAAAGATCAAGTTATTAGTCGTTTTGATAACATTTGCGTTGAATGCTCCAGCCAAACCTCTATTAGAAGAAACAACAACGATTAATACCTTATTTGGCTCGCGATCCACTGTAAAAGGAGAGTTACTTCCCTCAACACTCGCAGAAACATCCGCCAAAATATCTCTTAGTTTATTCGCATATGGGCGCAATTGTAAGATAGCGTTAGTAGCGCGCTTCAATTTAGCAGCCGAAACCATTTTCATAGCTTTCGTGATCTGCTGTGTTGATGATACCGAGGTAATCCGGTTTCTTACTTCTTTTAAATTTGCCATATTTGTTTTAAGTATTAAGTACCTAGTATTGAGTATTGAGCCTAGTCAATAGACTCAATACCAAATACTCATTACTATTAATATTTTGATGCTAAATCCTTAGCTACTGTTTCTAACACTGCAGTTAATTCATCGGAGAACTTATTAGCTTTGAAAGCTGACAATACTTCTGGATGACGTTGTTCCAATTGAGTCAAGAATTCTTCTTCAAATTCTCTCACTTTATTTACAGGAACATTACGCAATAAACCTTTAGTTCCGATATAAATAATCGCAACTTGTTTCTCTACAGAAACTGGAGAATATTGACCTTGTTTCAAGATCTCAACGTTACGAACACCTTTATCTAAGACAGATTTAGTAGCAGCATCTAGATCAGAACCGAATTTCGCAAAAGCTTCCAATTCACGGTACTGAGCTTGATCTAACTTTAATGTACCAGATACCTTTTTCATCGGTTTGATCTGCGCATTACCACCTACACGAGATACAGAGATACCTACGTTGATCGCTGGACGAATACCTGCGTTAAACAAGTTAGACTCCAAGAAAATCTGACCGTCTGTAATTGAAATTACGTTGGTTGGGATATATGCAGAAACGTCACCAGCTTGGGTTTCAATGATCGGAAGGGCTGTTAATGAGCCACCGCCTTTCACCAAGTGTTTGATCGATTCAGGTAGATCATTCATGTTGCGCGCGATATCATCTGAAGAGTTGATTTTCGCTGCACGCTCCAACAAACGACTGTGTAGATAAAATACGTCACCTGGGTATGCTTCGCGGCCCGGTGGACGACGTAACAATAAAGAAACCTCACGGTAAGCTACAGCTTGCTTAGACAAATCATCATAAACGATCAATGCTGGACGACCTGTATCACGGAAAAACTCACCGATAGCAGCACCTGACATTGGTGCATAAAACTGAAGTGGAGCTGGATCAGCAGCAGATGCAGCCACAACTACTGTATAAGCCATAGCACCTCTTTCCTCCAATGTACGCACGATATTCGCAACTGTAGAATTCTTTTGACCTACGGCAACGTAGATACAAAATACAGGTTCTCCTGCATCATAGAATTCTTTTTGGTTCAAGATTGTATCGATACAAACAGCTGTTTTACCTGTTTGACGGTCACCAATAACCAACTCACGTTGACCACGACCTACTGGAATCATCGCATCAATCGCTTTAATACCTGTTTGTAATGGTTCAGTTACCGGTTGACGGTAGATAACACCCGGAGCTTTACGCTCGATAGGCATTTCATACAAATCACCTTGAATAGGTCCTTTACCATCGATTGGTTGACCTAAAGTATTTACAACACGTCCCAACAAGCCTTCACCAACTTTGATGGATGCAATACGGTTGGTACGTTTAATAGTATCTCCTTCTTTGATTTCATCAGAAGGACCTAAAAGTACAACACCGACGTTGTCTTCTTCTAAGTTTAATACAATACCTTGTAATCCGTTATCAAATTCAACCAACTCACCGGACTGAACTTTAGTTAAGCCGTAAATACGAGCAATACCGTCACCTACAGCAAGTACGGTACCCACTTCCTCTAGTTCGGCTTCTGATTTAAAGCCCGACAATTGCTCTCTTAGAATTGCCGAAACTTCATCTGGTCTTACCTCTATCATTTTAATTATTATAAGGGGTTTTTTGATTTATTTTACTTCAAGTATCAGAACAAATTAATTATTCTGATTCAAATATCTTTCCAATTTATTCAACTTACCAGCAATACTTGCATCAATTTGGCGATCGCCGATATTGACTACAAATCCACCGATCAAACTATGATCAACTTTATTGATCAATATCACTTGAGCGTTGGTTTCCTTCGCAAGTACATCTTTCATCGCTGCCAAATTAGCTTCAGAAAGTGGCGCTGCAGATGTAACTGTAGCTTTCACAATTCCTTTTACCTCGTTATACTCACGAATAAATTCTTGAGCAGTGGCATATACAATCTCGCCACGACCTTTGTTGATCATGATCTTAAAGAATGCCAAGATATTGGGATTGATCTTATCTTTAAATAGCGCATCCAATATGTTTTTCTTCTTGTCCAAAGGAACAATAGGATTGGCAAAAACAGCTTGCAATTCTGTACTGGATTTTAAAACAGCAATGAATGAATCCATATCCGCCTTGACTGTCTCCAGTGAGCCTTGCTCGCTAGCCAAGTCAATTAATGACTTAGCGTATCTTGATGCTACTTTAAATACTGACATAATTCTATTTCGTAATTTGAGTGACCGGATTAGTTCAATTTAACGTCATTAAGCAAATCTGCTACTAGAGCTTCTTGCTTTCCTTGGTCCTCAAATTCTTTGTTTAACACTTTACGAGCAATATCCAAAGACAAAGAAGAAACCTGAGACTTAACCTCAGCCAAAGCTTTGTTCTTTTGTTCGTTGATCTCGATTTTTGCTTGTGCAATCAATTTTGCACCTTCAGCCTGTGCTTGCGTTTTTGCCTCAGCTACAATCTTATCTTTAAGTTCTTTTGCTTCCTTAAGGATAACATCGCGTTCTGCGCGAGCTTCTTTTAGTAATTGTTCGTTCTCATTTGTTAAACGAGCCATTTCTAATTTCGCTTTTTCAGCAGCCTCTAAAGCACCTGCAATACCTTTTTCACGTTCGTCTAGGGCATCAACAATTGGTTTCCAAGCGAATTTACCTAATAAAAAGATAATAACCACAAGGACGATGACCATCCAAAAAAACAAACCGTACGAAAACGAATGTATTAATTTATCCATTGTTATACTATATAATGATAATTCTTATTTTTTAAGATTCAGGAATAATATAACCTGCAACCAACCGTTGCAGGTTATACTATAAAACCGTTGTGACTATTTACCTAATAATAAAGCACCGAATGCTAAACCTTCAAGTAAGGCACCAATGATAATCATTGCAGTTTGGATTTTAGATGCTGCTTCTGGTTGACGAGCGATAGCTTCCATTGCAGAACCACCAATTTTACCTAAACCTAAACCTGCACCGATAACGATTAAACCGGCTCCAATTAAATTGTACATAATGTATGATTTGAATAATTAAAAAATTTACTAATTAATGATCGTGATGTTCTTCAACAGCCATACCGATAAATAAGGATGACAACATCGTAAAAATAAATGCTTGTAAGAATGCTACCAATAATTCGATAACCATCAAGAAGATTGTCAAGAACATGGAAACACCGATACTACCCACTACAGTCAATTGGTGTTGCAATAAATAAACAATTGCAATCAGTCCCATTACGACAGTGTGACCAGCTGTAATATTTGCAAACAAACGTACCATCAACGAAAATGGTTTTGTAAACAATCCCAATACTTCAATTGGTGCTAAAACAAATTTAAATGGAACCGGAACACCTGGCATCCAAAAAATATGCTTCCAGTAGTTTGCGTTTGCTTTGATATTGACAATTAAGAATGTAAAAAGAGCCAAACATAAAGTTACTGTGATGTTTCCTGTAACGTTAAACCCTAGTGGTGTCAAACCAACCAAATTCAAAATCCAGATCAAAAAGAATACAGACAATAAATAAGGCATGAATTCCTTGTAACGATGACCAATGTTTGGAATAGCCATCTCATCACGTACATAGATAACCAAAGGCTCCAATACACGTCCAACACCTTTTGGCAAATTGTTAGCACCTTTTTTATACGTTTTAGCCAAACTAATAAATGCCCAAAACATTAAAAATGCAGCCAAAAACAAACCGACAACACTTTTAGTGATCGAGAAATCTAAAGGCATCGCTACAGATGGATGAAAATCAACAGCATCATGAATTTCATGAGAACCAATCACATAAGAAGTTTCAAATTCCTTTTTCTCTTCTTTTCCATCTTCATTTATAGTCATAACATAACTACCATCAGCATTTTTACGATACTCATGACCAGCCAAATTACCGGCAGCATCAGTCTTATAAATTTTTCCGTGGTACAATGCATAATACTGACCGTCAACCTCAGCAACTTTATTACCGTGATCGAATGCTGAAGCCATAAAAACTTTCAAGCCATTATCGATCAAAATAACGGGCAATGAAAAACCATAATGTTTACCTGTCTCTTCATCCGAAAAGAAGCTAAAATAATAATCATCTTGTAAGTGATGCTCAATATGGCTATTGATTTCCTCAGCCTGCGATTTTTCTCCGTGTGCATTCTCATTCGCCTTTGTTAAAAATGGCGCAACTGCAAACAGAATAACTGCTAAAAATTGAAGTGTTCTTTTAAGACTCACGATACTACTATTATGTTATTTAAAATTTTTTGCGAAAATACTATATATAAAGCACAAAAGCTACTTTAATATTACATTTTTTTGAAAAAACTATCGTTTTTCTCCCTTAGGATTTGTTTAAAGCCTTGTAAGCAAATATAACATCGTAAAAAAGGAATAAAACGACAACGATCAAATAGTTATATTTTAAAATATCAGCCTGCGGTTTTGCCAACCCATTATGGATGTATACATAATTTAGGACAAACTTTAAAGTCAATAATCCCAAGAAAACAAAACCAACATACTGCGGAAATTTCTGCGAACAGTAACTTATCCCCACCATGATGATCACGGATAATATCAGTTGAAAAATATAAATTTCATACAATGGAAAATGTAGATCTTCCAAGGAATGAATACCATCAAAAGATTTTAATAAAAAGAAATGAACGGCAAAAATCAAAACCGCAACAAAAAATAAAATAAGGGTCTGCTTTATATATACTATCATCTATCGTTTAATCGATTCACTTGTCTAATGACTTGATATAGAGAAATTCCAATCCCGCCAAGGGTACAGATCTTCATCCATAGTTGGTTCTCCGCATGAAACTTACCGTCCAGCCAATCCCCTAATAAATAAAATACATAAATGGTAAAAACCATCTGGGTTGAAATAGTCGTCAGCACAAGCCACTTGTTAGGATCTTTCTTGTCTTCCATAAGCAATCTTAAGGTTATCAATGGGCTTTCAACAAACTATATCACACAATTTGTTACAAATATACGCTATAAATTTTTATTGCCTACAATCCCAAAACTTTTTGTCCAATTTTAATATCCGGATAATCAATATCCACGCCCAAAAGCATCTTAAGTTCCGAAGAGGATTTATCCGGATTTGCACGAATAACACCAAGAATACGATCCAACTTCTCCTGCTCGATCAACTCTGTTGCTTCCACTTCCGTACCAACAAAATTAATTAAATGTCCATATATCGTACCTGCGACCATCCCGCGCTTAACCGCTATATCAGCAATGCTCATACCATCTTTAAACATTTCTAAGGAAATCTCCTTTGTATCCAACTTCTTCGGCCCTTCTTCATCTGCACTTTGCGCAGCCAATTCATCTTTTTCTTTGGTCTTCACACTAGCAGCAACATCGAGCATCGCTGTTTGAAAATCTTCCCGTTTTGAAAGCGTATCAGCAATAAGTAGACAATGTTGCAACTGCTCGCGTTTTCGCTTGTAATCAAGCAATAATGCTTTTAACTCATCAATATATTTCTTCGTACGTTTTCGTATCTGGTACTCCTCAATATGTTTGGTTAAAGCCTCAATCAGATCTACATCCATTTTCGGTAAAAACCAATTGACCGCAGCAGTAGAACGTTCACAGATGACGTCATAATCGATTGCGTTTTTATCCCGCAACAAATCATACAGTACAACAATAAATTTATGTGCAACTTTCTCTTGGTTCTGAAGGTGCTTGACCAATTGTTGGAAAAATAATACGGCTTGTTCCTTTCCATCAATATTACGCTCTTCAAGTGATTTCAGCAGCTCCGAAGTCTCGGCCAATAGTCCGTCCCAACGGAAACCGTGCATTAAAATCTGACCAAGATAATTCCGTTGGCATTGCTCCAAAATCTCATTGACGTCCGCCTGCCCCTGAGCACGCTGTGCAAATTCGACCACTTGGTAATCGGTACGGATGGCATAAGAAGGGATAATGGATTTTAATACAAGTCCATCTAAACTCGTTAAACGGCTCAATGCAACGTACACCTGTCCCGCGGCAAACGAGGTCCCTGCGTCAATGATCGCTTTTTGAAAAGTTAAACCCTGACTTTTATGAATAGTGATAGCCCAAGCCAATCGAAGTGGAAATTGCGAAAATGTACCCAATATCTCCTCTTTAATCTGATCTTGCCCCTTATCGTAATTATACCGAATATTCTCCCAGGTCTCCCTTTTTACCGTTACAGATTCCGACCCATCAGGAAATGTAACCGTTACCGTGCCCTGCACCGTATCGATGTCCTTTACCGTACCGATCTTTCCATTGTAATATTTACGTTCATCACCGGAATCGTTTCGAATAAACATCACCTGAGCCCCTATCTTTAAGGACAACGTTTCTTCAGCAGGATAGGAGCCCTGCGCAAAATCGTCCTTTACAACTGCTTTAAGATTTAACATTTTACCCGATAATGATGCCAGCTTGGCTCCATTTATTTCATCCGCATTTCGATTATGGGAGGTCAATGTAATATACTGTTCCTCTTCATTTGGAACAAAGTCCTGTTGATAATAACCATTTAAGGTCGTGAGCATGTCACTTGTACACTGATTGTTTCGTATGGCATTCAAAATTGAAATAAAACCTTCATCTTGTTGACGATAGATTTTATTGAGCTCTAACATCACCAGCGGATTATCCCTCAAAATTTTAGCATTAAAGAAGAAAACAGAAGAATAATGATCCCGCAAAACATTCCATTCGGCATCTTTCACAACTGGCGGCAACTGGTACAAATCTCCGATAAACAGCACCTGTAATCCACCAAAAGGCCGCATATCGCGACGAACAGATTGCAGAATTACATTAATCGCATCTAATGTATCTGCACGGACCATCGAAACCTCATCAATCACCAAAAGCTCTAGCTCCTGCAAGATGGCCCGACGCTGCTTGGTCAATTTAATCGTGCTGAATAAACGTGATTTATTGTAGATATGACTATCCTGTTCGTCCCAACGTAACTCATAATCTTCAATAAAAGTCCCAAAAGGAAGCCAAAATAAAGAATGTAAAGTTGTTCCGCCCGCATTCATCGCCGCAACACCTGTAGGTGCAGTAATAGCCATCTTTTTGTAGCTTTGCTCACGGATATACTTCAAGAAAGTCGTTTTTCCGGTACCCGCCTTTCCTGTAATAAATACATTCTGGTTCGTTTGGTTAACAAAAGCAACAGCCTGCATAAATGCAGTATTTTCCCGATCGACTTGAAAGTTTGACATATCCTGAAATTAGATTGATCACAAAATTAGCAATTTCATTTTTAACTTCACGCGATATAGTATAGCTTAGGGTATCTAACGCAGCTCCATTATAAAGGATTTAGATTAAGCTAAAACGGTTAACTTAAAATATTAAATGGATTTTTTTTATATTTAGCAACTGAATTAACGAATAACAAATTTTTAGAATTTTTAATATGGCTATAGATAAAATCGCATTGTTTGAAAAAGTACAGGAAATGCTGACATCCAAAGGTTTTCGTATTGATAAATCAGATGCTGCACGCCCTTGGGGAGGATTTTTCGTAATCGACGAATCCCAAGCGCAAGAATTTGCCGATGAGTACTTCGGCGGAATGGATGTACAAGAATTAAGAATCTCAGGAAAATTAAGTCCAAAAATTTTAATTGTTGCACCAGAAAAAAGACTTTCATGGCAATATCACCACCGTCGTGCCGAAATATGGCGTGTTATCCAAGGTAACGTAGGTGTTATGGTTTCTGACACCGATGAAGAATCGGTTGTTTCAACCTTGAAAGAAGGCGAAACAATTAGATTACGCCAAGGACAGCGTCACCGTTTAATTGGATTGGATGGCTTCGGTATTCTAGCCGAGATCTGGCAACACACCGATGCCAACAACCCTTCTGATGAAGACGATATTGTTCGCGTACAAGATGATTTTGGCAGATAGTAGTCCCACAGGACCATGACCACCAAAACAAAGATTCCCAATCAACAATTGGGAATCTTTGTTTTTATCCCTAACATAAAATGCGATAGCAGCTGATTCACTCGCCCTACAGGTCCATTTCATCGCTTCTATCCAAGCTCCTATACCTCCTGTATCCATTTCAGGTATTCCATAGCGCAATTCATTAGAAGAGAATATTAATTTTTATTATTTTAGTAGAGATATAATCAACTATGACATGATGAGCAACGACGATACTAAAAGAGGATCCAGTATATTAAACAGTCTAAAGAAATTAATTTTTGAGGACGATCAGCCGCAGCAAACTCCGCCGGTACAAGCCCCACCGGCTCCGACCACTAATGCCGCTCCTGAAAGACCGCAGGTACCTCCGGCATATTCATCGCCGACGGCCCAGGCTCCAACTGGAAAAACACCGCCCCCAATCCCTATAACAGCCAATGATGGAACAACCGATCTCAAAGAAATGAAATTAAAGGTCTATGCCATTCTTGAAAAACTCAACGAACAGGGTGTCGATTTTTTCGAAGTATGGAACGCTGCTGCTGCAATGGGAAAAGTAGAGGAAAACACATTAAAAGCCGCCTATACTTCACTGAAATTTGTAGACAGTTCGTTGACCAAAGATAAACTGGTTGTAACTGGCACAAATTATGCTAATAAATTGAAAGAAACCATTGCCAAAGAATCGGAACAAAAACAGGCTGAAAAGAAAAAGACTGAACAGGACCGAACCATGGAGATTGCAAATCTGAACACTGAAATCAAAACAATAACGGAGAATATCGCCAAATTGCAAGATGATCTACAGAAAAAACAACTCGCTTTGGCACAAATTAATGAAAAGTACGAACCAAGGATTAAAGATATCGAACAAAAAATAAACATCGGCAACGCGGCCGTTGATGAAGTGGTCACCGAAATCAACACTGCATTGCGTATGATTAATCAATCAATAACATAAAAACAAATCAATGGAAAGAAAAGATCAGTATGTTAATATTCCAGCTGAGATAAAGACGCAACTTCCGATATTTCAAGTACTGGGCGATCATCTGCCTGCACAATTAAAATCACCAGAAGCGAAGAAGACAGCTTCGTCGATCTTCTTTTGGGCACTTTTACTTGGTGGAGCCTTTGCTTTTTTCAAATACTTACCGATTATGCTGGAATATGCCGGAAAAAGTATACTTTTTGTGCTATTCAGTATAATCCTGATTACCTTATTATTGCTAGCGCCAAAGATCATTGCGCTATTGCACAGATTGGGAACCGTCCTACTTTTTAAAGGTGAAAAATCCATCATTAGAAATAACCCCATAGAAACCTTACAACTGTTATCAAGAGATGCAAAAGACACCCTGAAACGTGTGAAGGAAAAAATCAGCAATGTAGACGGTGTCCGCATCGACATGATTCAAAGCGGTGAAACTGCTCAAAAAACAGCCGAAGAGAAGTACACCTATGCGAAACGTTTCACCGCAGAAGCGGCTAATCTCGACGAGAAATCAAAGGAGGAAACGAGCAAAAATAATGCAGAGAAGGCCAATGCTTATGCAAGAGATGCCAAAGAAACACGCACCAAAGCATTTCTATTGGGGAAAGAAGGTGAATCTGAAGAGCAAAATGCGCGCAGTTATGTACAATATGCCAATCAATTTGCAAAAGTATTGGAAGTCCTAAAAGATAATGAAAGCGCAGCACGTATCTATGTCAGCACCTTGGATAGCAGCATTTCCATTATTTCCAAGAAGCTGGAAGCAACGCAAAAGATGAAAAATGCCACCGATGGCCTAGCCGATGTGTTCAATATTAAAGATGGCTGGGCATTTCAAGAGGCCATGAATGCAGCAACAGGTGCCATCAGTCAAAATATTGCCTCTATCCGATCCAATCTTGATTTCTTGGATCAAAACAACAATATCACAGTGGGTGGTACACCTACTCAAGGTGAACTGGAAGAGTTTATCCGAAAAGTTGACGAACGTAATCTAAATGTATTAAACGTAACGCAAATGGCCGATGCCAGCTATGAACTCAAACCCGAAGAAAAAGTAGATAAAGGATTTACATTACTCGATTAATATTAACTAAAATCAAACTTACTATACGAACATTATGGAAGAAAAATCAACATGGGCAAGATTAAGATGGCCAATCAAAGCAATTATCATCGCCTTACCTATTCTCGCAATCGGTTATTGGGCCATTCAATCAGGCAAATTTGATGCTAATTCGACAGTCCAAACAACAGATTCAACAAGCAATAATGGTCATGCGGCCGCACCTTCATCAGGCTCAGAAACGACTCGTTCATTCAACTATCAACCCGAAAAACCAGTCGACGGCGAATACAAGGGTGTCGTTGAAGTGGGCGCTTCGGGTTTCAATTCCTTTGTCGTCAATATGGACAAAGAAAATCGCTGGGAGATCATTTCCAAAGACTTTGGAAAGTCATTTGCATACGAAGGATTGGCAAATACGGAAGACATCCGTAAAGGATTAAAAGATTATATAGGCATGATGCTCGATAAAGGCGTCAAATCCAAAAACATACATTTCGTTATTAGCTCCGGAGCTCAAAAAGAACCTAAAACTTCAGTTATCAGTGCTGAACTTAGAAAAATGGGCTTTGTGGTCAACCTAGTTACAGCAGAGCAGGAAGGAAAATTAGCGTTAAAATCGGTTCTTCCGAAAGCTTACGAAGACAATTCATTTGTTGTTGACATTGGCTCCGGTAACACCAAAATCTCCTGGATCGACGGTGACACAAAATCGGTAGAAGCACCTGGTGCGAAATATTATGAAAAAGACCTTAAAGATGATGCGGTCTATACAGAAGTAAAAAAATTAGGCGAAAAAATTCCTTCAAATAAAAGAGAGGTTTGTTTTATTATTGGCGGGGTTCCTTTTGAATTAGCATCGCAGACACGCCAAGGTGAAGAGCGTTTTACAGTTTTGAACGATCCAGCATCTTACAAAGCAGATAAAGTAAAAACAAAGAGCGGTGTCAACATCTATAAAGCAATTAAAGATGCAACCAATTGCGACACCTTCGTATTTGATTGGGATGCCAATTTCACGATCGGATTCCTACTTTCGCTAAACAAATAGTCAAGACGATTAGCATAAAAAAAGCGCTGTTCTCAATAAAAGAGAACAGCGTTTTTTTTATAACCGTTTTTGTTATCCCATAAAACTCAATAGATACAACACAATAATGATCGCCAATACCAAAAAAGCAATTTTCCAAAAGCTATAAGGTCGTTGTCCATAAACTTTACCGTTAAAAGCATTGACCATGATCTGATAGCTCTTTCCTTTGTACTGATAAGCAGATAACCATACAGGTAAAAGAATGTACTTCAATTTAATGGATTTAAAATCGCTATCAATAGAATCAATATCCTGTGTATCACCACCGATGTCATGCTCAACCTGACGTTCGATTTCCCGATCCATAATAGTCCGGGCAGTCTCCCCCGCTTTTACATGATCCACGCTAAAAGTTTCAGCGATAAAGCCACTTAAATATTGCTCATTGAAAGGTTTTAGGTAACCCAAATTCCAAGGTCCAATTTTATCAGAAAACTTTTCGGGAAGAGATGTTGATCCCGATATAACAATATCCTTAAATTGGCTATAGATACTTCCTGAAGCCGGATACCAGTTTGTGCGTCTTTCTTCGTATTCTTCCGTCTCGCCATCCGAATTGCGTCTTGTACGCGTCACATAATAATATTCTCCACGTGATCCTACGTAATCAGATTGTACATCTGCATCATATGACCAAAATGGCACATACACCCCTTTTAAACGATCATTTCTTGAATTAAAAATTCGCTTGAAGTCATTCGGAGCGAACCATATCTTACCCGCCCATTGTGTCAATAGCCCAAAAGCATTTTTGTAATCAACGGAAAAGGGAACAAGACCATGTGGCTTCACAATACGCTTTTGTTGATGGTCAATTACCAAAGGTGAAGCACAAAAAGCACATAAATCTGCCGTAACATGTGGATTCAAACGCGAGTTTGCACCACAGTTACTACAATGCACAACTTCAGCCAAATAGCTATAGCGCTCATCGGCGAGCCCCTCCATTGCTTGTCCAAAAACTTTATAATCTGTAGATTCAATATGCCCATCTTCCGGTAGCTGATCCGCTATTTCATTCCTGGTTCCACAATAGGAACACGCTAAATAGGACGTACCGGGCTGATAAGTCAAAATAGCACCACAGCCCTGACATTTTAACCCCTGCTCTATTTCGGAGGTTTTTTCTTCAAAACTCATAAAACTCGGTAATGCATTTTACCCTAAACTCCTGGTATCGGTGGCGGGTTCTGCGAAAACAGATCCTTTAATTCGACTACCTTTTCAGCCTCAATCCAGTTTTCAAGTCCCTCTTTCCAGACCAAGGTAGCAAGTGTCATCGTCCCCTCTTTTATCAGAGCGCGCAACTGTTCCGAATCAAAGGGCCCTTCCTGTTTACCTTTAACGGCCAGGTAATAAGCGACCGTTTTGGGCAATGGAGGAGGTCCAATGGCCCCTGCCGACGAAGCCGCAGCAGCTGATCCCGTACCAGTAGGATTATTCCCATCAAAACTATTTTGCTGAAATACATTACCCATTTGACCAACCATTCCTGCTCCCAGCCCAGCACCAAATCCAGCACCTACAATCCCTCCACTACTGGGATTCTCAGCAGCTTTCTCCATTGAATTTGCGGCTTGGAATTGGGCATAGGCCCCCAGATTACCAACGACCCCCATACTGCTTCGCTTATCAAGGGCTTTCTCGACTTCTTCTGGGAATGAAATATTTTCAATTAAGAACTTCGTTAAGCTCAAACCCAACTCATCAAAATCAACCCCAATTTTTTGCTGTATCAAGGCCGAAACTTCATCATAGTTGGATGCAAGATCCAAGGCCGGTATCTTCGACTCAGCAATAGCATCCATCCCCCGCGATACCGCAATGTTTCGAAGCTGCTCTGTGATATCTTCAACTGTAAATACAGGCATCGTCGCAACAAGCTGTTTCATAAAAACAGTAACGTCCTTCACCTGAAAAGAGAAATTACCGAAAGCCCGAAGTCGAATGGGACCAAATTCAGGATCCCGCAACATAATCGGATTTTTAGTTCCCCATTTCTGATTGACAAATTGTCGAAGGTTGACAAAATAAACATCGGCTTTGAATGGACTATTGAACCCATATTTCCAACCTCTGAGGGTTGTCATGATCGGCATATTCTGGGTCGTAAGTTCGTAACGACCAGGCTGAAAGACGTCCGCAACCACGCCTTCATTCAAAAATACCGCAGCCTGCCCTTCTCGCACAGTCAACTGTGCCCCCATTTTTATTTCATTCTGATACCGTGGAAACTTCCACACAATCGTATCTGTGCTATTATCGACCCATTCGATAATATCGACAAACTCATTCCTGATTTTATCAAATAATCCCATAAATTATTCTCTTTACAATTACTTACACTAAATGTAAACATTTCCCCGCAAACCGGCAATTTTCTCCAGCAGTACGCAAACTAGCGATATCTAAAAAATTTAGCCTTTTAAACTACTTATCGTAGTTTATTTTTTTTACTTTTGTTAGCTAAGTTCTACATTAATTTATGAGTACATACAACGAAGACAGCATTAGGTCCCTGGATTGGAAAGAGCATATCCGCCTCCGTCCGGGAATGTACATTGGAAAGTTGGGGGACGGTTCGGCCTATGATGATGGTATCTATGTTTTATTGAAAGAGGTCGTTGACAACTCAATTGATGAGTTTGTTATGGGTGCCGGTAAAACTATTGATATCACGGTAAACGAAAATAAAGTTTCCGTACGCGATTATGGACGTGGTATCCCAATTGGTTCTGTGGTTGATGTTGTTTCTAAAATCAATACGGGTGGCAAATATGATAGTAAGGCTTTCCAAAAGTCCGTCGGTTTAAATGGTGTTGGTACAAAAGCCGTAAATGCTTTGTCCAGTCAGTTTACCGTCCAGTCATACCGTCAAAATATAACACGCATTGCCCAATTCTCTAAAGGGGAATTAGTCAATGATGAACAAAAAGATACGACGCAACGGAATGGTACATCTGTAACATTCTATCCAGACGATTCTATTTTCAGAAACTACAAATACCGTCCCGAATTTGTAGAGAATATGATCTGGAACTATGTTTTTCTAAACTCAGGTCTTACGATCAACTTTAATGGGCAAAAGTTTATTTCTGAGCACGGACTAAAAGATCTATTGGAACGAAATATTGATGCCGAGTCCATGCGCTATCCAATTATCCACTTACGGGGGGATGATATTGAAATCGCGATGACTCACGGCCAGCAATATGGAGAAGAATATTATTCTTTTGTCAACGGTCAGCACACCACACAGGGTGGAACACACCAGGCAGCCTTCCGTGAAGCACTAGTCAAAACAATCCGCGATTTTTACAGAAAAGAATTTGACGCATCGGATATTCGTTCATCAATTATCGGTGCCATCGCCATCAAAGTGCAGGAACCCGTTTTTGAGTCACAGACCAAAACAAAGCTAGGATCTCAAAGTGTAGGCCCAGAAGGCCCTACTGTAAGAGGATTTATCAATGACTTTGTTAAAAAAGCATTGGATGATTACTTACATAAAAATCCGGCTACGGCAGATGCTCTTCAAAAACGTATTCTTCAATCGGAACGTGAACGTAAGGATATCGCCGGTATCAAAAAACTCGCCAACGAAAGAGCGAAGAAAGCCTCTTTGCACAACCGTAAACTACGTGACTGTAAAGTGCACTTCAGCGATAAAAATGAACGTAACCAAGAAACAACGTTGTTTATCACCGAGGGGGATTCTGCATCTGGTTCTATTACCAAATCGCGGGATGTGCAGACTCAAGCTGTTTTCAGTCTGAAAGGAAAACCGTTAAACTCCTACGGTATGTCCAAAAAGATTGTTTATGAAAACGAGGAATTTAACCTCTTACAACATGCGCTTAATATTGAAGACGGTCTCGATGGATTACGCTACAACAATATCGTAATTGCTACCGATGCCGATGTCGACGGCATGCACATCCGCCTGTTGCTATTGACATTTTTCTTGCAGTTTTTCCCAGACCTTGTCAAAGCTGGCCACGTTTCCATCTTACAGACACCACTTTTCCGTGTCCGCAACAAAAAGGAAACGATCTATTGCTATTCCGATGAAGAACGACAAAAAGCAATCGCAAAATTAGGCGCTAAACCTGAAATTACCCGATTCAAAGGTTTGGGTGAGATATCACCTTCCGAATTTGGATTATTTATCGGAAAAGATATCCGTCTTGACCCGGTTATCTTGTCCAAAGACAATAAAATTCAACAGTTATTAGAATATTACATGGGCAAAAACACACCAGATCGACAAAAGCATATTGTCGAAAATCTGCGTGTTGAAGTTGACCTTGAAGAAGAACTAACAAAAAAAGCGGGTTAAAATAACCCGCTTTTTTAGCAACCTACAACCACCTTTCATGCACAACCAAACCTTAATTCTGATCCAATGTCAAGATGCCGTTGGATTGGTCGCCAACATTTCAAATACGCTGGCAAAATATCAACTCAATATTGTCACCATGCGTGAATATGTGGATGAAGAAGCCAACAAATTCTTCGTGCGTGTCGTGTGTAACGGTATCGTGCCTGAGCAGAAACAGCTTTCGGATTCCCTTGCCGAAGTACTTCCCCCATCTGCTCAGATACAGATAAACCCCAATAACCGCAAAAAAATCGTCGTCCTCGTGACCAAAGAGCATCACTGCCTTGCCGATATCCTGGTACGTCAACACTTCGAAACATGGGGAGCCGAAGTACAGGCCGTAATTGGTAATTATGAATCATTACGCTCCTTTACGGAAAAGTTTGATATTCCTTTTCATTGCATCTCACATGAAAACCTGACAAAGGAAACATTCGAAAAACAACTGATCGCACAAATCCAAAACTATAATTTCGATTACATCATTCTGGCGAAGTTCATGCGAATCTTGTCTCCTCAGTTTGTCAGTACCTTTGAAAATAAACTGGTCAACATACACCATTCATTTTTACCCGCTTTTATTGGTGCCAACCCGTACAAGCAGGCTCATGCAAGAGGCGTTAAGATCATCGGTGCCACAGCGCATTTCGTTACCGACCAACTCGATGAAGGCCCCATCATCGTACAGGATATACGACATGTCAATCACACCTATACTGTAAAAGATATGGTAACTGCCGGCAAAGAAATAGAAAAGGCTGTTCTGAGCAGAGCAATTCGTCTGCTTAGTGAAGATCGTGTGATGCGCAACGATTACAAGACAATTGTATTTGAATAGTGATTACGATCATGTCCCGATAAAACAATCATTACTTTTTTTCAGCGTTATTCTCCATTATTTCGTAAAAGAAATATTTAAGAATGACGCATACTTTTCATATCCCCGTATTAGGCTTAGCTTTCTCCATCGACTCCGCACTTAAGGTCGCACAATATGGTATCTCCACCGTAATGTCTATTGTTGACGATGAACTCATCGAGCGCATGCGCCGCTATTACTGCGGACAATATCAAATCGTCTATCATCCGATCACTAAAACAGAAGAAGATTACCGGGCAAAAAGAATTACGGCCTATCTCAATCTCGTACAGTTTGTGGTCAATAAGCAAGTCGTGGCCTTGAAGCGTCAGCCCTTTACCGAAAATTCAGAACTTACCAAATATTTTCAGCTTTTACCTGAGTCACATCCTTCAAAACCGATTTATCACGCGATGGAAATGGAAACCAATCGCGCGATTAAAACCGAGCTGCAAGATCTATTGATCAATTATCTCAAACCGGGAGACATCGATGTTAATATTATGTCCAAAGTAGATAAAATGAATTACCAGGATGGTAACCTATTGGATCAGCGTTATTCTGATGCTTCAGCAGCCTTACGTGGTTTTGCAAATTCCAACTTGCATTCCTCCCTTATCCTTTCCGCAGGGATGAATCCACACCTATACGCTTACCTCGCTGAATTACCGGCTTTCTTCCCCAATAGTGAAGGTCTATTTGACAAAAAAGTCGTTTTGAAAGTAAGTGACTTTCGATCGGCGCTCATCCAGGCAAAATATCTCGCTAAGCGTGGTGTATGGGTATCTGAATTCAGAATAGAATCCGGTTTGAACTGCGGTGGTCATGCTTTCGCAACCGATGGTTTTCTTCTGGGACCAATCCTTCAAGAGTTTAAAGAGAAAAAAGAAAGTTTGAAAACCGAACTTTTCGAGATATACCACGCATATTGGGTTTCCCAGGAGCGCTCATTAACAACTCCTCCCAGCATCAAATATACAGTTCAAGGAGGCGTGGGAACAGCTTCAGAACATCAGTTCTTATTAGACTATTATGGATTCGATGCCGTAGGATGGGGATCCCCATTCCTGATGGTTCCCGAAGCAACCACAGTAGATCAAGAAACCCTGAAAGCATTGGAACTTGCCAAGAAAGAAGACTTCTACTGTAGTGGAGCATCTCCATTGGGAATTCCCTTTAATAATTTCAGACAAAGTGGCGCAGAGTACCTACGGTTGGAACGTATAAAAAAAGGGCGCCCCGGTAGCCCTTGTAAAAAAGAATACCTTATTTCGAACACCGAGTTTGGTGATAAACCGATCTGCACTGCATCACGCGTCTATCAACATCAAAAGATCCAGGAACTACAAAAACAAAATCTGTCCGCTGCGGAATACGATAAAGCCTTTGACGCCATTACAGAAAAAACCTGTCTTTGTGAAGGGCTCGCAGCACCAGCTTATCTTAAGTACAATATCCAAAAGAGCAAAGAACAGACCGCTGTATCCATCTGCCCAGGCCCGAATCTTGTCTGGTTCAAAAAACAATATTCTTTGCGGGAAATGATCGACCACATCTATGGCCGTATATCAGTTTTTGAAAATGACAACAGACCTTTTGTTATGATCAACGAACTCAACCTGTATATCGATCATATTCAAAAATATGTCACAGACAACAAAAATATCATGAACGATAAAAAGATAAAATATGTAGCTAGATTCAAAGCACAATTACAAGCTGGAATAGCTTATTACAACGAACTTACCCAGCACTTATCGCTTATTCCACAAAATATCAGCACAGCGATACCCAGACAGCTTGAACTGGCATCACTACGTTTAAAAGACATCCATATGTAACCTCCTAATATAACTTTAAACAAACACGGGGCGCTTAAATAAGCGCCCCGTGTTATTATCAGGAATCTTTTGACAAGCCTTACTTCGCTATTTTGCGAAATTTACCAAATACCCCAAGTGGAAGTTTCGGTCCTGCAGTTGCTTGTAAGAACAACTCGCCTATTTCCAAGTTTTCCACTTTTGGGAAAGCTGTCTTAATTAAATTTTCAACAATAACAGAGGAAAACCCTAATGAATACGTATTCAAAATCAAGAAATGCTCTTTAGGATCCAATAGTTGAACGACTTCAGTCATCATTTCCATAATGTGATCTTCCAATTTCCATTTCTCGCCCTTTGGCCCATGCCCATATGCGGGTGGATCCAAAATAATCCCATTATACGTATTACCTCTTTTCAGCTCACGCTTTACAAATTTCAAAGCATCTTCAACCACCCAACGAATGTTATCCAAATTGGAAATTTCCATATTTTCATTTGCCCAGGTAACAACCTGTTTAATCGAATCTACGTGAGTCGTATCCGCGCCCGCAGCCTTTGCTATTAAAGATGCTCCACCAGTGTATGCAAAAAGATTTAGAACCTTCGGTCTTTCCGTCTTAAATGAACGTACAGATTCCGAAATATAGTCCCAATTTACAGCCTGTTCCGGAAATATCCCGACGTGTTTAAAAGATGTCAAGCCCAATCTAAATTTGATGGCCACATCCTTATTTTTATATTCGATATGCCAACGGTCTTGGGCCTTAGGATTTTTCTTCAACCATTCTCCTGAAGTAGCCGAACGACCTTTGAATTTGATATGATAACGCTTGTTCCACTCCGCATCAGTCAATGCCTTAGGCCATACAGCCTGAGGTTCTGGTCTGATTAAAATTAAATCACCAAAACGTTCCAGTTTTTCAAAATCACCACAATCAATGAGTTCATAGTCCTTCCAATGCTGTGGGGTCAATAGTTGTATATTTGTTGCTGCCAAAATCAAAATTTTCCGACAAAACTAAGCTAAATTTCAATATAAAAGAAATCTGCATGATGCTAACACAGATCAAACACATAAAATTACGCGCAATAAAGCCATGTTCCCAGCCCTTATTGCCCCATAGAAGCTTTCGCACTTTTCATTAATGGGCTTGCAAAAACAAAGTTGTTCAATTCCTCCACATCCGACCGCATCATATCCTTATTGGAACCTTCCCAGAATTTCTCTCCTTTATAGAGAAACAAAATATACTCACCAATTCCCATCACAGAATTCATATCATGTGTAACAACGACTGTCGTACATTTCAACTCTTGCGTAATTTTTAGTACCAATTCATCAATAACAATCGAAGTCTCCGGATCCAATCCCGAATTGGGTTCATCACAAAATAGATATTTAGGGTTCATACTAATTGCACGTGCAATTCCAACCCGCTTTTTCATCCCCCCCGAAAGCTCCGCAGGGAACAGTTTATTTCGTCCCTCCAGATTAACCTGTTCCAAACAATGATTTGCACGGTCTAATTTTTCCGCTTTGGACATATCCGTAAACATGTCCAACGAAAACATGATATTCTGTTCGACCGTCATCGAATCAAACAGCGCTGAATTTTGAAAAAGCATACCTATTTCTTTTCGAATAGGAACACGCTCTTCAAAATTCATCCGAGTAAAATCCTTGCCATCAAAAATTACCTTTCCTTTTTCCGGTTGGTGCAGGCCCACGATACATTTCAATAAAGTACTCTTTCCCGACCCCGACCCTCCAATAATCAAACTCACCTTTCCAGGTTCGAAATTTGCACTGATACCCTTCAGCACATGGTTGTCCCCAAACGACTTGTTAATATCTTCGATTTGAATCATAAAATCTTTTTAAAGCATTAATGCGGTTATCACATAATCCGCAGCAAGAATAGTTATGCAGCCAACGACAACTGCTTCTGTGCTAGCTTGCCCAACTTCCAACGCTCCGCCCTTTACATTATACCCTTTATAAGCAGATATCGAGGTAATAATAAACCCAAACACAACAGCTTTAACAAGGGCAACTGTCACCGTGAAGCCGTTGAAGCCATCTTGAATTCCTAAAATATAATCCGCCTGTGTCACAGCGCCCGAAAGGGATCCACCTAACAAACCGCCCACTAAAGCGCACACGATAGAAATAATCACCAACATCGGAATCATGGTGATACCCGCCAATATTTTGGGTAATATCAAATAACCAGGAGCATTGATCCCCATAATTTCCAAAGCATCAATCTGCTCTGTAACACGCATGGATCCGATCTGTGAAGATATAGACGACCCAATTTTCCCCATTAAGACCAATCCCGAGATCGTCGGTCCTAATTCCAAAATATTTGAATCCCGGTTGATCGAACCTATAATAGAATTTGGAATCAAGTCGGATACCATCTGAAAGGCAATTTGCATAGTCATAACAGCGCCAATGAAGGTGGAAATAATAACGATAAGCCCCAGAGATCCTATACCAATATCGGTCATTGCCAATACGGTTTCCTTCCAATAAATTCGCCCTTTCTCCGGTCTTTTAAAAACTGATTTCAGGAGTATGAGATATGCACCAATGTGATGAAAGATCATATTATCTATTTAATTTCAATGTATTACGCCAATTTAACGGCTATACTGAGCCAAGCTATCCATTAAAGGTAATTAATTCCAGCAAATATATAAACAAGCAAAAACCCAAAAAGTATACGAAAAACGAAATTACTTACCGATCAATTAGTCACATTTACCGATTTTTTATGTATAATAGCCTAAACATTCATACGGTATCTCCCAAAGCGACTTACTTTTGAGATATATTAACAAACGGAATTAGTTATGAATACACGAAGAATAACAACTGGTATCACCATTCTCTTTATAGGAGTTGTCTTATTATTATCACAGCTCAACACAATTTCTTTCAACTGGGTAGGTATTTTTAGATACTGGCCGCTGTTTATTGTGCTTGCCGGAATTCGTATGCTGGTACCCAAAGACCAACAGATTGGACAGTTTGTCGCCATCGGTTCTACCGTCGTAATTTTAGGTTTTTTGACTTACATAGGGCTGTCGACACCAAAGGAACCACTTTTAACACAGCTTTTAAAAAGTAAAGGCGTCAACATCAATGTCGACGATCCCAACGATAAAACAAATTATACAACAGAAAAATTAAACGTCCCGCTGGATGATAAAATCCATAGTGCTACCCTAAACCTCGATTTGGGGGCCACTTCATTAAGAAATGATAGTAGCACCACTTCAGAAATCTTCTCGGCATTTAACACATCAAAAGAATATCTATTGGGCATAACTGTACATGGAGAATCTGCAGACAAATTAGATATCAACCTAAAGGGAAAATTCAAAAACAAGGATTTTAACAGCAAAAACAACAATACGTTTATCGCATTAAACCCCAACATCCTATGGAATCTGAATTTTGATGTAGGTGCAATTGATGCCAGGTTAGATCTTTCACCCTACAAGATAGAAACATTGGATATCGATGCTGGAGCGACTAGTCTAAAGTTAAAATTAGGTCAACCGCTGGCAACAACTAAAATTTCTATGGATGCTGGAGCCTCCTCTATTGAAATCTCCATCCCCAAAAACGCGGCCTGTCGTATTACAAGCGACAATGCATTATCCTCGACAGATTATGAGGGCGATTTCCTAAAAAGTGAAGGCGAAGTAAAATCGACAAATTACGACTCTGCCGCTCAAAAATTCGATTTCGATATCAACGGTGGCATCGCGTCAATAAAAATTAGAAGATATTAAT
Source organism: Sphingobacterium sp. UBA2480 (assembly GCF_002341965.1). Classification (NCBI taxonomy): domain Bacteria; kingdom Pseudomonadati; phylum Bacteroidota; class Sphingobacteriia; order Sphingobacteriales; family Sphingobacteriaceae; genus Sphingobacterium; species Sphingobacterium sp. UBA2480. The sequence goes on along the minus strand of NZ_DDPA01000006.1, from coordinate 19,218 downwards.
TGACACCCGATTTTTAGTCAAGAAAAGCTAACTTTGTGTTAGATATGGACACAAGTAATATGTTGACATTACCTGGAATCTATTGCAATTCCAAGGTAGATTATTCGAGATGGAAAACAAGGGAAATTCAGATCGGTGATATTCCCATGGGTGGCGATAATCCCATTCGTATTCAAAGTATGACTACGGTAGATACAATGGATACGATGGGCTCAGTTGAGCAGACCATTCGAATGGTAGAGGCGGGCTGCGAATACGTTCGTATTACCGCTCCAAGTATTAAAGAAGCACAAAATTTAGCTAACATAAAAGATGAACTTCGCAGAAGAGGCTATAAAGTCCCTTTAGTCGCTGATATTCATTTTACACCAAATGCTGCCGAGGTCGCTGCGCGCATCGTCGAGAAAGTAAGGGTCAATCCCGGTAACTATGCAGACAAGAAGAAATTTGATCAGCTATCTTATACCGATGCTGAATACAAGCGCGAGTTAGATCGCATCTATCAAAAATTCACTCCGCTCGTAAATATCTGTAAGGAAAATGGTACCGCCATGCGTATTGGTACCAACCACGGCTCACTTTCGGATAGGATCATGAGTCATTATGGTGACACTCCGGAAGGGATGGTCGAATCAGCCATGGAGTTTATCCGGATGTGTGAAGATCTGAGTTTCTACAATCTCTGTATCTCCATGAAATCGTCCAACCCGCAGGTCATGGTCAAAGCCTATCGATTGCTGGTCGAAAAAATGGTTTCCGAAAACATGAACTATCCCCTACATCTCGGTGTAACTGAAGCTGGAGACGGTGAAGATGGTCGCGTAAAATCTGCCGTCGGAATCGGAACACTGTTGGAAGATGGATTGGGCGATACGGTACGTGTATCGCTAACCGAAGAGCCTGAACGGGAAGCTCCGGTCGCTATAGCACTTGTCAATAGATATAGCAAAAGAAAGGCAAACATCGCGAGTCAGCCCAAACAAGAGATTGTTCAGCTCTCTCCGGAGACACCACATATTCCTTATGCCAGCCAAGAAGTAAATACCTTCATCGGCGGCTCTTTGGTACCTAGGGTTGTGGTCGACATTTCTAAGGAAAATCTAAAGGACGCTCAGATCCTTACCAAAGTAGGTTATCGCTACGATATCCTATTAGATAAATACCACATGGGTGAGCAGTCTGTAGACTTTGTTTATCTCGCAGACAGTTTACCATCCTTTACGATGCCGGCAAATCTGAAGCAAGTATATAACTATAATACCTGGTCAAAACTTACCGATCAAACCAATATTCATCCGCTCTTTACCTTAGAAGAATTCGTAAAGTCAAACAATAAGGATAAAGTCCTGAATATGGTCAAAATCTGTAATTCAGATTTATTAACCCCATTGTTTGAATCCTTACAGCTAGACAAAACAATCGTATTTATCGTAGAAACCGATTACTTGCACGGTATGGCAGATCAAAGACAGTTCTTTCGAAATCTGCAGGAAATCGGTATTGACAATCCTGTCATTATCAAGCGTTCTTATTTGGCGGAAGAATTCTCAGGACCCATTGGTGATTTTATGAATCCCGAAGAACCGATATCAAAAATACAGCTGTACGCTTCTACAGATCTAGGCGCATTATTAATCGATGGTTTAGGTTCAGGAATTTGGATTGACTCTCCGGCAACGGCATTGGAAAATATCGCCTCACTTTCGTTCGGAATTTTACAGGCGACACGATCCAGAATATCCAAGACAGAATATATTTCCTGTCCAAGCTGTGGCAGAACCTTATTTGATCTCCAAGAAACCACGCAGATGATCCGAAGCCGTACCAATCACTTAAAAGGCTTAAAAATTGGAATCATGGGCTGTATTGTTAATGGCCCTGGAGAAATGGCAGATGCAGACTATGGTTATGTTGGGGCGGGCCCTGATAAAGTGACATTATATAGAGGTCAGCAGGTGGTTAAGAAAAATGTGAGTTCAGCCCATGCCTTAGATGAATTGATCAAGATCATTCAAGATGATGGATTGTGGATCGAAGAACTACAACAAGACCAAAATTAACAAATCAAGCTATACATAAAACAGCAAAGGGGATCAAATGATCCCCTTTGCTGTTTTATGTATACGAATGAACGTACATTACAAATTACCTTTTTATCGAAAAATGTTACTTTCTTATCGAATAGAAAATCTTTTCACCACAGTTTCCGAACCTGCAACTACGCGTACAAAGTAAAATCCTGTCGTTAATTTTCCACCATGCTCAAAGGAAAGATTTTGAATTCCTGAATCCAGATTACCATTCATTAATTGGAGAATCTCATTGCCCAATGCATCCATTACTTTGATAGACACACTCGACGATTTTGCCAATTTAAAAGAAAGATTTATTTGTTCAGCAATCGGATTGTAGAAAACCTTCACATTATTGATAAGTTTCTCTGTCTCCTTGATGTTATTATCTTCTCCGAATGCCTCACTGCCGTCCCAAATATGTTGCGAAATAGTATGGTCATAAGGAGACTTTGCATACACCCGAGTCAACCCGCTACACAATGTCAGTGCGGATAAAAGTGTTAAACAAGCTGCTTTAAGTAGATTTCTCCCCATAGTGTTAAATTAGACTTCAAATACTGGTTACGGTTTAATCAAATATAACGCTAACTATTTGAATTATCAACAACAAAGTTAGTATTTTGTTTAAAAGTTTTTCAGCAAATAGATTCATTCTAAGTTTCTTTTAACAAATTTTAACAGCTCTTGCGCATGTCAAAGTAAATGCTAAAATTTGGCGCAGGAAATGTACCTACTTAAAGTACAGGCAAAAAGTATATTTTTGCAGTATATTTTGAAATAAAATAATTGATAAATGGCAGACAACAGTCATCACAACAGTATCAATAAGGTGAGTTTCGCCGGATTATTGATCAGTTTAGGAATCGTTTTTGGAGATATCGGAACTTCTCCATTGTATGTTTTCAAAGCAATCATGGGACAAGGAGCCATTCAAAAGGACTTAGTCTTGGGCGGGCTATCCTGTGTTTTTTGGACACTGACGCTCCAGACAACAGTAAAGTATGTTTGGATCACACTCCGGGCAGACAATAAAGGTGAAGGCGGTATCCTATCCCTCTATTCATTGGTACGCAAACGAGCCCCTTGGTTAATTTTCCCGGCGATGATCGGTGCAGCGACCTTGTTAGCGGACGGAATGATCACCCCTGCCATCACAATATCCTCGGCTATTGAAGGTTTGGATCTCAAATTCCCAGGATTACCTACAGTACCTATTGTAGTTACAATTATCTCCTTATTGTTTATTATCCAACGATTTGGAACATCTGTTGTAGGAAAGGTTTTCGGCCCATTGATGACCATCTGGTTTACAATCATTGGTGTAATCGGTTTATCTCATCTTCACCTCGCACCAGAAGTGATGAAAGCGATCAACCCCTATTATGCTTTCCATATTTTGATTACCTACCCCCATTCGCTATTACTGATCGGTGCAGTGTTTTTATGTACTACAGGTGCCGAAGCATTGTATTCGGATATGGGACACTGCGGTAAAAACAATATCCGCATCAGCTGGATCTACGTAAAAATCACACTTATACTAAATTATTTCGGACAAGGAGCCTGGTTATTGACACAGGAAGGACGTGTCCTTGGAGGTGAAAATCCGTTCTACTCAATCATGCCCGATTGGTTTATAGGCTACGGTATCGCCATCGCGACGATTGCAGCGGTCATCGCCAGTCAAGCCATGATATCCGGATCATATACCCTAATTTCGGAAGCAGTACGGTTGAATATATGGCCTAAGGTGGCTATCCGCTACCCCAGTGAACATAAAGGTCAGTTGTATGTACCATCCATCAATTTAATTTTATGGGTCGGCTGTATGATTGTCATCTGGGTTTTTGAAGAATCAAGCCGAATGGATGCAGCCTATGGTCTTGCGATCAATTTAACGGTATTGATGACCACGATTTTAATGGGATACTTCCTCGCCATGAAAAAAGTCAACCGTGTACTAATTGCGGTATTTTTGATTGCTTATTTTGTTATTGAACTAACTTTCTTAATAGGAAATGGTGTTAAAATAGCCCATGGCGGTTGGTTGACTCTTCTGCTTGCCACTGCGCTATATATAACAATGTATTGCTGGTACACAGCGCGAAAAATTAAAAATCGTTTTGTTAACTTCATTAACATCAATAAATATTACCCCATTATCTCCGAATTGAGCGAGGACAAATCGGTCCCTCCCTATGCGTCGCATTTGGTCTATCTGACAAGTGCAAATTTCAAATCCGAGATAGAGGCTAAAATTATTTATTCAATTATTAATAAAAAGCCAAAGCGTGCGGATGTATATTGGCTCGTCCACGTTGATGTGATGGATCATCCACATACAAAAGAATATTCAATCGATCAGCTTATCCCCGGTAAGTTAATACGGGTTGATTTTAAACTTGGCTTTAGAGAGGAACAGCGCATCAGTCTACTGTTCAGAAAAGTAGTTGAGGAAATGGTGAAAAAAGGTGAAATTGACATCACCAGTCAATACGACACCCTACGTAAACACAATATTCCTGGTGACTTTAAGTTTGTTGTTTTGGAAAAAGTACTCTCCAAAACCAACCAGATGACATGGATAGAAAAAGTAATTATGGACATCTATGGTTACCTCAAAAAAATGAGTTTGTCCGAAGAAAAAGGTTTTGGTTTAGATTCCAGCTTTGTTACAATTGAACGGGTTCCGCTCAATTTTCCACAGACTTCAGAGGTCCATCTCATACGGAAAGATTAAGACTCCTCAAGGTGATGCTCAAGCATCACCTTTTTTATTCAATAGAATTGCATTACTTTTGTTGCAAATAATACATCATGGCAGACGCTAATCCAAAAAAGAAATTACATCCTAGAAATAGACATCTCGATAACTACAATTTTGAAGAATTGAGCAAAGTGGAACCTTCGCTCAAAGATTTTGTTATAGAAAATGCGTATAAAGTAAAGTCCATCGATTTTAACAACCCCGATGCTGTTAAAACGTTAAACAAGGCACTTCTAAAAAAATATTACCACATTCAACACTGGGATATCCCCAAAGAGAATCTTTGCCCCCCTATTCCGGGCCGGGCAGATTATATTCATTATATCGCAGACGTTCTTGCAAGGGACAATAATGGTGAAATTCCAAAAGGCGGAAACATCCACGTCCTCGATATCGGTGTTGGTGCAAATTGTATCTACCCCATCATCGGACATCAGGAGTATGGATGGAGCTTTGTAGGGTCTGAAATCATCAAGAGTGCATACAAAAACGCCATCGAGATAACACGGACAAATATGAGCTTAAAAAAGAGCATACAAATCCGTCTCCAAAATAATCCCAAAGCCATATTTAAAGACATTATTCTTCCAGGGGAAAAATATGATGTGGTGATCTGTAATCCCCCATTTTTTAGTTCTCAAACCGAGGCTTTACAGCAGTCCATCCGTAAGACCACAGGTATCAAAGACGCTAAAATAGACGAAAAACCGGTCACACAGGCATTTTCTGGACAAGGAAGCGAGTTATGGTGCGATGGTGGTGAAAAAGCGTTCTTGTCACGCATGATCTTTGAAAGCCAATTTCACAAAGATCAAGTAAAATGGTTCACAACATTAGTTGCCCACCGCGAAGACATTCGCTTTCTACAACACAAACTAAAGAAAATAAACGTAAAAGAGACCGAAGTGATCCGCATGGAACAAGGTAATAAGGTAAGCCGGATCCTTTTATGGAGATTCTAATAAGTCCATGATATTCAAAAAAAAGGAGCTATCTTTTATGCAGATAGCTCCTTTTCTTTGATCCATTACTGTACGACGCTTCTCCTATACTAGGCTTGCGCCTGTTTATTTAACTTTGAATGTTTATAGCCATACATAAAATATACAGCCAATCCAATCACGAGCCAGATCACAAATATTATCCAGTTACTTGCCCCCAGCTCCGTCATTAAATACAGATTGATCAGAATACCAACGACAGGCAATAGGGAAAAGTTCATTTTAAAGCTATAAATCCCCAGTCCAAGCCAAGTTAACCAAAATATGATGACCAACATTTTATGTTCTAGAATTTCAAGGATGGTAAGCGATTTCCAATCCTGTATCGTTTCTTGCGCATAGCTAAAAATAAACACAATAGCAATCAGTAGCCCTGCACCAACCAAATACTTACCGTTGATGTAAGGAACTTTAAATTTGGATTTTGCCGATAAACCCGAATAATCCATATACAATACACCGGCGCACACAAGTATAAAGGCAAAAAAGGTACCGACGCTCGTTAAATCCACAAAGAAATCCATTTTAAAAAATAACGAAGGGATAGCAACCACCAAACCCGTTACAATAGTTGCAAACGAAGGTGTTTTATATTTTGGGTGAATGGTCGCAAACTTCTTCCACAACAAACCATCCCGACTCATCGTCATCCAGATTCTTGGTTGCGCCAATTGATACACCAGCAAGGCACTGGTGATGGCAATCACAGAGGTCACCGATATAATTCCGGCCATATGGTCAAAGCCCACATATTTAAACACGAAAGCAAGCGGATCCTTCACATTTAATTCGGTGTAATTAACCATCCCCGTCAAGACTAAGGTAATAGCAACATACAATACAGTACAAATCAATAGGCAATAGATCATCGCCTTAGGTAGATCGCGCTGCGGGTTTTTACACTCTTCGGCAGTTGTGGAGATCGAATCGAATCCGATAAAGGCAAAGAAAACCGCGGCCACACTTCCGAGTACACCTTTGAGGCCGTTCGGCGCAAAAGGTGTCCAATTTTCAGGTTTAATGAAAAATATACCCCCAAAAATTACGGCCAGGATAATCGCTACCTTGATCATAACCATAATCATACTCGCTTTCTGGGACTCTTTGATTCCGATATAAACCAACCAAGTAACCAAAAATGTAATGACACCTGCTGGTAAATCGAAAATAATAGGCAGTCCTCCTATTCGTGGTGCATTATTAAAAGCATCCAGACCATGTTGGTCGATTGCGGTCAGTGCAGCCGCACCATGTTGGTTCATCTTCTCTACAGCATCATAAGCATAGCCTGGCGCCATGGACAACCAAGCCGGTATGTGGAGTCCAAAGCCCTCCAGCATGGAGACAAAATACTGCGACCAGGAAATGGCAATAACCGTGTTGGAAACAGCATACTCCAAGACCAATGCCCAACCTATAATCCATGCAAACAACTCACCAAAGGCCACATAAGCGTATGTATATGCTGAGCCAGACACAGGAACTGTACTAGCAAATTGCGCATAGGCCAATGCCGTAAAAACACAGGCAAAAGCCGTAAAAACGAAGAGGAGTGATACCGCCGGTCCACCTTCATAACTCGCCAATCCAATTGTGCTGAAGATTCCAGCCCCTACAATAGCGGCGATACCCAACGAAACCAGATCTGTTACCCCCAATACCTTTGCAAGGCCCGTCCCCTCCTCTTTTTGAGTGTCATGCAGAATCTGATCAACACTTTTCTTCCGAAAAAGTCTATGTGACATGTAAATTTAGTTTTTGATACTTAAAATTATGCGAAAATAAATATTTTCAAGGTCTTATACTATTGGTATTTTCTGACAGACTAATTAAAGTCCACCAGCTCATATTGAATATACTGGTAAATTTCTTGATAATCGGTCATCTGCGTATGTAAATAGGAAATCAGCTGTTCTGTCAGAAGCTGTCTTTGCTCCACTGAAACTTCAAATTTCCACAATCGCTTACAAATATTGAAAAGCGCACCAGCAATTTTTTCTACCTGTGCATAGTCATAAATATACGCCCACTCAATAAACTGATGATAGAACTTTTCAAACTTAGGAATATCACTCAGCTGATTAATTTTCAAAAACTTCCGAACAGCATCTTCATTGACATGTACCAGTGCAGCGTAGAATTTATCGATGGAGACCGCTTTATTTTGTGTTAGGATATGATCCAACAATAGCTCCAACGCAATATGGGCCATAAAGGACGGACGGATAGGCAGCCCGGCTAAACTAGACTGGATTTTTAGTTTCAGCTGATGTGTATGATGAAAAAAGTAAGGTGAATTGTGAAATAGACGATCGACCTCGATATGACGGTTCCAGCCTATGTACAATTGTTCCAGTAAAGGATTGTCCAAGAGCTCATCTTCATACTGACGCGGTTTTAGCATAAAGGATTTATCCGCATTTTTTAATAGATCGGGTAACAATCCACCCACCATACGTTCGGGATTAGTTGCAAACCGTTCAAAATAGAAATGTGATAAAAAATTCATACCAGCTTATTAGCGTGTGCTTTTATGGGAAATTATTCGCTCAATATACGCTTAATCTCCTATCTTTGCATCTTGTAAATTAAAAAATTAAATCCATTTAACAATGAGCTTTGTAGAAGAATTACGTTGGAGAGGCATGTTGCAAGATATTATGCCAGGCACTGAAGACTTACTGAATAAAGAAAAAGTCGCTGGTTATATCGGCTTTGATCCCACAGGCGACTCTCTACACGTAGGACACTTGACGCAAATCATGACGTTGATCCATTTCCAAAATGCAGGCCACAAACCAGTTGCCCTGGTTGGAGGAGCAACAGGCATGATCGGAGACCCTTCTTTCAAATCTGCAGAGCGTAACTTGTTGGACGAAGCTACCTTACAGCATAATGTCGCTTGTCTGAAAAAGCAGTTAGGCAAATTTCTTGAATTTGGAGAAGGGGAAAATGACGCCCAAATGGTTAATAATTACGACTGGTTTAAAGATTTTAAATTTTTGGATTTTATTCGTGATATCGGTAAAATGATTACCGTTAACTATATGATGTCAAAAGATTCTGTAAAAAAACGTCTGGAAGGCGACAATGGTCTCTCATTTACAGAGTTTACCTATCAATTGATTCAAGGATATGACTTCTACTATCTTTGGAAGCACCACAACTGTAAAGTTCAAATGGGCGGGTCGGACCAATGGGGTAACATCGTAACAGGAAGCGAAATGATCCGTCGCCAAGATCAGGGAACAGCCTATGCCATCACGACGCAATTAATCAAAAAAGCCGACGGCCAGAAATTTGGAAAGACCGAATCTGGTGCCATATGGTTAGATCCAAAAAAAACTTCTCCGTATAAGTACTACCAATTTTGGTTGAATACGTCAGATGATGATGCTAAAAACTGGATCAAAATTTTTACACTCAAACCTCAGGAAGAAATTGAGTCCATTATTGCAGAACATGATGCAGCGCCACACTTACGTTTAGTTCAAAAAGCACTGGCAAAAGATATCACCATTCGTACCCACTCCGAAGAAGCGTACGAAACTGCGATCAAAACTTCTGAATTTCTTTTTGGAAATGGCTCTTTAGAATTCTTAAACAACTTAGATCACGACGCAGTTTTAGAGGTATTTGAAGGCATTCCGCAGTTTCAGGTCGCTAAAGCAGATCTCGCAGCAGGCATCAATATTCTTGATTTACTAGCTGTTCAGACACAGGTATTCCCGTCAAAAGGTGAAGCCCGCAAAATGCTTCAGGGCGGCGGCGTTTCTATCAACCGAGAAAAAGCAACCGATATTGAAGATTCGATTACGGACAATCACCTTGTAAACAATAAATATATTGTTGCACAACGCGGTAAAAAGAATTACTACTTGATTATTGCAGATTAATGATCAGCAGTATCCTGATTTAATAATCCATAAACATAAAAAAGTCCCTTTTGAACAAAGTAAAAGGGACTTTTTTATGAAATCCAATGTTATTCTTCCTCCGCAGAAGAAATCGGTTCGGTTATTTTAATAGTTTTTCAAATGCTTTGCGTGACGCTCCCCTAAAATGTACTTCCCCGCAATAGCGGTACCCTAACTTTTCGAACACATGCAGCATACCCCCATTGTCAAAATTAGTATCCACCTTAATACTATAAACGCCATGATCGATGGCTATCTCTTCCACCCCGGACATAATAGCCGTCCCCACACCTTTCATATGCGGATCCTGCGCCGAGGCCAGTCGGTGTATACCGACATAAGAACCATCACTTAACCATTTTCCGTCAATATCATTATATGCAGGTTCGACATCAAAAATAATAGCAACATAACCTACAATCCTACGCTCCACTTCAACGACATGCCCGTAGCCCTTATCAATATCCGACTGAACCACATCTTCATTCGGATAACCATCTTGCCATTGTCGGCTACCTTGTTCTTTCCTGAGGGCAATTGCTTGTTGTATAATTTCCCAAATCCGTCCTTTATCAGTTAATGTCGCTTTTCGTATTTCAAACTTGTTCATGCTATCTCTTATTTTATTCGTAAAACTACATATTTTAGAGCAACTCTAAAGAATAGGCAAAAACAGAAACAATCTTTAGCCATATCCCATATTCTTTAGCCCACCCCACTTGCAGGGCATAGTATTTGCTAGCCATTATACCTATCAAGCTTTTTAGCTACATCTAAATTTATTCATTCATAAAAAACGACAAACTTAAAATAATAGGCGATCAGCATCTTTAAAATACTATCAAAATAACTAAGTTTGTAAGCAGTATAATTGTGAGCTTTTCAATGTCAAATAAAGGAAATACATTTAGGCAGACAGGGAATTCAGTTTCCGGCAAACGTGCCCCTCAAAAGGAATCGACAACATTTAAAAAAGAAAAAAGTCAAAAAAACAGTGTACCAAGAGATTATTCTGATGCACAGCAAAAGGCTATCAAGATATTAGGGATTTTATTGATCTTACTTTCATTGGCATTTGCTACAGCTTTCGTCTCCTACTTATTCACTTGGGAAGACGATCAAAGTTATATTGCAAAAACCAATGGTGGATGGTCGACATTATTCCGATCCGCAGAAGAAATTCATGATGAAGCTGTTGATCTACCCGTTGTCGATAATAAACTAGGGAAATTTGGCGCATTGCTAGCCAACCAATTCATGTACGAATGGTTTGGCGTCGCATCTTTTCTTTTTATCCCCGTATTATTCATTTTAGGATATCGCTTGTTGTTCAAGAAATCATTACTTCCTTTGTACCGTACTGTAGTCTATTCTTTTGTTGCTATCGTTTTTATCTCGGTAACTTTAGGCTTCCTGCATGGATTTATGGCCGATACACCGCATATGCTCGAGGGTAAATTTGGCTTTTGGACCAATAAATTACTGGAAGCACAAGTTGGCATTGTCGGCGTTGGCTGTATATTGGCTTTTGCCTACCTGACGACATTGATCTTACTTTACAACCTCGATTTTAAATTTGTCCTATTCAGTAACAGGAAATCCAAGTCATTCTCTGAAGATACGGACGAAGAGGATGAGGATGAATACGCTCCACAAAATCTTAGAAACAAAATTCATATTGAAGATGATTCCATCCAGTCGGTGCGAGAATCTTTCCAACGGTCAACGTCAATCAATGAGCGATTTCAATCTGCTCGGGACAAAGAGGTACAGGAAGAACTTCAGCGTCCTGCCTTTACGCATCACCCTGTACCCGAAGTACAAATTGATCCGAAGGACAAAGTGGTGCTCACCTTCGACGATAGTCCGCTTGAAAGAACAGAGAATACACCTTCAATCAGTTTTACAATTGATCAGCCAAATGAAGAATTTGAAGCCGAAGACTTACCGTTAATCCAGGAATATCAAGCGCCGAAAATCGAAGCAGAACCCCAACGAGAGCCAGAAGCTATTATTGAACCCGATGCAGTACCCGGTCTGGTGGTCGAAGATATCAAAGAGGAAAAAGAAATTACCGCCAGTGATCTTGTGGCCCAATTCGGACAGTATGACCCAAAATTGGATCTTTCTGGCTACCAACATCCGGCATTGGATTTATTGAAGGACTATGGTGGTGGTAAAATTACCATCAATCAACAGGAACTCGAAGCGAACAAAAATAGGATTGTTGATACACTGAGAAACTATAGCATCGAGATCGAAAGCATCAAGGCAACGATAGGACCAACGGTGACTTTGTATGAAATTATACCAAAACCAGGTGTACGGATTTCAAAAATCAAAAATCTGGAAGATGACATTGCCTTAAGTCTTGCGGCCTTAGGTATCCGGATCATTGCACCGATGCCCGGAAAAGGAACTATTGGTATTGAGGTACCAAACTCCAGTCCGGAAATGGTGTCCATGCGATCGGTCCTTGCTACGGAGAAGTTTCAGAAAACAGATATGGATCTCCCGATCGCTTTAGGTAAGACAATTTCAAATGAAGTGTATATTGCCGATTTAGCTAAAATGCCTCACCTTCTGGTTGCGGGGGCTACCGGGCAAGGTAAATCAGTAGGTATTAACGCGATTCTTACCTCTCTACTGTATAAAAAACATCCAGCCGAACTAAAATTTGTCCTTGTTGACCCTAAGAAAGTGGAACTTTCTCTATTCAAAAAAGTAGAGCGCCACTTCCTTGCAAAATTGCCTGACGACGGAGATGCGATTATCACCGATACGAAGAAAGTAATCAACACCTTAAATTCCCTCTGTATAGAAATGGATCAACGTTATGATTTGTTAAAAAATGCGCAGGTACGGAATTTAAAGGAATATAATGCAAAATTTATCAATCGCAGATTAAACCCTGAGGAGGGTCATCGATTCTTACCATATATCGTTCTTATTGTTGATGAGTTTGCCGACTTGATGATGACAGCAGGAAAAGAGGTCGAAACACCGATTGCACGATTGGCACAATTGGCCCGTGCGGTAGGAATTCACCTGGTTATTGCAACCCAGCGTCCTTCTGTCAATATCATTACCGGTACAATCAAGGCCAACTTCCCTGCACGTCTGGCATTCCGTGTGTTGTCGAAAGTCGATTCACGGACCATTCTAGATACAGGCGGTGCAGATCAGTTGATCGGTCGGGGTGACATGCTTCTAGCGACTGGAAGTGATTTGATACGTATTCAATGTGCTTTTGTGGATACGCCTGAGGTTGAACAAATTTCCGATTACATCGGTGCGCAACGAGGCTATCCTTCGGCATTTATGCTTCCGGAGTACGTAGACGAAAACGGAGATGGTTCTGGTAGTGTAGATTTTGATCCAAAAGACCGCGATCAGTTGTTCGAAGAAGCTGCCCGATTGATTGTCATGCATCAGCAAGGCTCTACGTCATTAATCCAACGTAAATTAAAATTGGGTTATAACAGAGCAGGACGAATCATCGATCAATTGGAAGCTGCAGGAATTGTAGGTCCATTTGAAGGAAGTAAGGCCCGCGAAGTGCTTTATCCAGATGAGTATTCATTAGAACAATTTTTGGAGACGTTAAGAAAGGACAACTAAGATGAAAAAACAAGTATGGTTTATTGTAGGTCTGCTAATCATGGCATACAGCCAAAACAGTTATGCACAAAATGACGCTGCTGCCAAGGCGCTACTGACGAAAGTAAGCCAAAAGTACAATGCATACAAAACAATACAGGCCAATTTCTCATTAGATATTAAACAAGCTAATGGCGGCTCGCATACTGATGCCGGAACAATATACCTGGACAAGAGTAACAACAAGTACCAGCTCAATACCAAAAATCAAGTATTGATATCGGATTCCAAGACACAGTGGAATATCATGAAAGCGGAAAAAGAAGTTGAAATCTCAGAAGCAAGCAATTCGACCAACGAGATCAATCCAACAAATATATTCAGCTTTTATACCACCGGTTTTAAATATACCTTGACCAATACAGAAAAGGTAAAAGGGCTTACACTAAGTGTTGTTGAATTAAGTCCTCTTGATAGCAAAAAAAACTATTCAAAGATCAAGCTGCGCATTAACAAAGCAAGCAGTCTGATCTATGATACCACCGTATTTGATAAAAGTGGTAATCGCTATACGTATACATTAACTTCTCAGGAAGGTAATAAGGCGCTTTCCGGTAGTCTATTCGTATTCAACAAAAATGATTATAAAGGCTTCGACATCGTCGATCTGAGGTAAAAATAGAACAATACTACAGGTCTGATTAAAGACAGTACAATAAAAAGGGCTTTCCACTATGCAGTGGGAAGCCCTTTTTATTGTGAAGTACACTATTTTACAGCATGTTCGGTTCCTTATCCAACGTCTCACTTTCTTTATTGGCATAACGTGAATAGCCATGCTTCTGTGGATGTTCGATAATTTCCTTCATAGAAACAAGTTTGTACACATACGAACCCGTTTCATTATTCAATTTCAAGGCAAAATAGTCGTCCTTTTTTTGTCTTCTTATAGAACCTCTTAAACTGCCATCACCAACATTATACGCCGCAGCAACCAAGGTCCAGTTACCAAATTGGCCATAGAGGTATTTGAGGTATCTCGCTGCAGCATGCGTAGATTTAACAAGATCCTTTCGGTCGTCTACCGTACCATTGACTTTTAATCCATACAAACGGGCTGTTGCCGGCATAAATTGCCAATAGCCACCAGCTCCCTTCGATGAAACAACAGCTTTACTAAGGCCACTTTCCACCAATGGAATGTACTTGAAATCTTCCGGAATACCATGTGATTTAAGGATCTTTGCAATCATAGGCAAGTAGGTCTCTGCCTTTTTGTGCATATCGTACGATCCTGTTTTTTTAAACGAGAATCGACTGAAAAATTTACGCAATTTACTTTCCACAAGCGGACGATCCATCGGTAATGAATCTTCGGCAAATGTCAATGAATTCATATACGATTCAAAGGAATTGCTTTTTTCTTTTTTTTCTTCTTCATCCCCATGATGAACGGGAACTACTACGAGCTTCGGTTCAACGATCTTATCGCCGTTTGAAGCATTGTTGTGTGGGGTTGAGTATAACTTTGACAGCAATAAAGCAAACAAAATCAAACTACTACATAAAACTTTCTTTCTTATCATTCACTCCCTTAATGCTACCCTATCCACGACTGCAATCGATCAAAAAATAGCTTGGTTCAAATTCAAGGGTACAAAGGTAAACACTATTTATTTAAAAAACAAATAGTTACATTCTAGACAACTTAAAGCGGCTTTGTTAGCGTAAAAACGCAGCAAATTCAAGAAAAGACAAAAAGATAAGGATTTTTTCGCAAAACCCAAAATTATACCTAACTTTGTCGTTCACATTTTAGCAAAACACAATGCCATTCAGCAATAAAAGGAACAGTCGTGATGACAACTCCAGAAAGTCACGAGGCAACTCAGATAGTTTCAAATCTAGAGGCGATAAGAACAATAGTTTCGGAAAAAAATCATATGGGTCGAATGACCAATCTGAAAGAGGCTCTTTCAGAAAAGATGATAATCGTGAGAACAGATCATTCGGATCTAAAAAATTCTCAGACAAACCTTCCTTCCGAGGAGATAACAATTCCTTCCGTTCAAAAGATAATTCAGAAAAATCCTTTGGTAGAGGAGGCCGCTCATTTGATAAAAATGATTCTTCAAGATCTTTTGACAAAAAAGATTCCTTCAATAAATTTGATAGATCAGAACGTTCTTTTGACAAAAAAGATAACTTCAAACGTTCCGATAGAAATGACTCTTCAAGATCTTTTGACCGTTCAGAACGTTCTTTTGATAAAAGAGATAGTTTCAAACGTACAGATAGAAATGATTCCTCAAGATCTTTTGACCGTTCAGAGCGTTCTTTTGATAAAAGAGATAGTTTCAAACGTTCAGACAGAAAT
>NZ_DDPA01000006.1:0-3430 GCF_002341965.1 Sphingobacterium sp. UBA2480 | reverse complement strand
AAACGTTCAGACAGAAATGACTCTTCAAGACCTTCTAACAGAAAGTTTGATGGCGATAAAAGTAGAAATTTTGACGACAACAAAAACTTTGGTGATAAACAATATATTAAACGTCCAAAGAAAAAAGCAGAGGATGCAGAAGATGACGGCTTAGTTCGTTTAAATCGTTACATCGCCAATGCTGGTATCTGTTCAAGACGTAAAGCGGATGAGCTTATCACTGCTGGTGTTATTTGGGTAAATGGAGAACCTGTTACGGAATTGGGTACCAAGGTGGATCCTGCAACAGATGAAATCCGTTACAACAACGAACGTCTAAAACGTGAAAAAAATGTTTATGTTTTGTTGAACAAACCAAAAGATTATATCACGACTACAGATGATCCGCAGGAGCGTCATACCGTAATGGAACTTGTTTCCAAAGCGACAAAAGAAAGAATCTATCCTGTTGGTCGTCTTGACAGAAACACAACAGGACTACTTTTGATGACAAATGATGGTAGTCTTGCTGAAAAACTTTCACACCCGCGCAACAGCATCAGCAAAATCTATAATGTCGAGTTAAACAAAAGCCTTACACAAGGCGATTTTAACAAAATCAGCTTTGGTATCGAATTAGAGGACGGTGTAATTAAACCAGATGACTTGAGCTATGTTCAAGGCGGATCGAAACGTGAAGTCGGTATCCAAATCCACTCGGGAAAAAATCGTATCGTACGTCGTATTTTTGAGTCACTGGGATATGAAGTCGTTAAATTGGATCGTGTGGTTTATGCAAACTTAACGAAAAAAGACCTTCCACGTGGCCGTTGGAGATATTTAGAAGAGCGTGAAATCGTGCAGTTAAAGCACCTGATTTAATCGCTTAAGCAGATAAATAAAAATAAAGGACGGTCATTCAGTTAACCGTCCTTTATTTTTTATATTTGCTCTTTCAAATAATAAAACAAAGAATATGACTGATCCGAAAACACTTTCATCCGTTGCGGAATTCCATAAAACATTCCAACATCCAATCCTAGACACGCCTACTATTCCATCTGAACAAAGATGTGCCTTACGGGTATCGTTGATCGCTGAGGAATTAAAAGAATTAGAAGAGGCCATCCAGGATAAAGATTTGGTCGAGATTGCAGATGCGCTATGTGACATTCAATATGTACTTGCTGGAGCGGTATTAGAATTTGGTTTAAAAGATAAATTCTCTGCTCTTTTTGATGAAGTTCAACGTTCCAATATGAGCAAAGCATGTAAAGACGAAGCAGAAGCCATCGCTACACAGGAGCACTATAAATTAAAAGGTGTAGAATCCTATTATAAAGAAGTTGATGGCAAATTTCTGGTATTCAGAACAGCTGACAATAAAACGTTAAAATCCATCAATTACTCTCCAGCCGATCTAAAAACAATTGTTGAGGGCTAAATAAAGATGGTAATCGTACCCTTTTTTTGTAGGTAAACAGCAAAGGCTTCATTAGAGAAGCCTTTGCTGTTTTTATAGCGCTGAATATATTCATTAAACGCGATAGCATACAATGATCTATCAAAAGAGTATAAAATATTAGGAACGGCTAAAAAAGACTCCCCTGCACGATCTGACGTGCTTCCAATCCCTTATCGATGTATGTTTGAATACCTGATTTCGGTAAGCCCCAATTCGGAGCAATTAACAATTCTTTATCTGCAATCCCGAAAATACGTTGAATGATCAGATCAGGACGCAATCGAGGAATAAACTTTGCTAAGAATTCCGTATAACCTTCTATCGAGAAAAGTTCAAAAGGCTCACGTTTGAACTTAACGCCCATAATAGATCCCTCTACAATATGTAAGTGATGCAACTTCACAAATTTAATTTGTGGAAAGCGGTTGATTTCATCTGCATATTTCAACATCATTTCTTCAGATTCCCACGGGAAGCCAAAGATGGTATGCACACAAAGCTCCAACGGAGTATCTTTCAGCATATTCATGGCCTGAACAAATTCGTCGTGAGAACAGCCTCTATTGATCTGCTCCAATGTATCATTGTAGATAGATTCCATACCCATCTCCAAATCTACATCGTAACGATCTGTGTAAGACTCCAACAATGCAATCTTTTCAAAATCCAAACAATCAGGACGTGTACCCACAGAAAGACCCAAAGTATTTTCAGGATCAATACTTAAAGCCTCATCATACATCATCTTCAGTAGATGAGTCGGCGCATATGTATTTGTATTTGGCTGGAAATAAATAATAAACTTCTCAGCGCCATAGCTATTACGTGCTCTTTCAATACCCGATTCCACCTGCTCGCGTATAGAAGGAATTTTCCGGGCAGTATCCGGTGTAAAAGAATCTACATTACAGTACGTACAACCACCATAGCCCTTACTACCATCACGATTGGGGCAGGTAAAATTACCATCCACAATCACTTTAAACACTTTCTGTCCGTTATACTTTTGCTTTAAATAAGCCCCGTAATGATTATACGGTTTAATTCCGTTGTCCAATAATGTACCCATTGCGCTGCAAAGTTACTCAATAAAAATCATATGTGACCATTACTTTCTCAGGATCAAATGTTAAACTGATACGGCCATCACGAAAATCTTCCCAAGATAATTTATACAAACTATCCTTAACTGCATTCTCCAAATCAAAATAACTGCTTTTAACAGCTAAACCGGGAGAATTATCATAATAAGTAGGTAAACCGTAATAGAATACGAAAAATTGTTCAAATTCTTTAAATGACAAATAGCCATAAAACCTATTCCTATTTCTTGAAACCAATATTTCAATTCTTTTTAGCCTGCCATTTGTATAAAAATAATCAAGTGTTTGATAATACAGTGCATTCAACCATTTGCCGCCAATAAATTGGATATGACCTGGATCGATGACAACCATTGTATCCTTACTCCGCGTATATGTCCCCAATTCCCCAATAGAGGACCTTTCCCCAAGATGAATGATATATTCACGCGCTATATTGGTCGATCTACCATCTTTATTTGCCGGTATCCACTTTGATATGGACGAAAATTTTTGATTCATTTCTTCAGTCTTATCTACATGACCAAAATTGCTAGAAACAACTCTGATAGTGCTATCCTTATAAACCTCGAATCCAACATGAGCCTCATCATTAAGCATATCCATATCACGTTTCCATTTTTCATTTAACTGCCTATAAAAATCGATAATACCTATCTTCGGGGTTGGAAGGTAGTTTTGATAAGAAACAAAAATGTAATCCTGTCTATCTTGGCAAATACCTGATCTCACATTCAACAAGAGAAGACAGACGATGATCAAACAAATTCTCATACGGCCAGTAAGTAATATTTACAGCAATATACAAAAAACCTAGATATGGGAGTTCTAGAACAGGCGAGATACTTCACAAGGAAAGTCCCTAAACGCAAGAAGCCCTTGA